>JAJDAQ010000103.1 GCA_029261815.1 Deltaproteobacteria bacterium
AACCGGCGGTGCGTGGTTGCGCGCATTCGCCTTTGCATTGGTCCTGGCTGGCATGGGGGCGACCCCGGTCTGGGCCGGCGCGCCCGAGGGCGTGGTGAACCTGAACACGGCCACGGTCGAGCAGCTCACCCGGCTGCCCGGTGTCGGCGAAAGCCGGGCGAAGGCCATCGTGGCCCTGCGCCAGAAGCGGGGATCGTTCCGCAAGGTCGACGACCTGACCGCCGTGCGCGGGATCGGTGACGCCAGTATGGCGAAGCTGCGCCCGTTCCTGGCGCTCGAAGGTCGTACGACACTGCCGCCGCAGTAGCCCGGTGTCTGGAGGGGGCCACGGCTGCGGCCCCCTCCAGACCATCCGGGTCGGCCCCATGCCCGGCGGCGCCGGGACCCGCTAGCGTCGGCGGCCATGCACGGTCGAGTTCGCAGCCAGGGAAGCCTCCGCGCGGCGAGAGTCTGCGCCGCCGTCCTCCTCCTGCTCGCGGGGGTGGGCTGCGAACGCGGAGCCCCGGGTGATGCGCCGTCACCGCGAGCGGATCTCCCGCAACGCGTGATCTCGTTGAATCCGTCGCTGACGTCGATGCTGATCGCGATCGGGGCCGACGGCCTGCTCGTCGGTGTCGACAGTTTCTCTGCCCAACAGCAGGAGTCGGTACGCGCGCTTCCGCAGGTGGGGGGGCTGTTCGATCCGAATCTCGAGGCGGTGCTGTCACTCACGCCCGATCTCGTCGTGCTGGTTCCCAGCGTCGAGCAGCGCGGTTTTCGGGATCGTCTCGCGGCCCTGGACATCGCGGTGGGCGCGTACGACCCCGAGTCCTACGAAGAAGTTGCGGCCACGCTCGAAGCCCTGGGGCAACGGGTGGGCCGCGCCGGCGCCGCCGCAGCCCGCGCCTCGGAAGTGCGTGCGATGAGAGCCGCGGTCGCCGCCCACACGCGCGATCTGCCTGAGGCCACGGCGGTGCTCGTGTTGCAGCGCGACCCGCTCTACGTCGCCGGCGGCGGAAGCTTCGTCGACGACATGATGCGCGCGGCCGGGGTCCGGAACCTCGGTGCCGAACTTGGCGACGGCTGGCCGAGCGCATCTCGCGAATGGTTGATTGCGGCCGCCCCGAAAATCCTCGTGGACACTTCCCGCGATCCGCAGCCCGCTGCTGCGTTCTGGCGACAGTGGCCGTCGATTCCGGCCGTGGCCAACGGCCGTGTCGTCACGGCCGTCGAGCGCGACATGACGTTGCCCGGACCCTGGCTCGACCGGTCGCTCCTGTACCTGCTGGAAGCCCTCCGGCCCGGCGAGCGAGAACGCTTCGAGCGGGCTGCCGGATTGCCGCGCACCGCGGACGGATTGCCGCGCACCGCGGACGGACTGCCGCACTCATCGGACAGGCGACCGTGAGTCCGCTGACGCCGGCGCGTGTCACCCGCAACCTGGCAGCGTTGGCCGCGACCGTGTTGGTCGCGGTTTTCGCCGGTGTAGCCCTGGGGCCGAGCGGTCTGACGCCGGGCGAAGTCGCGGCCGCGCTCCTGGGCGATGATGCGAGCGCCGCGGCCGACATCGTATGGCGGGTTCGCATCCCGCGAGTTGCGCTCGCGGCTGCCGTTGGCGCATCGCTGGCCACCGCGGGCGTACTGTTCCAGGCGATCCTCCGGAACCCGCTCGCGGACCCCTACATCCTGGGTGTCTCCGGAGGTGCCGCGCTGGCCGGCGTCGCCGTGCTCGCCCTCGGCGGGAGCTTTGGCATTGGTTATGCGGCGGTGCCACCGGCTGCCTTCGTCGGAGCGATCGCGACCCTGTTGGGATTGCTCGCCGTCGTCGGGCCGACGGGACGGCTGTCGACGCACACGGTCCTCCTCACGGGCGTCGTCTTCAACGCGTTCGCTTCGGCCATCATCGTATTCCTGGCATCGTTGTCGGGCTTCGAAGACGGCGGGTCCATCTTCCTCTGGTTGATCGGCAGCGTCTCGGATGCGCGCGCCGACGTTGCGGGTTGGGTCGTCCTGTTCCTCGTCGTCGGCCTCGCGTGTGCGTTGCCGATGGCGCGTTCGCTCGACCTGATGGCGCTCGGCGAAGAGAGTGCCTCGGCCCTGGGCGTGGATGCCGAGCGCGTCAAACGCATCCTCCTCGTCAGCGCCTCGCTGATGGTGGGTGCGGCCGTCGCGGTGGCCGGCCTGATCGGATTCGTAGGCCTCGTCGTGCCGCACCTGCTGCGCCTCGTGCTGGGCCCCGACCACCGACAGCTGGTCCCGGCTGCCGCACTGGGCGGCGCGGCCTTCCTGGTGGTGTGCGACACGGTGGCCCGGATCATCCTGAATGGCCCGGAGCTACCGGTCGGGGCCGTCACCGCATTGGCGGGTGGGCCGTTCTTCCTCTGGTTGCTGCGGCGTTCGTCGCGCGGGGTGGCGTGAGCATGCTGTCGCTGCGCGACGTCTCGGTGCGGCTCGGAGAGAGCGCCATTCTGGACGGCGTCGACCTCACCGCACTTCCCGGTGAGGTCTTGCTGCTGGCGGGTCGAAACGGCGCCGGAAAGACGACATTGCTCCGCGTGGCCGCCGGATTGTTGGCCCCGGATCGCGGCGAGGTCTTCCTCGGGGAGCAGCCGATGGCGAGCTTCCGCCGACGAGACCTCGCCCGCGAGATCGCACTCGTGCCCCAGGACACCACCGTGCCGTTTCCGTACTCGGTGTTGGAGCTGGTCCTGATGGGGCGAGCCCCCCACCTCGGGTGGTTGGGTTTCGAAACCGCGGCCGACCGCGTCCTGGCGCAAGAAGCCCTCGCGCGGTTGGGAATCGAAGGCCTGGCGGAGCGCTCGGTGCTGGCTCTTTCGGGGGGCGAGCGGCAGCTCGTCGCGATCGCGCGAGCCTTGGTGCAGGCGTCGCCGCTGCTGCTCCTCGATGAGCCCGCGGCACACCTCGACCTTGCCCGGCGGGTCGAGCTGCGCCGGCTGCTGCGGGAGCTGGCCGCCGAGGGCCGGACCGTGGTGCTCGTGTCTCACGATCTGGCCGCGGCCGCGGCGATGGCCGACCGCGTCGCGTTGCTGGCGCAGGGTCGAATCGAGGCCGTCGGGGCGCCGGCCGAGGTCCTGGTTCCCGAGCACGTGAAGGCGACATTCGGCGTCGCCGCCCGTTGGATCGAGACCGAGGTCGGCCCGGTTCTGAGACCCGAATGAGACCTGCCGCGGGGCTCACCCGACCGGGTCTTTCAAGCTGCTAGATTGCTCGCCCGCTGTTCCGATCCATGTGAGGAATCCATGTCGACCACGATCCAACAGGTCCAGGCACTCGAGATCCTGGACTCCCGCGGCAACCCGACCCTGTCGGTCCAGGTCCGAACCAGTGACGGCCACGTCGGGGAGGCCGCGGTCCCGTCCGGCGCTTCTACCGGCGCTCGCGAAGCGCTCGAACTGCGCGACGGGGACAAGGCCCGGTACGGCGGAAAGGGCGTCACCAAGGCGCGCGATTTCGTGAACGGGGAGATTGCGAACGCAGTCGCAAACCTGGAACTAGGCGGATTGGAAGAACAATCTTCGCTGGACCAGATTCTGCTCGACCTCGATGGGACGGAGACCAAGGCGCGCCTCGGAGCCAACGCCATGCTCGGGGTTTCGCTCGCGGCCGCCCATGCAGCGGCCAGCGCGGCGGGTCTCCCGCTCTACCGCTGGATCGGTGGAGACGCCGCCCATCTGCTCCCGGCACCGATGATGAACGTGCTGAACGGCGGCGCCCACGCGGACAACACCGTCGATCTTCAGGAGTTCATGCTCTACCCGACGGGGGCTCCGACCTTCGCCGAGGCGCTCCGCTGGGGGGCCGAAGTCTTCCACACGCTGCGCGGGGTCCTGACCGAAAAGGGATATGCCACCGGCGTGGGCGACGAGGGCGGTTTCGCCCCGAACCTGACCACGAACGAGGAAGCCATCGAGCTGGTCCTGACGGCGATCGAGAAAGCCGGCTACCGGCCCGGCGAGCAGATCGGCATCGCACTCGATCCGGCCGCCAGCGAGTACTACGAAGGCGGCGTCTACGACCTCGCCGGCGAGGGCCGCAAGCTCGGCCGCGACGAGATGGTGGCCTTCTGGGAAGACTGGGCGAACCGCTACCCGATCCTGTCGATCGAAGACGGTATGGACGAGGCGGACTGGGACGGCTGGAAGGCCCTGACCGACAAGGTCGGCGGCCAGCTCCAACTTGTCGGGGACGACCTGTTCGTCACCAATCCGGCGATCCTCCGGGAAGGCATCGAGAAGGGCGTGGCCAACGCGATCCTGATCAAGGTGAACCAGATCGGCACGCTGACCGAGACCCTGGCCGCGGTAGGGATGGCACGGGAGGCCGGCTACGCGGCCGTCATCTCGCACCGCTCCGGAGAGACCGAGGACACCACGATCGCTGACCTGGCCGTCGCCACTGGCGCCGGCCAGATCAAGACCGGGTCCCTCTGCCGCACCGACCGCGTCGCCAAGTACAACCGTTTGCTTCGTATCGAGGCCGAGCTGGGCGGTGCTGCGGCCTACGCAGGCGCCTCGACCATCATCGGGGCAGCGTGAAGCCGCTTCGACAGAGGGCGGCGGGTCGCGCGATGCGCGCGCTCGTGTGGGCCGTCGTGGTCACCGTGGTCGGGCTTCCGTCCCACGCCTTCATCCCGGACCCCGAGACGATCGCGCGAGCGGCCGCCAAGGAGAACCGCGAGGCCAAACGCGCCGAGGTCCTGCAGCTCGACATCACCGCGCGCCGACTGACCGCCGACGCGGCCCAGGCCACGGGCACGCTCCTGGCTTCGCCCGATAGCCGCGCGCGGCTGATCCTTCGCCACGAGAAAGGCTTCGAGGAACGCCAGCTCCGACGCAGCGGGGGAATCTCGGCTGCGCGCGATGGGCGGCTCCTCGACCGTCCGCACCCGCTGCTGCCGCCCTATTGGGTGCTCCAGGCGCGCAGCGGAAATCGCTTGCTCTCGCAGCTCGCCGAGCTTGGTGGCGACCCCGGACGCATCGCCATGGGCTACGACGGCGCCCACGATTGCTACGTGCTTGGCGGCAAGACCGCGGTCTCGTTCTGGGTCGACCAGGATGATCTATCGATCGCGCGCATCGACGTCGCCGGCGGCGTGACCTACCGCGTCGGGCCGGCGCTCGGTCCCGAGAAGGGACTGCGGGTTCCGTCGTGGATCGAAATCGAAGCCCCTGGCCTTCCGGCGATGCGGATCGAAGTCCTCCGCGCGCGGGTGATCGAGGCGCCGGCTGGTGCCTTTCATCCCGATTGGCTGCAGGCGAGCGGCGAGTAGCGACGGCCGTGGAGCTGCGGCGTCATCGCCCCTAGCCTCTCGGCATCATGCGTAGCGTTGCAGACACTCGCCCCTGCCCCGGTCTTTCGGTTCCGGTCGTCACGGTGCTGTCGCCGTCGGGCGAGCTCCTGGAAGAAGACCAACGCGCGCTGGTGCGCTTCGTGGTCCAGGAGGGCCATGGTGCCGATGTCGTCTTCGCCGCCGGCACCACGGGAGAATGGGACCGCGTGTCCCCCGAGGTCCAGCGCCGGGTGATCCAGCTCTGCGCCGAGGAAGTCTCGAAGGTGAATGCCACGCTCACGTCCGGCCGCCCCGTTGAAGCGTGGGCCGGCGTGACGGCGCATTCGCCGGAGCAGACCCTCGAGAACCTGTCCGCCGCGATCGTTGCCGGCGCTGATGCGGCTGTGCTGGCCCCCCTGTCGATCCGGGAGCTGCCCGACCCGGTGCAGTTCGTGACCCGCGATGTCGCCGATCTGCTCGACGCCGCCCCGCGTCGAATCCCCGTCTACCTCTATGACAACGCCGACATTGCGGCCGACCCGACGATCCCGCACATCCGCACGAAACAGGTCAAGGCGATGTCGCGACTCGACTTCGTGCGCGGCATCAAGGTGAGCGCGCCGCTGAAAGTGCTGGGCAACTACACACGCGCCGCCGACAACTTCCGCGAGCGCGGCGAGTTCGGGATCTACGTGGGCAACGCCCTGCTGATCTTCGACATCTTCCGACCGCGGTCCGGTTGGCTGGGCACCGCGTCCGAGCATTGGCAGAAGTGGCGCATGCGCGGCGCATTGCCGGTGGGCGTCGTGGCAGGGCCCGCGAATGCGTTGCCACGCGAATGGGCGCGTGCGTGGCAGGTGTGCCGGGCCGGAGACGCCCAGCGCATGGACGAAGTGCGCGAAGTACTCGACGCCTTCCGCGCCGCCACCCGTCAGGCCGGCGGCAAGCGCACGATCGCGTGTCTGAAGCGGGCGCTCCTCCAGCGTGGCGTGATCACGAGCGCCGCCGTTGCCGACGGGACGCCGGCTCTGGCGAAGCCGGACGCCGACCGGTTCGATGCGCTCTTCGAGGAAGTCCAGGCGTTGTCGGCGGAGCGTCTACTCGACACCTGGGTCACTCCGGCCGAAGGAGGCCTGCGGTGAGCACGCCCGACCACCCGGCAACCCGCGCGTATGCGGTTGCCGTGGAAGAACTCTCGGCGCTGGGCGAGCGACTCGACCCCGCGGCGTTCGATGCCGCGGTCGGTCTCGTGCGTCATGCAGAGGAAAAGGGCGGCCGCGTACACGTGACGGGGATCGGGAAACCCGCCCACGTGGCCCAGTACGCGGCTTCGCTGCTCGCATCCACCGGTACACCGGCGACCTTCCTGCATGGCACGGAGGCGATCCATGGGAGTGCGGGCCAGTTGATGGCTGGCGACGTCGTGGTCGCGATATCGAACAGCGGCGAGACGGAGTTGCTGGCGACCGTCGACGTGGCGGTTGCGCTCGGGGCCCGTGTCATCGCGGTGACCGGGGGGACATCGTCGCCGTTGGCGGCAGCCGCCGACGTCGTGCTCGAAGCCGGCGTTGCGCGCGAGGGCGGCGGACTCGGTCTGGCACCGCGCGCGAGCGCTGCGGCGGAACTGTTGGTCGTCGCCGCACTCTCGGCCGCGCTCGAGGAGGCGAAGGGCTTCGATCGCGCCGCCTATCATGCGCGCCATCCCGCTGGAGCACTCGGGCGCAAGTCGCAGCAGGACTGACCCGAGCGGTCTTGCGGAGGGAGCCACCACATGGGCGAGCGTTCGGACGTCCTGCTGACGATCGCCGAGGTCGCGATCGCATTCGCGGGGTTCGCGAGCATCATCGTCGTCTTCTTGCGCGGTGCATCGTCGGATTGGCACCTGGTCGAGCGCCACTACTTCCTGGGCATGTTGCACGCGAGTCTCACGGCGTCGTTCTTCGCGGTGCTCGCGTTTCCGCTCCGAGAGTTCGGACTCAGCGAGACGGCCACCTGGGCGACCGTCTCCGCCGGCATGGCGCTGCAATGGTTGACCGTGTTCCAGACCATCATTGGGCCGCGAAGGGTGGCTTCGGGCGACTTGACGTGGGCGCTGCGGATCACGGTCACGGTGTACGGAGTGGGCGCGCTCGGCCTGATTGCGAACGCCGCCGGGATCGGCTTCGAACGCACGTTTGCGCCGGTATTGGCCGGTCTCGTATGGATGTTGACGGACGCCGGGCGCAACTTCTACGGCCTGGTCGCGCCTCGCATCTTCGACGACGACAAACGTACGTTCAGACCGGGAGCTTCACGGTAAGCACCGCGCACGGCGCCTTCTGGACGACGCGCTCGGCGATCGAGCCGAGCAACATGTGCTTCAGGCCGGAGAGTCCGTGCGTGCCAATCACGATGAGATCGGCCCGCGCTTCGATTGCCTCGTCCTCGATCACGGTGGCCGGGTACCCCTCACGCACGACCAGGCGCACGGCGACGCCAGACTCGCGGATCGCCCTGGCATAGCCTTCGAGATTCATCTCGGCCTCGGCTTTCACGCTTTCCCAGAAGTCCTGCGGAAGGTAGGCGCCCTCGATCTGCTGGAACTCGACAGGCAGATGGTAGGCGTGGAGAAGGATGAGTTCGGCGTCATGCACTTCTGCGAGGTGACGGGCCCACTCGATGACGGGCGCCGCGTGGTCGGAGAAGTCGACGGGAACCAGGATGCGCTGAACGTCGATGGCCATACTCGGGATCCTGTCCACGCCGAGCGAGCGAGTCAAGACATTTGGTCCCACGGGCAATGCGTCTCAAGGGGCTCAGCCGGGGGGTCGAAATGCCGGACTCGGTCCTGCTGGAGATGCTCACCTTGTCCCGACGACGCCCCGAACCCCCTGTGTCCTATGCCGAAGAGGCGCTGCGATACCTGGTCGACGAGTTCGTCTACCTGAACAGCGAGGAACGGGACGTGCTCTTCGTGAGCCCCTCGGTCGAGTCCGTTCTGGGGTACAGCGAGTCGGAGTTCGTGCGGCTGCTTCCCCCAACGCTGCTGCACCCGGACGACCTCGGCTCTGCGGTCGAGCACGCAAAAGGCCTGCGGGAGAAGAGCGGCGCCACCTACCGCGGACGCTTTCGCGTCCAGCATGCCGATGGCCGCTACCTCTGGTGCGAGATCACGGGGCGGAACCTGCTCGATACCGAGCTGGCCTGCGTGGTGAACACCGTACGGGACATTGGCGAGCAGGTGGCGCTCGAGGAGCAGCTCATTCTCCAGGCGCGCCACGACGAGTTGACGGGCCTGCCGAACCGGCGCTCGTTTCTCGAGCAGGCCGGCGACGCGATTCCGGAGGGCGAGAACGTGGGCATTCTCTCGATCGACCTGGACGGCTTCAAGGCCGTCAACGACTCCCTCGGACATGTCGCTGGCGACGAACTGCTCCAGCGCTTTGCACGTTCCCTACGCGGCGTTCTGCGCATCCAGGACCTGGCCGCGCGACTCGGTGGGGACGAGTTCCTCGTGTGGTGTCCGGCCATGAAGGACGCCCGTGCGCTGAGGGTGCTGGCCGAGCGGGTCCGCCAGGCCGGAAGCGGCGAGTATGCGCTCGCCATGGGCAAAGGCACGGTCACGGTCTCCGTCGGAGCCGTGCTCGGGGTTCCCGGCGACGATGTCGAGGAAATGCTGCGGTCGGCCGACAATGCCCTTTACGCCGCGAAGCGTGGCGGACGCAACCGCGTGGTCCTCGGAAACTAGAATCCGTCTTCGGCGGGGTCGTAGTCCACGCGGATCACGCGCGTCTGGCCCGAATAACGATTGCGCCCGAACACCACCACGCCGACGCCCTTGTACTTGTAGTCCATGCGGCTGGTGTCGGAGCCGTAGTAGTACGGGATCCAGGCCTTGCCGGTCATGTAGCTGTTCTGGCTGGTCGGTTCGCCCAGGATGTTGCGGACCTGGCCTTCGGACATGCCCATCTCGACGCGTGCGAGCGGAGTTCCCGGCACTGGCGGCCGTGCGGCCGGCTCTTCCGGCGGAGCCGGTTCGGCCTTCTTGGGTGCGGGCTTTGGCGTCGCCTTGGCCTGTTGGCGCGGCGCGGCGGCCGTTGCGGCTTCGACGGTGCGCACATAGCGCTCGGAGACGTAGCCGGTCGTTCCGTCGCCGGATTCGATGTAGAGCCAGCCTTCGGCGGCGGGCTTGGGGGCAGCGACCCGCGCGCCCTGCGCCAACGATCCAACCACGGCGCCACCGGTACTCGGCTCAGCCCGAATGTTCAGGCTCCGCGCGGTGACTTCGACCTGCGGCACGGTCGCGGTGGCGGCGCTCGAACCGCCGCTCGTCGAAGCACAGGCGCCCAGCAAGAGGGCGAAGGCGGCCAGGAAGCCAAGGGTGATGAAGCGATGCATGGGAAATCCCTCCTGTCGCAGGTCCGGGGCGGCGACGCGACCAGCATAGCCCCACCGCGCGGCGCCGACGCGGCCAGAAGCGCGTTCGGGGGTGGGCAGGGTGAGGGGGGAAGTGGTGGAGCCGAGCGGGATCGAACCGCCAACCTCCGCGTTGCGAACGCGGCGCTCTCCCAATTGAGCTACGGCCCCGAGAGGGAGCGGAGCTTACCCACCTCTGGCCCCCGGAACCACTCCCGCTTTCCCGTCCTCTTCCGTGTGACTAGCTCGCGGCCCAGATCCAGGCGGCAGCCCCCCCGACCACGAGGGCACCATCCACGACCAGCCCGCCGTAGCGCTCGCCCGGCCGGTAGAAGGCCACCGTCGGAAGTGCGGCGATGGGTAAGGCAATCAACGGGAGCAACGCCGGGCCCCCGGTCCAGGCGACCCCGATGGCGAGAGCCAGGAAAGCGCTCGCCAGGTACAGGACGCGCCGTCGACCGAGCCGGCGGGCAAGGCCTTCGTTGTCGCGTAGATTCGATAGCGCCACGTTGGCCTGCAGCGTGGCGCCGACGACGAGTGCGGCGGGAAGGACGCCGGCACCCGCTTTGGCGGAAACGGCCGGGAAGCCCACGCAGACGGCCGTCCATGCCAGTGTCAGGTATGCGGGTTTCACCCACACGAATCGTTTCAGCCGACGGTGGAACAGGCCGAGGACCGCGACGGCCGCGGCGACCCCCAGGACGCCAGGGGGCACCAACGCGCTGGCGCCAAGGGCTGCGGCGCCCGCCAGTGCCGTTTGCCAGAGCAGGGCTTTCCGATGCTTCGCGATGAAAGCGCTGCGGCCGGGCGCCGTGGAGGCGTCGCGGTCGACATCGCGCAGGCGGTCGATCGTGTAGACCACAACGGTGCCGGCGCCAGCGAGGAACAGCACCGGAAGCGCCGCAGGTTGACCCAAAGCGGCACCAGCAGCCCCGGTCAGCGCCACGGCGCCGCAGGCAACCCATCCGCTACTCCAGACGAACGACTCCGCGGCGCGAGTCAGGAAGGGGCCGGGTCCTGCGGGGCGAGTCGTGATGGAGGTTCTCCGGCGAACGACTGCGAGTATCGCACGGCGATGCTTGCGCTGCCGAGTTGGTACCCTTGATGCCATTCTCCGCCCGAGTGCGCGCCGTAGGGTGCGCGTTCTGGCATCCGCACCCGAGGCCTCGTTGAACCAGGTTCCTGCCATCGTTGCTGCCGGAGACGGCAAGGCCGCGAAGGCCATTCACGGCGAGAGCAAGGTCTACCTTGAGGTCGCAGGCCGCCCGATGGTGGTCCAGGTCGTGGTCGCGCTGCAGGGTGTGCCCGAGATCTCGGAGGTCTGGGTCGTCGGCAACGCCGAGCGGTTGGAAGGCGTGTTCGCGACAGACGCGGTGCTGAGTGAACTCACGAAGCCGCTCTACATCGTCCCCCAGTATGGGAACCTGTTGGCGAATGCTTGGCAGACGTTTCGGCGGATGCTGCCGGGCGCCGGGCCCGCGGGCCGCGACCCGGAGGACGATGCGGAACGCGAACGGAGCGTGCTCTACGTATCCGCCGATCTTCCGTTCGCAGTGCCCGAGGAGTTGTCGGCCTTCCTGGCGGCTGCGACGGCGGCCGACTGTGACTACGCGCTGGGGCTGTCCACTGAAGAGTCGATGACGCCCTTCTACCCCGAAGACGGCCAGGACGGCATCGAGATGGCCTACTTCAACACGGCAGAAGGGCGCGTTCGTCAGAACAATCTGCATCTGGTCAAGCCGGCGCGTCTGGGCAATCGGCAGGCGGTCGAGGATATGTACGAGCACCGCTACCAGAAAGAGCTCGGACAGATGTTAGGCCTGGCGTACCGGATCCTGACGAATGAAGGCGGCGGCCCGCGAATCGTCTTCTACTACGGCCTCATGCATCTGGCGCTGCGCTTCGACCGGGCTGGGATGCGTGGCGTTGCCGATCGCATTCGCCGGGCCGTACCGCTGGCGAAGATCGAGCGCGCCTGTTCGAGCTTGTTGGAGGCGCGCTTTCGTCTCGTGGTGACCGAGATCGGGGGGTCGGCCATCGACATCGACAACGAGCATGATCTCGAGGTCGCCCGCGCCCGCTACGATGACTGGTGCGAGGTCCTCCGGGGCCAGGTCGAGCAACTCGGTCTGGCGCGCGTTCTCCCGGAAGAAGCCGGCCCGCCCGCGGCGGTGGAAGTGATCGAAACGGCTCCTGAAGGAGATCTCGAATGACCTCGGTCCGCTGGACCCGATTGAGCGAGCGCGGCGGCATCCGTGTCACCGGTAGCGAACGCGTGCGCTGGCTCGACGGGATGGTCAGCCAGGACGTGGCATCGATGTCGCCCGGAAGCGTGGCGCCCGCCCTCGCGCTCACGCATCAGGGCCGGATCGTTGGCGACCCCTGGCTCTGGGTGTTCGACGACCATGTCTGGATGGACCTGGCGTCCGCCGCCATCGAGCCGGTGCAGAGCCATCTCGATCGATTGATCATCGCCGACGACGTGACGCTGACGGCGGAAGGGTCGGAGTCCGCGCGCTTCACGTTGGAGGGGGAATCGGCGGCGTCGGCGGCTTGCGAGGTACTGGGCGCCGCTGCTGACGCCGAACTTTGCACCGTGGACTTCGAAGGGGAAGCCCTTGTCATCGCGTGCCATGGGCTGCTGTCCCCAGAAGGCGTCCAGTTGCGGATTGCCGCGTCGCACGCGGAGGCACTGGAAGCGCGCTTGTCGACGGCCGCAGGCCTGGTGGCCGAGTCGCCCGAAGCCTTCGAACAGCGACGGATCTCCACCGGCGTGCCTTGGTACGGCCGCGAACTGGACGCCAGCGTGCTGCCTGCGGAAGCGCGTCTTGACGCCGCCATCTCGACGACCAAGGGTTGTTATGCCGGTCAGGAAGTGGTCGCGCGCATGCGCAGCCGTGGGCGGGTCTCCAGCCTCCTCGTCCGGCTGGCCTTCGAAGGCCAGCACGCACCGGCGCCGGGAACCCATATCCTGGTAGGCGGAAAGAAGGTCGGCGAGATCACCAGCGCGACCGACCACCCGAGCGAGGGCGCGATTGGGATGGGATTCGTCAAGACGGCGCACGCCGTCGACGACGCGAGTGTCCTGTGCGGCGATGTCGCTGCAAAGCTTCGCGTCCCTGTTGGAGACGAGACCGAGCGCGCTGCGGCCGAGCAATGAGCAGCGCTGGCGGGGCGCTGATCGTCTTC
This sequence comes from Deltaproteobacteria bacterium, assembly GCA_029261815.1. GTDB lineage: Bacteria > Myxococcota_A > UBA9160 > UBA9160 > UBA6930 > JAJDAP01. Next base: position 12,854 of record JAJDAQ010000103.1, read on the forward strand.
GCGAAGCAACCGGCGCCCGGAAAGGTCAAGACGCGGCTGTGCCCGCCGTTCACGCCCGAGCAGGCCGCGGCGTTCTACGCCGCAATGCTGGCCGACGTCCTGGAGGCGACGGCCGCATTTGCGGTCGCGCACGCCTTGGCGCCGATCCTGGCGATCGATCCGCCCGAGGCGGTCGCGACCTTCGAGGCACAGGTGCCGGAGGGCTTTCGCGTCATCGCGCAGGAGGGGCCCGACTTGGGTGCACGTATGGCGGCCGCCACCTCCCGCGCGTTTGCCGAGGGCTACGCACCCGTACTGCTTCGCGGCAGCGATTCGCCCACGATGGGCGCGGAAACCATCGGCCTGGCGTGTGAGGCGTTGGCGCGCTCCGATGTCGTCGTCTGCCCCGATCTGGACGGCGGCTACAACCTGGTCGGGCTCGCTCAGCCCGCAGTCGGGATCTTCGAGCATGAAATGTCGACCGCGACCGTTCTCGACGAGACGCTCGCGCGGGCGGTCTCGCAGGATCTGACCTGCGAACGCCTGCCCCCGGGCTTCGACGTAGATGACGAAAGTGACCTCGCTCTGCTGAGAACGCTGTACGTCGATGGGAAAACCCAACACTGTCTAGAAACGTTTCGCTTTCTGGAAGATCACGCATTTTGGGTCGACCAATCCGCAACGGACGACTAAACGTACCTCGCGCGTCCCCCACTCAACCTTCGGAGGCCAGCGTCCGCTTGTGCATTCGGCAAGCGTGCCCTAATCACGGGCACGCACGCCTCCCAAGCGGGCACTTCGGTTCCCGAAACACAGTGCAATTGAATCCAGGAGCGCTCGCATGGGCGAGTAAGGGCACAGGCCATTGTCGGCACGCCACTTGCTCTACCGATAAGCGGGACTCAACAAGGAGGCTACCCGGATGATTCGTATTTCCGTCAGCCTCATCGCCCTCGCGATGTTCGCGATGCCGATGGGTGCAATGGCTTCGACGACCGACGTCGAAGCACAGCTCCGCGCCATGGAGGCGCGCATGACCGAACTCGAGGACAAGCTCGAGTCCGCGAATGACCAGCTCGACCAGGCGAGTACTCGCCTCGAAACCCAGCAGGTCGTGATCGACCGTGTGCAGACGGACGTCGAGGCCTCCAGCGGCCTGGCTTCCTTCCTGGACACGCTCGAGATCGGTGGTTGGGTGAGCGCAAGCTACACGTACAACTTCGAGGACATCGATGGTGTCGCACTCGCGGGTTCCAACAGTGGAATCGTGGCCGCCAACCCGTTCAAGGCCGACTCGAACAGCTTCAGCTTCGACCAGCTCTGGTTCGAGCTCGAGCGCCCGATCAGCGAAGAGAACCGCGCGGGTTTCCGTGCGGACATCGTGTTCGGCAAGACGGCAGGTCTCCTGTCCGGCTTGACGGGCGGCGATGGCTTCTCGGGTAACGACCTCGAGGTCTACCAGGCGTACGTGCAGTACCTGGCTCCGATCGGCGACGGCGTGACCATCAAGGCCGGTAAGTTCGCCACCTTGATCGGCGCCGAGGTCGTTCAGGCCCCGTACAACTTCAACATCACGCGGGGCCAGGTGTACAACCTGTTCCAGCCCATCACCCACACCGGTATCCTGGCGTCTACGACCGCAGGTCCGGTGGACGTCACGGTGGGTCTCGTCAACGGCACGCGGAACTTCCCGGCGTCTGACATCGACGTGAACAAGAACAAGGCCATTCTCGCATCGATCAGCGGTGACGTGAACGAGTCTGTCTCGATCTCGCTGGCCGGTACCTGGGGTGCCGCTCAGGAGGCCGGTGGCGGCGCGCTCGCGGGCGACAAGGAGACGATCATCGACTTGATCATCGGCTTCAGCCCGAGCGATTCGTTCGAGGCGTACATCAACGCCGACTATATCGATACCGAGAACGACCTCACGGGTGACACGGACGGTTACGGCATCGCCGTCGCCGGCCGCTACGCCATCTCCGAGCGCACGGGCATTGCGGCCCGGGTCGAGTACATCGACCTCGAGTTCGAAGGCGTCGGCCCCATGGTGCGGGATGTGCCGCTCGAACTGTTCACGGTCACGGGCACGGTCGACCACAAGCTCGCCAACAACCTCACGGTTCGCGGCGAACTGCGCTGGGATTCGGCCGAAGACTCGGGGGTCCCCGGGGACACCCTGTTCATCGGTGACAATGGTCTGCTGACCGAGGACGACCAGCTCCTCGGTGGTGTCGAGATCATCTACAACTTCTAGTTCGGTCCCACGAACTAGGCCCAAAAGAGACGGGCGCGGGATTCAATCCCGCGCCCGTTTTCTGTTAGGCGTCTCGCTTCACCGGCAGCCGCGGGTCAGGGGCGCCAACCACCCTGGACCTGGAACGTTTCCTCGATCCCAAGCTTCTCCATCTTGGTGTAGAGGGTACGGCGCCCGATTCCGAGATGGCGCGCGGCCGCGGAGCGATTGCCGCGGCAAACGCGCAGCGCGTGAACGATGCGCCAGCCCTCTGCGAGATCGACCCACTCCTTCAGTCCGGGAGCCTGTCCGCCATTCTGCTCGGCTGCCTTTCGCAGGAAGGTGTCGAACAAGGCATCGGCGTTCGGGGGCTCGGCCGGCGTCGGGCGGGTCGAGGGCTCGGGACTTGTCGGGATAGCATGCGCCACGGGGAATCCTCCTCACCCCCTACTAAGCAAACTCCGTACCGACATGAGGCGCATGCTCGGACAGCGCGACGCGGGCAGTGACGCTTCGATGCCTCGTTCGTGGGCAGCACTGCACACGGGGTGAGCAGGAAACAGCACACACGGGCCGAGTTTGCCGAGTGCCGGCCCGATGCTGCGGCACGATTGGGCCGAAACCGCAGACCCAAGCCACGGATCGTGATAGCGTCCGGGCCGCCGGCAACGGAACCCAGGAGACGACATGTACAAGATCGAAGCCGTGATCAAGCCCTTCAAGCTCGACGAAGTGAAGGAAGCTCTCCACGAGATCGGAATCCAGGGAATGACCGTGACCGAGGTGAAGGGGTTCGGCCGCCAGAAGGGCCACACCGAGCTCTACCGCGGCGCCGAGTACGTGGTCGACTTCCTGCCCAAGATCAAGCTCGAAGTCGCCGTCGCCGACGACATGAAAGACAAGGTCGTCGAAGCGATCGTGAGCGCCGCGAACACGGGGCGCATTGGTGACGGCAAGATCTTCGTGATGCCGATGGAAGAAGCCGTTCGGATTCGGACGGGCGAGCGCGGGTCGGAAGCCGTCTAGGCGGCCGAACACGGGCCGTTGGCCCGTGTCATTCGGTCGGGGTCGAGAACGCGCGTGTCTGCCGGGCTTGCGCGGGCTGCCTCTTGGTAGACCTGCAGCGCCGCGCGGGGTTTTCCTTGCGTTCTCTCCGGTGTGTTTCCGAGAGGGCGGTTCGCGGCCGGGACGCGGTCGGTGGATTTCGTCAAACTTCGGGCGTGGCAGTGCGGCGTTTGCAACGGGGTTCTTCGCTCGGGAAGTACCGGCTGGATCGGCGGATCGGTCAGGGTGCGCTCGGGACGGTCTGGCGTGCGCGTGACCTGGTCGAAGACCGGGCCGTCGCGCTGAAGGTCGTCTCCCCCGAACAGGTGAAGGCGCACGGGCGCGATGCCATCGCGCACGAAGCCAGGGTGGCCAGCCACCTCAACCACCCCAACGTGGTCACCGTCCGAAACGCCGACTGGATCGACGGCCACTTCGTGATGGCAAGCGAACTCGCCGAGCGCAGTCTGGCCGAATACCCGGGGGCTCGGCGCTCCGGCGAACTGGCGCTCTCGGTCATCCGGCAGATCGCGGCAGGGCTCGCATACGCGCACGAACAAGGGGTGCTGCATCGCGACGTGAAGCCAGAGAACATCCTGGTCTTCAAGGATCGTCGCGCCGCACTCTGCGATTTCGACGTGGCGCGCCGAACGGATGGGCGAACGGTCGCATTCACGGAAGCCGGCACGCTCGGCTACATCGCCCCCGAACAGGCCTACGGGCGAACCAAGTTGGCCAGCGATGTCTTCTCACTCGGCTTGATCGCGTACGAGCTTCTCACCGGCGTGCTGCCGACGTGGCCGTTCGACTGGCCCTTCGCGATGCACAAGCGCTTCGAGCGGAAGGTGCCGGCGCCCGTTCAGCCCGTCCTGCGCAAGGCGGCCGCTTTCAATCCGGATCAACGTTATGCGGACGGTGTGGCATTCCACCGCGCGTTGGAGCGGGCACTCGAGCGCGCCGAGAACGGCGAAAGAAGGCTGGTAACGGCGCGGCCGCGGCGCAAGCCGGGGCCGGTCAAGACGCCGCTGGAAGTGCAATCTGATGCCTTTCGGAAGCAGCACGGTGCGGCACTCGGCATGCGTTTCCAGTGCTTCCGTTGCGATGGTCCCATCGCCGAATCCATGGCCGTGTGTCCCTGGTGCGGGACCCACGACAACTCCTTTCGCGGCGTCACGTCCTATCCCCTCGTCTGTCCAGACTGCGAACACGGTGTGCGGGCAGAATGGACGGCCTGTCCGTGGTGTTCGTCGGGCCGGCTGGCCGGAAACGGCCGGGCCCCGCGCAAGGACCCGAAAGCGGAGCGCACATGCGCCCGGGCGGGCTGCGACGGGCAGCTCCAGCCTTTCATGCGGTACTGCCCGCGTTGCAAGCAGAAGCCGAAGCGACTGTGGCGGCACGATCATCTACGGGACCGCTGCCAGCGTTGTCGGTGGCCGGTCTCCCGTTCGTTCTGGCGCTTCTGCCCGTGGTGCGGACGCAAGGAACCAAAAGCAGGCGCCTACGGAAGTTAGGCGATGGGCCCCGGTCGGTAGAGGACCAGAGCAAGATCGTCCGGCTTCGATGGCGTGCGTCCGCTGCTCCCGGCCATGCGCTCGGCGCACGCCGTGGCGAGTTCCTGTGCGCGATCCATCAGGCTGCCCTTCCGGACCATCTCGGCAATTTCGGGCAGCGAGAGATTGTCGAGCACGCCGTCGCTGGCAAGGACGACGGTGTCCCGCGCGGCGAGACTGACGACCGGGCCGATCTCGATCCGCATGTCGGGTCCGCCCACTGCGTTGGAGATGACGTGGCGAAGGGCATGGTGCATCGCCTCTTCTTCGTCGAGGAGGCCGGCTTCAACGCCGTAGCCTACAGGCGAATGCGGCACCGTCTGGTGTTTGATGCGGCCGCGGCCGCCAACGACGAGCAGCGCAGAATCGCCCGCGTGGTAGGCGCGTAGCTCGTGTCCATCGACTTCTGCGGCCACCAGTGTCGTGGCGGCGCCCTGGCCGCGGGCCATGACGGCGCGGTTGGCGGCCTCGACCCCGTCGAGGACGGCGCTGCGCAGGGGGCGTGCCGCGTCTGCCGCGAGCGCCGCATCCCACAAATGTTCGAGCACCGAGCGGGCGGCTTCTGCGCCGCCGGGTTGGCCACCGACGCCGTCCGCCAGGGCGAGCAGCCCCCCAGCCTTCCGCACTGGAAAGATGCCGATCGCATCCTCGTTGCCGTCCGCATCCTTGTAAGGCGCCGCGAACGTGATGGCGACGGCCTCGCCGGCGCCAAACGGCACCGCCTCCGGCGCGCTCAGCGAGACACACGAGAAAAGCCGACCCAGGCGCGCTTCGCGGGGGCTCAGTCTGATTCACCCAGGCCGAGCACCTGCTCCATGTCGTAGAGGCCTGGGCTTCGCGTCGTCAGCCAGTCGGCCGCACGTACCGCGCCGCGCGCAAAATGGTCGCGGGTCGAAGAGCGATGAATGAGCTCGAGCCGCTCCCCACCGCCCACGAACATCAGCGTGTGTTCACCGGGGTTGTCGCCGCCGCGAAGGGCCTGGATGCCGATCGCGCGTTCCGGCCGCGCGCCGGTCTGACCCTCTCGAGCGAGCACCGCGTGGTCCTCCAGCCGCTGGTGGCGTCCCTCGGCAACCGCTTCGGCGATGCGAAGTGCGGTTCCACTGGGCGCGTCGACCTTGGCCGAGTGATGGATCTCGACGATCTCGGCATCGAAGTCGGGTCCAAGCAGTTCCGCGGCTCTTCGCGACAGATGGAACAGGACGTTCACGGCCACCGAGAAATTGGCCGCAAGGACGATCCCGATGCGCCCGGAGAGCTCGGCGATCTCCTTCTTCTGCGCTGCGGAGAAGCCCGTCGTGCCAACCGCGCACGGGACGCCCGCGTCGGCCGCGCGTCGCAGCACTTCCAGCGTGGCGTCCGGCGTCGCGAATACGATGGCCGCGTTGCAGCCCATGAGTGCGGCCGCTGGAGAATCCGACAGCAGGACACCGGGGACGAGTTCGGTTCCGATCTCGGCGCGGCCCGGCATTTCGGAGGCGCCTCCGAGCGTCAGGTCCGGATGCTCGTCGAGGGCGGCGCGAACGCGCTCTCCCATCCGACCGAGCGCACCAATCACGGCGATGCGTCCGCTCATAGCAGGCCGTACTCCTTCAACACGACCTGGAGGCGTTCCTTCGCGGGCTGGCTCATGGGCGTCAGGGGCAAGCGGAGTTCGTCGCTCACCATGCCGCGCAGGGCGAGCGCGGTCTTGACCGGAATCGGGTTCGTCTCGCAGAAGAGCACGTCGAAGATCGGACGAAGGTGGTAGTAGACCTCGCGCGCGCGAACCGGGTCGCCGGCGCGCCAGGCGCGAACCAGCGCGACCACGTCCGCGGGCACCAGGTTCGAACTCGTCGAGATCACACCGTCGCCACCGAGGGCCAGTAGCGGCAGCACCGCCCAGTCGTCGCCCGACAACACGACGAAGTCTTCGGGGACCGCCGAGATCACGTCGGCGACCTGGTTCATGTCGCCGCAGCTCTCCTTCACGCCGACTACCTGCTCGATCTCGGCCAGGCGCGCGAGGGTCTCGGGCAGGATGTTCGACGCGGTACGCCCGGGGATGTTGTAGGCCAGCAGCGGGAAGGCGGTTGCAGAGGCGACCGCGGCATAGTGTTCAACGATGCCCTGCTGGGTGGGCTTGTTGTAATACGGCGAGATCAGCAGCGCGCCGTCGGCGCCTGCCTCCTTGGCGTGCTGGGTCAGCAGGATGGCTTCCTGCGTGGAGTTCGAGCCCGTTCCAGCGATGACGCGTACGCGACCGCGCGCAGCCGCCACGACGACCTCGACCACGCGCGAGTGTTCGGCGTGGGAGAGCGTGGCGCTTTCGCCCGTTGAACCGCAGGGAACCAGACCATCGACACCGGCCGAGATCTGCAACTCCACCAGTTCTTCGAGCGCGCGCTCGTCGACGGTGCCATCCCGGAACGGTGTGATCAGGGCCGTGAAGACGCCATCGAACATGTCCGCTCCTCCTAGACTTCGATTGTGCCGGAAAAGACCGTGGTCGCAGGTCCGGTCATGAAGACGCTGTTGTCGCCACCGGCCCAGGCGATCTGCAGGTCGCCGCCGCGCAACTCGATGCGAACGTCGCGGTCCACGGCGTCGCGCAGCATCGCCGACACGGCAACCGCGCACGCGCCACTGCCACACGCCAGTGTCTCGCCGGTGCCGCGCTCGAAGGTGCGTTGGCGCAAGTGGGTGCGACTCACCACCTCGACGAATTCCACGTTCACCTTGTTCGGGAAGGCTTCGTGGCACTCCATGGCCGGTCCGAAGCGCTCGACCGGAAAGCCGTCGACGTCGTCCACGATGGTGACGCAGTGCGGATTGCCCATGGACACGGCCGACACCGACAGGGTTTCGCCTAACACCGTGAGGGGAACGTCGAGGACCGGTCCGTCACTGGCGGCGTCGCCCAGTGTCGTCGGAATCTTCGCGGGCGCGAGAACCGGCGGCCCCATGTCGACGACTATGCGTGCTTCGAGGCCCTCGCCGCCTGCCCAGCGCGGGATGACGACGCCGGACAGCGTCTCTACCCGGACCTCGTCGGCGGTCGTATGGCCGGCGTCGCGCAGGTACTTGTAGAACGCGCGGATTCCATTCGCGCACATCTCGACCTGCGTGCCGTCGGCGTTGAAGATCTGCATGCGGAAGTCGGCATCGCCGCTGGCTTCGCGCACGACCAGCATCTGGTCGAACCCGACGCCGAAATGACGGTCCGCGATGAAGGACGCGATCGGCACGAGATCCGGCAGCGAGTCCCGGATGCCGTCAAGCACGACGAAGTCGTTGCCCGCACCGTGCATCTTGGTGAAGGAAAGCGCGGTCACGCGCTTTGCTCAGCGGGTTCCGGCCGGACCGGCGGTCCGTACTTGCCGCAAGCGGAGACGCCAGCGGCGAGCGCGATGAGCAGGGCAAGGGCGACGAGCGTTCGGTGCATCACGAATTCTCCGCGGCGAGCGCAGCACGCTCGCTCGCAAGCGTGTCGGTGGCGACGGCGAGGGCTTCCTCGACGCGTGCTCGTGCAGTTCCGCCGGGCAGCGACCGCTCCTCGAGGGCTCGCTCGAGCGATAGCAGCTGGTCAGCGCCGGCCGGGAAAGCGGGCGAGAACGCCTGGAGGTCCGCGTGGCTCAGGCTGCGCAGATCGATGTCCTTCTCGACGCAGTGGGCCACGATGCGCCCGACCGCCTCGTGCGCTTCGCGGAAGGGAACACCTTCGCGTACCAGGGCCTCGGCGAGGTCGGTAGCCAGCAGCATCGGGTCCTGGGCGGCTTCGCCCATGCGTTCGACATTGACCCGCAGGGTCGCGAGCGACCCCGCCATCACTTCAAGGCAGTCGCCCAACGTGCGCGCGGAATCGAAGATCGGTTCCTTGTCTTCCTGCAGGTCACGGTTGTACGTGAGCGGCAGTCCCTTCACCGACATCAGAAGCGACACGAGGTTGCCGACGACGCGTCCGCTCTTGCCGCGCACGATCTCGGGGACGTCGGGGTTCTTTTTCTGCGGCATCAAGCTCGAGCCCGTCGAATAGGCATCCGCCAGTTCGACGAAGCCGAACTCGGACGAGGACCACATCACCAGTTCCTCGGCCATGCGCGAGAGGTGGATCATGCAGATGGCGGCGGCCGACAGGAACTCGAGCGCGGCGTCCCGGGAGGCCACGGTGTCCATGCTGTTGGTGGTGGGCCCGTCGAAGCCCAATGCCGCGGCAGTCTGATCGCGATCGAGCGGAAGTGTGGAACCCGCGATGGCGCCGGCCCCGAGCGGACAAAGCGAGAGCCGCGCGTCGAGGTCCGTGAACCGACCCGCATCCCGCGTGAGCATCTGCTCGTAGGCGTGCCAGTGGTGGGCCAGGCGCACGGGTTGGGCGCGCTGGAGATGGGTGTAGCCCGGCAGCACCGTGCCGACGTGTTCCTGGGCGCGTTCGATCAAGACGCCGCGCAACGTGGCGATGCCGCGGCGGGCCGCCCGCGCCGCATCGCGCAGGTAGAGCGCCAGATCGGTCGCGACCTGATCGTTTCGGCTGCGCCCCGTGTGGAGGCGTCCGGCCACGGCGCCGATGCGCTGGGTCAGGCGCGCCTCGACATTCATGTGGATGTCTTCGAGTGCCGGGTCGAAGTCGAAGGTGCCGGCCTCGATGTCGCGGCCGATTTCTTCGAGACCGGCGACGATCGTGTCCACGTCGCCGCTCGGAATGATGCCCGTGTCACCCAGCATGCGCGCGTGGGCGACCGAACCGCGCAGGTCATAGCGCGCGAGCGCCTGATCAAAAGCGATCGAGGCGCTGAACCGCTCCACCGTGGGGTCCGTCGCTTCGGAGAAGCGGCCGCCCCAGAGCTTTGCGGCCGGCGGGTTGCGGCGCTCTTCCGTCGACATGGGGTGAATCTCCGCGATCCCCCGGTTCGACGCAACCGCCGACGGCCTGCGTGCGCGCCGTCACCGGCGGGAACGCGCTGGACGCCGCAGACGTCTGTGTCAGGCTAGGAAGCGGGGGACGAGGTGGCGACACAGCGCAAAGGGAGCGCAGGCCGTCGGAAGGCGGCCGGCCGGGGCCGTGCGTCCGGCGCGCAGCGTGGCGGCGGCGCCTCGCGTAGGGGCCCCAAGCCTCGCCGGCGCGGGTTCATCCGCGTGCTCTGGCGTGTGATGGGGTTGTCCCTGTTCGTGGTCGGCATTGTTGGCGGCTTCGCGACGGCGCGTCATTTCATGCAGATGGACGCCATCGTCACCGAGCGTTTCGAGGGCCGACTCTTCCGGGTCCCCTCGAAGGTGATGTCGGCGCCCACCATTCTCTACCCGGGTCTGGACTGGAAGCAGGTGGATCTGCGCGGAACCTTGCGGCGGCTCGGGTACCGCGACTCGCCGTCCGCCCAGGGCCTGGCACTCGGGCGGACGCATTGGCGTCCGACGCGGCTGACCCTGCACCGCCGTCCCTTCGACCATCCGAGCCGGGCAGAACCGGCCCGCGTCATCTCGCTCCATCTCGACGGCCCCGTGATCACCTCGATCCGAGACGCCCAGACGCGGCGCGAGGTCGGCGCCGTCTTCCTCGAGCCCGAGCTGGTCGGCTCCTATTACGGACCCGACCACGAGCAGCGCGAGCTGGTGAAGCTCGAAGACGTCCCGCCCCATCTGACGGGCGCCATTCTTTCCGTCGAAGACCAGCGCTTCATGGAGCATGTCGGAATCGACTGGAAGCGGATCGGCGGGGCGTTGCTGGCCAACCTGAGAGCCGGTGGAATCGCACAGGGGGGAAGTACCCTCACCCAGCAGTTGGCCAAGAACTTCTTCCTGACGCCCGAGCGCAAGATCTGGCGCAAGATCCAGGAAGCGACGATGGCCGTGATCATGGAGGCCCGATACAGCAAGGAGCTGATTCTCGAGGCCTACCTCAACGAGATCTACATGGGCCAGCGCGGGGGCACGGCCGTCCACGGGGTGGGCGAAGCCGCGCACTTCTATTTCGGGCGGCGCACCCAGGACCTCGCGGTACACGAATCGGCGCTATTGGCCGCGCTCATCCAGAGCCCGAACGCGCTCTCGCCGCACCGCCAACCCGATCGTGCGCACAAGCGTCGCGATCTGGTGCTCCAGCTAATGCGCGAACAGGGTCGCATTTCCGATGGAACGTATCAGCGCGCGATCTCCCAGCCGTTGCGCGTGGCTGCGGTGACGCCGGAGCCACGCGAAGGCCGCTATTTCCTCGATGCACTCCAACGCCAGCTGCCCGATTTCTATGACGGGGCCATCCTTTCGGCCGAAGGTCTGCAGATCTACTCGACCTTGGACCTGCGGCTTCAGCGGGCGGCGAGTGCCGCGCTCGTCCAGGAACTGGAGCGGCTCGAGAAGGCGCACGCCTCGCTGGCCCCCAAGGGGGGCGAGAAACTACAGGGGTGCTTGGTGGCCCTACGCCCGCAAACGGGCGAGGTCCTCGCGCTCGTCGGCGGCCGCTCATACGCCGAGAGCCAGTTCGACCGCTGCAGCCAGGCGCGCCGCCCGGCCGGCAGCGTATTCAAGCCCTTCGTCTACATCGCCGCGCTCCAGTCGGGCGAGCTGACCCTGGGCGATTGGCTCGATGACGACGCCCTCGAGGTCAAGGTCCCCGGCGGTACCTGGAAGCCGCGAAACTTCGATCGCAAGTTTCACGGCCGCGTTCCGGTGCGCACTGCCCTCGAGAAGTCGTACAACGTTGCCGCCGCTCGGCTTGGCCAACGGGTGGGCGTCGATCGGATCGTCAAGACCGCGCGCTCGCTCGGCATCGAGAGCCCACTTCCCAAGGTGCCGAGTCTGGCGATCGGGGCCGCGGACCTGTCGCCGCTCGAAGTTGCACGCGCCTACGCCACGCTGGCCAACGGCGGCATTCGTCCCCGCATCCGGACGTTCGAGGACGTCGTGGACCCCGCGGGTGGAACGGTCGAACGGCAGGCCATCAACTTCGACCGCGTGCTGGACGCTGGCACCGCCTACCTGGCGACGTCCCTGCTGGAAGGGGTGGTCGATCGCGGCACCGCGGCCTCGCTGCGCCGGCGTGGTCTGGAAGGTGCGATCGCTGGAAAGACAGGGACCTCGAACGACTACAACGACGCCTGGTTCGTGGGCTTCACGCCGGAACTGGTCGTCGCCGTCTGGGTCGGCTTCGACACGCCCCGGAACCTGGGACTGTCATCGAGCACGGTCGCCCTTCCGGTCTGGTCGCGTTTCATCAAGGACATCACCGGAGGTCGCATCCGAGGGCAATTCCTGCGCCCGGCAGAAGTCGTGGAACTCGAGATCCATCCCGAGACCGGCGCGTTGGCGCTGGCCGGCTGCCCGCAACGGCGCACGGAGTTCTATGTTCGGGGTACGGAGCCAGCGCAGACTTGTCCAGAATGGGGCCGTTCCCCGAGTCGGGAGCGAGATGGCAGCGGGTTCTTCGATCGCTTCTTCGACGGCTTGTTTGGAGAACCTTGATGCGTCCGCTCATGACGATGGTGTTTGCCTTGCTCCTCGGGATCACCGGATGCGCTTCCGCGCGCCCGGTCGTACAGACGCCCGGCGGGGACATGACGGCTTTGCGGGTCTCCGAGTGGAGCACCCGGGGTGATGCCCAACGGCGAGCGTCGACCCGTATGGTGCTCGAAGGACTCGACGTCAGCGACTACGGACGAGAAGCCGAGGCCGTGGCTGGCTTCGAGCGCGCGATCCAGGTCGACCCCAGCAACCCGCTCGCGTATCTCGCCTACGCGCGTCATGAGGCCTTTCACGGTGACCCGGCGCGTGCGTTGCAGTTCCTGGACAAGGCCGAAGCCACGTTCGGGCGCTCAGCCGAGGGCATGCACGTCCTTCCTCACCTGCGGGGCCTCCGCGGCGTCGCGCTCAAACGGCTCCGCCGCGCCGGTGGAACTGAACTGGTCGAAGCGGCCAGGCGCGAAGCCAGCGTCTGGACCGATGGTCGCCTCGACGCTGCAGAGCTCCGGTGATAGCCTCGGCCGCCTTATGAGCCCCAACCTCCGGCTCTTCGCCGCAATCTCCGCCACGTGTTTCCTGCTCGACCAGGGCTCGAAGCAGTGGGTGATGACGAACATTGCGCCGTACGGATCGATCGAGGTCATGAGCGACCTCTTCTACCTGACGCACGTGCGGAATCCTGGCGCGGCATTCAGCATGTTTGCGAATGCGTCTGATGACTTCCGTCGGTTTTTCTTCGTGGGTGTCGGCGGACTCGCGATTGCAATGATCGTGTCATTTTTCCGCAGTCTCTCCCCAGGGGATCGACTCGCTGCCGGCGCATTGGGTTCGATTCTTGGTGGCGCGCTCGGCAACCTCTTCGATCGCGTGTTCCGAGGGGAAGAGTTTTTCCTTGGCGGCGTCGTCGACTGGTTGCACGTGCGACTCTGGACGGGCGGTTCGTTTCCCGACTTCAACTTCGCGGATTCGTTCATCATCATCGGTGTCGCGTTGCTCGTGTTCGAGTTGTTTACAGCCGAGGGCGAACTCGACGCCGCAGGGTCGCCGCCTTCCGACGGTGACAAGACTGTTGAAGAAGACCACACTCCCCGAGGGAGTGACGGCGCGGCCCCCGCTTAGGGTTTCACTTCTACAGTCCTTTCAAGCACCTACACCGAAGAGTGTTAGGCGCTGAGATCGTCGAGAAAAGTGGTGATTAAAGGTCACTCTTTCTTGACAGTGGAACGCCCCACCGGTTTAATCCGAAACGCTGTTGCTCCTTCGCTGATGCGTTCTTGTTTCCCCCACCGACGCGCTTCCGATGCCTCATCACAAGCGCTGATTTCCGACGAGGACTAAGCCGCAAGCCATGAAGTTCTTCATTGATACGGCAAGCCTCACGGAGATCCAGGAAGCCGCCGACCTCGGCCTGCTCGACGGTGTGACAACGAACCCGTCGCTGCTCGCGAAGGAAACCGGCGACTCGATGGAGATCTTCCGCGAGATCTGCAAGATCGTGGACGGTCCCGTCAGCGCCGAAGTCACCGCGCTCGATCACGAGGGCATGGTTCGCGAAGCCGAAATCCTTCGGAAGATCGCGGACAACATCGTGATCAAGATTCCGATGACGCTCGAAGGCTTGAAAGCGCTGAAGACGCTTTCGCGCGAAGGCGTCGAAACGAACTGCACGCTGATCTTCAACGCGACCCAGGCGTTGATGGCCGCGAAGGCCGGTGCCACGTACGCCTCGCCCTTCGTGGGTCGGCTCGACGACATTTCGGGCAACGGCATGTACCTGATCGAGCAGATCTGCACGATCTATCGAAACTACGGTCTCGATACGCAGGTGCTCGTTGCGAGCATTCGTCTCCCTGAACAGGTGACGCAAGCTGCGATGATTGGGGCACACGTGTCCACGATTCCGCCCAAGGTGATGCGCCAGTTGGCAAGTCACCCGCTTACGGACATTGGCCTCGCCACGTTCATGGCCGATGTCGAGAAAATGAAGAACCGCACATAGCGCTGCTGCCAGACGCGCCCGCGTCCGTGCCGGAGGTCCCCCCCTTTGCGCAGGTCCAAGAGCGACTACGTCATCCAGACCGTAGTCAATGCACTCCGTCTCCTCGAAGTCTTCCAGGAGGACGAAGTCTTCGGAGTCACGGAACTCTCCCGTCGACTCGATCTCCACAAGAACAACGTGTTCCGCTTATTGGCGACGTTGGAAGAGCGGGGATACGTCGAGCAGTGTGACGATGATCGCTACCGGCTCGGCACCGGTTGTCTCGAGCTGGGCCAGGCGTTCTCGCGAACCCGCAGTCTGGCGCGCCAGGCACGGCCCATCTTGGAAGAGCTGTGCGCAGCCACGGGCGAGACCATTCACCTCGGTGTATTGGCCGACTTCGAAGTCGTGCATCTCGACGGCGAGCAGCCCGACCAGCTGGTGGTCACGCGTCTACGCAACGGCGGCCGGCTCCCGGCGCACTGCACCGCGCTCGGCAAGGTCCTGCTCGCGGCGCTGTCGCCGGCAGAACTCGAGCGGATCGACCGCGAGTACCTGTCCGAAGGCGGCCTGATCGGCGAGACGCCCGAGACGATCACCGATCGCGAAAAGTTCATCGAACACCTGCGCGCGGTTGCGGCCCAGGGCTGGGCGCTTGATCTCGAGGAATGCGAGCCCGGACTGGCCTGTATCGCGGCCCCGATCCATGATGCGGATGGCCACGTCATCGCTGCCCTCTCGCTGTCGGCGCCGACCTTACGCGCGAGCGAGGCCGTTCTCGTCGACCGGGTTTCCACCCAGGTCGTCGAAGCGGCGAACCGGCTGTCCCTCCGTCTCGGCTGGGCCGCCTGACACCGGCCGGCGGTACCCGTCTCTGACCCCCTACCGGCATCCCCATTCGCTGGGGAGTTGCTATGGTCGGCGCCCGCAAATGCCCGGATTCACTGGGAAAATGACTGGGGGTCAGATTCATGGACTTCTCTCTGAGTGACGAGCAGCTCGCGCTGCAGGACACCGCGCGCCGCTTCGCCCGGGACGAGATCGCCCCGATCGCGGCCCAATACGACCAGAGTGGTGAGTTCCCGATGGAGGTCATGAAGAAGGCCTATGAAATCGGGCTTTCCCACGTGACGATCCCCAACGAGTACGACGGTGTCGGCCTGTCGCTGCTCGACTGCGTCATCGTGACCGAGGAGCTGTCCTGGGGCTGTGCCGGGATCTCGACCTCGCTCATGGGCAACGACCTGGGCCTCGCGCCCATCCTGGTGGGCGGAAATGCCGACCAGAAGAAGGAGTGGTTGGGCTACTTGACGGGTGACTTCCATATGGCCGCCTTCTGCTTGTCGGAACCCGAGGCCGGTTCGGATGTCGCAGGCCTCCAGCTCTTGTGCGAGAAGGACGGCGACGACTACGTGCTCAACGGCACGAAGTGCTGGATCACCAACGGCGGTGTGGCCGACCTCTTCACCGTCTTTGCCACGATGGACCGCGCCGCGCGCCACAAGTCGATCTCGGCCTTCGTGGTGCCGTCGGACACGCCCGGCATCACCATCGGCAAGAAGGAAATGAAGATGGGTCAGTGCGCGAGCGACACGCGCGTGCTGCACTTCGACAACGTTCGCGTCCCTAGCGCCCAGCGCCTTGGTGAAGAAGGTCAGGGTTTCGTTGTCGCGATGAAGACGCTCGATACCACGCGGCCCTCGATCGGGGCGCTCGCGGTCGGTATCGCCCAGCGCGGGCTCGACGAGAGCCTCCAGTACTCGATGGACCGGAAGGCCTTCGGGACGCCGATCGCGGGCTTCCAGGCGGTGCAGTTCATGCTCGCCGACATGGCCAAGGACATCGAAGCCGCCCGACTGCTCACCTACCAGAGCGCGTGGATGATCGACCAGGGCATGAACGCATCCAAGAACTCGTCGTTCGCGAAGTGCTTCGCGACTGATATGGCGATGGATGCAACGACCAACGCGGTCCAGGTCCACGGCGGCAACGGGTACACCAAGGAATACCCGGTCGAGAAACTGATGCGCGACGCCAAGCTGATGCAGATCTACGAAGGCACGAACCAGATCCAGCGCATGGTGATCGCGCGGGAGCTGTTGAAGGGCTGACGGAGCCCGGCCCCGCGGCCGTAGCTCTCGGGAATCCTGCGGTAGATCCCCGCAATCCTGCGGCGCTTCCGGCAATCCTGCCGCCGGTTCCGCAATCCTGCGACCGGTTCCGCAATCCTGCGACCGGTTCCGCAATCCTGCGACCGGTTCCGCAATCCTGCGACAGGTTTCGCAATCCTGCGACAGGTTTCGCAATCCTGCGACAGGTGCATTGCGCCAATGGGTTCCGACCACCAGAATCGCCGGATGGCGTGGACTGACGGGGGCCCTTCGCGCGCGACAGCGGTCGCGACGGCGGCCGCATTTGCATTGGCCTTGGGTTTGGCGGAGTGGCTTGCGCGGCGCCCGGTATCTCCCTTCGATGCAGCGACGAGCTCCCTGCTCGCGGTGATCGCCGTCCACCTAACACTGGGCATCGGCGCCGGAGTCGTTGCCATGTTCTGGTCGCCGCTTCGCCGGGACGTGGCCAGCGTTCTTGCCGCGGTCATTGCGGCCCTCCTGCCGGCCGCCGCATTCGCATTGAGTGGTGGCCGAGCCGCCATCGCGGTCGCCGCGCTCGCCGCGATCCCGGTCTTCGCGGGCGTGCGTCGCGTGGTGGGCCTCCTGGCGCCGACACCGCATGCCATCGGCCGACTCCTCGGGGGCGTGCTGGCGCTCGCCGTCCTGGCGGTTTGTTTCCGCTCCGCGGACGGACAGGGGCCGGTGTTCGCGGCAGTCCTGGCCGGGGGCGCGTTGCTAGCGTGTTTTCGCGGCCCTGCCTGGGGGCCGGTTGGGCTGGCGGCATTCGCGGTGGCGTCGCTCGTGGCACTCGGCCTCCCCGCGGCATCGCGTCCGCCCGCTCCGGACGGGGCACCCTCGGTCCTGTTGATCACGCTCGACACCCTGCGCGCCGATCGCCTGGGGTTCCACGGTCACGAAGCTGCGCGAACGCCGACGCTCGACGCGCTCGCGGCGGAAGGCCGCTGGTTTCGCAACGCGCAGTCGCTGTCCTCGTGGACCGGTCCCTCGCATCTTTCCATCCTGACGGGCCGCACACCCGAGCGCATCGGTGTCGTCCTGAATGGCCGGCCGTTGCCGGACGGGGTTCCGCACCTGGGTACCGTGCTGGGTGCCGCGGGCTGGCACACGGCGGGTTTCGTGAGTGGGTTCCCGCTCCAGGCACGGACGTTAGGCGTTCGCGGAGATTTCCACGTCTACGACGACGCATTCGAAGCGCGCGGACTCCAGGCGTTCGGCAGCACCATCACTCAAGGCCTCCACGAACGGCGCACGCGAGCCGTGCCGCGCCGGTGGCGCCGGTCGGCCGCGGAAGTCAACGCGCAGGCATTGCCGTGGCTCGCGGCCGAGGCCGAAGCGCCTTTCTTCTTGTGGGCGCACTACTACGATGCTCACCTTCCCTACGAGCAGCGCGAGACGGAAGGCCCCACCGACGGGCGCTGGTACTCGCTGACGGATTCCGAACGCGCCGAGATCGCCGCTTCTCGCGATCTCCTCGCACATATGGACGCCCTCTACGACGAGCAGATCGCGTATCTGGATCGGAAGGTCGCAGAGTTGGTCGAGCGGGCCCGCGACACGGCGGGCGATGACCTCTGGATCATCGTGACCGCCGATCACGGCGAGAGTTTTGGTGAGCACGGGCTCTACTTCGACCGCGATGCGTACGAAGTCACGGGCCGGGTGCCCTTGATTCTCGTGGCGCCGCCGGGGGATCCGCACCCGCTCGGTCCCGTCGACGCGATCGTGGGGATCCACGACATCGCGCCCACCCTGCTCGGGGCGCTCGGAGTCGAGCTCCCGGAGGAGATCGATGGCGTCGATCTCTATGCCAAGGGGCCTCCGCGTGCGATCCAGAAGCTGCACGAGCCGGAAGAGCCGGGCAGCTACGGTCGATCGCGGTCGGTCCGGCAGGATCGCTTCCGGTACCTCGAACGCGAGGCCGGGTGGAAGGGACGGGAGTATTTCCACAGCGCCACCGAGTTCTACGACGTCGAGGCCGACCCGCTGGAAACGCGGAATCTCGCGGGAACGGCCCACCCCGCGGAGGCGGTCCTACGGGAGCTTGCCGCCGGCGCCCCTGAAGCCGAAGTCCCGGTCACCGATCCGGCCGAACTCGACGCGGAGACCCGCGAAGCGCTGCGCGCGCTCGGCTACCTCGACTGAGGCGCAGCCGCTCGCACCGGCACGCAACTTCGAGCTCTATCTCCAAGTGCCCTGCCTATTTCGAGACGTTGCGACTCGAAATAGACCAACCCCTCGGATTTGCAGACGTCTTATCGTCGCAGCGGACACGCGATCTGGTAGAGTCTCGCGTCCTCCACCGGCAGGCCGTCTGCCGAATTTCGTTCCTTCATGGGGCCCGCCGGGCCCCGTTTGCTGTCCGAGGTCCCCCTTTGTCCGACATGAAAGAAGCCGCTCTCCGCTACCACGAGGGCGACCGTCCCGGAAAGATCAAGCTCGTCCCGACGAAGCCGACCCTGACGGCCGACGACCTCTCCCTGGCCTACAGCCCCGGCGTCGCCGAACCCTGCCGCGAGATCGCCGCCAACCCGGAAGACGCGTATCGCTACACCGCGAAGGGCAACCTCGTGGCCGTGATCTCGAATGGCACCGCGGTGCTCGGCCTTGGCAACATCGGCGCCCTCGCGGGCAAGCCGGTGATGGAGGGCAAGGGTGTCCTCTTCAAGCGCTTCGCCGACATCGACGTCTTCGACATCGAAATCGACTCCGAGGACCAGGACGAGATCATCCGCACCTGCGAGCTGATCGCGCCGACTTTTGGCGGCATCAACCTCGAAGACATCAAGGCCCCCGAGTGCTTCGTGATCGAGAAGGAGCTGCAGTCCCGTCTCGACATTCCCGTCTTCCACGACGACCAGCACGGGACGGCCATCATCTCGGCCGCGGCGTTGCTGAACGCGCTCGAGCTCGTCAACAAGAAGATCGACGAAGTGAAGGTCGTCTTCTCGGGCGCCGGCGCTTCGGGCATTGCGTGCGCGCGTCTCTACAAGGACCTCGGTGTGAAGGCCGAGAACGTGCTGCTCTGCGACAGCCGCGGCGTCATCTACGAGGGGCGCGAAGGCATCAACGAGTACAAGGCCGAGTTCGCGCAGGCGACGGACAAGCGCACGCTCGCCGACGCCCTCGACGGCGCCGACGTGTTCGTCGGCCTCTCGCAGGCCGGCCTCATGACGGCCGACATGGTTCGCTCGATGGCGCCCGACGCCATCATCTTCGCGATGGCCAACCCGGACCCCGAGATCACGCCGGCCGAGGTCTCCGCTGTGCGTGACGACGTGATCATGGCGACGGGTCGTTCCGACTACCCGAACCAGGTCAACAACGTGCTCGGCTTCCCGTTCATCTTCCGTGGCGCGCTCGACGTTCGCGCGTCGAGCATCAACGAGACGATGAAGCAGGCGGCCGTGAAGGCACTGGCTGAGCTGGCCAAGAGCACGGACCCGATTCCGGACATCGTGAAGAGCGCGTATCCGGGCGAGGAGTTCGACTTCAGCCGCACGTACATCATTCCGAAGCCCTTCGACCCGCGTGTGCTGCTCTTCGTGGCGCCCGCGGTGGCGCAGGCCGCGATGGACACGGGCGTGGCCCGCAAGCCCATCGACATTGATACCTACAAGAAGGATCTCGAGGCGCGCCTCGTCGAGGTCTCGAACCTCTGATCGACTGGGCGGCGCCTTCGCCAGGGCCGGGCGCCGCTCTTTCCTTCCCTTTTTGTGTTCGGCCCTGACGACTCCACCGCGCCCCCAACGCCGCATCACGCGGACTGCCGGGCGCTCGCCACAGAGACGCCATGGCCACCAATCCCGAGATGACCCTGGAGAACCCGCTCGCCGAGGCTGTGAAGCCTACCGCCGCAGTCGGGACGCACGCATCCGCCGCCGTCTACGAAGACGCGCTGGCACTTGGACGCGAGTTGGAGGAACGCCCGCTGCGCGGCGGCGGCCTCGATCGCGTTCGCGTGCAGCATGCGAAGAACCGTATGACGGTCTTCGAGCGCATCAAGGTGCTGACCGATCAGGAGCCGAATCTCCTGTGGCACAACTGGGGCCCCGGCCTCGACGGCGCTTCCATCGTTACGGGCATACTGAACATCGACGGGCGAGACGTCGCGGTCTACGGCCACGACTTCACGCTGCGTGCGGGTTCGATGGATGCCACCAACGGCGCCAAGCTCGCGCGTCTGATCTACATGGCGGCCGAACGCGGTATTCCGCTGATCGGCATGAACGACTCCGCCGGTGCTTTCGTTCCGGCCGGTGTGGGCGGCCTCGACGGCTACAGCGAAGCTTTCACCGCGCTTCGCAGGATCTCGGGCGTCGTGCCGTCGATCTCGCTGATGTTTGGTTTCAACGCTGGCGGCGGTGCCTACCTGCCGCGCCAGGGCTCTTTCATGATCCAGTCCGAAGAGACCTTCATCGGCCTCACGGGGCCCGGTGTCGTGAAGAGCGCGCTTGGCGAGGACGTCACGCCGGACGAACTGGGCGGCCCGGGCGTCCATGGACTCAATGGCGTCGCCGACCTCACGACGACGGACGAACTCGGCTCGCTCCGGACTGCGCTCCGGCTGCTGACCTACCTGCCCGACAACAATCGTTCGATGGCTCCCTTCAACGAGACGTCAGATCCGATCGACCGGTTCGTGGTCGAGGAAGACATCCTCTTCCGCCGCACCTTCGATTCGCCCGCCGGGATGAACGCGCCGCTCGACATCACGCTCTTCATCCAGAACATCTGCGACCACGGCGAGTACTTCGAGCTGCAGCCGGCGCGTGCGCGCAACATGATCACGGCCTTCGGCCGCATCGGCGGCCATGTGGTCGGTTTCGTCGCGAACAACTCGGGCGTCGCGTCGGGGCAGATCGACGTGGATGCCGCGCGAAAGGCCACGCGTTTCATCCGTTTCTGCAATTTGTACAACGTGCCCCTGATCTTCCTGGAAGACACGGGCGGATTCACGCCAGGTACGGAGCAGGAAACACGCGGCATCATTCTCGAAGGCCGCCGCCTGCTCGACTCCATCATCGACGTCCGCGTCCCTTCGATCACGCTGATCATCCGCAACGCGACGGGCGGTGCCTACGCGGCCTACAACTCGCACTACGTCGGCGCCGACATGGTCTTTGCCATGCCGCAGGCCAGGATTGCGGTGATGGGTCCCGGCGGCGGCACCGAATTCGTCTACAAGAACGAGCTTCGCGCGGTTCAGGCGGCCTATCAAAAGGCCATCGCGGACGGCGCCGACCCGAAAGAAGCGGCTGCCGAGCGTGACGCCGGCATCGCGCGGTATCGCGACGACTATGAGCGCGAGATCATGAATCCAAAGGAAGCGCTTTCGCTGGGCTCCGTGTCACGTCTCGTGATGCCGGGGACCAGTCGGCGTGTCCTCGCCGAGAACATCGACTTTCTGGTGCGCACCTACGAGCCCGCCCCGATGTCCGGCCCGCAGCGGGAGTTCGAGTGATGTTTGATTCGGACGGAAACGTCGGCCGTTTCCACGAAGCCCAGAGTGAATGGATTCGCTCTTTCTCGGTGGAGGACCTCAAGGTTCTCGTCGTCTGCCGTGGCCCTGTGCGCAAGGAAGCGTTCGAGATCTTCGACGAAATGGGCATCTCGGCGTACGGCATGCTGCTGAGCGAGAAGGATTCGGTCGTCTATCCGCGCTGCCTGGCTCCCGAACTCCGCGACCTTGCCCACGCGAACAACGTCCACCGCGTGAAGGATTACATGGGCGTTGGGCAGGAAGAGAAGCTCGAGCGCATCGATGAGATCGTCGCGATCGCACGCGAGTACGGATACACCCATCTGTTCGCCGGCTACGGATTCATGGCCGAAGACGCCGAGTTCGTCGAAGCGATCGAGGCGGCTGGCCTCGGCTTCCTCGGCCCATCGTCAGGTGTTATCCGACGCGCCGGTGCCAAGGACGAGGCGAAGAAACTCGCGCGCGAGCTCGGCAATGCCGTGATCCCGGGCGTCGACGATATTTCGTCGCGGGCATTGATCCGCCGCGTGAAGGACCGCGCCGGCCTCGAAGCGCTCGCGTCCGAGCATGACCTCGAGTTTTCCTGGAACGCCGAGATCTCGGACTCGGAGAATGCCGAAGACCTGCTTCAGGCAGGCTACGGCGCCAGCATCGAACTCGTCTCGATCGCCGAGCTGCAGACCGAGGCCGAGGCGATCTGCGCGGACATGTGGAAGGACTACGCCGGCAACCGCATCCGCTTCAAGCACATCGGCGGCGGCGGCGGCAAAGGCCAGCGCGTGGTGCGCGAAGCCAGTGAGATCGCGGCGGCAGTCATGGATATCCTGGCCGAGTCGAAGGTCGTGGAGCCGGGGTCGAACCGGAACTTCCTCTGCGAACTCAACCTCGAGTCGACACGGCACAACGAGATCCAGCTCATCGGCAACGGGGAATGGACGGTCTCGCTAGGCGGTCGCGACTGCTCGGTCCAGATGCACGAGCAGAAGCTCGTCGAGGTCTCGCTGACCCAGGAGCTCCTGGAAGTCGAAGCGGCGGCGGCCACCGGGAAGACACGCGAGATCCTCACGAAGGACAAGGATGTCCTCGCGAAGATGGAGGGCGAAGGCGAACGCTTCGGCGAAGCCACCGGCCTCGATAGCGTTTCCACATTCGAGTGCATCGTCGAAGGCTTCAACCATTTCTTCATGGAAATGAACACGCGGATCCAGGTCGAGCACGGCGTCACCGAGCTGGCCTACCGCCTGAAGTTCACCAACCCCGAAGATCCGACCGAGTACTTCCACGTCGACTTCCTGATCGAGGCGATGGCGTTGCTGGCCAAGCACGGCAAGCGTCTTCCGAAGCCCGAGCGCGAGGTGCGCGCGGTTTCGGGTCTCGAGATTCGCATCAACGCGACGAACGGTGCGCTGCAGCCACATGCGGGCGGCGTGATCCGGGGCTGGTCGAAGCCGATTCCCGGCGAGATCCGCTTCGACCAGGGCATCGGGACACGGAACCCCGATACGGGATCCTTCGTCTGGTACAACCTGGCTGGGGCCTACGACTCCAACGTGGCCCTCTTGCTATGCGATGCATCGACGCGCCGCGACAACTACGAGCGAATGGCCGAGATCCTGCGCCGGACTGAATTGCGCGGCGACGATCTCCAGACGAACCTGCCCGTGCACTACGGCCTGATCCAGTGGTTTCTCGGCAAGGGCGTGATGGCCGAGCCGAATACACGCTTCATGACGTCGTACCTGGCGGCTGTCGGTTCATTGCAGCAGGTCATCAACGACACTGATCTCGGAGTGGCGTGGGCCGAGTTCGCGAAGCGCGCAGGCGACGCGCGCCCGATCCTGGCCAAGAAGCAGACGCTGTTGATCCGACCCCTGTCGCTGCTGCTCGACAATCCGCACGTGCTAGGCGGATTCCTCGGTCGGTATGACGGTGAGCTCTGGAAGGTCGAGAAGGGCCGTGTGCAGTTCACCGCGAACCCGGTGAGGTTCCTGGAGCGGCTCTACTACTTCATCGATCTCGAGGACCGGGCGGACGAACCGCCGTCCGAGAAGATCTGGGGCCATGATCAGGAGATCCTCTCCGAGGCCCTGGCGTTCTACGACGAGGTCGAAGCGCGAACCGGGGCATCGACGCTGGCTGAGCTCGACACGCTATTCGCCGGGAGCGAGAACGAAGCCCTCTCCGGTGGGGATGCCGAGCGCTGGAGTCGCTGCGTTGGCGCGCACCAGGCGTTCCAGCTGGGCCTCGACCTCCTGCTGCTGGCTCCCGGGGTCGGGGTGAAGAGCGGCTTCCTGGAGATCTGCGTCAACGAAGACCTGACCGTCACCTTCCCGGAGCGTTTCCTCGCTTCCGATGAGATCGATCGGGCGACGAAGGCCTTGAATCCGCCGCCGATGGCCAACAGCGACGAGATCGTGACGCCGATGGGCGGAACGTTCTACGCGCGCGAGGCGCCGCACATGCCGCTGCTCGTCGAAGAAGGCGCTCATTTCGATGTTGGCGATCCGCTCTTCATCATCGAAGTGATGAAGATGTTCAACAAGGTCGATGCGCCGTTCGCGGGCACGGTGACCCAGAATCTGATGAATGATGCCGACGGTACTGTCGTCAAGAAGGGCCAGCCGATCTTCAAGATCGAGCCCGACGAACGGCACGAGCCCGAGGCGCCGGAAGTCACGGCATCGCGGTTGCGCGAGGCGACGCTGGCGTTGTTGGGCTAGCGGTCGGCTGCGACCGCTTCCGCGGAGAGGTCCCGGAACTGCTCGCCGTCGTGGACGCGGATCCCGTTGCCGCCCGCGCGTTTTGCCTGGTACATGGCGTCGTCGGCGATGCGGAGCAGTTCGCTCGCTGTGTCAGCCGACCGCGGGAACAGCGCGACGCCGAGACTCGCGCGCGGTTGGACCAGGCGTCCGTGCAACGTGAAAGACGACGTCAGCGCCACGTGAAGCTTATGGGCGACCGCCTCCGCGGCATTCGGTTCGCTGATTTCGGAGAGCAGGAGCACGAATTCGTCACCGCCAAGACGCGCAGCCGTGTCCGTCGCACGCGTGATCGATTGCAGCCGCTTCGCTGCGGTCCGGATCATCTGGTCGCCCGCTTCGTGACCCTCGCGGTCGTTCACCAGTTTCAGGCCGTCCAGGTCGATGTAGATCACGGCGCCGACCCGGTCATGTCGTACGGCCCGCCCCAGGGCATCGTCGAGGGCCCGGGCGAGGGTTGCGCGATTCGCCAGACCGGTGAGCGAGTCCGTGGTGGCGAGGCGGAGCAACTCTTCTGACTGGCGATCGTAGGCACGCCGAAACGCGACGCCGAAACCGACGATGGCGACAACGGTGGCGATGCGGACCCCCAGCGTTACCCAGGGACTCACCGCCCTTTCGGTCTCGGGGGCCCAGAGCAGGCCGACCGTGACCAGCCCGATGAACGGCACCGCCCAGAGGATCGCGGCCTTTGCGCCTGCGAGATGCGCCGCGTTGAGCAGGACGATCGAAGCGAAGTAGACCGCAATGACCGACGGCAGTTGCAGCCCGAAGATGGCGTAGGCCGTCGCGCAGAGCGCTGCGAAGTAGATGGCGTGGTTCGCGATGCGGGTACCGCCGTCCTCGTCGCGCATCATCCCGCGGCGTCCGACGATCACCATGACGGCGACCCCGACAGCCGACAAGCTCGGAAGTCCCATCATGAGGGGCAGCACGATTACGACCGCGCCCACCAGGACCAGCGCGATCCTTACCGGCCCGCTGGAATCCCAAGAGCGACCCCCGCCCGGGGCGGGTGCATCGGAGGTGGGGCGAGGGGCTTGATCTTCCATGGCGTATCGGGCTCATCGGCGACCCGGATCGCGCGGTGAAGCGTCCGGTAGACTCGCGCAATGGCGATTCCCGTGCTCTTCGATACCGATCTCGGTTCCGATGTGGATGATGCGCTGGCTTTGGCATTTACGCTGGCGTCACCAGAGGCATTCGATCTGGTGGCCGTCACGACCGTGGCCGCAGACACACGGGGCCGTGCACGGGCGGCCGCTCGGATGCTCGGCCTCGGCGGTCGGACGGACGTGTCCGTCCATGTCGGGGCCGAGGAGGCCCTCGCCCGACGCAACGCGTTCGTCTGGCGCGATATCGAGACCCAGGGCTACCCCGACGGCCCGGATGCGCCGATTTCGGATGAGCCCGCGGCCGATCGAATCGTGCGTGCAGCGAACGAAGTCGAGGGCCTCGAGATCGTGGCCATCGGCCCTCTGACGAATCTGGCACACGCCCTCGGCCGCGACCGGGACCTCGCTCGGAAGGTCAAGCGCCTGACGGTCATGGGCGGCCACGTCCGAGAAGTACGGATCGGCGACCACGTTTGTGCGCCCGGCATCGACTACAACCTCTGCAGCGATCCGGAAGCCGCGGTGATGGTCCTCGGCGCGGGTTTCGAAACGCGCCTGGTTACCGCCGACGTCACCCTTCAGTGCTGGCTGCGGACGCGCGAGATCGAGGCCCTGGCCGCCGCGCCCGGGCCCATCGCCCCGCTGCTGGCCGACCTGGTCAACCTCTGGACCCCGTTCCAGCATCGCGTCTTCACCGCGATCGGCGGGACGTTGGCACCCGACAACGCCGCGTACCTGCACGACCCACTGACGATGCTCTCGCTCGTGGATCCCGGACCGCTCACGTTCGAACGCCTGCGGATCGTGCCCACCATCGAGAGCGGCATCCTCCGCACCCTCGAAGTCGATCCGACGTCGGGGATCGGGGCGGAGATGGAGGTTGCGACGGCGGTGGACCCCGCGGCCGTTCGGGCCGCCATTCAACAGCGTCTGCTCCGCGTCTAGCGCGCGTCGTCCAAGGGGCCGTCTACTCGGCGACGCGCCGCTTCGGCGGCGATCGTGTGCCGGCGGCCGGCGGCCAGGTGACGGATTGATTTCAGGTCGGTCCGCAACTGATCGGCAACCTGGCGGCGACCCGCTCGCGGTTCTCATGCAGAACGCCTCGAGACGGCGTTTTTATGAGTCTTTTTCACAACAGATCGTGAGCCTACTCACCGAAACGAACTTCATCGGACGGCACGGACTCTTTGAAGGATTCGCAATGCGCCGCACAACGCTCATCACCACCGCCATTCTTCTCGCCCTGGCCTTCGCTGCGCCCATCGCGGCGGGGGCTCCCTCCTCCCTGGGCGAGGTGGCATCGGTCCTGGGTAGTGGCGCAGCCGCCGGGGGGGTTTCAGAAGCCAGCACGTTCTCGTTGCTGGGCCTGGGGCTCGCTGGTCTCGCGCTATTCCCGCGAAGCCGCTTCGAGTAGGAAGCGCCGCAAGGCCACTTCTCGCTCGACCCATGAAGGACCCGACGCTGCGGCGCCGGGTCTTTGCGTTTCTGGCGCCCGCTCAGGTTCTGCGTGGAAGCTGCCGATATTG
The DNA here is from genome assembly GCA_029261815.1 of Deltaproteobacteria bacterium. Classification (GTDB taxonomy): domain Bacteria; phylum Myxococcota_A; class UBA9160; order UBA9160; family UBA6930; genus JAJDAP01. The sequence goes on from JAJDAQ010000103.1 coordinate 40,077, forward strand.
AAAATGACATTGCTTTTCAATTTCACGAGGCTACTTTTTCGACCGTGCTGGTTTGTCACTGCAAGGGAATGAACGATCGCGCCGTCCGCCGGGTCGTCCGTGCGGGCGCTCGCTGTGTCTCGGACGTGACGCGAACCTGCGGCGCTGGCGGGGTCTGCGGCGGTTGCCGCCCCGTCATCCAGGACATCGTCGAAGCCCACCAAGTCAAGGACGAGGCAGACGATCTGGGCCTCGAGTTCGCCGCCGCGCGCTGACGCGAAGCGAAGTTCCCTTCGAGTCCCGACCGCTGACGCGCGATCGCCGTCCTGGAACTGGTTATCGATTTCAGTTGGCTGGAACGATTCTGCGTGACGTGTAAGTTGGCTCACGCTCAGCACCGACTGATCGGTGCGAGTCCGTCGTGACGCATCCGTCGCTGACGCACGCAGGAGAGAAGCCATGCCGAAGGGCGATCCGGAAGTTATCGAAGCACTCAACGAAATCCTGTGCGCCGAACTCACAGCGATCAATCAGTACTTCATCCATTACAAGATGTGTGAGAACTGGGGCGTCTTGCGGATCGCGGCCAAGAAGAAGGAAGAGTCGATCGAAGAGATGCAGGATGCCGACCGCATCATCGAGCGGATCCTCTACCTCGACGGAATTCCGAACATGCAGCGCATGAATCCGATCGGTGTCGGTGAGGACGTCATCGAGATGCACGAGATCGACTTGAAGCTCGAACTCGACGCGTGCAAGCGCTACAACGCCGCGATCGAAACGGCTCGCTCCAAGGGCGACAACGGCACGCGAGCGCTCTGCGAGCAGCACCTCCGGAGCGAAGAAGAGAGCGTCGACTGGCTCGAGGGCCAGCTCTACCTGGTGCAGCAGCTCGGGCGCGATTCCTACTTGGCAGAGCAGCTCCACGGCGACGAGGGCTAGTTCCCGCCCGTCCGCAAATCGGTTGCACGTTCGAAGCCGAAGGCTGAACCCACCGCGCGCGAGAGGAAACCGTGCACGCGCGCGCGGTACTCCTCAGGCCAGCGGTTGATGATGGCCGCGTGCTTCGCTTCCTCCGGGAGCCAGAGTTCGGCCCCGGGGTTGTTCGCTGCGTCGAAGATGCGCTGGGTGTGGCCGTAGGCGATGACGGGGTCGGCCTTCCCGTGCATGAGCAACAGGGGGCGCGGCGCGATGGCAGCAACGTGGTCGATCGGTCCGTCGGCGGCCGAACTGCCCATTCGCCAGAGCGCGACCTGGATCATCGGACCCGTCAGCTGGCCCGGGAACTCGCGCATCATCGAGGTGTCCTTCAGCAGATCCTCGACACGGGTGAAGGGATTCTCGCTGATGACAGCGTCGATCTCGAGATCGCGTGCGGCTGCCAGGATGACACTCGCTCCCCCTTGCGATGTGCCGAGGACCGCGACCTGGTCGAGCCCTTTGGCGCCCTTGGCGAAGGCCACGGCCGAGCTGACATCGTGACTCTCTCGCACGCCGTAGGAGATCCCGCGGCCCGTGCCGTCAGAGACGCCGTGCTCACGCTCGTCGAATAGCAGGACCGGGTACCCGGCTTCGTGAAGCATCGGCAGATGACGCAAGAAGTCGCGCCGGTCGGCCGCGGCACCATGCACCGTGACGACGCCGACGGAAGCGCCAGTGGCTCCGGGGACCCACCAGCCGCGCAACACCGACCCGTCGACGGCTGCGAACTCGACGTCCTCGAACGGGATGCCGAAGTCGGTCAGCGGATCGTTCAGGCCAGGGGCCCAGGCTTCCAGCATGAACTCGGTGGGCGGACGCAGCCCCTGCTCCGGCGTCCGGTGCTCATACCAGGGCGGCTCGAGAATCATCCCGGAACCGAACCAGATGAATCCCGCGACGAAGGCGAACCAGACGCCGATCCCTCCGACCAGGAAGCCGACGACCCGCGTACCATTGATGGGCTTGCTCACGCAGCACCCTCCCCTTTCGACGATTGAATCGTGTCGGCATCCGCCCTGGGTGCCTTCGCAGGTGCGAAGACATAGGCGACAGCCACGCCCAGCAGGTAGAGCACGAGCAGCGGTACCGCGAGCATGACCTGGCTGATGACATCCGGGGGCGTCAGGACCGCGGCCATCACGAAAGAAACCAGGACTGCGTACTTGAAGCCGCCTAACAATTGGCGGGGCGTGACCAACCCGCTGACGGCAAGAAAGAACACCACGACAGGCATCTCGAACCCGGTACCAAAAGCGAGGATCAAGCGCGTGGTCAAGGTGAAGACTTCGCGCATGGTCCAGGCAGCGATGACGAACTCGCTCTCGAAGCCAACGAAGAAATCGAAGATGAGCGGGAAGACAAAGGTGTATCCGAAGAGGCCGCCACTGAGGAAGAGCAGCGTCGAGACCAGCACGAAGGGCACGGCCACCCTCTTCTCCGAGGGATACAAGCCCGGCGCAATGAAGGACCAGATCTGCCAGAAGATCACCGGGAGGGCGATGCCGAAGCCGGCGAGCAGGGCCGACTTCAGATACGTGAAGAAGATCTCGGTCGGGGCGATGGCCTGAAGGGCGCCGTCTTCTCCGAGGGCCTGCACCGCGGGGGCGAGCAGCAACGCGAAGATCTCCTCACTCCAGCTCCACGCCGCGATGGCGCCGATGAGCCAGGCCGCCAGGATCTTGAGGATCCGGTCGCGGAGTTCCGTCAGGTGTGAGGTAAGCGGGAGGGCCGCGTCTTCCAAGCGAGACTCCGGACGCTAGGCCGTGGGCTTCTGGGCGTCGGCTTCCGCTGAGGCCGCAAGGTCGGGTGCGTCGGCTGTCGCGGCCTCGGGGGCCGGAAGTCGGTCGTCGATGGATGCTGCGCCCGGAGGGGGCGGCGCGATCGTGTTTTCCGGGATCGGTACCTGGGCCATCTGGTCCGCCGGGCCCTGGGGCGTCGGGGGCTTGGAGGGCGGCGCATTCGGGTCGGTCTCGGTCATGATCGTGGTGCGGAGGTCATTGGACGCGCGCCGGAATTCGGCGAGCCCCTTGCCGAGGCTGCGAGCGAGTTCCGGCAGCTTGGCGGGCCCGAAGACCAGCAGCGCTACCACCAGGATGACCATGAGCTCGGGGAGACCGATGCCGAACATCCAGCAAGGCTAGCAATTGCGAGCCGGAGACCGATGAGCCCGCGACACAGGGGCAGGTGCCTAGGCCGCCGTGGCGGCACCCTTGCGCCGGTAGCGGATCCGGAGCGGCGTCTTGCCGAGGTCTGCCAGGAGGGAGATCCCCATCAGGTGTTCGCTGGCTCCGGTCGGACGCGTCCAGGCGACACGGCCGAGCCGCTCCTGCCCTGGATCGCCACCGGGGCCGAAGACCGTGAGGCGGATCAGCCCTCCGATCGGTTCCGGCTGCTCGGCGCGCAGACAGAGGCCTCCAGCGGAAAGGTTGTGGGTGAAGCCCCGGCGAAGGCGGCCATCAGCACAGACACGCGGGAAGCGACAGAAGTCGACCCTGCGCACCACAGCGTCACGCGGCTCCGACCGGCGCAGCAGCGGCGAAGCCTCGAACAGTGGAATGTCGATGATGTGGACGTTCTTCACCGGGGCCTCCCCTCCCCCAATAAACGTGGACTAGAAGCCGGCGGCCGGCGCCATTGAAACCGGCATGGGCGCGACGAGGCCGCCCGCGCGCGGTTCGGCCAACGCCGGCAGTGCCATTTCGCTGGTATCCAAGATGCGCAGGAACTCGCGCGCGAGTTCGGGATCGAACTGGACGCCGGCGCACTTCTCGATCTCGGCACGCACGACATCGGCGGGTAGCGCCTTGCGGTACGGCCGGTCGCACGTCATGGCGTCGTACGCGTCGACGAGGCCCACGATCCGGGCCGAGAGCGGAATCTGCTCACCGAAGAGTCCGTCGCCGTAGCCGCGCCCGTCCCACCACTCGTGGTGGTGGCGGATGGCCATGCTGATCGCGGGTGCGAGACCCAGCGGCTCGATCATGCGCGCCCCGATTTCGGGGTGCCGCTGAAGCGTCATGCGCTCCTTCGTCGTCAGCCCGCTCGGCTTCACCAGGAGATCGGTGGGAACTCCTATCTTGCCGATATCATGGAGGAATCCTGAAATGCGAACATGTTCTCGTTCGTCGGGGCCCAGGCCCAGGCGGTCTGCGAGCAGGCCAGAATAGAATCCGGTCCGGCGCGCGTGTCCGCGAAGGAACCCGCTCTGGCGCTCGACCGTGTCGGCCAGGACCTCGAGGAATGACAGCGTGTCCGCGGCAGGCAGGTCCGCGCTCCCGGGAGTCGCCAGGGTTTCCAACAGGTCCCCGACTCGGCGCCGGGCGCCGGGGTCGACGTCGACGCGATCCAGGATCGCGCCAAGTGAGTCGCGTTGGCCCACGGCTTCGCTCAGGTTCTCGAGGAATGACACCAGGCTGCGCCGTCCACCCTGGCGCTTGAGGCAGCGCGACACCGCGGCGTTCACCTGGAGGACATCGAAGGGCTTGCGCAGGTAGTCGCCAACGCCCAGGCGCAGGGCCTCGGTCGCGGATTCGACGCTGGGCTTGCCAGTCACCACGACGACCTCGACGGACGGATGGGCACGGCGAACCACCCGCAACAACTCATCGCCCTTCATGCCCGGCATGTTCAGGTCGAGCGTCATCAGGTCGACAGACTCGGACTCGAGGCGTTGCAGGGCCTCGCTGGCATCCCGCGCCTCGACCACATCGTGGCGCGGCTGGAGAATCATGCGAAGCGACTGACGCGGGCCGGGCTCGTCATCGACCACGAGGATGGTGTCACGCCGCAGCATGTCGGAGGTTTGGGTCGCGGGGGTAGGGTGGGTCACGGTCTCTTCCAATCCAAGTTCCGTGCCAGCCGTTGTCCGAGCAGTCAAAAACCCGAAATTCCCTTTGTTGTCGGTGAGTTGAGGCGCTTCCATCATGTTATGGTCCCGCGCGCATTCGGCCGGGATGCGTACCATCGGGAACACCAGAAGCGGCGGAACGCGCCCAAGTCATTGGAATTGCGAATGATTCCGGAACTGTTCCGATCCGAACACTCAGCGGGGCGGGTGTTCACGAGCGCCTGCCTGCCCACAGATCATTCAAGGCCAAGACTGATTTCGCCGATCTGAGCTCCATGCTGGCCCGCCTCGTCTTCAGCGTTGCCCTTGGGCTCGTGTCTCTTCCGGCCCTTGCCGACAGCAGCATCTATAAGTGGGTCGACGCCGAAGGGCGCGTCCACTTCACGCAGGATCTGGGGCAGGTGCCGCAAGCGCATCGGCGTGAGGCGCAGCTGTCTCGCCACCGCGTGCGTACCCGCGACGTGCAGCTGTACGAGAGTCAGGTGCCGGCGAAGGCAGGGCGAACGCGTTCGCGCATCGCGTCTTCCGGACGCGCGCTCGAAATTCCATTCGAACTCCGCGGCTCGGCCATGTTCGTCTACGTGAAGCTGAACGATCAGGTCACGGCGCCGTTCATCGTCGACACGGGCGCCACCGACGTGGCCGTTCCCGCGCACGTTGCCAAGAAGGCCGGCATCCACGTCACATCGGATACACCGCGCGCGACCTATCAGACTGCGAACGGGCGCGTCGACAAGCCGATCATCCACCTCGATGCAGTGCAGGTCGGCGAGGTTCGCGTCGAGGGCGTCCGCGGCAGCGTGAGCGAGCAGATGGACATCGGGCTGCTCGGCGGAACGTTCTTCAACAACTTCACGTTCCAGATCGACCCCGCCGCACAGATCATCACGCTGATCCCGAATCCGCATGTGCGCGGAGGCATTCCGGAGAAGCAGTGGCGGCTTCGGTTCTCGAAGGCACACGGTCGCCTGACGGCCCTGAGCGAATACATCGACGGCAACGTCTTCATTGACAAGGGCCGCGTCCGGGAACTCGAAGCCAAGCGCAGTGAATTTGAGCAGGCCATTGCGGCGCTCGAAGAGGAGGCAGACCTGGCCGATGTGCCGCAGGCCTGGAGGACCGGAGAATGAGAACCGGAGCTTGGTTCATTGTGGGCGCATTCGCGCTGCTGCCCCTCACAGCGGCACAAGCCGAGATCTATAAATGTGCGGGTCCAGACGGCCGAACCCTCTACACCACCGATGCGACCCAATGCCGCGACGCTGCCGCACCGCACGCATTGAAGGGCCAGATCCAGCGGTCGGATGCGCGTTCCCCGGCAGCGACGCGTCGTGCGAGTCCGCCGGCAGCGAGCGCGCGTGGGGAAGCCGCGGCTGCATCATGGGCCGCCAAGAAAGCGGCGGCCGAGCGCGCGGTCCTGGAAGCCCAGGAGAACGTCGATGTCGGTGTCCAACTCGTGACCGCCTGCAATCGTGGCGCGGTCGTTCGTGTGGACGACGAGAACGGGATCCCGAAAGCGCTCTCCTGCGACAAGATCAAGACGCGCTTCGCAGAAGCGGAGAGGGTGTTGGTCGAGCGCCGCCGCTACGTCGAAGAGGGTCTCGCCGAAGACTGCCGCCGTGCCGGCTGCCTTCCAGGTTGGATTCGCTAGTCCCAGCCGACCGAGCCGGCCGATGCGCAGGGGCTGGTAGGCTTGCCGGATGAACGAGACCTCCGTCGCGAAGAGTCAGGCGACACCGTGAGCCAGGCATCGGTCGAAGACGTGCTCGACTTCTGGTTCGCTGACGCGATGTCTTCGGCGAGCACGTTGGAGGCGCGAACGGCGACGTGGTTCCGGCGCGACGAGGCCTTCGACCGCAAGATCGCGCGCCGCTTCAGCGATCTGCCGGACGCTGGGCTTTCGGGCGCGCTCGACTCGTGGGCCGACACGCCGAGGGGAGCACTGGCATTCGTCGTCGCGCTCGACCAGTTCCCGCGTAATCTCCATCGCGGATCGGCGAGCGCCTTTGCATATGATGCGCGCGCGTTGGACGTCGCACTGCGTGCCATCGAATCAGGCGCCGATGGCCAACTTCATGCGGCCGAGGCGACCTTCCTCTACCTCCCACTCGAGCACGCCGAGGATCTGGCGATGCAAAGGCGGTGTGTCGCGCTCTTTCAAGCGCTGACGGCACGTGCGCCGGTCGCGATGCGGGAATCGTTCCTCGGCTTCGAGACGTTCGCGCAGCGCCACTGCAACGTCATCGAACGTTTCGGTCGTTTCCCGCATCGAAACGAAGTGCTGGGCCGGCCGTCGACGCCGGAAGAAAGCACCTACCTCGCGTCCGATGGCGAGACGTTCGGGGGTTAGGCGCCAGACAGACGCATGGACGCCAGTTCTCCTCGCTCGAACGAGAAACGGGCCGGGGAGGTCTGGAAGATCTCGGTGCCACCTGCGCCATCGAGAATCTTCCCTGGCGCTCCAAGGTGTCGCGCGAACGCCTGGCAGTCATCGCAGTCGCAAACCACCCGGAAACCGGCTTGGGGCGACAGGTCCCGAACCTGTCCGCGCAGTTCCCCACAATGGCAGACGAGCGCGACGTCCCGGCCCACGGCCGCGATCAGTCCTCACCCTGTGAACGTTCGCCTAGCTTGTACTTGTCCATCTTCAGCTTGAGCTGCCGACGGGTGATTCCAAGGGCGGTCGCGGTACGCGTCTGGTTCCATTCGTGGCGCACGAGGGCGTCGCGAATCAGCTCCATCTCGAAGCGGCCGACGGCTTCTTCGAGCGGAAACGCGCCGCCACGAACAGCCTCCCGCAGCGTGTCGACCTTGCCCGCTCGCACGAGGGCCTCCGGAAGGTCCTCGGTGTCGATGACGTCTCCGCGGGCCAGCGTGACCGCGCGCTCCACTGCGTTCTCGAGTTCCCGGACGTTGCCGGGCCAATCGTGTCGTTCGAGCACGGCGAGTGCGGAACGCGTGAAACGGTTTGCCGTGCGTCCTTGGGCGACGTGTTCGGCCAGGAAGTGCTCGGCCAGGAGGCGGATGTCTTCCCGCCGTTCCCGGAGTGACGGGAGCTCGAGAGGAACGACATGGATGCGGTAATAGAGGTCCTCGCGGAAACGGCCTTGCCGCACCTCTTCTTCGAGATCGCGATTGGTGGCGGCAACGATCCGCGTTTCGACCGCGATCGGTTGGCCGCCGCCGACACGCTCGATCACGCGCTCCTGGAGGGCGCGCAACAGCTTCGCCTGGGGCGCGGGCGCGAGTTCGCCGATCTCGTCGAGGAACAGCGTCCCACCGGTCGCCTGTTCGAATTTGCCGATGCGGCGCTCGCGCGCATCCGTGAAGGCGCCGCGTTCGTGCCCGAACAGTTCGCTCTCCATCAACGTCTCGGGGATGGCGGCACAGTTCACGGGGACGAACGGGCCGTTCGCCCGCGGACCGAGGTCATGCAGCGCGCGCGCCGCAAGCTCCTTGCCCGTGCCGCTCTCGCCCCGGATCAGGACCGTGGCTTCGCTCACGGCGACGCGTTCGATCGTGCCGAAGACCGCGCGCATGGCGCTACTGCGCCCGATCAGGCCACCCAGTCGCGTGCGTTCATCGAGTTCGTGGGTCAGCCGGGCGACTTCCCGCCGAAGCGCCCGGTGTTCGAGGGTCTGGCGCACACGCTGGCGCAGCGCTTCGACCTCGAACGGCTTCGTGACATAGTCGGCCGCGCCGAGCTTCATCGCCTCGACCGCGGTTCCCACCGTCTTGGTTGCCGTCAGCACGATGACGGGCGGCGGGTCGGCCTGCTCGCGTAGCTCGGCGAGGAAGTCGAGACCGCTGCCGCCGGGCATGACGAGGTCGAGCAGCACGCAGTCTGCGGGCATTTCCTCGAGCGCACGCAAGCCCGCATCTGCACTGTCTGCCGTGACGACTTCACAGTCGTCCTTCAGCAGCATGCGGAGTGACTCGCGGACCCCCGTTTCGTCATCCACCACCAGTACGCGCGGCATGGAGGAGGTGTAGCGGTTCCGCTCGCGCTGAGCGATGCGGGCTAGGTCGCGGGCGCCGCCGGCAGATCGATCAGCAGCACGCGCTCGTCCGCCTCGGTCGAGTCGACCGTGAGTCGCCCGCCGATGGCTTCGAGCGTGCTTCCGGCCAACAGAACCGCAAGGTCGAGCTCGCCTTCCTCGCCCGGGACCGAGATCGGCGCTCGTTCGGGATGGAAGCGAACGAGCACCCGAATTGCCGGGCGATCCGCGAGCCCGCGGGGATGGAAGCGGCAAGCCACATAGAGGTCGGCGCGATCCGCGACGGCTTCGAATGCGGCATCGAGCAGGGCGGAGAACGCAAAGCGCAGTCGGTCCGCTTCGCCCAGCGCGTTCGGGTGTTCATCTTCGAGTTCCCGAAGCACCAGCAGGCCGCGCTCGGTGATGCGATCGCGGCGCTCGTCGAGCAACTGCTCGACGAGACTCGAGACGTCCACACGCTCGGCCTTCGCGGGTCCAAGGTCGGCATACGCCTGGAGCCGTTCGAGACGGTCGCTGATGCGCTCGAGGTCGCGTTCCATCTGGAAGCGGAATTCCTCTCGGAACGTCGGGTCGTGTTGTCGCTCCGGCAGCAGTTGCGCGAAGGTGCGCAGACTGACCATCGGGTTGCCGAGTTCGTGGCTCAGCGTACGCGCGACCTGGGCCAGCGAGGGTGCCGAGCTGACCGCGGCCGAGGGAAGGGCGTCGTCCGCCAAAGACTCCGACCCGCTCGGGCCGGGTGGCGTCGCCTGGCGCGCCGGGTTCGGGTCAACACCGGCGAGCGGCGCGGCCACGGGCGTGGGCCGCGTCGGCTGGATGAATCCAAGCGCGTCCGCAGTCAGGACGTCGGCGGGGCCGACCGAAACGGCCCGCTGTAGTGCCTCTTCGAGTTCCCGAAGGTTGCCGGGCCAGACATCGGCGGCCAGGGCGGAGAGGGCATCTGCAGTGAGTCCCGGCGTTTCTTTTCGATGATGCTGGCCCCATTCTGCAAGCCAATCTGCGGCGAAGCGTGCAGCTACCCCGGGACGCTCACGCAACGGAGGAATTCGCAGGGAGAGGCCACTGAGGACGGCCTCGAGTTCGGGCTCGAGCTGGCCCGCAGCGCCTTCTTCGATCAACGACACGAAGCGAAGCTCCCCCTCGCCCTGGGCGCGCTGGGGGGGGCCAAGGTCGACCCAACCGCGTAGTTCGCGCTGCGCGGACGGGCGCAAACGCTCGGGGCCGTCGAGACACAGGGTCAGGGCTCCGCTCGGTGCCTCGCGCAGTCGACGGTCGAGGTCTTCCAGGCCGCTCTCATCCTCGAACGCGACGTGGAGGAATCGGCTGCTGTGCTCGGCGAGCGCGTGGATGACCCGGGCCATGAGCAAGCGGCCCGTACCGGCTTCGCCCACGATCAGGAGCGGCGCACCGTTGGCGATTGGATTGGGCAGATCGAGGTCGCCGAAGGCACGCGTGAACCGGCGGACGAGTCCGTCTCGCTGGCGGCGGCTGGAGACGCGGGTCCCTGACGCCGGAGCCGGCGGTCGTGCGAGCACCCGGCGCAGCGAGGTCGCCGGCGGGGGCCAACGCAAGTGCGTGGCGTCCAACGCGGCGAACCGCTCCCGGACCATGGCTTCGGGTGCGCCCGCGCTTCGCAACAGGATCCAATGGGCGTGGGGGTGCAGCGCCGAGATCTGGGCCGCCGCCCCGGCCGCAGAAGCCAGGTGGGGGCCGATCGGCATCACGATGACATCGGGGGCTGGAGCGTCTGAATAGCCGTCGGCGGCGCTCCCCGACCAACTCGGAGCCGTCCCGGCAAGCCGGGCGACTGCGGCCCGAACGGGCCCATCGTCATGCACGATCCAGAGAGAATCCAAGCGATTGGCAACCAATGCTGATCGAACCGAGGGAGCTCGGTTCGCGAGCGCACACACACCCGGGCAAACTAAAGGCAAGCTCCGTGCCAACGGCGTAGCGTGCGCACGTTGGAGGCAGCTTGGACCCTATGAGGCTGCCGGGGCGGGCCTGAACCCCATCTGGTCGGTTTCATGCTCTGCGCCGGGACCGCGCAGATGGGAAAAAGAGTTCCTTCCCGGGCCAACTGTCTTCCACTGGTCGAGATGGGACACGGTTCCACCAGGGCAGTGGCGCGGGGGCTGGTCGCCCCCTCGGGCGCGAGTAGAGTAGGGAGAGGCGCGCGGACAGCGCGTGAGGGGGAGCCGGGTGAGCGCAGCAGGGGGCATGTCAGCTGGAGGGATCTCGGGTCCCGTCCAGGATCGCGGCCCCGAGGTCCGCCTGCGCAACTGGTTCGACGGGCCCTACGACGACGCCATCGCGGCGGCCCGGACCTGCTATTCGCCGCGAGTGATCCGCGCCGACGAGGTGACTGCAGGCCAGCGCGAGCGGATCGGACCGCTGACCTACGAAGGTGGACACCATACGGTGTACCAACATGCGACCTTCGAGTTCGCTCTTTCGGGCATCTCGCGCCAGCTCGTCTGGACGTTTCTGCACAGCTACCCGTTCTACAACACGGAACAGCAGAGCCAACGCTATGTGAAGCTCGGCGAGCCGGAGGCCCACGTTCCGACGGTGCTCCAGGGCGAAGCGCGAGATGTCTACGAGCGCTCGATCCGCGATGCCTGGCGCGCGTACGGCGAACTGAACGCCCGCCTCGATGGTCCTGTCATGGACATCCTTTCGGATCTCTGGCGGCTCAAGGATCGTGTCGGAAAGGCCTTCGGTCGCAGCGTTAGGCGCGAGTCAGAGAAGAAGGCGATCGAGACCGCACGTTATGTGATTCCGATCGCGTGCCATACCGCGATGGTCTACACGGTCTCGGGCCTGACGCTGCACAGGCTCCGAAGGATGGCGGCTGTCTCGGATGCGCCGTGTGAAGCCCAACTCGTCGTCGAGAAGATGGTGAACGAGGTGCGCAAACTCGACGCCGACTTCTTCGAGGTGATCGGCGACGCCCCGCTGCCCGAAGACGAGGTGCTCGAGTTCAACGCCGCGCCCGCGGGAAACGGCGATCTCGAACTGCTCGAAGCCTTCGACAAATCTCTCGACGGTCGCAGTGCGCGCCTCGTGGACTGGAGCGCGCGCGGGCCCGAAGTCGTCGCCGACAGCGTGCGCCACGTCCTCGGTCGCGCCGACCTCAGCGACGAGGACGCGATCGCGTTGGTCCTCGACCCGTCGCAGAATCGCTATCGGCTGGAGCGCATGAACGTGTCATCGCATTCGCCGCTGATGCGTACGTTGAACCACGCGAACTACACGTTCCGGAAGAAGCTGAGCCACACCGCCGACTCGCAGGATCAACGGCATCGGATGGTCCCGGGTTCGCGTCCGCTCCTGACACGTACGGTTCCGGCGGTGCCCGATGTCATCGAACCCGACCTGATCGCGGCAAACCCGGACTGCCACACCGTCTTCCAGGAAACGATCGAATCCCAGTGGCACGCGCGCGCTGAGTTGATGCGCCTCGGGGTCTCGCCCGAAGTCGCCCTCTACGTGCTGCCGAATGCGCTCGCCGTGCGTTTCGAGGAAAGCGGGAGCCTGCTGCATCAGCTCCACAAGTGGACGATGCGCACCTGTCTCAACGCGCAGCGAGAGATCTACGAAGCCTCGATGGACGAGATTGCCCAGGTCCGGGCCATCCACCCGCAGCTGATGCACCACGTGGGTCCGCCCTGCGTCGTGCGGAGCGGCAACGCGCGCCCGCGCTGCACCGAGGGCAGCCACTTCTGCGGTGTGCCGGTGTGGAAGAGCTTTCCCGACATCGAGCGGAAGATTTGAGATGCAGGCGCCGGCGGGGTTCCGCATCCGTCACGCCACCCCCCGTGATCGCGATGTCCTCGCCGAACTCTTCCGCAGCTTCGTAGAGGAGCAGTCGGGCTGGGGCGGCATGTTCGGGGTCGAACCCGGCCCGCATCCGGAGTACGAGGCGCTCACGGCGCGCCTGATCGCGGGGACCGAGGGCGGCCACGATCTCGTGCTGGTGGCCGAGACCGATCTGGCGAGTCCGGTCGGCTTCTTGTTCGCCAGTTTCGCCCGGCGCCAGGCGTTCTTCCACGAACAGAGCCGCGGAAAGATCGAGGACACCTGGATCCGCCCCGCCTACCGGCGGACCGGCCTCGGGCGTGCCCTGGTCGTCGCAGCGCTCGATTGGGTCAAGGAACGGGGGGCCGACCGGGTGATCCTCCAGGTCGCTCGCCAGAACGAAGCCGGCCAGGCCTTCTGGCGCGAGATGGGCTTCGGCCCGTTCATGGACGTGATGGAGCGCGACCTCTAATTTCGCCGCCGGCCCGGCACCGATCCTCCCTCGGGCCGCAGCGCAGAGGAGCCCCCCAAATGTCCGCCTCGATGTCCAACGAACTCGCCTCCCGCATTCAGACCGCCCGCGTCGAATTCGAGAAGATGAAGGCCAACCCGGCCGCCCTCGACCTGACGCGGGGAAAGCCCAGTGCCGAGCAGCTCGACCTGTCGCGTCCGCTGCTCACGATCTTGGGGGCCGACGACTTCATCGACGGGCACGGCAACGACTGCCGGAACTATGGCGTCCCCGATGGGTTGCCCGAAGCGCGCGCGCTCTTCGGCGAAATCCTCGACGTTCCAGCGGACGGCATCCTGATCGGCGAGAACTCGAGTCTCACCATGATGCATGACGCGGTCGCGGCCGCCGTCCTGCACGGCGTTCCAGGCGGTGAGGGTCCGTGGCACGGCAAGGACGTCCAGATCCTGTGCCCGGTCCCCGGCTACGACCGTCACTTCGCGCTCACTGAACACCTCGGTCTCGGCATGTTGAACGTGTCGATTGGCGAGGAGGGCCTCGACCTCGAAGCGGTCCAGCGCGCGGCCGCAGACGACGCACGGGTTCGCGGCATCTGGATCGTGCCCAAGTACCAGAACCCGGTCGGCGTCACGCTCACCGACGAAGAAGTGAACACGCTGGCATCGATGAGGACGGCGGCGCCCGACTTCAGGATCTTCTGGGACAACGCCTACGTCGTGCACCACATCCTCGACGGCATCGATCCGCTGGCCAACGTCCTGCAGGCCTGTGCGGATGCCGGCAACCCCGACCGCGTCTTCGTTTTCGGCTCCACCTCGAAGATCACGTTCGCCGGTGGAGGCATCTCGGCCTTCGGCGGAAGCCTGAACAACACTGCGTGGATGAAGAAGCATCGCGGTCTGAAGACGATCGGTGGGGACAAGGTCAACCAACTCCGTCACGTCCGTTTCTTCGGCGACGCGGACGGCATGCGCGCCCACATGGCCAAGCACGCAGAACTGCTGAAGCCCAAGTTCGCGGCCGTCCAGCGCGGCCTGGAAGAGCGGCTCGCGGGTACCGGGCTCGCTACCTGGACCCAGCCGCGCGGCGGGTACTTCGTGAGTCTCGACACGCAGCCGGGCAAGGCGAAGCGTGTGTTCGAGCTCTGCGACCAAGCAGGCGTGAAGCTCACGCCCGTCGGCGCCACCTTCCCGTATGGCAAGGACGCGGCCGACCGCAACATCCGCATCTCGCCGAGCCTTCCGCCGAGCGACGAACTGGAACGCGCGATCACGGTCCTGGCGACCGCCATCCTCGTAGCAGCCGACGACTAACGACTAGTCGGTGGCCTCACGTTCGGGCAGCGAGAACGCCATGATCTGGTCACCCGCTTCCATGCCGGCGCGGCCGTAACCCGTGGCCGCAACGACGACGAACTGCCGACCGCCGGCGCGGTAGGTCATGGGCGTCGCCTGCGGGCCATAGGGGAGGCGAGCGGACCAGAGTTCCTCGCCGCTCTCTGCATCGAAGGCGCGGAACGTCTTCTCGAGAGCGGCGCCTATGAATACGAGCCCGCCGCCCGTCGCGAGCGGACCGCCAAGATTGGGAACACCGAGCGTGCCCGGGATCGGAATCGGGGCGACATCTCGAATCGAACCCAGCGGAACTTCCCAGGAAAGTTCACCTGTCGCGAGATCGACGGCCGCGAGCTTGCCCCAAGGTGGAGGGCTGCAGGGAACACCGAGCGGCGAGAAGACGCGCCATCGCCGCATGGTGTACGGAGTACCCTCCATAGGCGCGTGCTCCGCGTACTCGTCGCGCTCGAGGGATGGTTCGGCCGGCGTTTCGCTGCGCGGCTCCAGGGCGACGGCCCAGGGGAAGTCCTGGACGTTCGCGATCAGCCGCTGGTGCACGGGATCGACGGCGACGCCCCCCCAGTTCGTTCCGCCGGCGTTGCCCGGAACCATGAGCGACCCCTGGAGGCTCGGCGGCGTGTAGACACCATCGAAGCGCAGGGCTTCCAACTGCCTGCGACACGAGCCGCGATCGAACGGCGTGAAGCCCCAAGCCTCGTCGGGCGTGAGTGAGTGGCGCACGAGTGGCAATGGCCTGACCGGAAAAGGCTGGGTGGGCGAGAGCGTCTCGCCCGGTACCGGTGTCTGCGGCACGGGTCGTTCCTCGACCCGGAACAATGGTTCTCCGGTCTCACGATGAAGGACGAAGAGCAGCCCCATCTTGGTGCCTTGTACCAACGCCGGTATCGGTCTGCCGTCACGTTGGAGATCGAACAATGTCGGTTGCGCGGGAACGTCGAAGTCCCACAGGTCACGGTGCACCGTCTGGAAATTCCAGACGACGCGCCCGGTTCCAAGCTCCAACGCGACCACGGAGCTTCCGTAGTGGTCGAGGTTCGAGCCCCCGCGGAAATAGTCGGGAGCGGGGTTTCCCGTTGGGACGAAGAGCAGGTCTCGCTCCTCGTCGATGGCCATCGGTGCCCAGACGTTGGGGGTTCCCAACGCGTATCCCTGCTCTGATACGCGATCCGGATCCGGAACGAAGCCCGGCGGCCGAAGATCCCAGGCCCACTTCAGCTCCCCAGTGCGCGCGTCGTACCCGCGGACGACGCCGCTCGGCGCGTCGGAGCGCTGATTGTCCGAGATCGCAGAGCCCACGACGACCACGCCATTGCCGACGGCCGGCGGTGAAGTCACCTGGTATTCCCCGCGCCACGCTTGTCGGCCGACGCCCGGATTGAGATCGACGATGCCATCGGTTCCAAATGACGTGCACGGTTCGCCGGTCTCGCTATCCAAGGCAATCAGACGCGCATCATTCGTGGCCGTGAAGATCGTTAGTCCGCAGGCTTCGCCCGGTGTCGGCGCAGGGTCCGTCCACGGCGTCACTCCCCGGCACACGAGTTGGTTGCTGTATCTCCCGTCGAGGTTGATCTCGGGGTCGAAGCTCCAGTCCTCCTTCCCGGTGATCGGGTCCAGTGCGATCACCCGGTTGTAAGGCGTGCAGAAGAAGAGGCGGTCGTCGACGAGGACGGGTGTGACCTCTGAAGCGAGCGAAGACTCGTGCGGGCCCCGGGAGTCGGGAAGGTCTCCGGTCCGGTACGTCCAGGCTTCTTCGAGGCAGCCGACGTTCTGTCGGTTGATGTCGCCAACTGGCGAGTACCGGGTGCCGCCGGCGTCGTTGCCGTAGCTGGGCCACGTGGTGTCAGCTCCGCCCGAGGCCGGTGCACAATCGGCGGTGGTCGAGGACCCGCAGCCGAGCGTCGGCACCGCGAGGAGCAACACGGCCGCTGTCATGAGCCATCGCTTCGTTGTGTTGGGCACTGGTTCCTCGCCTAGGGCGCGCGTTCCAGGTTACGGACCGCTTCTCGGAGGGGCTCGAAGATCCCGCCGTCGCTGACTTCGGGGTAGCGCTCCAGCCAGAGCCGGAACGAGTCGATCAGGATCGGCCACTGCAGCAGGACCATGTGCACGTCCTTGGCGGCGCCGGCGTAGAGCTCGGCGGAGATCTGGTTGCGATCCTGGGCGTCCTGGGCCGACATCCACATGTTGCACTTGAGTACGGCGAACACATAGAGCTGTTCCCGCTGGGTATCCGTGGGCTCGTCCCTCAGGATGAGCATCTCACGGACGCTGGCGTCGGTGAGTACCAGCCGGTTCACGTCGTCGAACGCGCGAATCAGGCGCTCTGAAGCCGTTAGTTGCGCGCTGTTCTGGGTGTGCGCCAGCTCTCGCGCGAGGTAGATGAGCGTGGCGATGACGGCGACCGCGCCCAGGATCTCGCCGACCGCACCGATCGCGTCCCATTGAAGTTCCAATGCGCTTCTCCGATCACGGTTGGGCGTCGAGTTCTTCCAGGATCTCGACCAGGGTCTCGACGCCTAACGTCAAGTTGTCGAGGGAGATTCGTTCGTTCGGGCCGTGGATGCCGCGGGTTTCAATCGGGCGCAGCCGCCGCGGCACGAAGCCGTAGCTGGTAATGCCGAGCCCGCGGAACCAATGGGCATCGGTGAAGCCCGCGATCACGCGAGGGAGCGCCACGCCCGGCGGCTCCTGGCGCGCGGCGACGCGCTTGATGGCGCCCATCAATGCCGTGTCGATCGGCGACTCGGCAGCGTCGAAGGCGAGCCGGATCTCGACCTCGACTTCGGCGCCGACCGTGCGTCGGACCTGTTCGGTAAAGGCGATGCAGGATTCACCCGGAAGCAGTCGCGCATCGATGCTGGCGTGCGCGCTCGCGGGCACCATGTTCACGCTTTCGCCTGCGCGTAGGGTCGTGACCACCGCGGTATTCCGAACCAGGGCAGCGCGACCCGGATCGGACAGGAAGCGCTCGCGAAACTCGGGGTGGAGGGCGAGGGCGCCTCGGAGTTGGGCGAAGTGGCTGCGGACGTCTTCGGCCGCGAGTGGTGCCAGCGCTTCGAACATGAGGGCCACGGACGGAACGACCTGGATCGGTGCGTCGAGATGCGCGAGTCGGGCCAATGCTTCGGCGAGTCGCGCGGGTGCCGCATGCTGGCCACCCGTCGAGCCGTGTCCTGGGAGGCCACGGGCGGTGACGTCGAGCCAACAGGGCGTCTTCTCGGTGAACGCGACCCCCCACAGATCGGGTTGGCCAGCGACGCTGGGCTGGATTCCACCGCCCTCGGTGAGCAGGTACTCGGCCCCCCCAAGCAGGTCGAGGCGATCCCGGGCCACCCGCGCGGCACCGTGGAGTCCGCCGGCCTCCTCGTCGGGCGTGGCCAGCAGGATGATGTCGCGATCGAGCGGCGCATCCCGGCGCGCCAGCGCAACCAGGGTCAGGAGGTGCACGATCGTCACGCCCTTGGCGTCGAGGGCGCCCCGTCCGACCACGAAACCGCCGCCCACGATGCCGGCGAAGGGGTCCACGGTCCAGGCGTCGGCATCCGCGGGGACGGTGTCGAGATGGGACAGCAGCACCAGCGGCGGCTTGGAGCCGTTCCCCGGTACCCGGGCCCAGAGTGCCGCGCGACGGCTGTTGGCCCCCTCGAGCGACACGACCCGGCTCTCGATCCCGTCCTCTTGTTCCAGGACCCGGGACAGCCACTTCGCCAGTAGCGCTTCATCCCCCGGGGGGTTAACGGTCTTCAGCCGGATCGCGCCTGCAAGGATCTCGGCCGCGGACCCTCGCCAATCGGCGATCGGAGAGGGATACTCTCCGTCGCTTCCGGGCTGGACGGCCGGAGCTATCTGGGGAGTACCGGCGCAAGCAAGTAGCCCGGCAGAGACCAACGCGACCACGAACCCACTCCGCCACCGCCGCATCGTTGCGGTCGTCAGTGCGCGGGGCATCAGTGAATTCACGGGGTTCCTCCAACCGTGGTTGGTTTTAGCATGGGCTCGCGCGTGCCGAAGAGTGTGGCATGGAGAAGCGAGTGCATTCCGGCCAGGAATCCGAGACTGAAGTGAGTCCCGCGCATGGGCCCGACGGCGGGTCCCAGTCGCCCAGCCTGCTAGACGCCGCGGGTTGGATCGGTCTCGCGTTCGGCGTGCTGTTTGCCGGGTTCATCGTGACGCAGATCGTGCAGGACGACCCCGCTGAAACGCCGCTGGCCGTCGTGGACCCGAGTGTTGCAGAGAAGGCGCCGGCGTCGGAGGCGCTTACCGAGGCGGTCTACGAAACGGCTTCGGTTCCGCCCGTCGTCCTTCCTGTATTGGATGTGGTGGAAGGAAGCCTGCGACGGAACCAGACGCTGTCCGCAGCACTTCGTTCCCGTGGCATCTCGGCTTCGACCGTTCACACGATCGCAGAGGGAATGCGTCCGGTCTTCGACTTCCGATACTCGCGGCCCGGGGACGAATTCTGGATGGGTCGCGACGACAGCGGTGACCTCGTCGAGTTCCGGTACACGCGCTCGTCGATCGAACGCTACGTCCTGCGCCGCGATGACGCCGCCGAGGGCGCCCTCGTCGCCAGTGCCTACGAACCCGAGATCGAGATCCGCACCGCCCGGCTCGCCGGCATCGTGCAGTCCAGCCTCTACGTCGCGATGCAGCAACTCGGTGAGAGTGGCGAGTTGTCTCACGACTTCGCCGAGATCTTCGCGTGGGACGTCGACTTCTCTCGCAACGTTCGGCCGGGTGATGAGTTCCGCGTCTTGTACGAGCGCCGGACCCTGGTCGAGAACGGCCGCGAGGAGTACCTGGGCCCCGGTCGGATCCTGGCGGCTCGCTACTCGAACGCGGACGCCGACTACGACGCCATCTACTTCGAGACGTCCGAGGAGCGCAGCGGCTACTACCGGCTCGACGGCTCCTCGGTCGAGCGTCAGTTCTTGCGTGCGCCGCTCAACTATCGACGCATCAGCTCGCACTTCACATCGAGCCGGCTCCATCCGGTGCACAAGGTGCGCCGGCCGCACCCGGCCATCGACTACGCCGCCTCGACCGGGACACCGGTCTGGAGCGTGGCCAATGGCAACGTGATCTATCGCGGTGTGCTGGGCGGACTCGGCAAGACCGTGAAGGTGCGCCACGCCAATGGCTACGTGTCCTACTACGGCCACCTCTCGCGCTTCCCGAAGGGCCTCGCGGTCGGCGACCGCGTCCGCCAGAAGCAGGTCGTCGGCTACGTGGGTTCCACCGGCGTCGCGACAGGCCCACACCTCGACTTCCGGATGCAGCACCACGGGAAGTACATCAATCCGGCGGGTGTCCAGACCCCGCCCGGCGATCCGATCTCGGCATCGCTCATGCCCGAGTTCCTGGCGCAGCGCGACACCTACCTCGACACGATGGATCCGCGGCCGCTACGGGTCGTTACCCAAGAAGCGGGTAGCTAGTCCTGCCCACCGCTCGGGTTGATGCGGGCATGGGGAGTCGTGGGGAAAGGCCGCGCACCAGCCTTGGTGCGTCTACGCAACGCGCCGACCGCGAGCTCGCCGATCTGGCCCTACCTCAGGGAACTGAGTGCGACGTGCGCCCGGACCATGAGTTCTTCTGCCTCGCGTGTTCGTCGCGGCTGACCGGCCGGAGTTGCAAGATCCGATGCCCGCGATGCGGCTATTTCGAGGACTGCAGCAACCTGCTGTGACGCGGTCAACCGCGGTGCCTTCGGCGCGATGGCGCCGAGTGTGCAAACCTTGCCGCCCATGAGCCAGGACCTTCGGAAACGTCTGGCCGAAGTCGGCCAGCGGCTCGGCGAACGCGAGGCAGCGCACGCCGATGCCATGGCGACCGCGCACAAGAACGCCGCGGCTCTCCATGCGGCGGTTTCCGCCGGTCTTGATGCGTACCGCGACGCGGTCGCGTCGGCGGGTTCCGAGCACCTCGCCGACATCTCGATCAGCGCACCGCGGCTCGACGACAAACACGTGCGCGCTGTGGAATTCGCACTCGAGCGCGGACGCTACAAGGCGATCGTCACCGTGAAGAGCAAGGGCGAGGTCACGTTGGTGGGTCCGTTCCGTACCGGAAAGACCGAGGGGCCGTGCAAGAGCTTCCCGGTCGATGCGACACCTGAAATCGACAACGCGTTGGTCGGCTTTCTCGAGGAATTTCTCGAAGAGGCTGCCACGCCGTAGCCCAGATCGCGGGACTCCCCCGCGTGAACCTGCGCCTAGCTTTGGAGCCCCATTGAGCGGAGCCGCTTCCGGCGATTCGACCCCGGTCTCGAGCCGTGACGACCTGATCCCGTTCTTTCGCGCTGGCGAGAAGCCGCGCGAGCGTTGGTTGATCGGGACTGAACACGAGAAGGTGGGTCTACGCGAGGGTACGCTCGAGCCGGTGCCCTACGAGGGTGAAGCCGGTATCGGCGCATTGCTGCGCAGCATCCAGGAAACGGATGGCTGGACGCCGACCGCCGAAGGCGAGAACGTCATTGCCCTCACGAAGGACGGCGCTTCGATCACGCTCGAACCGGGGGGCCAGTTCGAGCTTTCGGGCGCGCCGCTGCGCCGGATCTACGACACCTGTGCGGAGTTCCAGGCGCACCTCGACTTGATTCGTCGCGTTTCAGAGCCGCTGGGGCTGGTCTGGCTCTCACTCGGCGCAAATCCGATCCACGACGTGGACGAGATCCCGCACATGCCCAAGGGCCGCTACGACATCATGCGCGCCTACCTTCCCACGAAGGCCGACCTGCCGCTTCACATGATGCACCTGACGGCGACGGTGCAGGCGAACTTCGATTTCTCCTCCGAAGCCGACATGGCGAACAAGATGCGGATGGCCATGGGCGTGACACCGATCGTGTCCGCAATCTTCGCCAACTCGCCCCTCTACCGCGGCAAGCCGTCCGGGTACATCTCACGGCGACTCCATATCTGGCGCCACACCGACCCGGATCGGTGCGGCATGCTGCCGTTCGTCTTCGAAGCCGGCTTCGGATACGCCGACTACGCGGAGTGGGCCCTCGACATTCCGATGTTCTTCGTCGTCCGTGACGGGACGTACCAGGCCGCCAACGGCATGACATTCCGGCAGTTCATGGAGCGCGGCTTCGGGGGCGAAAGCGCGACGCTGGAAGACTGGTCGACGCACCTGACGACGCTATTCCCCGAAGTCCGGTGCAAGCAGTTCATCGAGGTACGCGGCGCCGACGCGGTGCCGCCGGACCTGATCTGCGCACTGCCGGCGCTGTGGAAGGGCCTGCTCTATGACGACGATGCCATGGCTGGCGCCTGGGAGCTGGTGAAGGACTGGGCGTTCGAACAGCGCGTGGCATCGATCGAGGAAGTGGCCCGGCACGGCATGGCCGCCACGATCGGGGGCCGTCTGGTCCGTGACCTGGCGCGCGAGCTGTTGGCACTTTCCTCGGACGGCCTTGCCCGCATCGACCACCGCGGTGGCGCAGACGACCGCGATGAGCGCGGGTTCCTCGATCCGGTCGCCGAGATCGTGGAGCGCGGCACCAGCCCGGGAGAGGAGATCCTGAAGCGCTGGGACGGCGAGTGGGGCCACCGAATGGCCGATCTCGTGGCATCCGAACGCTACTGAGGCGCCCTCCACGCGCCCCGGTGCTAGGGTCACTTCCGATGTCCGAGCGCCCCCGCCTATTGGTCGTCGATGACGAGGAAGCGATCCTCGAGACGATGACGTTTACGTTCGAGGACGACTACGACGTCCTGACGGCCACGTCCGCCGTGAAGGCGCTGGAACTCCTCGACCGCGAAGGTCCAGTCGCCGTCGTGTTGTCCGACCAGCGGATGCCTGAGATGACGGGTGTCGAGTTCCTGACGGAAGTGTTCCAGCGCCATCCGGATACGGTCCGGATCATCCTGACCGGCTTCGCTGACATGGACGCGATCATCCACGCGATCAACGACGGCCACGTCTATGCCTACATCACGAAGCCGTGGGAACCGGACCAACTCCGCCAGGTCATCCGGCGCGCGGTCGAGCACTACGAGCTCGAACGTGAGAATGAGCGGCTGGTTTCGGATCTACGGGACTCGAACCATTTTCTCGAAGCCGTCATGGATCACCTGGGAATGGGCGCAGTCGCCGTCGATTCCGAGGGCATCGTTCGCGCCGTGAACCGGCCAGCGGCCGATTACCTGGGAATCACCGAGCACGCCCATGGCAAGCTGCTCAGCGAGGTCGTGCCACCGGCGTTGATGGAGAAGGTCGCGGCTGCCAAGGGCGATGACCAGACCGAGCGCGGCTACCAGGACCTCGAACTCCCGGTCGCAGGGGGCGTGAAGCTTCGACTGTCGATGCACCCGCTGGAGAGTGGCGACGGCCCGGCGATCGGGCAGGTGATCCTGGCAAAAGAGATCTCGCATGAACCGCTACGCCGAAGGTTCGAGGACATCGTCGAGGGGCTCGTCGACGGCGAGAGCGAGCAGGGGCTGCGGCCGCGGTTCATCGAGAGCGAGAAGGCGATCGCGGCCCTGCAGGACGAAGTCCGCACCGCCGGTATCGCCACGCCGGGGATGGGAGAACTCAGCGATCGCGCTTCTCGTACGCTGACGGCCATCGAGTACTGGCTCGCGGCCGACGATGCACTCGCCACCGAGGAATTCCCGGATGCCCAGGTCCTGATGAACCGGATGCGGGTCGCTTCGGAGCGTTGGCCGCTGGGCGAACGGTTGCCCGAGCGCGTTCGTGAACTCGGCCGTCGGGTCGAGGCCTACTACGAGTCCGGCGAGAACCCCAAGCAGCTGGTCCTTTAGAGGAATGGCGTCCGAGGCGTCGACGAACGCTCCCGGCAGCGGCATTCCGCGGCTCGACTTCCGGATCGAACGCCTGGGTCTCGTGTGCCGCTTCACATTCGCCTTCCATGCACGGGAAGTGCGCTTCGAGGCTGACCGGGGCAACGGCTTCCAGAGCGTCTTTCCGGAGACATTCTCGTTCCACGCCGATCGCCACGATCCGACGGAACTCTATCTGCGATTCGAAGACCTCTGGACGAACCCCCGTCGGCTGCACCCACGCGCTGGGCGACGCGACGCGGAAGAGCTGATCTTCCGGTTGTTAGGCGCGTTGCCTTCGGTTCTGGAAGAACTTCTCGAGCGGCTCGACGGGAGCGGCGCGCAGGGCCGTGTCGCCGAGGACATCGCTGTCTTCGCCCTCATCGCGCAGCGCTTCATCTCGGACAAATCGCTCACGGAGCACCCGCGGCTGGTGCTGTCGATGTTCCACCTGCGCGAACTCGCGAACCGGGCAATGGGCGTCGTGGTAGAGGCCCGTGTTTCGGAGGACTTCCTGGCCGCCTACGTCGAAGGAAGTACCCGGGCCGAGTCATCCAGGGATCCGTTCGACTTCTCCTTCTTCTATGCGATCGCGAAGGGTGATGCCGAGGAGATCGATGGCCACGTCGTGGGAGCAGCCGAGCGCGCCTATCATCGCTGGCTCGAAGACGTTTGTCTCGACGAAGGCAATCGGGCGTTCGAAACCGAGAACTCGCCCTTTGCCGATCGCGCTTCCGAAGTGCTGCGTGCGGTCGCGCCCGGTGTCGCCCGGGCGAACCGAGGCCGCGAGCTGGCCCCGTTCTTGTGTCGGAGCGGTCGGGACACTCTGCGACTCCTGTCGAAACTCGAGCGATGGTTTCTGCACCAGTACGACGTGCACCACGCGGCCGTGGTGCGGCAGCACTCCGAAGCGCTGCGTCGGAATGCGTCGGATCCCGATCGCCGACTCACGCTTCACAGCGGGCGAATGTACGCGCTCGCATTGATTCTTCCCTCCCTGCCGTTCCTGTTCGCGATCTTCCTGTACGAAGATGCTCCGCAGTTCTTTGATTGGTGGGTATCGCTCGAGGTGCTCGCGGTCCTGGCGGCGGCCGTCTGGTTTCTCGGGGTCGGTTTCCTGTGGCGCAAGGACCTGACCTTCTTCCACACGTCGGTCCCTCGAATCGGTGCCGGAATCATCGTTGGCTATCTGCCGGTGTTCATGATCGACGAAGTCTGGGACCTCGCTGAGCAAGCCCCTTTCTACTTATTGGCTGTCGCCGCGATGCTGGGGACGACCACGTTCCTCTACATCTATGTCGAAGTGCAGCGGAAGCTTGGCGACCCGCAACTTGCGTTCGAGCGCGCGCGGAATCTCGTTCTCCTCGGCCTGATCCAGGCGGGTGCGTTCGGACTGCTGGTGACGACCTTGCTGGGCCCCCTGATGACCGGCCGCAACTGGGGTCCGGATGCGGGGATGGCCTCCCTCGCCTCCCTGCGGACGGTGGAGCCCTGGGTCGGGGAGTTGCCGCGGATCATGGGCATCGAACCGCTGGTCGCGTTCCCGTCCGCGGTCCTGCTGATGAGCTTCTTGGCATTCTTCATCGGCACCTTTCTTCAGCTCCTCTGGGAAGAGTTGCCGATCACGGAGCCGCTCTAGGGGCCTTTCCCCGCTGAATTCGCTCCGTAGTTTGACTTTGCTGGCGAGGCACACACCCCACTGGGTACCTTCCGCGCCCCTGCCAACGGCCCCAGAGAGGACGCTATGCCCCAGATCGAGATGTACGCGAAGTCCTGGTGCCCCTTCTGTCAGCACGCCAAGCGACTCCTCGAGGACAAGGGCTTGCAGTGGGAAGAGATCGATGTGGAGCAGGAGCCTGCGCGGGCGTCCGAGATGGTCGAGCGCGCGGGCGGCCGCCGAACCGTTCCCCAGATCTTCATCGACGGCGCGCACATCGGCGGCTTCGACGACCTCGCGGCCCTCGAGAGTGCTGGGAGGCTCGACGCCTTGATCGCGTCGGAGGCCGAGACCGAAGGAACGCTTGCAAGCGAAAAGGAAGCGACGATGGAAGCCGAGCACGTCAAGTTGGTCATCATTGGGAGCGGCCCCGCGGGCTACACGGCCGCGATCTACGCCGCGCGCGCGGAGCTCGAGCCCGTGATGTTGGCCGGCCTGACATTCGGCGGTCAGCTCATGATCACGACCGAAGTCGAGAACTATCCAGGCTTTCCCGATGGCGTGACCGGTCCGGACCTGATGGACCACTTCCAGAAACAGGCCGAGCGCTTCGGCACGAAGATCTTCTTCGAAGACGCAACGAGCGTCGACTTCTCGAAGCGGCCGTTCCGGGTCGAGACCGAAGAGCGGGCCTACCTCGCGGACGCCGTTGTCGTGGCGACGGGGGCCACCGCCAAGTGGCTCGGGATCGACTCCGAAGAGCGACTCACGAACCGGGGCGTATCGGCCTGCGCGACCTGCGACGGCGCACTCTTCCGCGACAAGGAAATGGCCGTTGTCGGTGGCGGCGACACAGCGATGGAGGAAGCGCTCTTCCTTACGCGCTATGCCCCTCGCGTCACGGTCATCCACCGTCGCGATGAGCTGCGCGCATCGAAGATCATGGCCGATCGCGCGCTGGCGCACGAGAAAATCGAATTCCTATGGGACTCCGAAGTCGACGAGGTGCTCGGCGACGAGTTCGTGACCGGCGTGCGGACGCGGAACCTCAAGACAGATGAAACGACCGACACCGCCATCGAAGCGCTGTTCATCGCGATCGGGCATAAGCCGAACACCGACCTTTTCGCCGGACAGCTCGAGACCGACGACGTCGGGTACTTGAAGGTGGAGCCCGGGACGTCGCGAACCAACATCGAAGGGGTCTTCGCCTGTGGCGATGCCATGGACCCGGTCTATCGGCAGGCGGTGACGGCGGCGGGTTCGGGCTGCATGGCCGCGATCGACTGCGAGCGCTGGCTGGCCGAGAACGAATAGCGCGCCGCGATGACGGGTCTTCCGCAGCGCACGCGTCGCTATCAGAACCACCACTTCGACAGCACGCGGTGGGACTTCTTCGAGCGCCGCCCCAGCGACATCATCGTTGCGAGTTCCTACAAGTCCGGGACGACGTGGATGCAGGCGATCGTCGCGAACCTGCTGTTTCCCGACGGCGTTTTTCCGGCGGATCCGGCGGTGATGTCCCCCTGGCTCGACAACCGCCGCACGCCACTCGAGGTCATCCTCGAACGGCTTGCGGGTCAGGAACACCGGCGTTTCCTGAAGACCCATCTGCCCCTCGATGCGTTCCCCTACGACCCGATCCAGAAGCACGTCTACGTGTCTCGCGATCCGCGCGATGTCTTCGTCTCGCTTTGGAACCACTACAGCCACCATACGGACGCGTACTTCGAGGAACTGAACAATGTTGCGGCCAGGGTCGGGGACCCCTTCCCGAAGCCCGCGGGCGACCTCCACTGGTTCTGGAACCAGTGGATCACGCGCGGCTGGTTCGAAGACGAATCGGATGGCTGGCCCTATTGGTCGCACCTCCACAATGTCCAGTCGTGGTGGAACTACCGGCATCTGGACAATGTGCTGCTGGTTCATTTCGACGATCTGCTGAAGGATCGCGAAGCCGAGGTGCGTCGGATTGCGGCGTTCCTGGAGGTCGACGTGCCCGAGGAGGCGTGGAACGGAATCGTCGAACGGGTGTCATTCGCCGACATGAAGCGGAATGCGGATCGCTATGTCCCCCGAGCAGGCGCGGCGTGGAAGGGCGGCTCGGAGACCTTCATGAACCGCGGTGAGAACGGGCACTGGCGAACGCTCTTGAGCGAGCCCGAACTCGCCCAGTACGACGCTGCTTGCGCTCGCGCCCTGTCCCCTGACTGTCGGTCATGGCTGGAGGGCGGCCGCCCCGGGTGACGCGCCGGCCCCGCCTTGAGTTTCCGCTCGGTGCGCGCGAAACGAATCGCTACGCTTTCCGGGCCCCGCCCCCCCAAGGAACCGGATGGCCCTCAGCAAGGAACGCCTCGAGCAGTTCGTCACTCGAACGAGTGATGTCGTCGTCGCTACCGACCCCGGTGGCACGGTCGCGTTCTACAACGACGGCGCCTCGCAGCTCCTCGGTTATTCGGCCGACGAGATCATGGGGGAGCCGGTCCATCGGCTCTACAGCTCCCTCGACGAGGCGAAGCGCGTGATGGCGTGCATGCGTGGGTCGGAGTTCGGCGGCAAGGGCGTCGCGTCTTCGATCCAGACCGCGTTCGTCACGAAGACGGGCGAAGAGATCCCGGTCGCGATCACGGGGACGATCCTCTACGCCGCGGACGGCCATGAGGACGGCACGATCGGGTTTGCGAAGGATATCCGCGCGATCCTGGCCCGCGATCAACTCGCCACCCTGGGCGAAGTCGCGATCGGCCTGAGCCACGAGATCAACAATCCGCTGGCCGTGATCCTGAATCAGGCCGAACTGCTCGAACGCGACATCGAGCGCCTGGCGGGTGATGCGGACTCGAGTGTCGAGATCGAGCGGGTCGACGCCATGCGCCGCGAGATCGGCCGCGTGGCCACCATCCTTCAACGCCTGACCGACATGGCTGAAGCCGAGCACTACGAGACCGTCGACTACATCGGCCCCGCCAAGATGATCGACCTCTCCGAACGCAGGGCGGAGCGGGGCACCGTGGACCCGCGCATGCAGGGTCTCCGGATCCTCGTGGCCGACGACGACCTGGGGATCGCGCGCACGATGCAGGAGATCCTCGAGGCAGACGGGTGCGTCGTCACCACGGCAAGCGATGGTCTCGAAGCACTCGACCGGCTCGACGCGGCGGACTTCGACGCGGTCCTCACGGACGTCGTCATGCCGAACATGGATGGCCACGAGTTGTTTCAGCGCTGTCAGGAGATCCGGCCCGGCCTGCCCGTCCTGATGATGACGGCATTCCACTATGACAAGGACCACATCATCAAACGAAGCCGCGTTGCTGGCTTGAAGACCGTGCTCTTCAAGAAGCCGGTCGACCCGGTAAAGCTGCGCGACTCGCTTCTCGAAGCCGTGTTCGCGAGCGAGAAGAGCGCCGGTCGCTAGGCCTCGATTGCGTCCTTCGGGACATTGAATACGCGGCCCTCACCGTCCTTGACGAGCCAGTGCTTCTCCCATTCCTGAAGCACCTCGACTGTGGCACCCGCTTCGAAGCGGACGTCCTGGACGTCTTCGCCCAGGTTCGCCTGATGTCTCAGCGTGACGTCCTGCTTGAAACTAGCCATTCGATCTCCGTCGTGCGGCGGGAACCAGGGTCTACCGGATCCAGGGTCGCCAGGCCAGCGTGACGGCGTGGACCTCGCGCGCACCCGCACTGCGCAGTGCTTGCGCCGCCGCCGCCAACGTCGCGCCCGTGGTAGCGATGTCATCGACGAGCCAGACGCAACCGGGGATCGTGCGCTGCGCATCGAAGGCACCCCGCACGTTCTCCTTTCGCGCACGTCGGCCGAGCTCTGCCTGGGGCGATGTCGCGCGCGTGCGCCGCAACGCGACGGAGTCGGCCTTCGAGCCGACGGCCCGGGCGGCGTCTCGTGCGAGCGAAGCGCTTTGATTGAAGCCGCGTTCGCGCAAGCGCGTGTTGTGTAGCGGCACTGGCACGACAAGGGCCGGTCGCTCACTCGGCACCGCCCGCGCGGCTCGCTGGATCCAGTCGCGGGCGACGGCATCGGCCGCGGGGTCGAGTGCGGCCATCCCTGGGCGTGGAAACTTGAAACGTCGGATCCAGTCGCGAGCCGCACCTTCGTAGGCCACCGCGGCCGTCCAGCTTGTCAGCGGCGGGGGCGCTGGGGCATCGGGCAGCGGCGCTGTGGCGAAGACCTCGCACATCACGCACAGCGCCGGGCCGTCAGTGTCGCTGGCGCAGGCCGCACAGACCGGGGGAAAGAAGGTATCGAGGAGGGCCGAAGCCCAGGGCCGCCACATGGCGGAACGAAACTGCAGCACCGTCCGGCGTGGCAGGACCGCAGCCGGGCGGTGGTGGACGCAGCCGGTCAGTCGCCGGTCAGGAGGCTTCGGCCGGTCATCTCGGAGGGCACCGGGAGGCCCATCAGTTCGAGCACGGTGGGGGCGACATCGGCCAGTCCGCCGTCCCGAAGGCCTCGCGCGTTCGGCTCGCTCGCGATCCACCAGATCGGAACGGGGTTCGTGGTGTGCGCCGTGTGCGGTTCGCCAGTCGCAGGGTCGACCATGACTTCGCAGTTGCCATGGTCGGCCGTGATCAGCACGTCGCCGCCTAGCGAACGAACCCGTTCGATGACCTGCTCGAGGCACTGATCGATCGTTTCGACCGCTTTGACGGCCGCCGGCAATACGCCAGTGTGTCCGACCATGTCCGGGTTGGCGTAGTTGATGAGCACGAAACCGTAGTCGCCGTCGCTGAGGAGTTGGAGCAGCTTCTGGGTCAGCGTGAGCGCGCTCATCTCTGGTTTGTGGTCGTAGGTATCCACATCTCGCGGCGACGGAACGAGCACGCGCTCCTCGCGAGGGTACGGCTCCTCGGTTCCGCCATTGAAGAAGAACGTTACGTGGGCGTACTTCTCGGTCTCTGCCATGCGAAGCTGGGAGAGGCCTTCGCCCGCGACGATCTCGCCGAGGATGTGCTCGGGAGCACGTTTCGGGTATGCCACGGGTAGATCGAACTCGGCGTCGTAGGCGGTCAGGCAGATGAATGCGGCCAGATCCGGCGCCGTGCGCCGATCGAACGTTGCATCCCAACGCTCGGGGCACTGGTTCGCCAGGACTGCCGTGATCTCGCGCGCACGATCGGCGCGGAAGTTGAAGAAGAGAACGGCGTCGCCGGATTGGATCGGCACCCCGCCCGCGATCACGGTCGGCTCGATGAACTCGTCGGTGACATCGGCCGCATAGCTCTGGGCGACGGCCTCGAGGGGAGACTCCGCCGGGGTTCCCTGGCCCAAGACCATGGCGTCGAACGCGCGTTGCACGCGTTCCCAGCGGTTGTCCCGGTCCATGGCCCAGTAGCGGCCGATGACGGTGGCCACCTGACCGCCACAGGCATCGACGTGGGGGAGCAGGGCTTCGACGAAGCCATGGCCGCTCCTGGGCGGCGTGTCGCGACCGTCGAGGAAGCAGTGCAAGGCGGGCGCTACGCCCTGGCGCGCACACTCGGCCAGCAAGGCTTCGAGGTGCGACTGATGCGAATGCACGCCGCCGTCGGAGAGCAGGCCCATCAGGTGAAGCCGTCCGCCGCTCTCCGCGACGGCCGAGAAGGCCTGCTGCAAGATAGCGTTATGTGCGGCGTCGCCGGCGGCCAATGCCTTGCCGATGCGGCTCATGTCCTGGTCGATGATGCGGCCGGCGCCTAGCGTCATGTGGCCGACTTCAGAGTTGCCCATCTGGCCGGGTGGGAGGCCGACGGACTCGCCGCTGGTCTCGATGCTGGCCATCGGAAAGTCCGCGTGCGCACGATCGAAGAAGGGCGTGTGCGCGACCGCCGTAGAATCTGTGGGACCGCCGTCGCCGAGGCCGAAGCCGTCGAGCACGATCAGGACGACCGGTGCTCGCTCCGTCACGCGCCGGCCTCTTCGGCCTCGAGATTCTCGGCGCCGTCTTTGCGGTCGTCGCTCTCGAAGACGACAGCAGCATCGCCCCAGAGTCGGTCGAGGTCATAGTGGAGACGGGCTTCGCCCCGGAAGACGTGCACGATGGCGTCGTTGAGGTCGATCAGGATCCACTCACCCTCTGCGTACCCTTCGACACCGAGCACATTCCCGGCGCCCTTCTTGGCGGTCTCGATCACCTTGTCGGCGATCGCCCGCGCGTGCCGGTCCGACGTGCTGGTGGCGATGATGAAGGCATCTGCGAAGGCCGATAGCTCCCGCACGTCGAGGGCCACGATATTGGCGGCCTTCAGTTCGAGTGCCGCTTCGCACAGCGGCCGTGCGAGTTCGAGAACGGAGGATGTGTCGGTCAAGGGGTGTTTTCCTGGGAGGGGGAGACGGGAGCGTAGAGGCCGCTGGCCACAACGGCATCGGCGACGGGATCGGGCAGCAATGCCCCCACCGGTTCACCGGCGGCGAGTCGTCGGCGGACTTCGGTGGCGGAGATGTCGAGCGCGTTGATGGCGAGCCTTCGGATCCAGGTTCCAGCGGTTCGGTGCCGCGCAACCTGACCGTCCTCGGAGAATGCAAAGGGCAGATCGAGCGGGGCTGGAAGCCAGGCTGCGATCGAACCGTCTCGTACCGGGGGCCGCGTCATGACCGCGACGTGGCACAAGGTAAGGAGCGTCTCCGGCGCCCGCCACGAGGGCAAGTCGATGAACGCATCATGGCCAATCAGGAAGACCGGCGGCTGGCCCCAGCGTTCCGCCAGGATCTTGATCGTCTCGAGGGTGTAGGAGGGCCCGACGCGGTCGAGTTCGAGTGGGTCGACCGAGAGTTGCGCATGCTCTGCAGCCGCGAGTTCGGCCCAGGCGAGACGGGCCTCCGCCGGGGCCATGATCGCATCGCCACTTTGCTTGAGCGGGGGCACCGCAGCGGGCACCAGCACCACGCGTTCGAGGCCGAGGGCCTCGATGACCGCAAGCGCAGCATGGATGTGGCCGCGGTGGATCGGGTTGAAGGTCCCGCCCAGGACCCCGATCCCGCCGGGCCTGGTGGCCGTGTCCACGCCGCCGCGCACCGTCATGGCGTGTGCATCAAGCGAGCTGGCCATCCCCGTAGAGGATGAATTTGCGCGTGGTCAGTTCTTCGAGACCCATCGGTCCGAAGCTATGCAGCTTGCTGGTCGAGATTCCGATCTCGGCGCCGAGGCCGAGCCGGTAGCCGTCCGAGTAGGCGGTTGAGCAGTTGACGCCGACCGTGGATGAGTTGACCCGTCGCAACCAGGTCTGACTGTTTGCGTAGTCGTTGGTCACGATGTTGTCCGTGTGCTCGCTGCCGTACTCCTGGATGTGCGCGATCGCTTCGTCGATATCGCGCACGACGCGAACGGCCAGGATCTTGTCGAGGTACTCGGCTGACCAATCCGCGTCCGCGGCAGGGACGGCTTCGGCAAAGACTTCGCAGGTTCGCTCGCAGCCGCGCAGTTCGACGCCCTGCTCGTGCAGGGCCTTCAGCACGGTCGGCAAGACGCGCTCGGCCGCGGCCTCATGACACAGTAATGTTTCGAGTCCGTTGCAGACCGCCATCTGCGTGAGCTTCGAGTCGACCACGATGCTTCTCGACATCTCGACGTCGGCGCTGGCGTCGAGGAACACGTGGCAAACGCCTTCGTCGTGAGCGATGACCGGGATCGTGCTCTCGGCCTTCAGCTTTCGGACGAGGCTCTTGCCCCCGCGCGGAATCACCAGGTCGATGAACTGGTCGAGCTTCAAGAAGTGGTCGATGGCGGCGCGATCGGTCGTGGGCACGACCGAGACGGCGTCGGCCGGAGCCCCGACATCCTCGAGCGCCGAACGCAGCTCCACCCCAAGTGCCTGGTTTGCGTGGAATGACTCGCTTCCGCCGCGAAGGATGACGCCGTTGCCGGCTTTCACGCACAGTGCGGCGGCATCCACCGTCACATTGGGGCGAGATTCGTACACCATCGCGATGACGCCGAGCGGAATGCGTTGGCGACCGACGCGCAGGCCATTCGGTCGCACGCGCATCTCGCTGACTTCACCGACAGGGTCGGGGAGCGCCGCAACCTGGCGAAGGCCGTCGATCATGGTCTCCCATTTCCCGCCCGCCAGCTTGAGCCGACGCACCATCGGCGCGGCGAGGCCCTTCTCCTGCGCACCGGCAATGTCGCGCTCGTTGGCGACCAGGATCGCGTCCTTGGCTGCTTCGAGGCGTTCGGCCGCGCGCAGCAACCACGCATTCTTCTGGTCCGAAGACATCGCGGCCACGATGCGAGAAGCGTCGCGGGTGGCGCGGGCCAGTTCATGGATCTGTTGCTCAAGGCTCATGGAGTCTCCGTTCCGCGGGTGTGTCGCGTCAGGAACGCTCTTCGAGGAGAACCAGGTCGTCCCGGTGGATCACCTCGCTGCCGTTCGAGAAGCCTAGCACCTGCTCAATCTGCTTCGTGGAAGCGCCCTTGATGCGCACCACGTCTTCGGACGAGTAACCGGTGAGTCCGCGCGCAAAAACGGCACCGTTCGGTGCGAGGCATTCGACCGGGTCGCCGACGCCAAAGCGGCCGCGGGTCTCGACGACGCCGGCGGGAAGTAGGCTACGTCCGCGCTCACTCAGGGCGCGCACAGCGCCCGCGTCACACACCAGCTCACCCTTGGGCTTCGCTGTGAATGCCAGCCAGTGCTTGCGTCCGCGCATCCTCTCGCCTGCTCGAAATAGCGTTCCCTCGGCGGCGCCGGACGCGACGCGCAGCAGCACATCCCGTTTGGTCCCGTTGCACAGGACGGTGGCGGCGCCAGAGCTGGCCGCACTCTTCGCGGCTTCGAGCTTGGTGATCATGCCACCCCGGCCGAAGGCGCTTTCGCTCCCGCCGGCCGCGTCCGTCACTTCCTTCGTGACGCGATCGACCACGTCGAACAGCTGCGCCTCGGCGGTCGTTCCGACCGGAGGCTCACGGTAGAGGCCGTCCACGTCGGTCAGGATCACCAGCAGATCGGCACCCACGAGATTGACCACGGTGGCCGAAAGGTTGTCGTTGTCGCCGAAGCGGATCTCGTCCGTTGCGACGGTGTCGTTCTCGTTGATGACGGGCACGACGCTCAGGCGCAGCAACTCCTGGATGGTGCGGCGGGCATTCAGGAAGCGTTCGCGATGGTCGAGTCCCATGCGGGTGAGCAGAACCTGGGCGACTTCGAGTTCGTGACGGCGGAAGCGGCTGCGCCAAAGGTCTGCGATCCCGATCTGGCCGACGGCGGCTGCGGCCTGTTTTTCGGGGATCGAGCGCCCGGGATGGCTCCAGCCGAGCCGGGCCGCACCCATCGCGATCGCGCCTGAAGATACGAGGACGACTTCGCGACCATCGTCCATCAGTGCTGCGACCTGGCGCGCGATGCCGCCAACGACGCGCGTCCGAACAACACCATTCTGTGTCAGTATGCCGCTTCCGACCTTGACGACGATCCGCCGAGCGTTCGCGGCGTCGGGGCGTAGCGGTGCCTTGCGTGCGGTCATTGGGCCGCCTCGGCCTCGTCGGCTGCATCCACCGCACGCGCCATGGCGCCCACGACCTCGGACATGCCTTCGCCCGTGGCTCCCGATCCGCGGAGGACGTCGCAACCGCGCTCCCGCAAGATCGCTTCGAGCGCATCGACGGGCGCACGGTCGGCGAGCAGGTCGACCTTGTTGAGCAACACGATCTCGCGGCGCTCGGCGAGGCCGGGATCATAGGCGGTCAGTTCCGCGCGGATCGTGTCGTACTCGCCGAGGAGATCCCGCGTTTCATCAAGGAACGCCGCGCCATCGAGCAAGTGCACGAGAACGCGGGTGCGTTCGATGTGTCGGAGGAAGCGGTCGCCCAACCCGACACCCTCTGACGCGCCTTCGATCAGCCCCGGGATGTCGGCGACCACGAAGGTGCGATGATCGATCTCGGCCACGCCCAGGTTCGGCATCAACGTCGTGAACGGGTAGTCGGCGACGCGCGGTTTGGCAGCCGAGATGCGCCGAAGCAGCGTCGACTTCCCGGCGTTCGGCAGTCCGACCAGGCCGACATCGGCCAGGAGTTTGAGGGACAGGCGGATCTTGAGGCGTTCGCCCGGCTTCCCCTGGGTCGCAAAATCAGGCGCCTGCCGCGTGGCGGTCGCGAAACGTGCGTTGCCCTGACCGCCCTGCCCTCCACGCGCGACGACCACCTGCTCCTTGTCCGCAGTCAGGTCCGCCAGCTCGACCGGCTCACCCCCGACCAGTTCATAGAGCACGGTGCCCACGGGAACGCGTACCACTGCGTCCGCACCGCCATGACCCGTGCGGTTGTTGCCGCCACCGGGTGCACCGCTCTTGGCGCGGACGTCACGTTGGTACTTCTGGTCACGCAACGTCGCGAGGTTGCGATCGGCCACGAAGACGACGTCGCCGCCCTTCCCGCCGTCGCCCCCATTTGGGCCACCGCGCGGAGCGAACTTCTCACGTCGGAACGAGACAATGCCTCCGCCCCCATCTCCTGCGGAGACAGACACGGTTGCTTCGTCAACGAACTGGTCGGATTGGGTCATCGCCATTCACCGGGGAGACCCCGGCGCTCAGGCGCTGGCTCTCCCCAGTTCCTTTACGCCGCCGGCTCCACGTGAGCCACGGTCTTGCCCTGCTTCTTGCCGTAGGCGACGGTGCCTTCGACGAGCGCGAAGAGGGTGTAGTCCTTGCCGCAACCGACGTTGCGACCGGGATGGATCTTGGTGCCGACCTGGCGCACGAGGATGTTGCCCGCGAGGACAGCCTCGCCGCCAAACTTCTTCACGCCGCGGCGCTGAGCGTTGGAGTCGCGACCGTTACGGGAGCTGCCCTGGCCCTTTTTATGAGACATGTCTGGCTCTCCTCTACCTAACCCTGGATCGACTCGACGGTGACTTCAGTGAAGTACTGCCGGTGACCCTGCTTGCGCGAGTAATTCTTGCGTCGCTTCATCTTGAAGACGGTGATCTTCTCACCGCGATCCTGGGCCGTAATCTTCGCGGAGACGCTGGCGCCATCCACGAGGGGCTTGCCCACCTTCGTCTCGCCTTCGCCGCCGAGGAGAAGGACTTCGTCGAACGAGATGGCATCGCCAACCTCGCCGGCGAGCTTCTCGACACGAACGGACTGGCCCGGTGCGAGCCGGACCTGTTTTCCACCGGTGCGAACCACCGCGTACATCACGATTCCTCCTGAGAGCGGCGGAGTATGGGAGTTTCCGAAGCCGCGTCAAGCGGTTCCGCCGGAGCGGCGAGCGCGGCCGGCACTTCCAAGGGATCCGCCAGGACTTCCCCCGTGGGGATTTCGGGCGTTTCAGGAGTCTCCGCCTCCGTTTCGTCGGGCTCAGGCTCCGCGCTGGGTGCGGGTTCCGCCGTCAGCTCTTCACTGGCTTCGGCCTTGAGTTCCTCGAGGGCGTCCGTGGAGGGCGATTCCGCAGCGGGTTCCGCCTCGACCGGCTCCGGGACGCTCTCCGGCGTCTCGGCCTCGGGAGCCGCCTGCTCCTCCAGCCAGGCGATCGTAAGCGGCAGGTCCGGCCCCTCATCCAGGGCGGTGACCTCGAACTGTTCCTGGTGGATGTCCGGACGTGCGCGGACCTCGATCTCGCGACCCAGCTCCTCCTCCAGTGTCTGGAGGCTACGGCGTTCGGCGCCGAGCAGCTGTTCGGCGACCCGTCGATTCACGGCCACTGCGATCTTCCGGCCCTTGAAACGCGGCAGGTCCTTCCGAATTTCGCGCAGCATCTTGTGCGCCATCGTTTCGTCGCTGAGGACGTAGCCCTTGCCTTCGCAGTACGAGCAGGGCTCGCACAGCATTTGCACCAGGTTCTCGCGGGTGCGCTTGCGCGTCATCTCCACCAGACCGAGTTCCGAGATCTTCAGGATGTTGGTCTTGGCCTTGTCGCCTCGGATGGCTTCCTTGAGCGCACGGTTGACCTTGTCCCGGTTCTCGGCCGACTCCATGTCGATCAGGTCGATGATGATCAGGCCACCGATGTTCCGGAAGCGGAGCTGGTGCACCACTTCCTTCACTGCCTCGAGGTTGGTGCGCAGCACCGTTTCCTCGAGGTCGCGCTTGCCGACATAACGTCCGGTGTTGACGTCGATCGCCGTGAGCGCCTCGCTCTGGTCGATGATCAGGTAGCCGCCGCTCTTCAGCCAAGCCTTCCGACCCAGGTTCTGGTCGATGGTGGCTTCCGTGCCAAAGTGGTCGAAAATGGGGTCCTTGCCCTTGTACCGCTCGATCTTGGGCTTCGGGTCGGCCATGAACTGGTCGACGAAGTCCTTCATCTGCTGGTGCACTTCGGGCGAATCAACCACCACACGCCTGGTCTCGGGCGTCGTCAGGTCGCGGATGACGCGCAGCGCAAGTTCGGGCTCCTGGTAGAGCATGGCGGGCGCGCGAACCTGGTCCTTCTTGATCTGGATGTCGTCCCAGACCGTGGTCAGGTACTTCACGTCGGCAGCGAGGTCGGCCTCTCGGACGCTCTCACCCGCGGTCCGGATGATGAAGCCCAGGTCGGCCGGCTTCACCTTCTTCACGATCTCGCGCAGGCGGCGCCGCTCCTTGTCGGAGTCGATCTTGCGACTGACGCCCACCTTCTGCGCCCACGGGGTGAGGACCAGGTGGCGACCGGCGATCGAGACGTGTGACGTGATGCGCGCGCCCTTGGTCCCGATGGGCTCCTTGGCGATCTGCACCACGATCTCCTCCCCCTCGGAGAGGAGGGTCTCGATGCTTGGGACCTGGCGGGTGCGCCGGCGTCGGCCTCGGCCACCGCCAGCCTCTTCGTCATCGAGTTCTTCGATGTTTGCGACGTAGTCGCCGGCGTAGAGGAAGGCCGCCTTTTCCAGGCCGATGTCGACGAAGGCCGCCTGCATCCCAGGTAGGACCCGGGAGACGCGTCCCTTCACCACGGCACCTTCAATGCTGCGGCTGTGGGCGCGTTCCAGATGGAGTTCGACGAACTCTTTCTTCTCGAGCAGCGCGACGCGGGTTTCGCCCGGGGTCGCGTTGATCAGGATCTCGTTTTGCATTTCCGTTCCCGAAAGTGGTTCGGGCCGGAAATCGCGGTGTGAGGCACATTGTCCGCAGCTTTCCGGCCTGCGGCCGCCTCGGGATGACCAGGGCTGTAGACTGCGGGATGGCCCGCAGTGGCGGGGTCATGCGGTTAACCGCACTCCTGAAACAGAAGTGCCGCTCTGGACGGGATATCTGGTGTTTTTCCCGTGGATTCGGCCGGTTTGGTTGGTTTTCATTCGAATCTTTGCTTTTTTCGGCTCTGACCGGGCTCTCGCGCTCCGCATCCCCCGCCGGGGTGTCCTGCGCATGAGGTCCCTCTGGACCTTTCCCGCCCCCGTCCGGCACAATCTGGCCTGGATGCGAGGTCCCGCGGGAAAGTCAGTGAAGCCGCAAAATCTTCGAGGGGAGCATCATGGATCGTGACCGCGAGTGCAAGCACCATCCGATCGGGAGGCTCCAGCCCCCGATGAGCCATGGAACGGCTGCCCCGAGCGTGGCCTTGAGCCACACCTCTGCCCCCGGGGAAGCATGAGCGACGACCCGCGACGCCATTTGCCGTCGGTGGACCGGGTCGTTCGCGGCCTTGCGGAGGCCGACCCGGCGTTGCCCGAATGGGTGCGCCTCGAGGCGGCACGGTGGGCCATCGCCCGGGCCCGTACCCGGATTTCCCAGGGGAATCCTGCCGGAGACGTGACCGGATCCGCCCTCGCGACCGCTCGGGAACTCTCGGCGCCCAGCCCGCGAGGTGTCGTCAACGCGACCGGTGTCGTGTTGCACACCAACCTCGGACGCTCCGTTCTCTCTTCGGAGGCAGCCGATCACGCCGGTCAGCGCTCTGCCGGCTACAGCGATCTCGAGTTCGACCTGGCGACGGGTCAGCGCGGGAGCCGGCTCGACCGGGTCGAAACGCTCCTGAAGGTCCTCTCCGGGGCCCCGGCGGGGCTCGCGGTGAACAACAACGCCGCCGCCCTGCTCTTGGCGCTCGCGGGCCTCGCGCGCGGCCGGGAGGTGATCGTTTCGCGAGGCGAGCTCGTGGAAATCGGGGGATCGTTCCGGGTTCCCGACATCATGGAGCAAGCGGGCGTCCGTCTCGTCGAAGTCGGGACCACCAATCGCACCCATGCGCGTGACTATGAAGATGCCATCGGCGCCGACACCGGGGTGCTGCTGAAGGTGCATCGCTCGAACTTCTCCCAGAGCGGGTTCGTGACCGAGGTCGGTCTGCCCGAGTTGGTGGAAATCGGTCGGGCCCATGGGATCCCGGTCGTCGATGACCTGGGCAGCGGCAGCCTGCTCGATCTACGTCCCAACGGACTGCCGGAGGACACGTTCGTCCCTGCCCGTCTCGCCAGTGGGGTCGACGTCCTGTGCTTCTCCGGAGACAAACTGCTCGGGGGGCCGCAGGCCGGGCTGCTCCTGGGCTCTGCCGATGCGATCGGACGGCTCCGCAAGCACCCGCTCGCGCGTGCATTGCGGATGGACAAGTTGTCGCTGGCGGCCCTCGACCGAACGCTACGCCACCTCGCGGATGGCGACGCGGACGCCATTCCGACGGTGCGACAGCTTCGGGAGCCCGCGGACGCCGTCCATGCGCGTGCGAAGCGTCTCGAGGAGCGGCTGCGCAAGGTCCTACCAGGCGGCTTTTCGGTCTCCCTCGTGGAAACGCGAGCTCCGGTCGGAGGGGGCTCCGTGCCTGGTTTTACGCTGGCGAGCTTCGCGGTCGCGTTAGAAGGCGCAGGCAGTGCCGATCGCGTCGCTGCAGCGCTTCGGGCCGCGCCGACGCCCGTCATCGCCAGGGTCGAGAGCGGCCGCGTCCTGCTCGACGCCAAGACCCTGCTCGAAGGCGACGATGCGCGCATCGAAGAGGCGGTGAGGGCTCTCTCCCTCGATTGATCGGCCGGAGCGCCTCCGTTAGCGTGAGGTGGGGCATGTCATGCTGAACTCGAGCGTCCTCGTACTCAACCGCTCGTATCTGCCGATTCACGTTACGTCGGTAAGGCGGGCGTTCGCCTTGCTTTACCAGGGCGTCGCGCGCGTCGTTGACGAGCAGTATCAGACATTCGACTTCGATGAGTGGAGCCAGCTCGCCGTCGCGCGAGACATGGATGCCATCGGTACATCATCGGGAAGCATCCGCGTGCCGCGCGTCGTGGTCCTGGTGGCGTTCGATCGCCTGCCGAAGCGCCAGGTCCGTTTCAGCCGACTCAATCTGATGTCGCGCGACGACTTCCAGTGCCAGTACTGCCAGATCCAGCCGGTGCGCTCGGAATTGAATCTCGACCACGTCGTCCCGCGGGCGCTCGGCGGCCGCAGTACGTGGGAGAACGTGGTGACCAGCTGTGTCGACTGCAATCGCCGAAAGGGCGGGCGGACTCCGCAGCAGGCGCACATGAAGCTGATGAAGAAGCCGATCCGTCCGCGCTGGACGCCGTTGATGAACCTGATGTTCTCGCGGGTCCGCTACAAAGAGTGGCGACCCTTTTTGTCGATCGTCGACGCGTCATACTGGAACGCCGAACTGGCCGACTGATCACGGCCCGGAGCCACGCCACGCAACCCTCCCCCCACATCGGATCTACTCCGCGTCTCGTCGCCGTTGGCGGCGGGAAGGGCGGGGTTGGCAAGACCTTCCTGTCGTCGAACCTTTCGGTCGCGCTCGCGAAGCTGGGCTTTCGCGTCGTCGCGATCGATACCGACATCGAGGGGCCCAACCTCCACACATGGTTAGGCGTCGGGCAGCCAAAGGCGAGTCTGGCCGACTTCGTGGCGGGTCGGACCGACAGCATCATGCCGCTCATCTCGGAGACCGTGGTTCCGGGGCTGGGTCTTATCGCTGCAACGCATGGAAACCTTGCTGCCGCGCAGCCGAGTGCCGAGCGCCGCATCGAATTGCTACGCCAGCTTCGTACGATCCCGTGCGACTTCGTGTTCGTCGATTGTGGGGCGGGCGCGCACCCGGCCAACATCGACTACTTCCTCGTCGGTGACGAAGGGCTCCTGGTCCTGCACCCCGAACCGACCTCGGTCGAGAATACCTACACCTTCGTGCGCGCCGCTTTCTACCGACGCATGCAGCTCGCGATGCAGAAGCACGACGTGCGCGAACGAATTCGCGAAGCGATGGACCAACGCAACGAGCGCGGGATACGGACGCCGCTACATCTCTTGCGCGAAATCGAGCAGATCGACCCCGAAGAAGGGCAACGCTTCGTGCAGAGCATGCGTTCCTTCCGGCCGCGGTTGATCGTCAACGAAGTCGGTTCCACCGAAGACATCAAGCTCGGGTTCTCGGTCAAGAAGGTCTGCAAGCAGTTCTTCGGGATCGAGGTGGACTACCTCGGGTACTTGAACCGCGATGCGCAGGTTCTCGACGCGGTTCGCCACAAGACGCCGTTGCTCGACGCGCATCCCGACTCCGACGCCGCCGTCTACCTGCGACGGATCGCTCGGAAGCTCGCCGAAGCCGTGCCCCTTCCCGCTGCTGACTGACCCAAGCTGTCGATGGACCCGAGAACATGAAGCCGCTGTCTGATATGACCCACTATGAAATCCTTGAACTCGCCCCTGGTGCGAGTCCGGACGATGTCGAGCGCGCCTATCGTGTCGCCGCGGCGACGTATGGTGAGGAATCGCTGGCGACGTACTCCTTGTACGAAGACAGCGAAGTCGCCGCGATTCGCGAGCGCATCGAACATGCCTACCGGGTGCTGGCCGACAACGAAGCGCGTGATGACTACGACCGCGGGATGGGCGGCATGGGAGAGCCTGAGCCGGAAGCTCGTCGTGAGGTCGAGATCGAACTCGACTTCGAGCCGGAAGTCCAGGGCATCGCAGGTGCAGTCGCGCCCGAGATCGAGGAGTTCGCCGATCTGGAGGATCCGGGCGACCCGAATTTCGACGGAGCGCGACTTCGGAGGACGCGGCTCGCGCGCGGCTTCGATATCGATCGCATCGCCGCGGTGACGAAGATCAACCCCACCTACTTGACCGCGATCGAGGAGGATCGCTTCACCGACCTTCCGGCAGACGTCTACGTCCGGGGCTTCGTGAGTGCGTACGCGCGTTGCGTAGGGCTCGACCCGGATCGCGTGGCACCCGTCTATCTCGAAAGGGTCCGCGCTGCGCGACCCGACGCGACCGCAATCCGCGCGTCGCGGCGGCGCTAGCGCATGGAGGAGCAGATCCTCGATCCGGATCGCGCAACGAGGTTGGCGCGCGCAATCCTGTCGGACGTGGTGCTCTACAACCCTGAGCGCGTCCAGCTGGGCATCGAGCGCGACGACCTCTTCGACCGCCTGGCGCCCGAGCTCGAAGAGGCGCGAACCTATTTCGATTCACGCGTCGATGCGGGCGTCGCGCAGAAGAGCGGCGCATGGGGGCTCGCACTGGTCGACGTCCTCGTCTACCGGAGCCGCCACATCCGTTCGCAGATCTGGTAGCCCTCGGCATGCCGACCTTCGTCGTCGGGGAAGCCGAAGCCGGAGAGCGGCTTGATCGCGCTCTCGCCACACTCGCCGGCGTTCCTCGCGCACAGGTCCAGCGGTGGGTCGCTTCCGATTGCGTGACTCGCAACGGTGCGGCCATTCGCGCCAGCCAGAAGGTCGCACTGGGGGACCGGATCGACGCGGAGCCGCCGGATCCGATTGCGACCGACCTCGTCGCCGAAGACCTTCCGCTGGTCGTCCTCCACGAAGACGAAGATCTCATCGTCGTCGACAAGGCCGCGGGCATGGTGGTGCATCCGGCACCCGGTCATGCGCGCGGAACATTGGTCAACGCACTGCTGCACCACTGTCAGGATCTCGCTGGGATCGGCGGCGCGTTGCGTCCCGGCATCGTGCACCGACTCGATCGTGGAACCTCAGGCGTGATGGTTGCCGCCAAACACGACCAGGCGCACCTGGCGCTCGCCGAGCAGTTTCACGACCACACGATCGAGCGCGTCTACAGGACGTTGGTCCGCGCGGTACCGACGGCACAGGAGGGTCGCGTTGCACGGCCGATCGGTCGGCATCCCCGTGATCGCAAGCGGATGTCGGTGGCGACCCGAAGCGGAAGGGCCGCGGCGACCCAGTGGAAGGTCGAAGCGCGCTGGCGGCGGTGGGATATGTCGCTGCTCGAGATCCGGCCCGAGACCGGGCGCACGCACCAGATCCGAGTCCATCTGTCATCAGATGGAATGCCGATCGTTGGTGACGAGATCTATGGGCGCGGTCGCCGGACGCGCCTGAAGTTGGCCGAAGCCCGCGGACTCGATCGACCCGCGCTGCACGCGGCCGTCCTTGGGTTCATCCATCCGCGAAGCCGGGAGCCCCTGCGCTTCGGCGCCGATCTTCCGCCGGATCTCTCCGCAGTCATTGCCGCCGCGGGGGCGTCGGATTGACGGCGGCACTACAGCTTTCGATGCTAGGCGTCGGTCATGCGTTTGCTGTCGCGCCAGAGGCGGCACCGCCGCGGCTCGTTCGACCGACGCAGGTTCATGGCAGTCGCGTCATCGATGCCGCGGACTGCGAAGCCGAGACGGAAGCGGACGCCATTGTCTCGGTCCCTGGGAGTATTCCCGTCGGAATCGTCACCGCCGATTGCATCCCGGTGCTGGCACGAACGGAAGGTGGGACCGTGGTGGCGATCCACGCGGGCTGGCGGGGCCTGGCGTTGGGCGTGATCGAGGCCGGGATCCAGGCGCTGGCCGACACCGCGCCCGGCGAAGCGATCTCGGCCGGCATCGGCCCTTGTGCAGGGCCCTGTTGCTACGAAGTCGATTCGCCAGTGCTCGACGCCCTGGAGGACTGGCATGCCGGCGCCTTGTCCACTGCCGTGCGTCCCTCGCGGCCCGGCCATCAGTGGCTCGATCTGCCCCGACTCGCGCTGGCCGCACTCTCTCGCGCGGGGGTGACATCGCAGTCCATCGGCGGGGTTCCCGAAGGTTGCACGGTCTGCCATCCGGCCTTTGAAAGCGTGCGACGCGACGGGGCTGGAGCCGGGCGGATGCTCCACTGGATTTCACCCGGAGAGCCGAAAACAAAGCAATATTGCTGAGTTACACGCCTGAGCACGTGATCGAACCGGGTCCACGGGCACCGCGTAGAATCCCTCAGTGAATCGGCGGCAGGGGCGCGCGTCCCACCTTTGGGGCCATGAGCCGAATCGGAGCAAGAGATGGCGTTGAAGAACATCGCAATCGGACTGGGCGGGATCGCCGTCGTTGTCGCAGCAGTCGGCGCGGTCGCCGCTGGGCTCGACTGGGATCCGCGCGATGTAGATGCGGCCGAGAAGTACCGCAGCCACGAGAGGGCGCGCGCGGAGCGCTACCGCGCCGAGGTCGCCGGGAACGCTCTTCCCGAAGTCGCCGCGGGTGGGTCTGCCCGTGCGGAACGCGGGTCCGACCGAGATGCGAATCGCCAGGATCGCCGTGATGCGCGGGAACAGCGCCAAGGCGCCGTCCGCGATTGGTGGAACGAAGCCGTCGATGGAATCGACTCCGACCGCGTCGGCGCGTGGGCCGAGAATCTTGGGGCCTGGTGGCGCGACCGCGCTGGCCCCGCGTGGGAAGAATGGGCGCGACAACAAGATGAGCGCGTCGCTGAGCCCGAGCATTGGGCGCCCGCCGATGAACGAAGTGAATGGGCCGAACCAGAAGGCTGGGCCGACGAGTACGGCGACCCGCTGGGCGATGCCGCCCCGGTGGCCCCGGCGCCACGCGCAGAAGAAGCGGAACGCGATAGCGTCCGAAGCGAGCGTCGGCCCGCCGCCGACTGGTGGGCCGAAGAGCGAGAACGGATGCGCCAGCGCAATTAGGCGCGCGCCGAACCGATGTCGACACCTCTCTGGAAGCGCGTTCTTCGCGTCGCAATCCTCGGCGCAGCGGTCCTTGGACTGTCGTACCTGCTGCTGCCCGTCATTCCGCATGAGCGACTCACGGAACGGATGATGCCAACGCCGTCGCGCGTCTATGCGCGACCCATGGTGCTGGCACCCGGGACTCGTCTCT
The DNA here is from genome assembly GCA_029261815.1 of Deltaproteobacteria bacterium. Classification (GTDB taxonomy): domain Bacteria; phylum Myxococcota_A; class UBA9160; order UBA9160; family UBA6930; genus JAJDAP01. The sequence continues at coordinate 84,922 of JAJDAQ010000103.1, forward strand.
CGCTGGCCGACTTGCAGGCCCACCTGCGCCGTGTCGGTTACCGGCGGGTTGCCGCGCCAGAGAGCGTCGGCCGCGGGGAGTTCCATTCGGCGAAGGCCGAAGTCGTGGTCGGGCGGCGTCCGTTCCGGTACCCGGATGGGAGCGACGAGGGCGGGATCCTGCGCGTTGCGTTCGAGGACGGCGGCGAGCGCGTCACTTCGCTCCTGGACGAGACGGGCGTGTACCACGAGACGGCGTTCATCGAACCCGAGGTCGTGGGAACACTCTTCGGGGAAGAAACGCGGGACCGGCTGCTCGTTCCGTTGAATGGAATTCCGCAACTCCTGCAGCAAGCGGTTCTCGTCACGGAAGACCGACGCTTCAATCTCCACCCCGGGATCGACCCGATCCGGATTGCCGGCGCCGCGCTGGAGAACGTGCGCGAGGGGCGGGTCGTTGAAGGTGGCAGCACTCTGACGCAGCAGCTGGTGAAGAACGTCTATCTCACACCTGAACGCACCTGGCAGCGGAAGGTGCGCGAGATGGCCATCGCCATGTGGATCTCGCTTCGTTATTCGAAGGTCGAAGTCCTTGAGGCCTACCTGAATCAGATCTATCTGGGGCAGGATGGCGGACGAGCGATTCATGGCGTCGGTCGCGCGGCGCGTTTCTACTTCGGCAAGGATGTCACGCAGCTCGATGCGTCAGAGGCTGCACTGCTCGCGGGGATGATCCAGGCACCCAGCGCGTTGTCGCCGTTTCGTCATCCAGAAGGCGCGATGGCACGGCGGAATCTGATCCTCGGCCTGATGCGCGAGCAGGGCGTGATCGACGCGGCGGAGCACGACGTCGCGGTCAAAGCGAAGCTGGGGGTCCGGCGCGAAGAACGCCCGCCACTTTTTGCCGCGCATTACGTGGACTTCGTCCGGCGACGACTCCAGCAGCGCTTCGCAGATGAGGCACTCGAGCGCGACGGCTTTGACGTTTTCACGACCTTGGACGGCACGTTTCAGCGCGCGGCGGAATCTGCGGTGACGACGGGACTACGCGATCTGGAGAAAGGGTATCCGCTGTTGAAGCGGAAGAAGTCTCCGCTGCAAGCCGCGCTCGTTGCGATCGATCCGGCTTCGGGCGATGTGGTCGCCTGGGTCGGCGGCCGCGACTATGCCTCGGCACCTTTCGACCGGGCGAGTCGCGCCCGGCGGCAACCGGGAAGCGTCTTCAAGCCCATCGTTGCGTTGGCCGCGTTCACCGCACCGGATGCCGGTCCCCTCACGCTTGCAACGGTCCTCGAAGATGCGCCGCTCGACGTCGCGGTCGAAGACACGACCTGGTCTCCGCGCAATCACGATGGGAAGTACCGCGGCCCCGTCAGCCTACGACATGCGCTTGAGCATTCGCTGAATGTCCCCTTCGCCCGGCTGGGAATGGAAGTCGGCCTCGTGCACGTGGCCGAGACCGCACGCCGGCTGGGTGTGGCCAGCCCGCTTCGTCCCATTCCAAGCCTCTCCCTCGGCGCCTTCGAGATGACGCCGCTCGAAGTCGCGCTCGCCTACGCCACGTTGGCTTCGGGTGGCGTGCGCCACGGTGCGCGAACGACGCTGGCCGTCGTCGAACCCAGCGGGCGCGCATTGCGCGGAGATCCAGTGGATGACGAACGTGTCTTTGGCGCCGAAGAAGCGTACCTGGTGACCACCGCGCTCGAAGGCGCCGTGGATCGCGGAACCGGCCGAACATTGCGTCGGCTGGGGATCGAAGGCCCAATGGCGGGGAAGACCGGCACGACCAACGAGTTCCGGGATGCCTGGTTCGTGGGCTACACGCCGGACCTGGTCATTGCGGTCTGGGTGGGCTTTGACGACGGCGCTCGCGTTGGACTGACCGGTGCCCGCGCCGCGCTTCCGATTTTCGCCCGTTTCGTGAAGTCCGCACTCCCGCTCGAAGCGCGCCGGCCGTTCGAGATTCCCGCGAGCGTCACGACCGCGGATGTCCATGCGGCGAGTGGTCTTCTCGCCACGGACCGATGCCCTGGAACTCCCGAGGTCTTCATCGCCGGGACCGCGCCCACGGCCAACGCGTGCCAGCGCGGCACCTGGCCGCGCTGGCTGCGTGGGTGGATGGGTTCGGGCCAGAGGCGTTAGGCGGGCGCGCTGGCCGGCCTACGACGTGGGCTGTCCCAGATAGATGGGAGACGACCAGGCGCGTTCCTCGGTCGGCGCGAGGCAGTCATCGTCCCACGGTCGATCGAAGCAGGGGTCGATCTCGACACAGCGGCCGTCCGCATCCCGGGTGCAGCCCAGCGGGTTGGCCTGGACGGCATCGCTGGTTTCTTCGATGGCGCGCACGTAGTAGACGGCGTCGCGGCCCGACGTGCTGTACTCGGGGTCGGTGAAGGCCACCTGGCAGCCGGCCGGGTCATCGGGGCAGTCGAATACCTGCCACGGGTCTTCGACGAGGCCTTCGATCTTTTCGCCGTCGCTCTCCTGCGGGCGTACGCGCACGACTTCGATGCGGTCGATCTTCCGTCGCACGTCGGACGGGTGGTAGCACTCTCCCTGGCACAGGCGGTCCAGGCGGTCGGGCGAGAGCGCCGCGGTCGCGTCGTCGGGGCACCCCGGGATCTGCTCGAAGGAACCCACGGCCCGGGCCTGGAAGATCGGGAGCGTTGCCAGGTCCGTGCTCGAGCCCATCGGAACCGGTCGGCCGTTGGGTGAATTCAACAGGTCGAACCAGAGCAGGATGCGCGGACCGCTCGTCCCGTACGTCTCCTTGCGCTCCATGGCTTCCCAGATGGATTCACGATCGCGACCATTGGAGTGGACGGCAGCGAGCCCGCCGTTCAGGAAGAAGGACGCCCCCCGCTCTGTCTCGAAGAACGAGAACGTCGAAGCGCTGGGGTCGAAGACCGTGTTCGAAACGGAATGCGCGCTGGGCTCCTCTTCGTCGACTTCGCCGAGCGGTGTCTCGGTGAACCGGCCGAAGCGCGCCTCGGTGAACTCCTTGCGCGAGACTTCCTTGTAGCCGGTTCCCGGTCGTGCGGAGTGGTTGTCGCTCGACGCGATGAAGCCGAAGTCGAACCGGATCGCTTCCCCGTCTTCGTTCTTGCGGCCGAGGGCCATCATGTATTGGACCGAGCTCTTCGGTCGATAGTTGAATGCGGGCTGAAAGCAATCGGTGCACTGGCCGGCGTCCTGCCACTCGGCGACCTCGGTTCCGGGGACCGTTCGCACGCCACCGTTGAAGAAGGCATCGATGTAGTTCTGCCGTGCGGCAGCAGCCCGCTCGTCGCAGTCGTCGCCCGCCTCGGCCTCGCAGCGCTCGGTGATGATCTCACCCGCGCGCCAGCAAGAAGGGAGGTAGCCCTCCACCGGCTCCGGGCAGGTCTTCGTTCCGTCGTCATTCAGGATGACTTCCTGGAAGCTCCGGTACTCCTCCGAGTTCCCGTGACCGGAGAACACTTCGACCAACAACTGACGGTTCGGGTCATGCTGGTCGTTGATGAGCTGCTTGTCCCACGAAGAACCCAGTGGCGTGTAGAAGCCCCAGGTGGTGCCGTGCGGAATCACCATCGTGTTGAGGCCCCAATCGTCGAGCTTCTCGAAGAGATCCTTCGGCGTCGGTGCGACTTCGCGGCAGTCCGTCGGGAGGTCTCGAACGGGGACACCGGTCGGGCAGTCGAGAAGTTTGCCGGTCTCCGACATGTATTTGGCGAACTCGCGGCCGCCGCCGTCTGCCATCCCGATCGCCAGCGCGCCTAGCGTCAGAGTGGGCGGCGCGACCGCCCCGGCCGGCATCCCGGCGGGGATGCCGGCCGAGATCGGTCGGGCCGGAATCTCGTCGTCACCCAGATCGCGGACGATCACGTTCTTGTGGCCCCAGTGGTTCTCGGGCGTCGTGCCGACCTGGGTCCATTCCCAGCCCAGGAAGCTGACGAGGTCGGGGGCAGCGGCGTCGGTCACTTCATTGCATTGCCGCACTGAGGCCACGGTTTCGGACCAGCGTCGCTCCGTCAGCACCATCGCATGGTCGTTGATCGACCAGAAGTCGAGGGCTGCGCAGTGACGCGCGAAGTCGCACGCGTCCGCCACCGGGTAGGCGCCATCACCACCGGCCATGGGCAGGCTCATCTGGAACGCGTCGAATGAGAAGGTGGTGTGGACGTGCAGGTCGCCAAACAGGATCTGCTTGGGCTGCGCGATGCCGAGCGCGGTACCCGCGTCCTGGATGCGTTGGGCGCGCTCCTTCACGACCGCGGCCGCGACCGCGGGGCCCTGCGACTCGCCCGCTAGGTCATCGTCGATGCCGAAGCCGGACCCGGCGAGATAGAGGACACCGACGCCGATGAGGACGAGGACGGCGATGACAATAAGGATGGAACGGATCATGGAGTCTCCTGGGGAGCACGGGATGAACCGCGCTCAGTCCGCGAAACGAATGGCCAGCCGCTGCGCGGTCGCGTGAGCAATCGCACCCAAGCCCCCGCCGGCAAGGATGTCGACGACGAAATGCTGCTTGGTCGCCAGTGTGCCGAATAGGATCGCCGCACCCCAGCAAATTCCTGCGGCCCGCCAGGTTCGCCCGGATTGGGTGACGCGAAGCGCGAAGCCGAGGCAGAAGACGGTCAGCGCCGCGTGGAGCGACGGGAAGGCATTCCGGGACGCATCAACGGAGATGAGCCAGCGATAACTGCTCGCCAGCTCGCTGACCTCGGTGGCTGGGGGCCGCGGCCCTTCGGCCGGAAGGAAAAAGAAGAACGCGTAGTGAATCACACACATTCCGGCGAGGCTCCACGCGAATCCACGGAGGTCCGAACGACGGTCGGCGACCAGGATCGATAGAGGCACCAGCGCGCACACGGAGAGGTAGACGGGCGTCCACGCCGGAGCGAATTCGATCGCGCGATCCAATGGGAGGATCGGCAACACCCACAGGGGGAACGCGTCCACACGCTGCAGGAGCCCGTAGGGGCCGACGATGCCGACGGTGAGGCCCAGCATCACGGCGACCTTGAGCGAGAGATGGGCGTGGAGTCTCGGCCCGTGGCCGGCGTGGGATTCTTCGTTCGAGACGGGCACGGCCGGCATCGTAACGGCCGGAGACCCGCGGTGCGCGGCGATCGCATCGCCGTCGACCCGGGTCCGACCCCATCGGGGGTACCCGGAAAGGGGCAAGGGTTGGAATTCCCCTTCCCGAACGCGGGCTTGCGCCTACCGCAGCGATGCGCGAGTTTCCCCCTATGTGCGTCCTGCGCCTCGCATTGCGACCCCCCCACCGGCCCCATTCCGTGCGGCCGGTCGTCTGCGCCGGACACTCGTAACCCCCCGCCAGGTTGAACCTTTTCGTGGTCCCCGGGCTCATGCGGGGACCCGGGGACGGTTTCGAGAGAACCATGTCCGATTGGATCGAGAGAATTCGCGATGCCCAGGCACGCGCCGGTGCGCTTCAAGAGCGTATGGGCCGGCCTGAAATTGCGACCCAGCCTTCCGAGCTTGCCGTGCTCGGGAAGGAACTGGCCGGTCTGCGTCCGCTGTTGGAAACCGGGTCGGCGTACACCACCGTGGTGGAGGGAATCGCCGAAGCCAAGGAGATGCTTGCTGACAGCGATCCCGAAGTGCAGGAACTCGCGAAGACCGAACTCGCGGAGCTCGAGCCTCAGGTCGAGGAGCTCGAGGCCAGGATCCGGATCCTGCTGATTCCGCGCGATCCCGAGGACGGCAAGGACGCGATTCTCGAAATTCGCGCCGGCACCGGCGGCGACGAGGCCGCACTTTTCGCTGCCGATCTGTTCCGCATGTACTCACGTTATGCCGAGACGGTCGGCTGGAAGATCGAGCCTCTTTCCGAGAGCGACACCGACGGAGGAGGCTTCAAGGAAGTCATCGTCAGCGTGAGCGGGACAGACGTCTTCGGGCGGCTCAAGTATGAGAAGGGCGTCCACCGCGTGCAGCGCGTGCCGACGACCGAGAGCCAGGGACGCATCCACACATCGACGTGCACCGTGGCCATCATGCCCGAGGCGGAGGAAGTCGACCTCGAGATCGCGCAGGCCGATCTCAAGATCGACGTGTTCCGTTCTTCCGGGCCCGGCGGCCAGAGCGTGAACACCACCGACTCGGCCGTGCGCATCACACACGTCCCGACCGGCGTCGTCGTGATCTGTCAGGACGAAAAGAGCCAGCACAAGAACAAGGCAAAGGCGTTGAAGGTGCTGCGATCTCGTCTCTACGATGCGCAACTGGAAGCCGTCAACCAGGAACGCGCCGACCAGCGTCGAGAGCAGGTAGGCACCGGCGAGCGCAGCGAGAAGATCCGCACCTACAATTTCCCGCAGAACCGCGTCACCGATCACCGCGCTGGTCTGACGATTCACAAGCTCGACCAGATCATGGAAGGCTCGTTAGGCGACCTCTTGGACGGGTTGCTGTCCTGGGTCGCAGAAGAGCAGGAAAAGGCGCTCGGCGAAGGAGCGGCAGCATGAGCGAAGCCGCCGCCGAGAAGCGCTGGACGGTGCTGGAGCTCCTGAATTGGACGAAGGGATACTTCGCCGAGAAGGGAATCGAATCGCCGCGGCTCGACGCGGAAGTCCTCCTCGCGCATGCCCTCGGAATCGAGCGTCTGCGTCTCTATCTGGACTTCGAGAAGCCCGTCGCTGCCGCGGAACGCACCGCGTTCCGGGAACTGGTCAAGCGACGGGCGGAAGAGCGGATTCCGGTCGCCTATCTCGTCGGAGAGAAGGAGTTCTGGTCGCTGACGCTCAGCGTCTCGCCCGATGTCCTCGTGCCTCGGCCCGACACCGAGGTGTTGGTCGAAGCCATGCTGTCACGATTCGGCGATATCGAAGCCGAACTGCGCGGGTTCGATCTTGGCACGGGCTCCGGTGCGATTGCCCTGGCGCTCGCCAGCGAGCGGCCGAAGGCCCGGATCGTGGCAACCGACCGCAGCGAAGCGGCCCTGGAAGTTGCGCGCGGAAACGCCGACCGCCACGGTCTGGCCGACCGGGTTCGCTTCGTCGCCGGAGACGCCTTCGAGCCCGTCGCGGGTGAACGCTTTGACTTCATCGTTTCGAATCCGCCTTACGTCTCACCGGCCGACGAGGCAAAGCTCGCGCCCGAACTCGCGCACGAGCCGCGGGCTGCGCTCTTTGCCGACGCAGACGGAACGGCGCTGCTACGGACGATTGCGGCCGAGGCCGCCAGTTTTCTCGAGCCCGGCGGATGGCTGGGCGTGGAACTCGCGCCGGAGCAGGCCGGGTTCATGACCGATGCATTGGATGAGGGGGGCTTCGAGTCGGTCGAAGCCCACAGGGACCTCGGAGGCCGTGTGCGCGCGTTGACCGCGCGCCTCGCGCCGGAGGAAGAGTAGTGGCGAGTCGAGCAAGCAAGGGCATTCTGCCCATCTACCAGCACAACGAGTCGGGCTTCGCGAAAGCGTTCGAGAAGCTGACGCGGCGTCGCGACGAGCGCGACGAAAGCGTCGACAAGACGGTGCGAAAGATCGTCGATGATGTCCGCAAGGGCGGCGACGCCAAGGTCAACGCGTACACGAAGAAATTCGATGGCGCGACGATCGAGGCCACCGAGGTCGCGCGCGACGAATGGGATGCCGCTTGCGATCGCGTCGACGGCGCTGATCGTGCCGCACTCGGCAAGGCCGCGATGCGGGTGCGCGAGTTCCACAAGAAGCGCATTCCGTCGAGCTGGGAGATGCGCGAAGAAGGCGGTGGCTTCATGGGCCAGCGCGTCCGCGCGCTGAAGCGCGTCGGCATCTACGTGCCCGGCGGCAAGGCCAGCTACCCGTCGACCGTGATCATGAACGCGGTCCCTGCGAGCGTGGTCGAAGTCCCCGAGATCATCATGGTGACGCCGCCGTCCAAGGACGGTTCGATCCGAGATGAGGTGCTGATGGCCGCTCGCGTTGCTGGCGTGCACCGCGTCTTCAAGATGGGGGGCGCCCAGGGAATCGCGGCGATGGCCTACGGCACCGAGACGGTTCCCCCGGTCGACAAGATCGTAGGTCCCGGAAATGCCTACGTGCAGGCGGCGAAGCGCATGGTCTTCGGCGAGGTGTCGATCGACAGCGAAGCGGGTGCCACCGAGGTCCTCGTCGTTGCCGACAAGAGCGCCACGCCGGCCTGGGTTGCGGCCGACATGCTCTCGCAGGCCGAACACGAAGAAGATGCCGCGGCGATCCTGATCACCACGGTGAAGGCCACCGCGACGCGCGTGAACTCGGCGATCGAGAAGCAACTCGAGACGCTCGATCGCGCCAAGATCGCGCTGGCATCGCTCAAGAAGAATGGCGCCATTTTCGTCGTGAAGGACATGGACCAGGCGATGGAGCTGGCGAACGCCTACGCGCCTGAGCACATGGTGTTGGCCGTCGATTCGTCGGACGCGCTTTTGAAGCGCGTCGAGAATGCGGGCACCGTGTTCCTGGGTCACTACTCGCCGGTTGCGGTGGGCGACTACCTTGCCGGGCCGAACCACGTGCTGCCGACCGGGGGCACGGCGCGGTTCTTCTCGCCACTCGGAATCGAGGACTTCCTGAAGCGCACGGCATTCGTCCGGTTCGAGCCGCCGAAGCTGCGCGAACTCGGCGCCGACGTCATTCGCCTCTCCGAGATGGAGGGCTTCACGGGTCACGGGCACAGTGTCGAGCTGCGATTGCAGAAGATTCGGCGTGCGCGTCGTGAACGCGAAGCCGCGCGCGAAGCAGAGCTGGAACTATGAGCGAGAACCGGGCGCGCAAAGCCACGATCGAGCGCAAGACGCGCGAGACCGAGATCCGTCTCGACTTCAACATCGACGGCTCGGGCTCGTACGACGTCTCGACTGGCGTCGCGTTCTTCGACCACATGCTCGAATCGTTTGCCAAGCACGGCCTGTTCGACTTGCAGCTCCAGGCGAAGGGCGACCTCGACGTGGATCTGCACCACACGATCGAGGATGTCGGCATCGTCCTCGGTCAGGCGATTCGCGAAGCCCTCGGCGACGCACGTGGGATCTATCGGTATGGCACGCAGGTGCTACCGATGGCCGAGAGCAAGGCCGAGGTCTCGGTTGATGTCTCGAACCGCGCCTTCCTGGTCTACAACGTTTCCCTCAAGAACGACCGTGTCGGTAGTTTCGATGTGTCGCTGGTCGAAGACTTCGCGTACGCCCTCGCGCAGAACGCGGGACTCGACCTGCATATCAACCTGGTCTACGGGCAGAGTCCGCACCACGCGGTGGAAGCGATCTTCAAGGGCATGGCGCGTTCGTTGCGACAAGCCCTCGAGATCGACCCGCGTCAGACGGGGCTTCCAACGGTCAAGGGCGCGTTGTAGCGATGGCGGCTCCCCCCCGCGTTGCCATCCTCGACTACGGTGCTGGAAACCTGCGTAGCGTGGCAAAGGCCGTGGAGCGGACGGGTGCCCAGGCGGACGTGTGCTCGGACGCTGCTGCGCTCCGGCTCGCGGACGCACTCGTGGTGCCCGGCGTCGGCGCGTTCGCGGACGCGGCCGAGAGCCTGGCTGCGAAGCAGCTCGACGACGCGGTGCGCGAGAGCGTCGAGACTGGCCGCCCGTACCTGGGGCTGTGCCTTGGCCTTCAATTGTTATTCGAAGACAGCGACGAGCATGGTCAGCCCAAGGGGCTGGGGTTGCTTCCCGGTCGCGTGCGAAGATTTCCGCGTGGCGCCCCAGATGGGTCGCGACTCCTCGTGCCCCACATCGGCTGGAATCGCGTTCGCTGGAGCGGCGACCACCCGATGTTGGCGGGCCTCCCGGACGAAGACGTCTACTACTTCGTTCACTCCTATCGCGTCGAAGGAGCGGAACCCGCGCACGCGGTAGGAACGACCGACTACGGTGGCCCGTTCACGGCCGCGGTTGCTCGCGACAATGTTTTCGCGGTGCAGTTCCATCCGGAAAAGAGCCAAGGAGCGGGGAAGCGTCTACTCGACGCCTTCGTCGCATGGGTGACAGCATGATCCAACGGATTCTCGGGCTGCTCATACTGGGAACCGCACTCGTTGCGGCGAGTTGCCAACCGCCGCCGGTGAAGGGGCAGGCGCATCCCGGCCTACGCGATCACGTGATCACCAAGGTCGCGATCGTTCCGCTCAAGGTCTCGCCTCGGATTCCGCTGCCGGACCCGTCCGCAGGGACGACGCCCAACGTTGCGGCCACGATCGTGGCGCACCAGTTGACCGAGGCACTCGCGGAGCGCGGCATCGCCGTGGTGGCGCCGAGCGACATGGGTCGTGCATTGAGCCTCGCGGGCGAAGACCCGACAACGGCCAGTATCCCGACCGTGGCGCGAGTCGCCCAGGCTGAGTTTGGCGCTGACGCCGTGCTGACTGGCGCCCTGATCCGGTGGGTGGAGCGCGGCGGCAGTGCTGGCGGTGCTGCTGCACCGGCCGCTGCAGGCTTCGAGATCGTGCTGCGCGCCGCGCCGGGTGGCCAGAAACTCTGGAGCGCGACGTTCGACGAACGGCAGAAGCCGCTCGGCGAGAACGTACTGGTCACGAGTCAATACCCGGGCGGCGGAACGCGTTGGTTGACGGCTGAGGAGCTGGCCCGCTGGGGCGCCGGTCGCCTCGTCGCGGCGATGCCGCTCCCTGCACGTTAGTTTCTCCCTAGACCCCTTTTGCGAAGACACCCATCTTGTCTGCGTTCGAACTCCTCCCCGCCATCGATCTTCTAGGCGGCCGCTGCGTGCGGCTCTCCCAAGGTCGCTACGACGACGCCACCGTGTACAACGATGATCCGGGCGCGGTGGCGACCGGTTTCGCCTCTCATGGTCTACGGCGCCTGCACGTGGTCGATCTCGACGGCGCCAAGGAAGGTCGGCCGTGCAACACGGATGCGGTTCGCGCGATCCTGGCCGCGATGAAGGGCGTTCCGATCGAACTCGGCGGGGGCATTCGCACGCTCGCGGCGGTGGAAGAATGGATCGAACTTGGCGTCGATCGCCCGATCCTGGGAACCATTGCGCTCCGCGACCCGGCGCTGGTGAAGGAGGCCGCGCGAGAGTTCCCGGGCCGAATTGCCGTCGGCATCGACGCCCGTGACGGCAAGGTTGCGGTCGAAGGCTGGCTCGAAACGAGCGAGACCACGGCGCTCGACCTTGCGAAGGAATTCCAGGACGCCGGCGTGGGTGCACTGATCCACACGGACATCGCGCGGGATGGTATGGGCACCGGCCCGAACCTCGATGCGACCTCCGAGATCGCGAAGGCGGTTTCGATTCCGGTCATCGCCTCGGGCGGCGTCGGCTCGGTGGCGCACATTCGAGCCGCAGCCGAGCGGCCAGAACTCGCGGGCGTGATCGTGGGGCGCGCCCTCTATGAAGGGACGGTCGATCTCGCCGAAGCCCTGGCTGCGGTGGAGGACGCATGCTCCTGAAGCGCATCATCCCGTGTCTCGACGTCGACCAGGGACGCGTCGTGAAGGGTGTCCGGTATGTGGATCACGTCGATGCTGGTGATCCGGTCGAAGTCGCGCGCATGTACGACGAGCAGGAAGCCGACGAGCTGACGTTCCTCGACATCACGGCCAGCCATGAAGCTCGTCGCATCATGCTCGACGTGGTCGCGAGAACGGCCGAGACGGTCTTCATGCCCGTCTGTGTGGGCGGCGGCGTTCGCTCGCTGCAGGACATCCGCGACCTCCTCAACGCGGGCGCTGACAAGGTATCGATCATGACCGCGGCCGTGCACGACCCGGACCTCGTGCACCAGGCCGCACTCAAGATTGGGAGCGCCAACCTCGTCGTCGCGATCGACGCGAAGCGCATCGACGACTGGGTCGGCTTCCGAGCGCGCGCGGCCGAACGTGAGAACGCCCACGGCGACATCGCCCAATGCGAAGAGGGAAAGCCCGGCTTCGAGGTCTACACCCATGGCGGTCGAAACCCGACGGGGATCGACGCCGTGGCCTGGGCCCAGCGCATGGCCGATCTCGGCGCCGGGGAGATCCTGCTCACGAGTATGGACCGCGACGGCACCAAGGCTGGCTATGACCTCGAAATGGTGCGCGGGACGGCCGACGCGATCTCGATCCCGGTCATCGCCAGCGGCGGCGGCGGGACTCCCGAAAGCCTGGCCGAGGCCCTCGGCGATGGACCGGAGGGCGGACACGCCCAGGCGGCGCTCGCCGCCAGCATCTTCCACTTCAAGGATGAGACGGTGGGCAGCGTGAAGAAGCGCCTCCTTGAGCTGGGCATCGCGGTCCGACCGCCGGTGTCGTAGAAGCGCCTACCCGGCGAGCCCCGACTTCCGATAGTCGACGGTGCGCCAGCGCTCGGGCTGCATGACGAAGACCCACTCGCGGTCACCGTGCGGGGTCCCGGCGATATAGGCGTCGCCAAATTCAGCGCCGAAGTACCGGTGCGCCATTGGGCGGGTGTCGGCTTCCGTGTCGGCGACGCGCTGCTCGACGATCGGTCCCTCGACACTGACGTACTGATACGCCGGCGGCGTCTCGGTCTGTGCGACGAGGCTGAAGCGACCGGCGGCCTGGAGGCAGCGACCCTTCGCGGAGTCGGCGTTCGTCACGATCCAGACGCCGGTCTCGGGCGAGTAGTCGTACCAGATGGGCACCGTGAGCGGCGGCGCATCCGCTTGCTCGATCGAGATGACGCCGACGTGCAGGTCCGCCAGGAAGGCTTCGCGTTCTTCACGGGTCATGGCCAGGGACATGGGTTCTCCTAGTGGGGCGCGCCGGTTTCGGCGGTGAGTTCTTGAAGCAAGCCGTCGATGACGGCCCGCGTGGAGTTCAGGTGGCCACCGGGAAAGCCGAGGCCGACGAGTTGGCTGGCGCCGAAGCAGAGCGACATCACCAGGAACGCGATCGCGCGGCTGCCGACCGCCGAGGCTGCGGGGTGGGCTCGGCTGATCTCGGTGACGATGGCTTCTTCCAGGTGCCGGTAGGCCGAAAAAATGGCGTCGCGGGTCGCCGGCTCCCGCCGCGCCCGGCCCGTGAGCTCCGCGAGGAGTGCGTCCGCTTCCGGATCGCAGAAGTCCGGGCCCAGCACCCAGTCGAGCAGGGCGCCCAGTCGCTCCTTCTCGTCGAGACGGGCGAGCTGACGGTCGATCCGCTCCCGGTAGCGTTCGACCAGTTTCTCGATGGCTGCCTCGACCAGGCCGTCACGGCTGCCGAAGTAGTGGAGGACGAGCTGACGGCTGCGGCCAGCCCGCTCCGCCACGCGGTCGAGGCTTGCGCCGGCGAGTCCCTGGGTGCGCACGCAGTGCTCGAAGGCCGCGACGATTTCGCTGCGGCGCTCAATGGCCAGGCTTTGGCGTCCCATTCGGGCAATATAAATTGACGTGCTAGAAAGTCAACTATCGCTCGATCCGACCGCTCATTCACCAGGAACGCTGGTTGCCGCCGAAAATCTCGTCCGCTAGGTTCCGCCTTCTGTGCCGGCGCCTCCCAGTCCTGCGGAATCATTGAGTTTTTCCGAAATGTCGCGAGTCCTTCGCGAAGCGGCAGGACGCCAGCAGTTCGACACGACAATCCTCCCGATGCCACTCACCTCCAGCAAGCGCTGCGGCTCCCAAGCCGCGCCTTTGTTCGGGCGGAACGTGGCGTCCACCCGACCGTAAGGAGACTGGAAATTCCATGCCCATCGTCAAAGTGAAGGACAACGAGCCCTTCGAAGTCGCGATGAAGCGCTTCAAGAAGCAGGTCGAGAAAGCGGGGGTCCTGACGGAACTCCGCAGGCGCGAGTACTTCGACAAGCCCAGCATTCGCAAGAAGAAGAAGCAGGCTGCGGCTCGGAAGCGTGCGCTGAAGAAGCTGAAGCGGATGGCGCATTAGTTCCGACTCGGGGGAGCGACCCCGGCGCACGTTGGCCGGAAAATCGCACGCGAGCGTGGAGCCCACGCCATCGATACAGGTAGGATCTCGACACCCGGTGCCACACGGGTGCCGAGAACCGCCACCGAGCGAAATGCCCAATGGCTCGGATTCCTGAGGACACCATCCAGACAGTGCGCGACCAGGCCGACATCGTCGACCTGGTGGGTCGTCACGTCAGCCTCAAGAAAGCGGGACGCACCCACAAAGGGCTGTGTCCGTTCCACGAAGAGAAGACCCCTTCCTTCATCGTCTCGCCTGACCGCGGGACCTACCACTGCTTCGGATGTGGTGAGCACGGCAACGCGTTCGGCTTCTTGATGCGTCAGGAAGGCCTGACCTTCCCAGAGGCTGTGCGTTCGCTGGCGGCCGAGCACGGCATCGACGTCCCCGAGAGCGGCGGCGCCGATCGCAGCGAGATCGAACAGGTCGTGCGGGCCAACGATGTCGCGCAGGATTACTACCGGCGCTGCTTGAATACGGAAGAGGGCAGTGTCGCTCGCAACTACATGGTGGGTCGCGGGCTGCACAAGGACGATGCCGACAAGTACGGCATCGGGTTTGCGCCCGACCGTTGGGACGGCCTGACGGGTCGGCTGCGCCACGAGAAGGTTGCGCCCGAAATGGGTGAGAAGGCTGGCGTCCTGCGATCTCGCGACAGTGGGGGGCATTACGATCTGCTGCGGGGCCGGCTCGTGTTTCCGATCCAGGATGCACGCGGTCGCACGGTCGCCTTCGGCGGTCGCGCGCTCGGCGCAGACCAGGAACCCAAGTACTTGAACTCGCCGGAGAGCCCGATCTTCCGCAAGCGTGAAGCGTTCTACGGGTTCCCCCAGGCACTCGAAGCCATTCGCAAGGCGGATCGCGCAGTCGTGGTCGAAGGCTACTTCGACCGGATCGCGCTCGATCGCGCAGGGATCGGTGAGGCGGTTGCTACCTGCGGTACCTCGCTGACCGAGGAGCACGCCAAGAACCTGAAGCGGCGTTCCCGCAACGTCGTCTTGTTATTCGATGGGGATGAGGCCGGTCAGAAGGCGATCCTGCGTTCGCTCGACGTGCTGCTGCCCCAAGGCCTGCGGGTGCGCGCGGCGACGATTCCGGGCGGCGGCGACCCTGACGACTACCTGAATGCCGAAGGCCCCGAAGCGCTCCGCGAGATCATCGACACGGCGCCGCCGGCGATCGACCTCGCGATCCGGCGAGCTGTGGCCGCTGGGATCTCGACGCCATGGGAGCGTTCGGACGCTGTCGGAGCGGTGGCGCCACTGCTGGCCCGCATCGTCGATCCCGTGGAGCGTGGCGAGTTCGCCCGCCAGTTGGCGATGGCCGTTGGAACCGAGCCGCGCGATGTCGAAGCGGCGCTCCGCAAGGAGCTTCGCGGTGGGCCGGCGGACGACGACGTCGCGAGCGAGGTGATCCATCGTCGGGAAACCCCGGCGGATCGTCACTACGCGACGGTTCTACGCCTCGTCATCGACCACGCCACGGAACTCACCTCGATCGATCACGAGGCCATCCTGGGTCTCGCCCCCGACGATGACTGGCGCCCCCTCGCGGACGCGGTGCTCCGTGCTTCTACAGGAAGTGGGCGCATCGACGCGCTGCTCGACGAACTCGAAGGCGCACGCAAAGCGCGGCTTTCAGCAATCGCCAATGAGCCGCGTCCAGAGCTCGACGACGCTGAGCAAGCCAATCAGATCCTGGCCGACGAACTTCGTTGGCTCTCGCGTCAACGCGACAAGCGCGAAGCCGCAGCGCTTACGGCACAGATCCGGGGTGACGGCGCCGACCCCCTCGCACTCCTCCGCGAGAAACAGCGCCAGCTCGACGAACGGCGACTCGCCAACGAACCCCCGCACCCAACCCGCTCCTGATCCTGCAGCTCGAGGAGGCCCTCCCCATGGCTTCGAACACATCCGACTCCGCCCGCCATCTGGCGTCCACGGACATGACCGACGTCCCCGTCGACATCAGCCGCGAGACCCGGGAATGGAAACCGGTCCAGTCGCTTCTGGAAAAGGGCCGCGCGCGCGGGTTCCTGACGCACGACGACGTCACGAACGTCCTCCCCGACGATGTGGTGAGCGCCGAGCAGCTGGAAGAAGTCATGGCGCTCTTCCATGAGCAGGAAATTCCCATCATCGATGCGACCCAGGCGCCGACGCACCGCGTACCCGAGGCGCGCACCTACGCAGCGGAAGACGACACCGGTGGAAGTCACGACCCGGTGCGCGCCTATCTCCGAGAAATGGGTCAGGTCTCGCTCCTGACGAAGCAAGGCGAGGTCGCGATCGCCCAGCGGATCGAGATCGGTGAACTCAAGATGCTCTATGCCGCCATCGGCAACGCACCGGGGATGCGCGCACTTTTGGCGATCGGTGATCGCGTTCGCCGCGATGAGGTCGCGCTCAAGGAAGTGCTGGTCGGTCTCGACGACGAGAACGCGCCGCAAACGCCTGACGAGCGACGCGTGGCTCTTCTCGAGACCTTCGTGCAGCTTCGCCGCATCGAGAGTGACCTGGCCCGAAAGCAGGGCGCCGTGGCGAACGCACGCACGGGAGACGATACCCGCGAGCGCTTGCAAGGCGAGATCGACGCGGCGTACCGCGAGATGATCGATCTCCTGGTTGCTCAGCGTTTCCTGAAGCAACGCTTCAACGAAATCTCGGAGGGCATTCGCACCACCGCGAAGCACGTGATCGACTTGCAGCGCCGCGCTGATCGGGTCACCCGACCGTTCGGGGTTCGCCCGGCGCGCTTCGAAGAGCTCGTCGTCTTGACGACCCGGCGAAGCCGGAAGGGCAAGGAAGCGCTCGAGGATCTTGGTGGCGACAGCGACCGCATTGCAGCCGCAAGCGGAAAGCTCGCGGCGATCCACGATGAGATCACGGCGATCGAGAACGACACCAGATTGACGCGGCTTCAGCTTCGGCAGTTGCGCAAGGACTGGGAGATCGCGAGCGAAGAGTCGCACCAGGCCAAGTGCGAACTCACCGAGGCCAACCTGCGGCTCGTCGTGTCGATCGCGAAGAAGTACTCGAACCGTGGGCTGCAGTTCCTCGATCTGATCCAGGAAGGCAACATCGGCCTGATGAAGGCGGTCGAGAAGTTCGAGTGGCGTCGCGGCTACAAGTTCTCGACCTACGCGACCTGGTGGATCCGACAAGCCATCACGCGTGCGATCGCAGACCAGGCGCGCACGATCCGGATCCCTGTGCACATGATCGAGACGATCAACAAGATCGGCCGCACCACGAAGCAGCTGGTGCAGCAGCTCGGTCGCGAACCCGTACCCGAAGAGCTCGCCGAGACATTGGAAATGCCGCTCGAGAAGGTCCGGATGGTGCTGAAGATCGCGAGCGAGCCGATCAGTCTCGAAACGCCGGTCGGCGAGGACGACGACTCCAACCTGGGTGACTTCGTCGAAGACAAGAACGCGATGAACCCCCAGGACGCCGTGGTCGAGCAGAATCTCTCGGACCAGACCCGGAAGGTGCTCGCGACATTGGCACCGCGCGAAGAGCGCGTGCTCAAGATGCGCTTCGGGATTGGCGAGCGTGCGAACCACACCCTCGAGGAAGTGGGCCAGGACTTCGAGGTGACGCGGGAGCGGATCCGCCAGATCGAAGCCAAGGCACTGCGTAAGCTCCGGCACCCGAGCCGAAGCAAGCTCCTCAAGGGCTTCGTCGAGAACTAGCGTGTACGCGCGAGCCGCGGTTCTCGTCTTCTTGTTCGCGACGGCATTCGCGGCAGCCGCCGAAGCGGCGCCGCCGCCGCATGGTTTCGCGTTTCTCGACGTGCGAGAACGCTCCGCCACCTTCTGGACCCGGGCCGGACGCGCGGGCACTGTGGAAGTCACGTTGACTGCGAAGGGGATGGCCACTCGGAACGAGCGCGTCGCGGTCGATCCCGAGCGTGACTTCACGGCGACGGCCGAGATCGGCGGCCTGACGCCCGGGACGCAGTACGCGGTCGAGGTCCGGGTTCCCGACGCGTCAGGAGGCGTGAATGTCGCGCGCGGACGGGTCGAGACGCCTCCCGGCCGCCGTGAAAAAGCCGCCGCGCGGCTCGCCTTCGGCGGAGACGTGGGCGGCCAGAATGCCTGCCGCGACCAGACACGCGGATACGACATCTTCCGGGTGATCGCGGAACGGAAACCCCAGGTCTTCATCGGCCTCGGCGACATGATCTATGCAGACAACGCGTGCCATCCGAAGGGGCGCTATGGAAATGCCCAGGTGCCCGGTCCCATCGACCCGGCGCGGGACCTCGAGGGCTTTCGGTCGCGCTGGCGATACAACCGGAACGATCTCCAATGGACGTCGCTGCTGGCGCAGACAGCGTATGTCCCCGTCTGGGACGATCATGAGGTCCTGAACGACTTCGGCCCGCATCACGATGCACCCGCCGACGCGCCCGGCGTGCACCTGCTCAAACCCGGAATGCAGGCGTTCCTCGAGTACAACCCGATCGAACGGTACGAGCGCAAGCGGCTTCACCGTCATTTGCGCTGGGGCAAGCACCTCGAACTGTTCGTCCTCGATACCCGCCAGCACCGGGACTCGAACGCCGCGGAAGATGTGTTCGCGTCACCGAAGTCGATGCTTGGCCGGGAGCAGCGGGAGTGGCTGCTGGCTTCCCTGACGATCTCCGAGGCGACCTGGAGCGTGATCGTGTCGAGCGTTCCGATCGCGATTCCGACCGGTGCGTTCCCGCCCGAAGCCGGTCGCGATGGATGGACCGGCTTCGACCAGAAGACGGGCTTCGAGCACGAACTGCGCCAGCTCCTCCTCGATCTCTACGACGCGGGGTTGCGCAACCTCGTCTGGATCACGACCGACGTGCACTTCGCCTCGGTACAGCGTTTCCACCCATTCGTGTCGCATCCGGAGTTCACGGTCTACGAGATGGCGACGGGTCCACTGAATGCCGGCGTCTTCCCCAACGACCTGCTCGACGACTCGTTTCATCCCGAGCGCTTGTTCCGTTGGCCGCCGACCGGGGGAGACGACGCAGCGTTCGAGATACCGTCCTTCTCGGCCGCCGAGCAGTGGTTCAACTTCGGCGAACTCGAGGTCGACGAAGCGGGCTCACTCACGATGCGGGTCGTGAACGGGCGCGCAGAGGTCGTCTACGAGCAGACGCTCACGCCGGCCGAGCGCCAGCCGCCAGCGCGCCCCGGGCGGAGTCGCTTCGCGGACTAGTGGTGGAAGAGCCGTAGCTCCGTTCGGACGAGCGTAATGTCGTACTCGCGACAGGCGGCTTCGATTTCGTCGCGACGCGCGGAGCCGCCGTGCTCGGCGAGGAAGCGAACACCGTGCTTCTGGGCGTGGTCGATGTTGTCGCGGAACGGGATGAACGCGTCTGAGATCAGGGAAACGCCATCGAGTCCGGCGAGCCATTCGGTTCGCTCATCGTCGGTCAACGGATCGAGCTTTCCGCCGAGGGCGTCCTTCAACGCGTCGGTCTCGCTCGAAGTCAGGTCGCCTTCGATGTAGCGGACGCGCCAGTTGATGCGGTCCTGCTTCTTGACGCCGTCGCGAAACTCGAGTCCCAAAACCTTCGGGTGCGTGCGCAGATACCAGAGGTCGGCCTTTGCGCCGGCGAGCTTGGTGCAGTCGACGCGGCTTTGCTGGCCGGCTCCGATGCCGATCATCTGACCGTCGAGCGCGTAGCCGACCGAGTTGGACTGGGTGTACTTGATCGCCACGAGGCCGAGCAGGAGATCGCGCTTTGCTTCCGGCGTGAGTTCGCCGCAGACGACTTCCTTGAAGTCAGCCTCGCTCACCTGGTGGGCGTTGCGGTCCTGGGTGAACCGCATGCCGAAGATCTCACGGGTTTCCTCGGCCGGCGCATCGAAGTCGGGGTCGGCCTGCATCACGATGAAGCCTCCGTTCTTCTTGCTCTTCAGGATCTCGAGCGCCTCGGGGTCGTAGCCGGGCGCGATGATGCCGTCCGACACGACGCCTTTCAGGAATTTCGCAGTCTCGACATCGACGACTTCCGAGATCGCCGCATAGTCGCCGAACGAGCACTTCGGGTCGGCCCCCCGTGCCCGTACATAGGCGAGTGCGGCCGGCGTGAGATCCTTGCCAGCAACCTCGTAGGCCTCGGCCTGGGCTTCGGTCAGCGGAGCCGCGACAGCAGCGCCCGACGGAGAGACGTGCTTGAAGGACGCCGCCGATGCCATCCCGGTCGCTGCGCGTGCCTCACGCACCAGCTGCCAGGCATTGAGCGCGTCGAGCCAGTTGATGAACGAAGTCTTGCCGTTCAGCACCTGGACCGGCTGCGTCGCCGGGTCGAGGGCTTCGGCTACGGTGAAGCGCTGGTGGGGGTTGACCCCGTACTTGAGATCCATGTTAGGCGCGCTCCTTGGGCTTGACCTGTTCCAACCATGCGGCGAGGTCGCCGCCGTATCCCACTTCCTTCTGTCGGGCCTGGACCTTGTCGAGGATGCTGGCAAACACATCTTTGGAGGGAGTGTCCGCTTCGCCGAGCGCCGCGAGAATTGCATTCGCGGTCACCGAGACGGCTTCGCTCATCCCATCCGAAAGGATGGCTTCGGCCTGGTGTCCGTCCTCCGAAAGTCCGAGGTAGGACTCAAGGGCGGCGTCGTAGACCGCGGCGGCGTGCTTTCGCGACGCCACGATGTTGCCCTTGCCGGTGACGACGTTGCCGACCGAAAACAAATTCGGATAGGCGTCGATGCGGCCAATGTCCCAGTCGGTAAAGGCGAAGAGCTCGCCCTTCATCTCGATCCCGGGGATCGCTTCAGGAATCGAGCCGATCGAGCTGATCACGCACGAGCCACGCCGCTCGTAGGTCTCGTCCGTCATCTTGACGCGGCCGCCTTCGATCTCGGTCCGACGGAACCGCATCCCCACGACGCGATCGTCTTCGACGATGAGTTCGTCCGGGGCCGAGAGCGGTTCCATCTTGAAGAAGAACTTGCCTTGCGCCTTGTCGAGGAGCTTGGCGCGGGATGCGCGCACCTTGGCCGCGCGTTTCTCGTCCGCGCCTTCGGGAATCTCGGCCAGCGGCATGTCTTCGACACGGCGGCGATAGAAGATGGTGCAGCCCTTCAACCCGAGGTCTTCGAACACGAGACCGTGCTGCGCCAGGATCTTGGGGATGCCTTTTACTTCGAGTTCGAGGACGTTCGCCTCGATCCCACGTTCGCGCAGCTTGGCGCGCGTGGTTTCCATCATCAGCACCTTGGCAACGTCGATCGACGCGAGTCCGCCGCCAACGACGATGGCGTCGTCGAGGAACTCGAACGTCTCGGCCGGTTCGATGTCCTCTTCGAGGTGGTTGAAGTAGATGATGAACGGGTTCTGGTAGATCAGGCCCTTGCCCACGTAGGCATCGGCGCCTTCGATCGGCAGCCCGCGATCCCGCCATGCGCCGTTGGCGAGCACGACCGCGGAAAAGCCCCAGTCGCGTGCGAGTTCCTCGAACGGGATGTCGCGGCCCAGCTTCGTGTTGGGCACGAAGTCGACACCGGGCAACGATAGTTTGCCCGTAATCGTTGCGTACTCCTTGTTGCGCAGGCCTTCGTGCCAGCGAGGCAATCCGTCTTCGATCTTGCCGAACGGGCGGGGGTTCATTTCGAAGACCACCACGCGGACACCCTTACCGGCCAGCCGTGCGGCGACCTCGGCGCCCGCGGTGGCCCCGCCGATGACGGCGACGACGTGCGGATTCGTGGAGAGAGAAGGCGCTGACATGCCCGAATTTTAAGGGGAAATCCCCGCTGCTGCACCTGCGATCGTGGCGTCATCGACGAATCAGGCAGGCATAAGGCCGGGGTAAGGAGTTCGCGGGGCCCCCGGCCGAAGATGATCTCATCGAAACAAGCCAGGGGCTGCAACGCAGTACCTCGGCAGGGAGAGCCCGATGACCATGAGCCCGATTCTCGAAACGATCCAGATCCCTCCGATGCCGCCGGTCCCGACCACGGGGGCGACGACGCCCGGAGTCTCCACGCCCCGGGCAGCCGTTCGCATCGCCGAGCGCTTCGAAGGCCCCCCGGGCATTGTCAACGGCGGGTACGTGAGTGGCCTCCTGGCCGAGCGCCTGGGTGGCCAGGCCGATGTGACCCTGCGTCGTCCCACGCCGACGGGCGAGGCCGTGGCCATCAAGGTCCGCGCGGGTTCGGCCTGGATCGAGCAAGCGGGTGAGGTGCTGGTCGCGGCCCAGAAAGCCACGCTCGAACTCGACGTGCCTTGTCGCCCCGATTTTCGGGCTGCACAGCGCGCGCGCGAGCTGTTCGATGCGGCGCGCCACCCTTTCCGGGAATGCTTCGTATGTGGCCCCGATCGCCATCCCGGGGACGGCCTCTGCATCTTGGCCGGCCCTGTGTCCGAGGGCGTGGTGGCCGCTCCCTGGGTGCCCGACGCATCACTCAGTGTGGACGGCACAGAGGGTTCACCGGTCCTGGGCCGTTTCGTCTGGTCGGCCCTCGATTGCCCGGGTGCGATGGCTGCCGTGGGCGGCGCACTCGCACGCCCCATGCTGCTCGGCCAGATCCACGGTGCCCACGACTCGGCCGTCCACGCGGGCGAGCCGTGTGTCGTCGTCGGTTGGAAGCTGGCCAGCCATGGGCGAAAGCACGAAGTCGCGACCGCCCTCTTGGATAGCCAGGGACGCGTCGCCGCGCGCTCCAGCCAGACCTGGATCGAACCGCGGCGCTAGTCCCCGATTCGTGAGATTCTTCCCTTCGTCCCCGATCACCAAAGGACCCTTTCATGTCCCAATCAAACGCCGATTTCCGCACTCGAACCCAGCGCTGGCGACAGCTTCCGTACTGGTTTGCCGCCGTCGCGATCTTCGCCGGCTGCACCGTTGCGGGCGTCCAGCGTGCTGGCGATCTGACGCCGCGTGAAGGGGCGCCAGTGCTCCTCGACGAACTCGGTGGCCGGTCCATTCCAGTGACGACATCGAACGCACTCGCCCAGCGCTACTTCGACCAGGGGATGGCGTTGGTGTACGGCTTCAACCACGGGTCCGCGATCGACGCCTTCGACGAGGCGGCGGCGCTCGACCCGCAGTGCGCGTCTTGCTTCTGGGGCAAGGCTTTGGCGCTGGGTCCCAACATCAACGCGCCGCTGGGTCCAGACGGAGCACGTGCAGCATTCGCGGCGCTCCAACAGGCGCAAGCCGTTTCGGCCGGCGCGACCGAGAAAGAGCGCGCACTCATCGACGCGCTCGCTGAACGTTATGTCGAAGAACCCGGTGACGACCGATCCGCCCTGGATGCCGCGTACGCCGACGCAATGCAGAAGGTGCAAGCGCGTTACCCGGATGACACGGACATCGCGACCCTCACAGCCGAGGCCCACATGGACCGCTACCCATGGGCATACTGGACGGCCGACGCAGAGCCGCGCGAGTACACGGGCGAGATCATCCGGTTGCTGGAGTGGGTGCTCGAGCGTGAGCCGGGACACATCGGTGCCAACCACTACTACATCCACGCCGTCGAGGAGCATTTCCCCGACAAGGCCGAAGACGCCGCCGACCGCCTGGCGACCCTGGCACCCGATGCCGGCCACCTGGTCCACATGCCGTCGCACATCTACTGGCGAGTGGGCCGCTACGGAGATGCCGCCGAAGTCAACCAGGCGGCCTCGGCCGCCGACGAGAACTACTTCGCCCAGTGCAAACCGGGCGCCCTCTATCGCGCACTCTACTACCCGCATAACGTCCATTTTCTCTGGGCAGCGGCGAGTGCGCGCGGACAAAGTGAGCTCGCGCTGACCGCGGCACGGAAGCTCGCGCAGGAGGTGGAGGCACTGCACACGGACTTCCCGTTCGTCGAGGAATTCCTGACGGTGCCGCAGCTCACGCTCGTGCGTTTCGGACGCTGGGACGCCGTGCTGGGCGAACCGAAGCCCGCGGATGGACGCGTCTTCCAGACGGGGATGTGGCATTACGCGCGGGGCGTGGCGTACGCGAAGCTCGGCAAGCTTGCCGAAGCGCGAGGAGAGCTCGCTGCCGTACAGGCACATGCCGCGGACGGTGCCGCTGCCGAGATGTTCGTGGCCGGCGGCGTCGCCACCGCGGAGGCTTTGCTGGGCCTCGGGGCCGACCACCTGGAGGGTGAGATCGCCGCAGCGGCGGGTGACCGCGCGGCCGCGATCGCGTCGTTCGAGCGCGCGGTCGCGCAGCAGGACGGACTCGCCTATATGGAGCCGCCGCCTTGGTACTACCCGATTCGTCAGACGCTCGGTGCAGAGCTTCTGGAGGCCGACCGAGCGGCGGACGCAGAAGCCGTCTACCGGGAGGACCTGGTGCAGTACCCGAAGAATGGCTGGTCCTTCTTCGGGCTCGCGGCTTCCCTCGAAGCACAGGGGCGCGAGGCCGAAGCCAACATGGCGCGCGCCTATCATGAGAAGGCGTTCGACGAGGCGGACGTGGAGCTGGCTGCCTCGGCGTTCTAGCGCGACAGGCAGATGCCGACAGAGCAGGAATTGGAGCCCGCCGTTCGTCCGGCGGGCTTCTCTTCCTGAGTCGGAGAGCCGGCTCGCTAGTTGCTGGCCGACTCGTCGGGGGCGGTCCACTCGCCGAGCTGGCGCACGGCCGTGTTGACGACACCCGAAACGGCCGTCCCCAGCTTCTCGCCGAGACTCGGTCCCGTCGCTTCTTCGACCGGTAACTCCGCGACGGTCGCGCCTAGGGTGATCCGCTCCGGGACGCCGCGCCGCGCGGCGAGGACTTCCCGCACGCGGGCCCAATCGATTTCTACGTTCTCGCCGTTCGCGGCCGCCTGCCGGGCGAACTTCCGGACCTGGGCTTCGCCTGACTTCGGGCTCACGATGCCGGGGTCTTCGCCTTCGTCCACGCGTGCGGCCTGCTTCATCGTCCAATGGGCCTCGAGGACGACGTCGTCGCCATACCAGCCGACCTTGACCGACTCTTCGATTACGCGAACTGGCGTTCCGACGGGGACCTGGCCGAAGAGGGACTCGATGTCTTCGGGGTACAGGCGGATGCAGCCCCGCGACACCCGGCGGCCAACGCCATCGGGTTCATTGGTTCCGTGGATCAGATAGGAGGGCCATCCGAGGTAGAGCGCATGGTCGCCGAGCGGATTCTCGGGGCCCGACTTCACGACTGCTGGAAGTGTCGGGTCGTCGCGGCGCGCGGACGGGCCCGGTGTCCAGGTCGGATGCTCTTTCTTCCGGACAATCTTGGTCGTGCCGCGCGGCGTGCTGTAGCCCTCGCGCCCGACGCCGATCGGGTGCGTGACGATGTCGCCTTCGCCGCGGAACCAGTAGAGCCGCTGTTCGGCGACGTTGATGACAATGCCCTCTCGGGGGACGTTGGGGAGCACGTGGCCGAGCGGCAGGACGATCTTGCGCCCGTCGCCGGGCACCCACGGGTCGACGCCCGGGTTCGCTGCCAGGAGTTCGAGGTAGCCCGAGTCGTTGCTCCGGGCGAGGTCGACGAAGGTGTCTTCGTCCGAGATGCGGTGTTTTCGTTCGACACCGACGACATCGCTTCGTGCCGGCGGCGCAGGCGGCGCCGCGTCCCGCGGAAGTCGGAACTGCGGTGCGACGCATGCACTGGCGACAAGGCCTAACAGCACCAGGGTTGCGGCGTTAAGGAAGGATGTGGATCGGGGTACCGTCATCGATGAGGTTCCAGAGGTCTTCGACCTGTTCGTTGGTGAGGGCAATGCAGCCGTCGGTCCAGTCGGCCGCGACGTGATCGCGGCCGATGTCTTCTTGTCCGCCCGGCAGCCCGTGGATCATGATCGCGCCGCCGGGAGAGCGCCCGAGCTCCCGCGCACGCGCGCGGTCGCGCGCATTCGGGTAGGAAATGTGAAGGGAGCGGTGATACTGGCTCTGCGGATTGCGCCAGTCGATGGTGTAGGCGCCCTCCGGGGTGCGTCCGTCGCCCTGTACGCGCTTCGGTCCGTCCGGCGAGAAGCCCAGCGCCACCCGGTAGCTACGCACCAGCAGCGGTCCGCGGAACGCGTGGAGCATTCGCGCCGACTTCACCAGGACCACGCGGTCGGCACGGCGTGATGTTTCGAGCCAGAGGGGTCTCGGCGCGACCGCTGCCTGCGACGCAGCCAATTTGGCGGGCGAATCCTCGGCGCGCGCCCCCATGGGAGGGAGCAGCGCGCCGAGGGCGAACACCACGAGCCCACAAAGCTGCAGGCCCCAACGCGGGGGACAGGGAAACCGCTGCATCAACCACGCATCGGCTTTCGGTCCGCCACGCGTGAACGCTACTTGCGCAAGGTGCGCTTGTAGAGTCGCTCGGTCTTCTCGGCCGCTTCGGTTGCAGTCGCCTGAGCCGCGTTGGCTGCGTCTTCGGCCGCCGTTGCGCGCGCTTCCGCTGCCGCGGCACGCGAAGCGGCATCGGCTGCGCTGGCGCTGGCGTCGGCCGCGTCGGCTGCAGCCTGGTCGGCTACTGCCCGTGTCTGGTCAAGCGCTTCCTGCATCGACGACACGTCGCCCGAAGTCGCGCAGCCCATCGAAAGTGTCAGCGCCGCTGCCGCGATGAGTCCCGCGACCTGCTTGCTCCAGTGGAGCTCCATGGTCATTCCCCTTGGTTGCCGGAGTTTGGCGCCCGTCCGTCGGGGATTGTCGCATGATTTCGCGCGGGCGCGAGGCCACA
>JAJDAQ010000104.1 GCA_029261815.1 Deltaproteobacteria bacterium
AACTCGGCGTCCTCTCGCTGTCGAACCCGAACCCGGGCGACGCGATGGAGACGCTGATGTCGGTGGTTGGATACACCCAACTCGGCAACGCGACCGGATCACCCGCGGCCTCCGTCCCGCTCTTCTGGAATGCGGAGGGCCTCCCGATTGGGACCCAACTGATCGGCCGGATCCAGGACGAAGCGACGCTATTTCGACTCGCTTCACAGCTGGAACGGGCGCGACCCTGGTTCGAGCGGATGCCCGTCGTCGACTAACGTATTCAGCTTCCGCTTCGCTTCTCTCGAAGCCACTCCTCGAGGTCATCCAGTGCGAGGCTGTGACTGAACAAGAACCCCTGGAGTTCGTCGCACCCGATTCGATGGAGCGCCTCTGCTTGCGGGGAATTGTCGACGCCCTCTCCCACGATCTCCATACCGAGCGAGTGTGCAAGCCGCACCACGGCAGCTGCCACACTTTCTGAGTGCGGATCGGAGTCGATATCACGGATGATCGAACGGTCGAGCTTCAAGACGTCGAGCGGGAACCGCGAGACATACGACAACGACGAGTAGCCTGTGCCGAAGTCATCGAGGGCCACGCGAACGCCGATGGCCTGCAGGTCCCGAACGGCGGTATCCGGATCGCTGCCATCGTCGACCATCAAACTCTCGGTGATCTCGATCTCGAGCAGATCCGGTGGCAGTTCCGTCGCACGCAAGATGCCCGTGATCGTTTCCCATACGTTCGAATGCGCGAACTGCCAACTCGAGACGTTCACACTGACCCGAATCGGAAGCCCTCGCAATCGAAGCTCCGCCATTTCCCGGCAAGCGGTTTCGAGCACGAAGTTGCCGATCGGACCGATCAGGCCCGTGTCTTCCGCGACGGGAATGAACTCGCTCGGCGAGATCCGCCCGAGTGCCGGGTGCTGCCAGCGCGCGAGGGCTTCTACACCGACAGGAATTCGCGTGTCAGCCAATACCCGCGGTTGATACTCGACGAAGAGTTCTCCGCGGGCCATCGCGTGACGGAGTTCGCCCTCGATCGTAAACCGCCGCATGACCGACTTCCGAAACGCGGCGCGGAAGCATTCGATCGAGTTGCGACCCCGCTGTTTCGCGTGGTGCGTCGCAAGGTCTGCGTTCTGGACCAGGACTTCGGCCGTGGACCCATGTTCGGGGTACATGGCAACACCAATACTCGCCGTGAAGCTCACCGTACGTCCGTCGATTTCAGCCGGTGTCCCGATTGCAGCCTGAAGCCTGCTGGCGAAGCCGATGGCGTCTTCCGGTGAATCGACGTCTCTCAACATGACGGCGAATTCATCGCCGAGGATTCGACCGACATCCCCTGCGTTCGCGAAGCGACACAGGACTGTGGCGAGATGCTCGAGAAGCCGGTCTCCAAAGACATGGCCCATCGAGTGTTTGACCGATCGAAAGCTATCGACATCGATGTGAAGGACCGCGATCGCGGAGTCTCTTGATTCGCCGATCGCCTGGCGCAGCGCCTCAAAGAACGCGGGCCGGCTCGCCAGCCCTGTCAACGCGTCGACGCGATCTTGTTGCCCCTCACCTGTCTCGTCTTCCCGCTCGGAAGTGATGTCGCGAAGCGTCCCACGCAGGCCGATGGCCGTCCGATCCGAAAGCACGGGTTCGACGGACTGCTCGAGCCAACGTTCGCCACCGCTCCGCGTCGCCAAGCGATGTCGCACGGAAAGTGAACGTGCGCCCTCGGCACTCTCGTCAAGTGCCGATCGCAGATCGTCACGTTCATTCTCGGGAACACAATCCAAGAACGCGTCGAGGTCACGCGGGCCGGAACCCACGGGGAAGCCGAGCATCCGCTCCGCTTCGGGCGTCCAGTGCATCAGCCCCGATTTCGTTTCGAGGATCCAACTTCCGGTACCGCCCAGACGCTGGGCGTTCAGTAGATCTTCGACCTCAGATTGCACGGAGCGCACCAGTCGCGTCGAGCCTGTCTGGAAGCGAATCCGGTCGAGGAGTTGCTCGGCTCCCACGGGCGCGACCAACACGTCCGAAGCCCCGACGGCGTATGCGGCGGTCACCACCTCGGGCGCATCTGCGCCAAGAACCAAGACAATGGGCGTCTGGCCCTCCAGTCCGTCGTTGACCTCCCGCACCCAGTCCAGGGCGAGGCGTCCGGCCCGTGACCCGTCGACAACGACCAGTGCCGGGGACTCTGCGATGAAGGGCGCCAACGAGTCACCGGGTTCAGCAACGCGCAACACCCAATCGGACGGCGCGAGGGTCTCCCGCGCGGTCTCCAATACCGCTCCCGCACTCGCCAGGACGAGGGCGAGTGCCGGCGTCTCCTCCGAGGGCATCCGTTCCACCCAGGATGAATCGGCGGATCCCTGAGACAGGATGAGCCCATCTTTGGGGTAAAACCCTACCCAGCCTCAGCTTTCTTCGGATTCGGCAGCTTCCGCGGCTTCGCTGAGGTCGGCCGAGAGGATCTGGTGCGGACTCGCCGCGGGCGCGCTGCCGTCCGCCGGGCCCCACTGGTTCAGCCGGTCGATCATCTGACGCAAACGACCGACGCTCCGCCGGTCGAATGCCAGGGTGAGACGGGCCAGTCCCAGCGCTTCGTCGCCCTCTGCCGCCAGCGGGCCACTCGTCTCGATCTGCCCCTCGGCAATGATGTCGGCAAACTCGCGATTCAGCGATTCGAGCTGCTCGCCGTCCGGCGGCTCGAGCAGTCGGATGACCAACTTCGACTGGACATAGCGACTCGAATGATAGTTGCGGTAGAACGAGTCGACTTCGCGAACCGCTTCGTCAACGTTGTCGGTCACTCGGTAGAGCGAGAGATCCGCCTCGCTGATCAGTCCGCGCGTGTGAAGATGGGAGCGCACGTACGCGTCCCAGTCCTTCCAATAGCTTCCGCCCGGTTCGTCGATGTAGAGCACGGGCAGGATCTCGCTCTTGCCCGTCTGGATCAAGGTCAACGCTTCGTAGCCTTCGTCGTGGGTTCCAAAGCCGCCGGGGAACAACGCGATGGCGTGCGAGTACTTGACGAAGGTCACCTTGCGCGTGAAGAAGTAACGGAAGTGAATGCACTTCGCGTCACCATGGATCACGTCGTTCGCACGCTGCTCGAAAGGCAAGCGGATGTTGACGCCAAATGATTGCTCACGGCCCGCACCGCCCTGCGCAGCAGCCATGATGCCGCCGCCGGCGCCCGTGATGACCATCCACCCTCGGCGCACCATTTCCTCGGAGAAACGCTCGGCCTGAGCCCAGTCCGGATGGTCCGCCGGCGTTCGCGCACTGCCGAAGACCGCGATCTTGCGGACGTGCTCGTACTCGCCGAAGACGCGCATGGCGTGGCGGAGTTCCTTGATCGCGGACGACATCAGCATGAGGTCGCCGCTCGAGCGCCCGTCACGGAGCATCCGGAGCGAGGTGACCAACATTTCTCGAACGTGATCACTGGCCGCGCCCGGCACGACCGCCCACTCCTGCTCGGCCAATGCCACCATCGCGTCAACCGCCTCGTTGAGCGATTGACTTCGGAGCATTGCGCGTCGTCGACTTCGAGCCACGGGCCGATGATGACGGTAGACTGCCGGCCGTCAAGCAGCCGTCGCGCCCCGCGCAGGGCTATCAACGGGAGAGCACATGGGTCACGCAGTCGTCACGGGTTCGGCCTCGGGCATCGGAGCGGCGGTTGCCGCCGGCCTCCGCAAGGAGGGATTCGACGTCATCGGCATCGACCTGAAGGGGGCCGAGATCGAAGCGGATCTCTCGTCCCACGACGGACGCCGGGACGCCATCAAGGCCGTGATCGGCGCGAGCGGCGGTGCCATCGACCGTCTCGTGTTGTGCGCTGGACTTGGCAGCCACCTCGAAGACCTTCCGCTGATCGCGTCCGTCAACTACTTCGGTGCGATCGAGCTCCTTGATGGGCTGCAGGGAGCGCTGAAGCGCGGCAACGAACCCGCCGCGGTGGCGATCAGTTCGAACTCCGCACGTTTCGGCCCATTCGATGACCATCCGTTCGTACTGGCGTGCCTTGAGGGCGATGAGTCGCGCGCCAGGGAGATCATCGCAGGAGAGAACGGTTTCATTGCCTATGGCGGCTCAAAGCATGCGTTGGCGCGGGCGCTACGTCGCCGATCGAAGACGTTCGGCGCAGACGGCATCCGACTCAACGGCATCGCCCCCGGCCCGACAGAGACGGCAATGCTTCAGAGCACCCGAGAACATCCGATCTACAGCAAGGGCTTCGATGCACTGGAGATCCCGGTCGGGCGATACGGAACTGCCGAGGAGATCGCCGACTTCATCTTGCTGATGATGGGGCCCAAGGCCGCATTCATGCACGGGAGCATCGTGTACCTGGACGGCGGCAACGACGCAGCCACGTTCCCGGACCGGTTCTAGCCGCGCCTAACTCGCGCCCTCACCGGACAGCACAGCGGGAACCGTTCGAAGCAGGATGCGGAAGTCGCTGCCAAGTGACCAGGTATCGATGTATTCGAGGTCGAGACGAACCCAGTCGTCGAAGCCGATCTGATTGCGCCCGCTCACCTGCCAAAGGCAGGTAATGCCGGGTCGCATCGAGAGCCGCCGACGCTCAAACGTCTTGTAGGCGGCGACTTCGTGTGGAATCGCGGGCCGCGGCCCGACGAGGGACATGTCTCCGCGCAGAACGCTCCAGAGCTGCGGCAGCTCGTCGAGCGAGAACTTCCGCAGGAAGCGCCCGATGGGGGTGATGCGGGGATCATGCTGGATCTTGAAGACCGGGCCGTCCATCTCGTTCCGGGCGGCAAGTTCCGAATGCAGCGCTTCTGCATCGACACGCATCGTGCGGAGCTTCGGCATCGTGAAGAGCCGCCCGTTCAACGTGCAGCGGACCTGGTGGAAGAACACAGGACCGGGATCGGTCAGTCGGATGCCCAATGCCGCCGCACCGAGCAGCGGCGCGGTGATCAGCAGGAGGGCGCCTGCACCCACGACATCGAGGATGCGCTTCATGCCGAGCGCAGCGGGGCTGTGATGAACGGGGGCAAAGGTGAGTGCCGGAAGAGACCCGAAGCGCCGGACGACCGGGACTGGCAACAAGTCGCCAAACAAGTCGGACAACAAGGTCGTTGGCACACCGGCCGCGGTCGCCTGGTCCACGACGGCAACCATCTGCTCGAGCTTCGATCGCGGGCATGCGATGATGAATTCGTCGATCACTTGATCGGACAGCAGATCGGGAACCACGGCGATCGGAAAGACGCGGGCGGCATCTGCGGATGCGGTTCCGTGTGGCACTTCGTCGTCGACGAAGCCGATCACCTGGAGGCCCCACGCCGGGTGGCTGCGGATGACTTCCTCGATGTAGAGCGCGCGCGGACCCGAGCCCGCGATCAACACGTTGCGCGTGTTGCGACCCGAGCGCCGAAGCCCTCGTAGGCCCAGGTGCAGGGCGACTCGCATTCCCCCCAGCACCAGGGTCTGGAGCAGTCCGAAGAGCAGCGGGACCTGCACCGGAACCGGCGCGCCAGTGAAGAAGGACACCGCGCCCACGGCGAACGCCGAGAGCGCACCCGCGAGGCCGAGTTCGATCGCAACCTCGACGATGTTCTCGGTCCGTTTCGAACGATTCAGCTGTAGCGAGCGGATCGTCGCGGGCCAGATCAGCGAAGCCGTGACAGCGACCGGAATCGAATGTGCCCAGTCCAGGGCCACACGGCTCGAATCGGGCGAATAGGCCTGCGCCACGCTGCCAAACAGCAGCGCGCTGCCGGTCACATCCACGACCTGCAGCAGCATATCCAGCTCTCGCGACCAGGCCTTCAACATCAGGGAGGTCATCGGCCAGACTGGCGGCGGGTCTGAGGTCGATTCCGGTTCAAGAGCGGCCGCTATTCTGGACGTGATGGCGGCGCACCCCACCCTCCAGGTCCTCGCCATCCCGGCGGTTCGCCACTTCGCCCTCGCGCGCCTCTGCCGAGCTGCGGCAGCTACGGGCCTGGCAGCCGCTGTCGGGTGGCACGTCTATGACGTGACCGGCTCCGCCCTCGCATTGGGCTTGCTCGGCATCGTCGAGTTCGTGCCCGTGGTGCCCATCGGCTTGTGGGGCGGAGCGTTGGCCGACACCCGCGACCGGGTCGCGTTGACTCGCTGGGCCCAGCTCGCCATCGCGGCTGCCGTTGGCGGCCTCGCCATCACCCATGCGCTGGATCTTCCGATCGCCTGGGTCTTCGCCGCCGCGTTCCTGCTCGCCTGCGGACAGGCGATCGAGCGGCCGGCCAACAGCGCCATCCTGCCCAGCCTTGTGCCGCCGGAGCAGTTCGGCGTCGCGATCACGGTCGTTTCCGCCGTTCGGAATGTGGCGCTCGCCCTCGGCCCGGTCGTCGCGGGCTTCACGATCGCCTCGGCCGGAATCACTGCGGCGTACGTGTTGGCCGCCGTCCTGGTCCTGGCGAGCGCCCTGGCGTTGACCCGGCTCCCACCGGCGCTTCCGCAGCCTCGGGACGACGGCGAAGAATCTGCCGTGACGCTGACTGCCGTCGCCGAGGGAATATCGTTCGTACGATCCAACCGACCCATCCTGGGGTCGATGACACTCGACCTGTTTGCCGTGATCTTCGCCAGCGTCGACGCACTGCTGCCGGTCTTCGCGCGGGACGTGCTAGGCGTCGGCGCCGAAGGCTTCGGAGTGCTTTCGGGGGCCCTTGCATTCGGCACGTTCGCGATGTCGGCCGTCATGTGGGTGCGACCGCCCGGGGAGCGACCCGGCCGCGCACTGATCTGGGCCGTTGCCGCATTCGGCGCTGCGACACTGGTCTTTGCCGCCTCGTCTTCGTTCGCACTCTCCGTCGCCGCCCTGGTCGTCGCCGGTATGGCCGACCAGGTCAGCATGGTCGCGCGGGAGACGATCCTTCAGCTCTCGACACCCGACGCCCTGCGCGGCCGGGTGAGCGCTGTCAACTTCGTGTTCATCGGTGCGTCGAACGAGCTGGGGCGGGCGGAGTCCGGCGCGCTCGCGGCCTGGATCGGCGCCGTCGCGTCCGTGTGGTGGGGGGGCGGCCTCTGTCTCACCGCGCTCGGAGCGGTCGCCACCGGGATCCCCGAGCTCGCCAGCTTCGTGGTGTCACGGCCGCCCTCGCCTCCGGTGCGCGGTAGTGTCGCACCATGACAGGAGCCCTCATGTCCTTGCAGCGCCTCTCGTTGTGCTTTCTTGCCATCGCCCTGGTCGTGTCTGCGACCGGTTGTTTCGACGCCGGGTCCGGCACCGCGGACTCGGTCTTCCGCGGCGGTCCGATCCTGACGATGGACCCGGCCACGCCGCGCGCCGAGGCCGTAGCCGTTTCTGGCGATCGGATCGTGGCGGTCGGCTCGGCAGCCGAAATCTCCGATTGGATCGGACCCGAAACCCGGGTCGTGGAACTCGCGGGACGCACATTGATTCCGGGCTTCGTCGACTCGCATAGCCACCTCTATCTCGATGGTCAGACAGGATTCACCTTCGTTGATGTCCGTCCTCCTCCGATCGGCGCGTTCGACACCGTGGCCTCGATCCAGGAAGCCCTCCGCGCACGCGATGCCGATACGCCATCGGGCGAATGGATCATCGCGACCGGGTACGACGACACCCTGCTCGAGGAGCGGCGACACCTCACCCGACATGACCTCGACGCGGTCTCGGCGACCCGACCCATCGTCGTCATGCACGTCTCGCTTCATATTGCGGCGGTCAATTCCGCCGCGCTCGCATATGCCGGAATCGACGCCTCGACGCCGCAACCTCCCGGCGGCGTGATCCGGAAGGACCCGGAAACAGGCGAACCCAACGGCATCCTCGAGGAAGGCTCGGCGTTGGCACCCTTTTTCGCCCTACTCGGTGACGCGCCGATCGACGTCGGACTCGAAGCGTTGGGCCGCGGCGTGTCGAAGTACGTGCGACAAGGCGTCACCACGGCACAAGACGGTGCGGCAGACATCGGAACGTTGCAGCTCCTGATCCAAATGGATGTCGAGGAGCGGCTGCCGATCCGGGTGGTGGCCTTCCCGCGCGCCGATCTCGCGTTGAAGATGCTCGCGGGCGACATCGCGATCAACGTGTCTGCCAGCGAGTATCTTCATCTCGGCGCCGTAAAGATCGTGTCAGACGGCTCGATCCAGGGCTACACGGGCTACCTGGGAGCGCCTTACCACGTACCGCCCGGCGACGACTCCGGCTACCGCGGTTACCCGGCGATGCCGGCGGAGCAACTCGCCGAGCTCGTCAACCGGCTCTATGCGGGCGGATTCCAGGTCGCCATCCATACGAACGGGGACGCCGCGATCGACGATGCGCTCGCCGCCTTCGAGCAGGCCCAGGCCGCACATCCACGGGACGACGACCGTCCGATCTTCATCCACGCGCAGATGGCTCGTGATGACCAGTTGAAGCGCATGGCCGCGCTGGGAGCGATCCCGTCGTTCTTCACGCTCCACACCTACTACTGGGGCGATCGACACCGTGATCGATTCATGGGTCCCGAACGCGCCGCCCACATGAGCCCCATGCAGTCGGCGATTCGTGAGAACGTGCGCTTCACGATCCACACCGACGCACCGGTCGTACCGATGGAGCCGTTGCGCCTGCTCTGGTCAGCCGTCAACCGCGAAAGCACGAGTGGAGAGATCATCGGCGCGGACGAACGAATCTCGCCGGAGCAGGCACTCCGCGCGCTGACCCTGGACGCGGCCTATGCGTACTTCCTGGAGGACGAGATCGGCTCGATCGAAACCGGGAAGCTCGCCGACCTCGTCATCCTCTCGGACGACCCGACGACGGTGGACCCGGGCGCGATCGACGAGATCCAGGTCGTTCGGACCATCGTCGGTGGCCAGACGCTCTTCGCGCGTTAGTTCGCAGCGCGGGGCGGGAAGGCCGGCGGCCCCCCGCATTGCTCGAGCTGCATCGCGTAACCGCGCGCGCGTTCGTCCACCTTGCGCGCGACACCGAGCAGCCAGGGCTTCGCGTCGAAGCTGCGCCGACCAAAGCCCGCTGGCCCCTCGTGATAGGCAAGATAGAGATGGAAGGAATCTTGTCGGTCGACGCCGGCAGACCGGTGGATTACGCCGGCGTACCAACCGATGAAGTCTGCGACGTCCTCGAAGCGATCGCGGCGAGCCATGGGGCGATCGGCGCGCTCCTTGAAGTCACCCCACGTGCCGTCCTTGACCTGGCCGTAGCCGTACGCGGAAGAGCGAGCACCCACTGGGATCACACCGAGAAAGCGCCGCCATCCCGGCCGCGCGGTGGAACGAAAGCGGGACTCCTGATGCACGAAAGCCAATGTCGTCGCAGGATGCACACCCCAGCGCTCAGCTGCGGCGTGTGTGGCCTCCCGCCATGACGGACGCTCGGCAAAGATCTCGCACGCGTCGTCGACGCGACGCGGCGGCACGTGCGCGCAGGCCTCGACGAAGAACACGAGGGCCACGAGTGTCGACAGCCCGGCAGCGGCCGTCACTCCGACGCGCCGGGCGCGCCCGCCGCGGCTGCGGCGCGCCAATGGCTCAGGCGCTCTGCGCGCGATCGTGAACGAGCACGCTCTTGCGCTCGTCAAAGTGCACGCGGATCTTGCCCGTCCCCGCGATCCCCTGGACGACACCCAGACCGAGCGTCGGATGATCGATACGGTCACCGGCGGTGTAATGATCGGTAATGGCGTATTCGCGAACCGGCCGGTCGAGGTCGGCTTCGATGATCTCGTCGACGTCCGAGGAAGAGCCCTTTCGGCTGCGCGGCTTTGCCTTCGGCTTGATCCGGCCAGCACCGTGCTCCCAAGCGGGCAGCAAGCGGACTTCTCCGTCGAACTCGGGGCTCCCGTTCTCGTAGTTCCAACCCGGATCGCTGTTCACGCGGAGTGCGAGGTAGAGCACCGAGATACCGGTGGCTTCTTCGACTTCGAGCGCGAGCCGTTCGAGTTCACGAATCCACGCGGCGCCGCGTTGGGCCTCGCGCTTTCGACACAGTTCCCAATAACGTTGGCTACCGATGATCATCAGCATCGGCGGGGCATCAGCAATCGAGCGGTCGGCCTTCTCGCAGAGTTCTCCAACGACGGCGTCGCGATTCGCGAGCGTCACGGCTGTGTGCGCGAGCCCTTCGAGAAGCGCGCGGAGCGGCGTGTCACCGGTTCGCACGCGCGTCGCGCTCGGTGCGACAAACTTCAGGACGCCAAGGCAGAGTCGATCTTCGGGACCCACACCTGCCACGTCGATCTTGTCGATGCCGAAATTCGGATCCGCAACACCCTGGTCCTTGTCGGCAGGGCCGGACTTCAGCACCAAGCCCGCGTGAATCGGGTCGAAGTTCCCGATGTCGTCGGGGAGCAGTAGCCCACGCTCGGCATTCGCCTGTCGATGCACCATCGCGATCGCGGCATGCTCGGAGTCGCGCGTCGCTTTTCGCTCGGCGGCCAGGCGGCTATTGGGCGCCACCAGATGCTTCTTGCCCGACGCGCTCCGATTCGGCGCGCCCGATTGCTCCTGCGCCAGCTCTGCGGCGAGGGCCTCACCCGTGAGGGCGGCAGCGGCCTCGCGGAAACCCTTGGCCTGGCGGACCTCGCGACTTTGCGAGCGTTCAATGAGCGGATGCGACGACAATGGATTCTCCCCTACGAGACGGCAATCATAAGCAATCCAAGCGGAGCGGCCCATTGAAGCATGTGATCTTGATGCGACACGCCCGTGCCGGCGAAGCGGCCACGGACGCCGCAAGGCCGCTCGCCGCCTCCGGCCGGCATGATGCAG
>JAJDAQ010000105.1 GCA_029261815.1 Deltaproteobacteria bacterium
TCCATCTGCTTGACCACCAACCTGGGCATCTCCTCTTGGGGCCGCATCTTCGAGGATCCGATGGTGGCAGCCGCCATGCTCGACCGTCTCCTGCATCGCAGCGTGGTGTTCAATATCGACGGGGCGGGATCTCCTAGGACTTCGCCGTCCACCAGCGAGAGGCGCACCTGGACGCCTTGGGCGCGCTCCCAACATACAAAGGAGTAGGCGTCCGGCCAGCTGTCGAGCTCGTAGCCGTCCTGATAGTCGCCGTGGGCGCCCGGAGATAAGTACTGAAGGGTGAACCGAGTCAAAGGTCCCCCTCTCGATTTAGCCGTTGCCTTGGGCGTGCCTGGGCGGCCAAAGCGCTTTGAAGTCCTGCTTCAGCATTGGCCAGCTCATCGGGAGTGAGGGGTGTCTTCCACCCGGCGGGCGCATCGTCGTGGTCGCCAGTGGGGGTCAAGTGAATCCGCATGTGGAATCCGGCTGCTTTGAGAAACCGCTCCAGCACGGGCATGGTCGGCTGACGGGTCCCCCGCTCGTAGGCGCTGATGGTCGATTGAGGCACGCCGGCCAGCTCGCCCAGCTGGTCCTGGGTCAAGCCCGCTTCGTTCCGGGCAAGCCGCAAGACGCTACCCGCAGCTCCTCGATGTTCGGCCCATTCCATAGATACAATCGTATATCAGCTGCCGGCGTATGGTTTTACCCAGGGATGAGTGTTTGCGCCCCTCCTGGGCGATCTGAGCGAGCGTTTTGGAGCTCATTGGAGGCAAGGATGGGCCAGAAGCCCCCTTCTCTCCGGCTTGGGCAGTCTGGGGCGCTACGGCCCCGCCCTCAAGCGCCAGGCGACTCCTTAAACGCTTCGCATTTACCGTCGCCAGATCGGGCGCTTGACCGCAGGCCTCCGCTATTCCCATGGGCGCCGATCGAAGAGAAGGGGGAGGTGTGACAGCATCTTTGGACCAGCAAGCCGATCTAATTCACTCTCACCGGTACGGGAAACGATGGGGCTGTAGCTCCGGGGGGCCGACCAGATGCTTGAGCTACGACAACGTTTACCATGTCCAAAATGGATCACACGAGATAACGAGACCTCAGTCATGAGCACGTGCCGCCTGGCGGAGAGTGGCCCCGGCCATGGCTAGAGCAGCCAAGCCTAAGCCGAGCACCGGCAACGGTCACACCGACCTCCTGAAGGAGCTGTGGGAAGCGGCCGTTCGACTGCGCGGCTCTATCGAGCCAGCGGACTATAAGCGCTACGTCCTGCCCATCATCTTCTTGCGGTTTTTGTCCCTTCGATACGAGGAGCGACGGGCCGAGCTCGAGCGGCTACTTGACGATCCGGGAAACGACTATCACTCGACGAAGACAGCGGACCGAGAAGCCGTGCTGGAAGACCCCGACGAGTACCGTGCACGTGGCGCCTTCGTGGTCCCAGCCGAAGCTCGCTGGAACGCCATCGTCGAGGCAGCTCGTCGAGACGACCTAAAGTCACACCTCGACGACGTCCTGCAGGCGCTCGAAGACGCCTACCCCGACAAGCTCAGAGGGCTCCTGCCACGAATCTACGCCGGCTCCAACCTCGACATCGAGGACCTACGGGGTCTCATCAACATTTTTTCCCGGTCGGTGTTCAGCCGAGGTCACGGCAGCGAGGACCTCATCGGCAAGGTCTACGAGTACTTTATTGGTGAGTTCGCCAACTCTGAGGGCAAGCGCGGAGGCGAGTACTTCACGCCGGCCAGCATCGTTCGGACGCTCGTAGCGATGCTGGAGCCGAATGAGGGTGTCGTCTTCGACCCGTGTTGTGGCTCGGGCGGGATGTTCGTGCAATCGGATGTCTTCACTGGCCACAGCCACCAGTTGAGCTTCGTAGGCCAGGAGAGCAAGGACTTCACCTACCGGCTCTGCCGGATGAACCTTTTCATCCATGGCATCGACGGCAACATCCAGCTCGGCAACTCCTACATCAACGACAAGCACGCGGACCTCAGGGCTGACTACGTCATCGCTAATCCGCCGTTCAACGACGGTGCGAAGTCGCGCGAGGGCTGGGGAGCCGACAAGGTGTCGCCTAAGGACGACCGCCTGATCGTCGGTGGCGAGCGGATGCCGCTGTCGCGACGCAACGCCAACACGATGTGGATGATGCACTTTCTGTACCACCTAAAGAACGGTGGCTCTGCCGGGTTCGTGATGGCGGCTGGCGAGATGTCCAACGCTAATGAGATAGCTCGAACGACGGTTCGGCGTCAGCTCATCGAAACGAATCTTGTCGACTGCGTCGTCCAACTGTCAGCTCAACTATTCGCCAACACGCAAATTCCGTGCTCACTGTGGTTCCTAAGTAAGGACCGCAGCGGGAAGGGGAAGACCCGGGCAAGAGAAGACGAGGTTCTCTTCATCGATGCCCGACGGCTCGGAACACTCATTCCAGGTAGCCGTAAGCAGAAGCAGCTCAGCGAGAAGGAGATTGACGAGATCGGGGATGTGTACCGCCGATTCAAGCGAAGCGATGAAGGCATCAGCATCCCTGGCTTCTCGCGTGTCGCCTCAGCTCAGGACGTGCGTGACCATCATTACGTCCTCACTCCGGGGTTCTATGTGGAGAGCCTGGCGGAGGAGGACGACGACACTCCGCTGGAGGAGCGGTTGCCAGAGCTTGCGACGCTGCTCGACGAGCAGCTGTCGGCAGCGGCCAAACTCGACAGCGAGCTGCGTCTTCTACTCAACATCGATGGCAGATCTTGAGCACAAAGCGGTCTCTCGCCGAGGCTCTTGAGGCCGTCATCGACCACCGTGGGCGAACGCCCAAGAAGCTCGGCGGCGACTTCAGTCCCATCGGCGTACCCGTCATCTCAGCTCGCAACGTCAAGTACGGACGCATCGTCGATGGTGGCGAACTCCGTTACGTGGAAATCGACATGTGGCATCGCTGGATGCCAACCAAGCTTCAGACTGGTGACGTTCTGCTCACCTCGGAAGCTCCGCTCGGCGAAGTTGCGTATATCGGTGCCTCCACTGAGTACTGCCTCGGGCAGCGCCTCTTCGGGTTGCGGCCGCACGCTGACCTTCTCATAGGTAGCTACCTCTACTACTGGCTCCAGAGCCCGTCCGGCCAAGGCGAACTTCACCGTCGGGCTTCTGGAACAACGGCTCAAGGCATTCGTCAAGCCGAGCTGATGGAAGTCCAGATTGAACTTCCGCATGTCGACGACCAGGTCGAGGCCGTCGCGCTTCTCAAAGTGTTGGACTCCTTAATAGACACCAACCGCGACATTGCGAAGACACTTGAAGGGGTCTTCGTTGGTCTCTTCCGGCTGTGGTTCCTCGCCAACGATGACCTCGTCGAAGTTGAGGCACAGCTACCGGCTGCCCTCCTTCTTTCCGCCGAGGATCGCGCTGCCCACCGCCGCGGTCAGCTTGGGGAGGTCGGCCAGCAGCTCAAGCGACCGGTCAAGGCGCGAGCCAGTGAAGATGGCACGCCCTATATAGGGCTTGAGCACATTCCTCGCCGGCGTCTGACGCTTGAAGCTTGGGATGGAGCCGACACCGTCGTCTCCAACACCTCGAGATTCGAACGGGGAGAAATCCTTTTCGGGAAGTTGCGGCCGTACTTCCACAAGGTCGCCATCGCACCGACAGACGGCGTGTGCTCGACGGACATCATCGTTCTGGATGCTCCTGAGCCGTGGTACGCCTTCTTCCTCGGGCACGTTTCAAGCCCGGAACTGATTGATCACGTCGACGCCGCATCGGGCGGAACACGGATGCCTCGCACGAGCTGGGAGACCATCGCCCGATATAAAGTCGAGCTGCCGAGCGAAGCGACAGCCGCCCGGTTCAACGAGGCAACGGCACCAGTCCTAAGGCGCCTCCAGTCAGTCGTCGAGACGAATCGCGCATTGACTTCGCTCCGCAACAGACTCCTCGGTCCGCTCATTCAAGGCACGCTCAAGCCGACTGACGTTCGGTTGCTCATTCAGCGGTGGGTGGCAGCGTGACGGCCGGACACCGAGGAGCAGAGACCGACTTCGAGCTAACGACGATCGAACGACTCGAGGCACTCGGCTACGAGCACTCGCCCGGCCCGGAGCTACAGCGGGCGCCGGAAGAGGTTGTTCTCATCGGCGACGTGCGAGCCTTCTTGGAGCAGGAGTATCCCAACCTCCCTGCGGCCTCGATTGACTTTGCTATCGGTCGCCTGACTCGCCCGGAAGGCGTCGACACCATCCGTCGGAACCTCGACTTCCACACTCTCCTCACCAAGGGGTTCGAGGTTCCTGTCGACGAGCCCGGCAAGGACCGGCGGTTCCTACACGTGACGCCGGTGGCATGGGAGCGCCCCAATGACAACCAGTTCCGGGTGGTCAATCAGCTGTCGATTCGTGGCGGCAATGACCGCCGGCCCGACGTCGTGCTGTTTGTCAATGGCTTCCCGCTGATCCTCTTCGAACTCAAGAACCCGTGGGAGCCGAACTTCACGGTCGAGCACGCCCATAACCAAATCAGTCACTACCGCCACGACATCCCGCAGGCCTTTGAGTTCAACGCGCTGACCATCATCTCGGATGGAGTCACCACCCTGCACGGGCAGTGGCCTGCGTCGATGGAGTGGTTTGCCCCGTGGAAGTCCATCGATGGCGTAACGATCGAGGCGAATACGACGGGGTCGATGAAGACCCTGGTCGAAGGTCTGATGCCGAAGGACCGGCTGCTGGCTTACATCCGGGACTTCATCCTCTTCGAGCAAGTTAACGACAACATCATCAAAAAGGGCGCCAAGTACCACCAGTTCTTCGCAGTGCTGATGGCGGCAGAGCGAGCAATCGAGTGCTTCGAGTCCTCAGGCGACAGTCGCATTGGCGTGATCTGGCACACGACAGGATCGGGTAAGTCCCTGTCGATGGCGTTTCTCGTGGGCATCCTCCGCCGCACGCCAGCCCTCAAGAACCCGGCCATCGTCATCCAAGTCGACGCTACCGACCTCGACAACCAGCTGTATGACCAGTTCGTTGCCGCACGGTCCCTCGTCGGAGCCGCTCAGCACGCCGATTCGATGGAAGAGCTGCGCAATGCTCTCCAGACCGAGGGCGGCGAGTTGGTCTTTTCGACCCTGCAGAAGTTCCAGCTTCGAGAGGGCGAGGCGACGCATCCCGTCCTGACAGAACGTTCGAACATACTGGTCATCGCCGACGAGGCGCACCGAAGCCAGTATGGCTTCCTCAAGGGCTACGCCCGCTACCTGCGTGATGCGTTGCCCAACGCCAAGTTCGTCGGCTTCACCGGTACGCCGATTAGCTTCGCTAGCGCCGACACCGCAGATGTGTTTGGCGATGTCATCCACACCTACGATATGAGGCAGTCTCAGCTCGACGGCGCCACGGTGCCCATCTACTACCAGCCACGCATGGTGCAGCTCCACCTGGCGGCCGATGACATCGACAGCGCCCTGAGCGAACTGGTGGCTGGTGAGGACCCGGCTGACCTTGAACGAAAGAAGTC
This sequence comes from Deltaproteobacteria bacterium, assembly GCA_029261815.1. GTDB lineage: Bacteria > Myxococcota_A > UBA9160 > UBA9160 > UBA6930 > JAJDAP01. The sequence continues at coordinate 5,485 of JAJDAQ010000105.1, forward strand.
GCGTTGGGCAGCGCTCGCAGCCGCCGCAGGTTCCAAGGACCGCATCGCCGACCTTGCCGCCGACCTCCTCGCGCACTTCCAGGACCGGACAGCGACTCTCGAGGGCAAGGCGATGGTCGTCTGCATGATTCGGGCCAATTGCGTGAAGCTGTACGACGCCCTGACAGCCCTGCCGGCCTGTCCCGAGATCAAGATCGTCATGACCGGCGATCTCATGCGTGACCCCGAGGAGTGGAGCAAGGCCGGCCACATAACCACGAAGGCGCAGCGCGAGGCCATCAAGCAGCGGATGATCGACCCGGATGACGCCCTCAAGATCGTCATCGTCTGTGACATGTGGTTGACGGGCACCGACATTCCGGTCCTACATACGCTCTACATCGACAAGCCGATGAAGGACCACAGCATTATCCAGGCGATATCACGGGTCAACCGAGTGTTCGCCGACAAGCCGCACGGCTTGGTCGTCGACTACATCGGAATCGGCGACGAGTTGCGAGCGGCCACGAACAAGTACTCCGATAGCGGTGGTAAGGGCGAGCCGGCACCGAGCATCGAGGATGAGGCACGGCCGTTGTTCATGGCTGCCCTAGCCGAGACCCGGGAGATACTCCCAAAGGAGATTCACTACGGCGACTGGCGCTCGCTGTCCCGCATCGACCTCGAGGACCGGTTCTCACTTGTTTACGGCGTGCTCACGGATGACGAGGATCGGCTCAGTGCCTTTCTGCTCGCCGAGACGCGCCTCAGTCGAGCCTTCCTCTTGGTGAAGCACCTGGGCGATTGTCGAGCCTTTGCGGATGAGCTGGTCTTCTTCCAACAGGTGCGCAAGCAAGTGCTCAAGGTTCTGCCGGGTTCAAGACCCAGCGCTGATGTCGAGCGAGCCGTTCGCGACCTGGTGGACGACAGCATCACCGCGGCTGGGGTGGTCGACATCTTCAAAGTCGCCGGGCTTGAGCATGCGGACCTTTCCATCCTCGACGACGAGTTCCTACAGACGTTCAAGGACCGACCCAACGAGAACCTTCGGCTGAAGCTCCTAGAAAAGCTGCTCAGCGACGAGATTCGTCTGCATGAGAAGAGGAACCTCACCCAGGCTCGGAGTCTGCGCGAGCTTCTCGAAAAGACGCTCACCAAGTACCACAACCGGCTTATCGATGCTGCTGCCGTCATCCAGGAGATGATTCAGATTCGGGCCGACCTAGAGAAGTCGCACCGGCGAGCGGAGGACCTTGGCGTAACTGAGGAAGAACTCGCCTTCTACGACGCTCTCGCGAGCAATCTGGAATCCGTCTACGACGACGCCTTCATCAAGGACTTGGTCCATGACGTCGTCGCCGCCGTGAAGCGCAACCTGAAGGTCGATTGGACGGCGCCTCATCGTGACGACGTCCGAGCCTCCATCCGAACCGCCGTTAAGCGAACACTGCGGTCACGGAGAGTCAAGCCGGACGACTTCGACAGGCTGCTCGAGGTCGTGATGGAGCAAGCGGTGGTGAGCTTCGCTGCGTGGCCGGTCGCAGCATAGCTCTGGTGCAGACCAGCAGGCACCGGAGAGCTTGCTTCAGTTCCTCGCTCGGTCCACTATTGGCAGCAAATGCGATCCCTTCTAGCCAGGATCTTCACTGTTCCCGTGTTGGCCAGCTCGACGGCTTCACTTCTTCTATTGACCGTTTTTCTGTCGGTCCTCCTAATCAAGCAGGATGAACTGGGAAACCCCCGGTGGGGCGATTGGGCGACGTGGGTCGGAGCCGTTATTACTGCCATGCTCTTGGTGGTCCAGGTTGTCGTGATCGCCTACGAACGACGACGCGCAAACAGGGCTGAGCTCGCAACCAGTCTTGCGATCGCCGGACGGGTGTCGGGCTGGTTGCAGCCCACCCTCTGGCGCGTAGATCGGCAGGGTCTTGTTAAGACATTTCCGGCTGGCTGGCAGGTGGCGTTTGTCAACGGAATGGATGCCGTTCTAACCCAATGGTGGCTGGTTGCACGCAGTATGGATACCCAGAGCGTCCTAGTCGCAGCTAGCCACGTTTCGCATGGCGCTGTGCCTCCTGGAGCCCGCCTCCTCTTTGAGGTGCCGCCTCTCGAGGATGATCCGGAATCGGCGCACACTTGTTCAGTCGACCCGCCTCAACACTACGAACTTGCCGCCACCCTGGTCCTAAGCTTTACGGATCGAGCTGGCGGTGCTTGGTTCAGAGGTCCCACAGGGCACGTTGAACCAAGGGTCTCGTTCCAAATCCCGCCGGAAGTTACGGCGGCGCCAGAGGCAAGCCGGCTTTACCCGGGTAGAGAAATCCATCGTCAGGGAATCGCATATTGGCAAGTTGACTCCGCCTATATCTGATTCAATTTATGGAACACTGACGGCGGATACCGTGCTCTCCGTCCCGGACCCTCCGTTGAGTCTAAAGCCGCTGAAACTGCCATAACATCCATTACGGGAGTTAGTCCAGGCGTACCCTCGGCCGGCGGACCGCTTTCTATGCAAAGTGCGCCCAGATCGTGCATTTATGCACGATCTTTTTTGCCCAGCCCACCACAGCATTGGCTAGGTCCATTTAAGCGTCCTGACTCGTCGATTTCCTGGAGGGGGCGGAAGGCCTCTCCCCTACCCTGCAGCGACAGCCCAGGGGGTCCGGCTGCCATACCACCAGGGCGTTGCCCAGCTTAGAATGCTGAGCGAGAAGAGCACTGTCCCACGAGTAGGGAGCGACACTAATGTCTTCAACCCCAGCCGGAGGACTTTGCGAGGTACCGAAGGCGCTGGTCGACAAACCGCCTGAGTTGTCTGCGCTACGGGAAACGGCGAATCGGCTTTTCCCCATCATTAAGAAATGGTGGAAGGTCGACGATTCCTTCACCCTAGATTTGCGTCATATCGACGCAGCGCAGGGTTGTCTTTTTGACGAAGCAGGAATCGGAGCTCTCGCTTTGAGGAAGGTTCAGGCTCTGAAAACACTATGTGAGCCGGGCCTCGAAGTTTCGTTGGATCCCCTAACTAATCTGATCTCGGATGTCCGCTGGGTGATCTACTTGATGGCCGATGAGGGCTATAAGACGGCTAATTCAGATGTTGCCATCTTTGAAGAGATCTGGATTGAACTAACTAGAACTCTTGACTGCCTTGAGAGCTTAGCTACGAGCATTCCAGAGGATCACTTGATCTTCCTGCGCTAGGGACCCTCCTCAGTACGTCCTTACTAAGCTTCTCCCGACGCCACGGTAGCGCTTAGTGGGCGCAACTGAGACGGAGAACCCTTTGTGATTTCTGCCCGCAGGTGACTGTAGAACTGCGTTCACAGTAGTCCGATGGACAGCAGGCACTTCCGGAAAGGGTTCTGGTGTCAGAGTTCTTAACGTCACATCGGCTCTATGGGCGCTACGCCACGGCCGCATCCCTTGAGCTTCCTCTTGGTTGGGATAGGTGGTCGTGGGCTGTTGCTCCCAACCCAGATTGCCGGCTTCCTCGACATCGGAGTCAGATACAACATAAGGGAGGTGGTTCTGCAGGGCCCGACTCCGTCGAATCTGAAACAGAATGACGCGCCTGCTTGCCTCACCGGGGATTACAGTTCCGCCAAGCTGCGCAATGGTGGCGAGGTGGCTACGAACGGCCCCAGCCTTGATGGCGGTGAGCACGCCTTCGACGGCGCAGGTAAGGCCTCGCTCAATTTGGGCTTCGTAGCTGCCTACCCGCTCGTGCTCGGACATCTGTCCCCCCTAGATTCCTGCTCCGTACATCAATACCGACCCGGAACTGGACGAAAAGTTACAGTTCCACGCGATCCGGTGTCCGAACACCGCCACCGCTTCGGACGGGGGACGGTTCCAACGAACTAATTCCTGGTGCGCCGAGGTGCGTTTTGATCCGGAGGACTAGCGTTTTGACCGTCAGTCAATATGGCCTCGAGGTGCTCCAGTCGCAGGCGCTGCGCCTCAGCCTCCTGCCGTTTCATCTCGCGAAACTGCTTTAGAACCTGGTCCCCTTGATCGCCGGACGTAAAAAATCCATCGAGAAATCTAGTCAGTACTTCTCGGGCGAGCGCGGATGAACTAATTCCTCGAGCGAACGCCACTGCTTCCAGCCGAGCGCGCTCGGTAGCGTTCAAGCGGAAACAGAACGTCGTCTCCTTTGCCAATTAGGGCACTCCCCTTTTCATCGCGACCACTTCTAAGCCCTCAACTATATATAAGACAGTCACATGACACAATCACGCTAGAGTCTCACGCTTTACGTTTTATGTGATACACTCTTTCCACATCGGAGAGGGGCGGCGAGCTGACCGCCAGAAAGGGAGGGGACGATGGAAACATCGGTGACGGTGGATACGGCAACCCGCAAATGGATCCTGCTGGCGGTTGTACTCCTGTTGATGCTTGCGTCAGTAGTCGTACCGGTGACGCCAGCGTCGGCCGCTACGGCGTGGCCATCGCACAGCAGCCACCTTTGGAGCAAGACAGGATCTACTCCGCTGCACAGGTGCACCTGGCCGATGCACTCCTACTGCGGGGTCTGGGCTACTGCTCGTCAGTCCACCCCCGTTTACATGCTGTGCTGGACCGACCAGCAGTACTACGTAGGCAATCACGGTAGCAAGAGGTGGTTTCTCGTCAATCTGGCGGGGTCCCGGACCAACACGTGGGTTCATTCTTCATTCGTGTACAACCAGGCATCCTCCCCCCGCTGCTAACTGCCGTAGTCCCGTATCGCGAAAGAGGGGGCCGCTTAGCGGCCCCCTCTTTCGCGATATACGCACGTGTCCGGCCCGACCGGGTGGGAAGCGCCCGCCCGCCTGCTCGGTAACCTCGCGTTCAGGGGGGACAGGAGTCCACTGCTCCGAACCAGCCTCGCTGGTAGAACATCGGAGTCCGGCTAGAGGCAGACATCCCGCGGTGGCGTCCTGGGGGCTGGTGTCCGCGGCTCATTCAAAAAACATGAATCTTTGAGTCCATGAGCGTTTGAGTAGTTACACATTTGAACAACATCGCCATTTGATGCGTGACTCAAGCACTCAGTTGAGTTAAGGTCGGCCAATCACTTGGAAGGAGGATCGCATGCTGATCACTATCGCCGGCACCAAGGGTGGATCCGGCAAGACCACTACAGCGGTTTGCCTTGCTCAGGAGGCGGCCGCCCGGGGTATCGACGTCCTGCTGCTGGATCTTGATCCGCAGGGCACCGCCACCGACTGGGCGCCGGATCTGTCGAAGCACCTTGCCGGCATCCGCACCGGCGCTGAGATCAGGCAGGTCGGAGCCGGCCACGAGGTCTGCATCATCGACACACCCCCCGGAGCAGCTCCTCAAGCAGCTGCCGCCATCGAGGCAGCTGACCTGGTCGTTGCCGTCACCGGTCTGGGCCCGGGCGACATGAAAGGCCTGCAGCACCTCCTGCGCATGGTGGACCCCGACCTGATCGTGCCAACCCGCCGTGACGGGCGCCGAGCTATCCACAAGCACGCGTTGCACGCCCTCAGCTCGAGGTGGTCCCACCTGGTGACCGAACCAGTCCCGATGTCTGCCGTTGTTGAGCGAGCCCAGGCGGATCAGGCGGCGTTGCCGCCCTTGTCTCCTCCGGCCAACGCATATCGAGCGATTTTCGACCAACTGATGGCGGTAAGGGCCTCGAATGGCTAACCTCAAGACGGCCAACCCCTACGGGGACGACTTCTTTGCCGACCCAAAGCCGAAGGCCGCTTCCGCCAGAATCAACTCAGCAACGGCCGATGGGGGAGCGACTATTCGGCTCAACCTCAACCTCGGCCGAGCGGAGCACAAGGATTTCAAGCGCCTGTGTCTTGAGAAGGACACCACAGTGTCCGAGGCCGTCCGAGCGCTGATCGCCCGGGCGATCGCCGAGGGTGACTTGCCCTAGGTTCTTCGGGCGTTCAGCTGGGCCGGCAACATCAACCGATGGCTAACGCCAGCGCTAGAGCCTAGAATCGCACTCAGCTTCCCTGACCCGGCAGCTGCTGCCCCCGCAAGTAGCGAGCGCCCCGGCCTTTCCTTGGCAGGAACGGGCGCTCAGCCGGGTGCTACCGGCAAGAGCTATACCGCCCGGCCTGCAGAAACCTCATGAGTCGATGAGTAACTCCTCATGGCTTCACCACCAGATCTAGTTGATGCTCAGCTTCGACGCCCTCCCCATCGAATTAATCGTCGCGTTCTTTCAATCGCGCGGCCCAAATCCTTGGAACTCACCCGTTAATCCTGTACGGTCGCGCGATTGAATTACATGTATGTGATTCCTGAGCGAAGAGAGGTGCTGAGTTGGCTAAGCGCGGTCGCCCATCCCTAGGGCCCTATTACGAAGTGCGGGGGCGTCTGAACCCGAACACCTACGACACCGCCAAGGAGCTCGCAGAGATTCGCGGCATCCCGATGGCCGAACTCATCCGTCAGGCCGTCACCACGGAGGTCGCTGCATCCAAAGAGGAGATCGCCGCCGCCCGGGCCCTGGCCGAGGCGAGAGCGAGAGGCGCCGAGCGCAGACTAAGAGTTAAAGCGAGTTAGCCACCAACAGGGGCCTAAAGGACCCCCAGGTAATGAGCAAACCAACTACCCATAAATAAGCAGCGGCCCCGTTTCCGTTAGGAACCAGGGCCGAGCCAGTGCAAAAGATGATGCTTTTAGGACCTTCATCTTACTGCATCAGGGCGAAGCCATGGCTGATTTCCGACCAGGCTTCTTTCCCCTTTGGCTCGCCAGCTGCCCGGCCCACTACAAATGGGAGGCAGGAAAACGATGGCAACCGCCAAGCAGTGCCGAAGCTTCAGCGCCGCCGACGTCGGGGACCTCGAGAGCGGGGTCCTGATAGTGCGTTGCACCAACCGGGACAGGTACGTCACCGTGCTTCAGACGACCGCCCGGGACGCCAATCTGTCCTTCAAAGCGAGGGGCATTCTGGTCTATCTCATGAGCCTGCCCTCGAACTGGAAGACCAACCTTCAGCACCTGGCCAAGCAGTCGAGCAAGGACGGCCGCATAGCGATCGCCTCGGGCATCCAGGAGCTGATAACCGAGGGCTACGCCCGGCGGGTGACGCTTCGCGACGGCGCCGGCCGGATCACGTCCAAGGAGCTGCAAGTTGCGGAGGTTCCGCTGTTCCGGGACAACCCTGTGAAGCTTGAATCAGGAAACCTGATTGAAGTCAATGAGCAGCTTGAATCAGGAAACCTGCATGAAGCTAACCCGAACGACGAAAACCTTGAATCAGGTTTCCTGCATAAAGCTAACCCGCGACTAAGTAATACAGAGAGAAAGAAAAACCCAGGTAAGAAAACCCCCCCTTCCCCCCCAGCTGACACCGGCGACGACGACGTCGAACAGCTCAGGCTCGGTGCGGTGGGGGAGCGGCAGGACGAAACACCCAAACAGCGGAGGAGCTTCGAAGCTTCAGAACCCAAAGGCGCAGCGAAGGATCGAGCTAAAGATCAGCTCTCCGAGAGTGAGGTTGCTCAGTGGCTCACAACCTTCAAAAATGCCACTCCGGAGGAGGTCACTTTCGTGCTCGGCGAGCTGGACAAAAAGCCGGCCGGGGAGATCACAAACCCGAAGGGTTACGCCGATCGGGCCCTACGGTCATATCGCGCCGAACGGATACAAGCCCTAGAAGCAGAGGACCGGCTGCGCCGGACCCTCGAGGATGAAGAAGACCCGATCTGCCGGCATCAACTTAGATTGTCGAGGTGTTCGGACTGCAGCGTTGTTGCAGAAGATGCCAAAGCAGGGATCGCCGAGATGCTGAAGCAGTTGAGCCAAAAGATGAGTGCGTAAATGCTGAGAAACAGAGCCCTAAATCCGCGACGGCAAGCGGGCAGAGTCACCGGTAAGCACGGAGGGCCGGACCGAGGACCTGGTAGCTCCCCGGCAAAGTCCGGGCCAGACGATGGAGTCGATCTTCGTTCTCGAACCGCTTTTGCCGGGGGAGGGAGGAGTTCCGCCGCCGCCGCCGGCCGCGACCGAGCGGCGAACGATACCGGCGGTATCACTAGATCTGGGGGGGGGCAAGCGGCAGCCGGCAAGAGGTTTGTTCCCAGAACATGCAGAACGTACCAATTCGCGTCGTAGAATGACAGTACGGAGTGAAAGGAAAGGAGTTGTCCTTGGGCTCCCTCTCCAAGGAGAAGGGAGGATCCTCCTCCATGGCAGAGCAGGTGATCGTGGGCCTCGTCGTGGGCCTAGTTGTCGCAGTTGCTTCATCCGTCTTCGACCGTTGGATCGAGCATCGGTGGCCCAACGATTAGCGGGGACCAAGGCCGCCAACCCGACTACGTTAGGGGTCTGCCCGGGTGATGGTGCGGCCGGTCACGCCGCCACCTTCGGGAGGATGAAGGTCAGCGGAGCCAGGACGATGCCGAGATGAACCTCGACGATGTGAGCGTCCAGCTCCTCGGGCCACTCGGCGGTGAAGGTGCAGTCCGCGCAGCTGTGGACCTCGGCCTGGCCAGGCCATAGCCGCCTGGCACTCCGGGCAGTATTCCACCATCGCCATCTTGCCTTCGGTTTCGAAGACGCACCCACAGGGGACCTGAATCGTCGGTACAGACATGGCCTATTGCCTTTCATCCGGCTGATCGCCCCCCGGTCGCCACCGGAGGTTGGAACAACCGACTCAAGTGGTCCCATCCGCATGGCCAACCCAGGCCGTCAAGGGCGGTGCCACCCGTCTCGAAGAGATGCGAGGAGCCACTGCACCGCAGCACGGGCATTAGAGACCCATATCCACCAAAGGTTTTGATGCTTAGCGCTCGTTCCGCTACCGCTCGCATCCGAAACGGCAGCTTCAAAATGCCAACCTAGAAGCGTAAGATCAAAAACCTAAGATCAAAGACGCCCTACGGAGGGAGCAAGCTATCGCTTTGTTTAACATTAGAGCCGACCCGGCGGGGTCGGCTCAGTTGGGTGACCAGGGGGAATCAGGTGGCTGAGGCCGTGGCGAACGCACAAGCTAAAAGCACCGGCGAGGCAGCGCCCAAGTCCTCCCGGCAGCGAAGCAGGCACCACCCGCGACGAGAACGGTTTGTCGGCATCCGGTTATCGCAGGCCGAGTATCAGGCCCTGGCAGCTGCGGCCGGCGAGGCGAAACTCACCCCCTCCAGCTTTGCCGCCGAGGCGGTGGTGTCGGCGTCGCTGGGGGAGGGGTACCCCGAACATCTGATCTTCGACCGAGCTCTCAACGAGCTGACGCAAACCCGAACTCAGGTGCGGAGAGTCGGCACCAACCTCAACCAGGCAGTGGCCCAGCTGAACAGAGACGCCGCCGCCCGAAGTGGTCTAAAACGCCTGATACCCGGTGGGACTCCGGCCCTCCCCTCAGGCTTATTGCAAGCAGTAGCCGCAGCCGAACAAGCCCTCGACCAGGTCGACGAGGTCTCTTTGCACCTGGGAAGGATCCTCGCCCGCCGCCCATGATTGGCAAGGTAGTCAAAGGTGCCAACACCGGGGGAGTGATCCGCTACCTCTACTCCAAGGGCCGTAGCAACGAACATCTAAATCCCAGAGTCGTCGCCGGCTGGGACGACATCCAACGGATGGAACCCACCTTGACCGCCAGTGGGCAACGGGACTTCCGCCCTATGCTCGCCCGGCTGAACCTGCCGCTGGCCTACGGCCGGCACCCCGAGAAGTTCGTGTGGCACTACCCGCTTCGAGCCGCTCCGGGCGATCGAATCCTGACCGATAGTGAGTGGGCCGACATCGCCCAGGAGGTGATGCACCAAACCGGGTACAGCCGCCGGGACGACGATGGCGGGTGCCGCTGGATCGCGGTCAGACACGCCGATGATCACATCCACCTGGTGGTGACCCTAGCCCGCCAAGACGGTTTCCGGGTCAACCGGGACAACGACTACCACAAGGCAATGCAGGCCTGCCGGATCGCAGAAAAGCGCTACGGCCTGCAGGTGGTGCCAAGCGGGGATGGCCAGGCGGCCCGGGAGACCAGGCGACCCGAGATCGAGAAGGCGGCAAGAGTGGGCCTTTCTGCGCCGGCCCCGGATCTGCTGCGCTCACAGATCGAGCAAGCCGCCAAGGGGTCAGATACCACCTCTGCCTTCGTCCGAAGACTCCAGGAAGGACAGTGCCTGGTCAAGCTCAGGTACTCGAAAATTGATCCGGAGCAGATCACCGGATACTCGGTGGCGGTCAAGGACTTCGACACCGCTGAGGGCGAACCGGTGTGGTACAGCGGAGGCAAGCTAAGGGCCAACCTTTCACTGCCCAGATTGCGGGAGAAAAACAATTGGGTCGTCAACGACCAGCTGGAGCTAGAACGGCAAAAGGAACACAAGCAACTGGTGGCCGATGCCCGGGCGGGCTCGATGGAGGCCCTGCGAAAACTGGGCCCCAACTACGAGATTTGGACGATGCAAGAAAGGCAGGCCATGGCAAAGGCCGCCGAAGCGAAACTAAGCCCCGAGGAACGCAATCGCCCTCATCGTCCCTACATTCCGCCTCCTCCAACTCAAGGACCCCGAAGGGGGCGGTGATATCGCCGGTATCGGTCAGAAGACCGGCGGCGGGAACTCCCGAGCGTCGCTGCACACCGGGCAGAACGAGAAGGCCCGACGTGTAGATGCCGGGCTGGAGGGCCGATACAAGGTGCCGGCAAGGTAGAACGCCCGATACTCGCTGCCGATGTGCCCGCAGATGCGGCACCTTGACCTAAAGCAACTCTCCAGCTCGATCGACTGGCGAAGGATGACGTCTTGATCAATTGAGTTGTAGCCGGGCACGAAACCAAGCTCCTCGAGGTTGAAGCCGGCAAGTGTTTGGAGAGTGCTAGCGATCACTGAAACTCCCCAGACTCGATCACTGAAATTCCCCACCCTCCAGGCCCAAAAGGGCCGGGGGGAGATCTGTAGAACGGAGTGGGACCCCTCCCATGCTGGCGGTGACAAAGCCAACCAGCTGGAAGGAGTCCCACTCCATGATCTCAAGGGGAGAAGACGTGGAAGCAGAAGCACTAAAGAAGCGAGGTTGGTCGATCTCGGCCATCGCCCGGCATCTGGGCCGGGACCCCAAGACGGTTCGGGCCTACCTGAACGGGGAACGCCAAGCGGGAGTACGTAAATCATCCAAGCCTGATCCGTTAGAGCCCTACGCCGCCTACTTGAAGGCCAGATTCACCGACAACTGCCACATCTGGGCCAGCGCCCTCTACGACGAGGTGGTGCCGCTCGGTTACCGGGAGTCCTACGTCAGCTTTGCCCGCCAGCTGAGACTGGCGGAGTTAAGGCCTCACTGCGAGGCCTGTGCCGGGGTGAGAGGCCGCGAGTACGCCGATATCGAGCACCCGCCGGGCAAAGAGATCCAGTGGGACTGGTTCGAGCGCCAGGCACCCTGGGGAGGCAAGGCCCACATTCTGCTGGGATCCCTGTCGCACTCCGGCAAGTTCCGGGGGCAGCTCGCCGAGTCCGAGGATCAGCCCCATCTGATCGAGGCGATGGACGCGGTGCTGCGCAAGATGGGCGGCACCACCGGCGTGTGGCGTACCGACCGGCTGTCCACAGTGATCGTCCCCGGCACCCGCGACGTCCAGGCCAGCTTCGCCCCGGTGGCCAAACACTACGGGGCGATCGTCGAGCCCTGCCCGCCTCGCCGGGGCAACCGCAAGGGCGTCGTGGAGGCGGCAGTTCGGTTCTCCTGCGGAAGGTGGTGGAGGACCATGACCGCCACAACCCCCGAGCAGGCCCAGCTCAACCTAGACCGGTTTTGTGAGACCATCGCCGATCAGCGGCTGCGGGCGCCGGGCAAGCTGGTTGAGCCCGGTGAGGACTACGGCGGGCGAGGATGGCCGACGGTTGCCGAACTGGCGGCCAAAGAGCCGCTGCTGGCCCTGCCGGCGTGCGGCTACCCGGCCACGCTGGAGAAGCTGGTCACGGTTGGCGACAACTGCTCGGTGGCCTTCCGGGGCAATCGCTACTCGGTGGCCCCAGGACTACGAGGATCGGAGCTCGCGCTTCGCCACCGGCTGGGTTCGACGACCCTTGAGATCGTCTCACCGGCCGGTCTGCTGCTGACTACCCACGACCTGGCGCCGGCAGGAATGGGCAGGATAGTCAGATCTCCCGAGCACAAAGATGCCCTGGAGGCGGTGGTGCTGGGCAGTTTCACGACTGCCAAGCCGTGCGACCGCAAGGGCAACTTCCCGCCTGGACCCGATGCCCGGGCAGAGGCCGAGCGCCTGCTGGCAACACTTGGTCCCGAGGTCGGGATCGACCTGGACTCCTACGCCCGATTGGCGGAAACGATGGTCGGCAATGAATGAGGCATCGGTCTACCAGCAGCTGCGGGGGCATCTGGCGACCCTGCGCCTGGCTGCCGCCGCTGAAGCCCTGCCGGCAGAACTGGAGAGTGCCCGGCAGGAGGATCTGAGCCACACCGCCTTCCTGGAGAAGCTGCTGGCGGTAGAGGTGGAAGCGGTACTCACCCGCCGGCAGAACTCACTTGCCCGCTTTGCCTGCCTGCCCTCGCCCTGGCGTCTGGATGACTTCGACTTCGACGCCCAGCCCTCAGTGGACCGCAAGCTGGTGCAGGAGCTGGCCACATTGCGCTTTCTGGAGGACGCCACCAACGTGTTGTTGGTCGGTCCCCCGGGGGTGGGCAAGACCATGCTGGCAGTCGGCCTGGGATGGGCGGCGGTGGAGGCCGGCTACCGGGTTCACTACACCACCGCCGCCGAGCTGGCGGCCAAGTGTCACCGAGCGGCGCTTGAGGGCAGGTGGTCGACGGCGATGCGCTTCTACGCAGGTGCCCGGCTGCTCATCGTTGATGAAGTGGGATATCTGCCTCTTGCCGGTGAGGCCGGGGCGGCGTTGTTTCAGGTAGTGACCCAAAGGTACTTGAAGGGTTCCATCTGCTTGACCACCAACCTGGGCATCTCCTCTTGGGGCCGCATCTTCGAGGATCCGATGGTGGCAGCCGCCATGCTCGACCGTCTCCTGCATCGCAGCGTGGTGTTCAATATCGACGGGGAGTCCTACAGGATGAGAGCCCACCGGGCCCGGGCAGAAAAGATGTTGGGAAAGGGGCCCAACCATGGTCGTTGAACTCCCTTTACCCGGCGGGAGTGCACCGACGGTCTGCCCGGTCTGCCAGGGGCAATTTGCCGGCCCGGCAAACAAGCTGTTCTGCAGCAAGCTGTGCCGCGACACCGATTATCGCCGCCGCAAGCAGTCGAAATCCCGGACGATCAACATCCAGCCGGAACGACCTCGCAGCGTCACTGTTTACCAATGTGACAGATGCAAGCACAGATCCCTTGGTTCCCAGCGTTGCCAGCAATGTCGAACCGTCATGCGCAAGGTTGGCCTGGGAGGTCCTTGTCCTCACTGCGACCGGCCGGTCACCGTCGTCGATCTGCTGGAGAAGGGGGTGATGTCCGGGGGAATCAAGTAGCCTCAAACCCATCGATCCACCTGGGGAATTTCGGTGATCCTCAGCAGCTACAACGACCGAGGTTTCGTGGTGAGCCAGACCGATCAGGCCGGCAAGGCGACCGCCTTCACCTACAACACCACCAACCACGACAACCTCGAGAAGGTCACCACGCCAATGGGGGTCGAGAAGGGCTCGGCCTTCGGCCATGCGAGCTTCAAGCACTACCCGACCTTAGCGACCAACGCCCAGGGGAACCAGATCAGCTTCGGCTATGATCCCAAGGGCAACCCGAACCTGCGGCAGAACCAGCTTGCCGCTCAGAACACGGCCGAGGCATTTTACAACCCCAACGGAACCGTCGATCACACGGTCGATGGGGTGGGAAACATCACCCGGCACCACTATTACTCGAACACCAACCTGCAGTGCATCTCCGGGCCGCCGGCATTTGGCCAGTCGGCGCCGTCAAGTCCTCCGCCGTCATGCCCCGGACTGCCAGCGGGCAGCCAGGTCCGCCAGAGCTTCACCTATGACAACCTGCACCGGGTGAACACGGTCACCGACGCCAAGGGCAATGTCTCCACCTATGCCTACGATGCGCTCGACCGGGTCACCCGGGTCGACTTCGCTCCCGGCGGCTCATACATGGTCAACGTCTATGACAACGCCGGCCGGCTTACCTCAGTCGAGGACCACAGCGGCCCGGGCCCGGCCGACCCGTTCACCACCACCTCATACACATATGACGCGCTCAACCGGCAGAAGACCAAGACCGCCGCAGGGGTGACCTTCACCTCGACCTACGACGCCGCGGGGAACCTTAAGTCCCTGGCCGATCAAAACGGAACCGTCACCTATGACTACAGCCCGGTGAATCTGCTGAACTGGGTGCGCGACCCGGCGGGAGCGCAGACCAATTTTGAATATGACGCCGCCTACCGCCGCTCGGCTGTCCACTACCCCAACGGGGTGACCCAGACCACAACCTATGACGACGACGGCAAGGTGGAAACCATCACCGGGACTAAAGCGGGCGGGACGGTTCTCACCAGCTTTGAGTACGACTATCAAAACCCGGCCAATGGCAAGCAGACCGAGCTGGTGTTCAAGACCACTGAGCCTGCCGGAGTGACGGCCTACAAGTACGACCAGGTCGACCGGTTGAAGGAGGCAACCGGGCCGACCGGGACCTTCGCGTACGAGTACGACGGCAACTCCAACCGGACCAAGCAGACGATCAACGGGACCGACAGCTTCTTCGCGGTCGACGCCGCCGACCAGCTGTGCCACCAGGCAGCGATCCAGGCAGCCTGCGGATCGGCGCCGGCGGGGGCCACCAGCTTCAGCTATGACGACAACGGCAACCTGACCGGCCAAAGTGACGGGCGGGTGTTGACCTACAACGCCAAGGACCAAAACACCTCGTTCAAGGCCGGGGGAGGCGCCACCTCCACCATGGGCTACTTCGGCACCGGTCAGGCCGAGCGGACCGGCGCCGCCGGGGCCACCTTCACCAACGGCCCGCTCGGGGTGGCTTCCAGCTCGGCCCTTTTGTTGCTCAACACCAGCTACGTCCGGGACCCCTCGGGCACGCTGGTCAGCCAAAAGGGCCTGCTGTCCACCCACTACTACCTGTTCGACCGCCTGGGGTCGGTGGTGGCGCTGACCGACGGGTCGGGCACTGCGGTGAACCGCTACGTCTTCGACCCCTACGGCAACCGGCTTGCCGGCACCGTGGAGGCGGTTGACAACCCGTGGCAGTTCGCCGGGGGATTTCGGGACGCCTTCAGCGGTTACACCAAGTTCGGGGAGCGCTACTACGACCCGAGCATCGGCCGCTGGACCCAGAGGGACCCCTCAGGGATGGACGCGAACAGTTATGGGTACGCGGGGGCGAATCCGGTGAACTTCGTGGATTTAACCGGCCTCAGTCACAGAAAACCGCAACCATGCCAGCGAGGATTCTGGCAATGTCTACACAACCCGAATGGGCTATCGAAAGAACATCGCCAGCAAACGTGGAAGTTCATAATCGAGGAAGACATGAAAGTCCTTTCCACAATGGCTGGCGTGGTTGTACGAACCGTCCCTGCTTGCCTTGCGGCCGCACCGTACGGTGTCGCCGTTGGCAGCGCGGTGCCAGTGCCTGGTGCTTCGGTCGTCGGAGGGGTAGGCGCGTGCGCTGCGGCAGCCGCTGCCAGTTACAAGTACGGCATAGGAACCGGCCCGAGCGCTTATTGATGCACATTTATACTTGTTTATCTGGGTGTTACAGCAAATTGGAGAGCGGCATGAAATCTTGGAGCGGACCGAGAAAGCTTGTTCTGCTTGGCCTGATCGTAAATGCGATTGTCCTTGTTGGCATATTAGTTACAGGGCCAACTGTCCAGCGTCTGGCGATACCAATCGTCAGCCTGTGCGCGTTGTCAATTCTTGCCGTAAAGAAGGACGCACCGTTCCAACCGGGTGGGAAATCGGATCGGTCCTGGCAGGAGCCACGTAGGCGTGGGAAGGCAATATTGGCGAGTCTAGTCTTCCTGGGAGTGGCTGCGTTCTGCATCGTTTGGTCGATTCGCACCGAAGGAACTGAAGCGATATTTTTCGCAATGGCGAGCCTTCCGTCGTTGTACTTGGGGGTCTTCGGGCTGTGGGCGTCGTGGTCTTCGTATAGGTAGCGCTACTGCTGTTGACCGGTTCTGGCATTTTGGGCATCGCCCCCCCGGCAAAAGCTACTTCCATAACCGTGGCGGATTCAGGGGGTGGTAGCAACACCGCCCGCTGAGTCTCCCACACCGGGACCACAGGCAGCGGTAGGAGAAAGCTCCAAGTGCTTTTGGAGGGCTTGAGCAGGCGTCAGCCAGCCGAGGCTCTTGCGAGGTCGGCCGTTCAACTCGTCGGCAATCAGATCCAAGTCGGTCTGGGTGAGCTTTCGTAGATCCTGAGCTTTGCCGAGATACTGACGTAGCAGACCGTTGGTGTTTTCATTGCTGCCCCTCTGCCAGGGGCTGTGCGGATCGCAAAAGTAGACCTGGACCCCTGATTCGACGGTGAACTCAACGTGCTCAGCCATCTCCCGACCTCGGTCCCAAGTGAGAGTCCGGCGCAGATGCTCGGGCAGGCTGCCGATTGATCGGGTGAGGGCCGGGCGGACCTGCTCTGCTTTGTAACCATCGAGCAGAGCAAACAGCATGACGGACCTGGAGTAGCGCTCAACCAGGGTTCCGACCGCGCTGGGACGGATCCCAAACACCAGATCACCTTCCCAATGGCCGGGCACCGCCCGGTCTTCTATCTCAGCGGGTCGGTCGCCGATCAAAACCATGTTCTTAAGCGTGCCCCGCTGCTGAGAAAGGCGCTTGGCCTTGGGGTATCGCATCGCTCTCCCGGAGCGTAGACAGCGTTGCAGCCCCGGGTTGAGAGCGCCGCGGCTCTGCACGAACAAGGTGAGGTAGATCGTCTCGTGAGACACCCGCATCTCCGGCTCATCCGGGTAGGCCAAGGGCAACCAGTTGGAGATCTGCTCGGGAGACCACTTTAGTTCCAGTTTGGCGGCCACAACCTGTTTGAGCGCTTCCTGAAGGGCCAGCTTGCAGACCTTGGGTCGCCTGGCGCGCTGGTAGGCCGCAGCATCAGCCGACTCGCAGCGGTAGAGCTCACGGCCCCCGTTGCGGCCTACCTCTCTGCTGACGGTCGACGCCGGCCGGCCGATCTGCCGTCCGATCATCTGCATCGACAGGCCGGCAGCCAGGCTGCGAGAGACCTCCTCCCGCTCGCCCAACGACAAACACCCGCTCGCCCGGCATGGTGGGCGTTTCTGAATCCCGCCTGTATCGAGAACAAACCCACGAACAGCCGGCGTGTGCTTGCTCAGCTGCCTTGCGATCAGCCGAAGGGATTCACCCCGCCGCCAGCGCTCCCAAATCTGATCCTGCTCTGCAGCAGACATTCCCCAAGTCCTCATCAAGCACCTCCCTAGTCCCGCTTATTCTCGGAGGTGTTGCAAGGACCCCTTGAGCCCAAGTTCGTTTATGAAACCTGCGGCTCCGCGTCCTCCAGCCTCGGTTTTCACTTAAAAATATGGGTGAACTCTGCCATAGGCCCGAGGGGCGGCGATCAACTCTCGATCAGCGATCCTCGCCCCGGAATATTGGCACCTGACCGGGGGGATACTCCTCGTAGCCTTCTGGTGGTGGGTCACCGTCACGAACGCAGGTCCGGCCGGTATCGGGAGCCTCGATTGACTTCACTACATGTTCGCCCTCACTGCAGAGCCTTTCCCTAACTGGGCAACCCGCCAGCACTATTGTCAGGATTGATGCGGTGAGCACGGATCGCATACGGGTTTTACCCCTGCAAGCCTTCGTTTTGAGAAATGGCACTTGACGCGGGATCAGAGGTAACAACTCGCCCATCGGTGAACCTCCCGGAGCCACGTAATCACCTTGTATTGCCGATCCTAGGCTCCAACCCGCGCCTTGTCCGGCCGCCGCCCTCGTTGGGAGCGGCTTATGACTGCTCCGACTATCGAGGAAATAAGGGTCAGGAAGAAAACACCCCCAACCAACGTGTAGGGCGGTTCCTCCATAATTCCAACCAGAATTGCCACTGGCAATGTTAAACCGGCCAGAATCATGCCGCAGACCTTCGCGGCGCTAGGTTCGGTTGCTCCGAAGTAATAGACAATTGCGGGCACGAACAACGGTATCTGGAAGATGATTAAGACGATGGCTACTGGCCCCTCGATATTGCTTCGAGCCGCCAGCACCACCAAAGATGCGAGCAAAACAATCACCGTTACGCCGGCAAACCATAATCGCAAGACCCTCGTTTGGTCGTCGCGACTCATCACATCTCCAGTGCCCATTTGGGTATCACCGTTGTAGTAAGCGAAGCCCCCCACTGAAGAAACGCCGGCCCAACCTACCTTAGCTGCAGTCCAGCAGTACAAATCTAATGCATGTCGGCAGGTGTCACGCATGTCTCTCAAGAAAATAGCGTTGACCCACTGCCAGTTCACTACACTCTGGGGAAACGTTCCTCCCAATTCCAAGCCACCAGCTCCGTAATTCCTATAACCGAAATCGTGTCGTTCGCACGGTTGCAGGAACGGTCCGGGTTCGACGAAATTGGGGGTGCTACAACCGTCGTCGCTCCACTCGAAGGGGGGCGGCTGGAGGGATTTGACAGCTAGAAAATCCTCTAGATTACCAAGCCCCGATGACTATCCCTTGGCATGGAACGCCCCCTGTTCCAGTTGTTGCGTTACTGCCCTATCGGCAGGAATGTGCAATGCCTTGAGGGTGCGCTCAAAAATTGTCAGCGGATAGTGCCGAATGGCAGCGGGAATTTGGTCCATTTGGACCTATGGGCGGAGCGGACCTGTCCTGCCTCAAACCCCGTGTCCGCAGTGTCTCGATGTCCAAAACCTGTTCGTTCCGGACACGCGTTCTTAGACCGCGTCTCAAAAACCTTCGTTTATGCGATGGCTGATCAAACTCGTAAGTGTGGGTTCCTAGCCAGTCGGATTCCACCACCGGGGCCCAGTCGCACGTCTGTCACCACTTTCCTCACTTCTGTCGACAACCGCCAGGATTGCCAGTATTAGAGAAGCTAAGAACACGGGGATCAATGTAAGTCCCCACATCGCCTCTCGGGTAACAGCAATCGGAAGCCAAGCTAAGGCCGTGAGACCGAGGATAATGGAGCCGTACCTCTTGACTCCAAGGTCGGTTCGAGCTCCGATTGCAAAAATGACTGTTGGCAGCAGCGAGATTGCGACGAACAACACATCGATCAATTCGCCTAAATCTCCTCCCCCCGACAACTTGGAACCGATCACGATCAAGACGTTAAGTACGGCCAGACCAAGTCGAGTCACTGCCAGTTCTCGTGTATGCGCAGTATTGTCTGAGTCATCGGAACCATAGGGCGTCATCGGTGCCTCCTAGCCGTTGAATCCGGATTCTCCTAGACCATCTACCACACGGTAGACAACGCCGGCCACCATGTGGCATGGGACCGGTGTGCCGGGAGGAATGCCAACATGGGGTATGACTGGGGCAGGTGTGAACGTAGGGCATGTTTCGCGCATGTCCGTAAGGAGTATGCGGTTAATTTGATGCCTTATCCGATCGCGCTCCTCCTCCGAGTTGCCCGCCAAATTCAAGCCGTGACCAAAGTTTCGGTAACCAAAATCGTGTCGTAGGCACCCGGCATAGAACGAGAAATCCGGTTCAATAACGGTGCACCCGTCATCTTCCCAATCAAACGGCAGCGGTTCGCTCTGTTTGGCGCCGAGAAACGCATTTAGAGATCCAGACATATAGGCATTAGCGACAGCCTTCAGCGACGGAACTGTCGCTGAGTATCCGGCTGGGCTCTCCCCTTCAGCAGTTATCGCTACCACTGTGAACGTGAAGCTTGTGCGCCGAGCGTTCAGCGAGGGTATAAGTTGCTGTCTCGCCTGACCGCCAGTGAGTATTGAGGTACCTCCGGGATTAACTGTCACACGGTAATTTTGTGGTTCCGCCCCATTTGACGGCGGGTCCCACGAAACCGTTGCTGCATCGAAGTCTTCGTTGGAGGCGTTGTAGGCAAACGTAGCCCTCACGTTTCTTGGAGCGCCAGGATTGCCTTCCGGCGGCGATGGAGGAACGTCAGCGTCCGTGACAATCTGATTCGAGGCTGCCGAGGCCAGGCCTTCTCCGGCAGCGTTGGTGGCGATGAGTTGAAAAGTGTATGGGCTGCCAGGCTCCAGGCCGGAAATTGTTGTTACGAAATCGTCTGGCCCGACACCAGTACCACTACATTCCTCGCACGGCGGGGAGACTTGAACCCTGTAAACAGTTATCGGATCTCCATTGTCTCCCGGAGTGCCGTCTAGAAGCCCAATTGGAGGTCCCCAGACTAGTGTTGCTTCTCTAGGGCCAACAGTGACAGCGCTGACACTGCTTGGCTGAAACGGTACTCCAGCCGGCACAGTCTCCAACGTCCTCGCTGACTCCGGCCCGTAGCCCCCTTCATCGTTCTGGGCTTGAACCGTAAACACGTACCGTTGGGCATTCCTCAGATTCGGAACCCACACCTGAGTGGCTTCAGCCCCCGCATCAAAGAAGGTCTCGGGCTCGGGACTGAGCTCGGTGTAAACGTTGACCCTGTAGGTAGTGATTGGTGATCCATTATCGTCCGGTGGGCTCCAAACCACCTCTACTTCCTGATCACCGGGAGCTGCGGAGACGTTCGCCGGAGCTAAGGGAGCTCCCGCGGGGGTCACGGTATTTGATTGGCCAGACTCCGGACTGACAACGATGAACAGCGTTGTAGCGATCACCTTGAAGTAGACCGGAGTTGCGTTCGGAAGATCGGTCATCGTCACCGAGGTCGTGGCCGAGGTCTTCGGCGCACCGACCAGAGCGCCATCCGATGCCCGGTAGGTCTTCACCGTGTAACCGGTCACCAGCGGGAGGATTCCGCCTACCGAGGGAGGGCTCCAGGTAACGGTGGCCTCCCGGTCACCCGCAGTGGCTTGAACGTTGGTCGGCGTGAGGATGTCTGCCGAGTGGGTTATTTGGATGCTCGTCGCCCACGAACCTCCTCGGAGCGCCGTTTTGAGATCCACTACGCGGGCCCCGCCTCCGCCAAATCCGGCCGATGGCCAACTCTCCGACGCCCTACCAGGATCCCAATAATTGGTGCCAAACTGTAGCCAGGACCTAACGAATGGGGGTTGCCGTGGCATTCAAAGTCGTAACTGAGCGGTTCAAGGTAGACGCCGAAAACCTGGCCCAGAAGGTCAAAGAGCTGATCCATGAGGGCAATGTCAGGCGCATCATCGTCAAAAACGAGCAGGGCGACACGATCATGGAGGTACCGGTGTCGATCGGCGTGGT
>JAJDAQ010000106.1 GCA_029261815.1 Deltaproteobacteria bacterium
GTGCCGTGCTGTCTGCGGGATACAACGCATTCGAGACCGGCGTTCGAAGGCTTCCCAATGGGACGATGCAGGTGTCAGCGCTGACCCGCATGCCGGGCGTGAAAGCCGAGATGGTCGAATGGTGGTTCTCTGACTTCCTGCGGACCACCGAGCACTACAAATGGTGGCACCCCCAGGCTCACATCTGGATGGACTGGGAGAACAAGACGCCGGGTCAGATCGTGGGCGCGAGCCATCTCGTACACGAATACATTGGCCCCGAACTCATGGAACTTCGCATCCAGTTCGTCCCGCCGGAAGAAATTCTCGGGTCCCCAACGGAGGCACCTGGGCGGTCAGTCGTTTGCGCGAGGGCAGGCCTGCTGGAGGAGCCCCTCAACGTCTCGAGAATGTGCCACGTCATTCGTGACACGCCTTGGGGTGCCGAGATGCGCAGTATTTTCTGGATGGGCGAGGTCGCCAAGCGAGACGGCGATGACGAAGTCGCCTCCATCGAGGGCCTTGTAGGAAACCTCGCAATCGCCAGGATGCTTCTGATCAGCGAACAAGATGCCGTTTACCTCATGCAACATGCGATCGAGGAGATGGGATATCTCTCAGACCTGCTTCCCGCGCTCTATGCCGCTGAACATGCCGAAAGCACATCCCCCGGAGCCCCCTCCGAATAACCAGCCGCCCAGAAACGCCCCTGGCTAGCCGGCCATCGGTTCCTCTGGCTCACTCGGCTCAGACCGAAACGCTCGCAAGCCGACGACTGCGGTCCAAAGGAACAGGACGCCCAGCATGAGACGCTGCCAGAGACCCGTGAGCGCTCTCGCCTCGAGCGAACTGACAAGTGCCACAAGAAGGAGCAGTGCAATCAGGCTGGTGACGCCCGAGTACACGGACAGGGACCGCCATGCAGCAAGGCTGCGAAACTTCAGGCTGAGGATTCCCGTGGCCGCGATCAGCAGGAGGAACGAGACAGGCGCGATCTTGTCGTGGATGAAGTTCTCGACCGAGCCGCCAGTCTGGGGGCAGCCGGCGTCACAGGAGATCAAGCCGGATAGCGCCACGCCGATTCCGAACAGCGTGGCCAGAACCGATGCCGCGAGCGTTGTCCGGCTCCGCGGCAGGATCGTCGCGAGCGAGACGCCGAAACCAGCGAGTAGAACGCCACCGGGAAGAAAGCCGCCGAAATTCATCAGCGCGGCTTGCGGCGTCCCCGTGGCTCCAAGTTCGCTGATGAAATTGACGATGTGGCTGTAGTCCGGCCTCAACGTCGCGGAGACGACGACGACAAGAGAGAACAACGCCGGGCCTACCGCACCTCCAAGCGCAAGGGCTCTCATGTCGTCTCCTAACGTCGGCATCCTACCGAACCTGACCTTCCACTGCGGCGCCTTGCTGAACCGCGGCGGACCCGAACAATGACTTCAGGCGGTAGTGCCGGTATCTGAACACGTTGTTGTAGACAAGGCGTTGGAGCCGCTCGAAAGCCGAGACCCGGGGCTCGAAGACGATCCGATCCGTGATTCGCGTTCCGGCTTCCAGGGGCGTCAGCGTTCGTTCGTGTTGCCAGACGCGTTGTGTGGCCATGGAGGACCGCTCCAAGAACCGGCGCCCTGGGTCGATTTCGACGAATGTAATGTCGTCGTAGTCGATCGGGATCAATCCGAACAGGAGGATCCAGCTGCGAAACAATCGGACTCCGGGCTGCCAGGAGTCTGCGAAGTCCACGGTCCCGGGAGGAAACGTCATCCGGAGCAACGGCCAGAACTCCGTGTTGACTCCGCGCGGGCTCGTGGAGTGCCGCCAAAGGGTATCGGCATCGGTCGACAGCGCTGACTGGATCTCGAACTCGGGCACGTTCGCCTCCTGCCACGGCCAAACGGACTTGGCGCTCAGCTGCAACCAGGCACCGTGCCCGCCTGACCAGAACGCCACGGACTCCGGCCGGTTACCCCGCCCAGGGCCCGCTCCGGAGAGCCTATCAGTTGCAGCACGTTGTTAGCCGGCACCTTCCTCGGCCTTCCCGCCCGGGAGGAACCCAAGCTGCCGAAGTGCGGTGAGATTGTCCGAGATCCCGGTTTGCCTGATGACCAAACCGCCCCGGAGTTGCAGAAAAGCGGCCTCTTTGAATGAGACCGCTCTGTTTGTTGGAGGTAGCTGGCCCCAAGTCCCCGTGTGGATGCCGGTCACCGTGAACTGAGCAACGACGAGGGGCCCTTCTGCCACGACCTCTTGCAGCTCCTCACGATAGTCTGTGAAGGCTTCCCAGGCCCTCTCTACCATTCCGCGAATGCCCGCATGGCCCGTACGCGGCGGGGCGAGCGGACGAAAATCGGCGACGTACTCGGCGGAGTAGAACTCGGGAATCCGCTCTAGCTCGCAACGGTTCCAGATCGCTTCGGTGAGATCTCGAACCACCTGTTTGTTCCTGCTCGCTTCTGCCGTCATTCTCGTACCGCCGAACGACTTCGTCGACATTTAGCTGGTGGAGCATACTGCCCCGGGTTTCGGGAAAGCCTAACACGAGTCAGAAGCCTGCCGACGGAGGCGATCCGCAGCAGCGCGTCGCTAGACATCATGGGGACATGCGAGTTGGTAGCGAGCCACGTGGACACCCCTGGCCGTGTGGTTGCTGTGAAACTCAAACCCGAAGTCCTCATAGACCTGGCGCAACCGGGAGCGGCTCGATTCGCAGTCGAGGCGCAGGAACCGAGCGCGGCGCGCCGTCGGGAGTTAGGCGGCGTGCTATCGCAATTCTCGGGGCGCCTAGCGCTCTGGGTCATACTCTTCGTAGGTGTACCAGCGGTTTCCTTGCGAAGACTTGACCAAGACGATTGAGCTCTCGGGGTAGAAGACCGTTTCGTCCCGCTTGCGCTCCCCGAACACCAGATACGTGACAGGCTCCTCGGAAGTGTTCTGAATGTGGTGCGCCACCTCCTCGCCTGCGGGGAAGCGCACATGGTCGCCCTTGCTGATCTCAACCGCGTCGTCGCCGATATGGAGCGTTGCGGTTCCATTGAGCACGATCACGTGTTCTTCTTCGGCCACATGATAGTGGTGATAGGCTGAGTTGCTTCCAGGCGGAAGCTCCTCGATGCGCACTCCCAAGTGTTCGCCACTTAGGTCCAGACAGCGCCAGTCAGACTCGCCCCTGGCCGATTTCCTTCTCTCCAAGCTCGCGCTGAAGATGTTGGTTACGCGGTCACGCATGTCGATCAATCTCCGGGATGGCTGGATCACACTGGGGACCTTCATCGGGCGGGAGTGCGCCGCGGCGATTGGAGGAGGGCGGGGAAGTCTCCGCCGCCTAACTACTTAGTAACCCCCGACCACCGGGAGCCCTTATCTAGGTCATATCAATATGACCCATATGGGCCCCTGGGGGCCACGTTTCGTTTCGCGGGGTTGGCGGGGCGGTGCCGGTTCTATCAATAGGACCGGCATGGTATGCCGGTCTATTGGTGCGGAACCGTACCCTCCGGGGCGGGGCGCGTGGCTTCCGCTCCGGCCGACCTACGAGCCGGGCGCGTAGCGGTAGTGGCCGGTTCGCTCGTAGGTGAAGAGGATGTCCTCGAGCTTCGGGCCTTCGCCCACATTGTGGACCAGGAGTGGCCGCTTCCCGTCGGCGCTGGGGCGGCTGGTGACGATGCCGATGTGCGGGAGACGGCCTTCCAACCGGAAGGTCACGAGGTCTCCCGGTCGGTAGGTCGCCGGATCATCCGAGAGGGGCAGCGCTTCGCCGTGTCGACGGAAGAACGCGCGGAGGTTCGGGACGCGACGGTGATCGATGTTGCGGTCCGGCCGAGAAAGGCCCCAGTTCGGCGGGTACGCGTCGAACGCGGCGCGCATGTCTTCGTGGACGCGGACCTGGAGGTCGATGCCGAGCGCGCGGTAGGCGCGAATGACGACGTCCGTGCAGACGCCCGTGTCCGCCGGCACGTCGCCGCCGGGGTAATCGAGCCGCACGTACGCACCGTGGTAGCGCACGCTGTGGTTCGTTCGATCCAGGGCCGCGGCCGAAAGGCGCTCGCCGAACGATGGTACGCCGCGCTCCGTACTCGAAGGGACGGGGTCGGCAATGGTACCCGAAACCAGCAAGACGCTGACGCAGAGCGCCGCGACGAAGCCGGTCAATGCGAACCTTCCGGGTCGAAAGGTGGGGCGGGAACACACGGCCATAGCCATCTCCTCGCGTCGGGAAAGGCTACCGCAGCCTGTCGGCCGACCCGGTTCGCTGTTGCTCAGCGTGCCGCATCGATTCGCTCCGCAAGGAACGCAAGGCCCTCTTCGCAGGTCGCGACAGGGACGGCCGCGTGCGCGCCCGGGTTCTCCCGCCAGGTCTTGTCGGGGCCCGGAATCTCGTCGTAGAGCGCGCGCACGGAAGTCAGGCTGTGAAGCTCGTCTTCTTGCTGGGCGACGAAATATACGGGGCACCGCACCTGGCGCGCCCAGTGCTCGACGCGGGGTCCCGCCAGGCCGAAGAGCCCGAGCATCGCCGCGCAGGGCTGCGTGTCCTTGGTCAGGTACGCGAGTCCATACTGCGTTCCGAGCGAGAGCCCCCAGTACGCCAAAGGACCGGGTCCGGCGTCACCCGTGGACAACAACGCGGCTGCCGCGGACGAGAGATCGCCCGCCATCTCGGTGCCGCCATTCTCCCGCCAGTACCGTTGATAGGTCGCCGCCACTTGCTCGGGCGTCTCGTCGCCGGGCGCGCGGCGCTCGCCGTGGCAAGGCGCATCGATGGCGGCCGCGGCGAGTCCATGCGCCTGCACCGCGTGATGTGCCCACGGAACGAGGAATGGCGAGCGCCGGTCGTGGGTGAAACCGTGCCCGAAGAGAACCAGGCCACGCGCAGGCTTGGCGACCGGATGCCACAAGACACCGGCGACGGGACCGTTCGGCCGGGCAAGAGCGAACGAAACCTCACGAACGTCGTCGCCGAACGTGGTTTCGCTGAGCCGCTCGATCAACTGGAAGTCTCCGGCCGCCGGAGTCGTGCCCAAGCTCCCTTCACGCCTTTCGCGCCCATGTGTCGCCGCCAAACCAGCTCCAAAGCTCGGCCAGGGGAACCCGTGGATTCTCGCGGTCCAAGAGCCGAGCGTCGATGAGCTCGCGCACATCAGAATGGAACCCGCTCCGACCGGCCTCGCCTGCCTTGCCCAGCGCGCAGAACCCGAACTTCAAAACGTCCGGCAGGCGTTCTGCCAACCGTTCGCCCACCGACTCTACGAGAGCCGCGTTGTAGGAGCCCTTGACCTCGTTCCACCAGACCATGCTCCCGGGTGTCGACAGGTTTGCGGACACCCAATCCCGATACGGCGCCTGGTTTTCGAGCCCGAGCGCGCCCGATTCGTAGGCCTCAGAAACCTCGGAGGCGATCAGGTGCATGTTCACAGCGAGATAGGCCAGCGTAGTGAGCACCGCGATGCCGCCAACAAAGTCCCCGACATCGCCCAACGAGCTCAGCATGCATCCACTCCGTCGTTCATTGCAGACTTCCTCCGCCCGGATCCAGCCAGGTGAACGCGCTGCCGGCCACGATGAGGCCCAGATTCACAAGCACGACGCCGCCATGTAGGCGCCGGTCCGTCGAACGCCAGGCGATGAGGCACAAGATCGTCATCGCGACTTCGGGGAGATTGCGCAAAACAACGACCGGGTTCCCAAGCAGGAACGCGTCGCGAAACAGCGAATACAAGAGCAGGGTCGCCATCGGCACGAAAAAGGAACCGCGCGACGCAAAGTAGTGGTCCTCCCACTTCTTGGTGGTGCCCGCATCCGTGAGCGCGTTCGATGCGACGAACAGTAGTCCCGGCGAGATCAGGGCCACCATGAAGGACATCAGCGTCCAGTGTTCCACCTCCCGCAACGCCCAGAACTCCCACCAGATGATGACATGGGCGTAGAGCGTTACCGCGATCCAACCGACATGGACCCAGTAGCGTCGGTCCGCGGCCAACACTGCGCGCACGCTCGACAGGATCTGCGCTGCGCTCAGGGACAGCACGATCGAGAACGCGACCGAGAGATACTCGAATAATGTCACCGGCGATCCTCGGCGAACGTCAGTCGTGTTTGAAGCTGCATCTCGAGAACGTCCCCGTGGAGCCCTCGCCGGCGTCGCAGGGTGTCGCCACGCTACCGCACGCCTGCGGGAGTCGCCGTAGACTCGACACCCGAACGCAGAACGCCCCCCGCTCGGTGCAGCCGAACGGGGGGCGTTCTCTCGGTCGATGCGACGGGCGCTAGGCCTGTGCGCTGTCGTGCTTGGCAGTGGCTTCGTACCAGGCTGCCACGTTCTTCAGGTCCGCGTTCAGCGGTTGACCCACGCTCTGGCCGAACTCGGCGATGGCGTAGAGCGCCACGTCGGCCAGCGTAAAGCGGCCGGGCACGATGGTCGTTCGACCGTCGAGCTGGGCATCGAGCCATTCGAAGCCATCCTGGGCGACCGCCTTGAAGTGCGGCGCAACGCTATTGTCGATTCGCATCCGCGACTCGAACAGTTGGCTCCCTTCGGCGTTTCGGAAACCATCGGTAAGCGGCTGGATGATCTTCCATTCGACGCGGCGTACCCACATGCGGGTCTCGGCGCGTTCGGCCGCGTTGGTGCCAATGAGCGGCGGGTTGGGCTGCGTCTCTTCGATGAGTTCGCAGATGGCGATGGTCTCGGCGGTAATGGCGCCATCGACCTCGACCGCGGGCATGCCGCCGGCCGGGTTCTTTTCGAGATACGGACCCTGGCGGTTGGCACCGGCCATGATGTCGACCGTCTCGGTGTCCGAGAACGTGAAGCCCTTTTCGGCCGCGAACATGCGGACCAGCTTCGGGTTGGGACCAATGGAATCGTAAAGCTTCATTTTGGAGGTTCTCCTAGGGGTTGAATCGGAAAGCGTTCAGGCGCGCTTTTGGAAGTGAATGGGCAGGGCATCGAAGCCCCACAAAAGAACGTTAGGCCGATGCGCCGGAGCGGGCTGGCTCGTGTCGGGCGCGAAGCCTTCGAATCGGGTCAGAAGCGTCTCGAACGCGTTGACCATTTCCTTGCGTGCGAGAGCGGCGCCCACGCAGAAGTGGATGCCGAGACCGAACGCCAGGTGGTCGCCCGCGTTCTCGCGCGTGATGTCAAAACGGTCGGGGTCGGGGAAGACCGCCGGGTCGCGGTCCGCGGCCTGGAAGCGCAGCATGCACATCGCGCCGCCCGGGATCTCCACGCCTTCGAGCTCGGTCGTCTGCTTGCAGACGCGCCACATGTTGGCCGTGGGAGACGCCATGCGGAGCACCTCTTCGACCAGGTTCGGAATCCGTTCGGGCTCGCGCTGCACCAGTTCGAGCTGGTCCGGGTTCTCCATCAACAGCCACATGCCTTCAGTGATGGCCGAGGCGGTCGTCTCGTTCCCTGCGACGAGCAGCTGCTGCAGGATCGAGAGCATCTCGGCCATGTTCAGCGGGCGCTCGCCCTCGACTGTGGACGTGACGATGTCGGAGATGATGTCGTCATGCGGATCGTTGCGGCGCTCTTCGAGCCGTGCGGCGAAGTAGTCCTGGAACTCACGAATCAGACGCTGCGCTTCCAACTGGCCGGCTTCGTCCGCCATGCCGGAGAGTTGGAGCAGGAAACCGTCGGTCCAGTTACGGAAGAGGTGCAGGTCCTCACGCGGCGCGCCCAACTGCTCGGCGATGACGGTGAGGGGCAGCGGCTGCGCGAACTGCGAGAGCAATTCGACCTTGCCGTCGTCGGCGAAGGCATCGGCCAGCTCCGTCGAAATCACGCCGACGCGATCGGTCAGGGCTTCGACGCGCCGCGCGCTGAACGCCTTCGCGATGAGCTTGCGGAAGCGCTTCTGTTCCGGCGGGTCTGCCGTGAGCATGGTGTCGACAGGCGGGTAGCCGTCTTCCCCGGTGTCGGGCATGGCCGAACTCGGCGCGTCCGCGTTGATGTCACCTCCGGCCAACGCCACGCCGAACCGGTTCGAGAAGATTTCCCAGTTCTTCGTCGCCTCCTCGACCGCGCGGTAGGAAGAGATGAAGTAGATGCCCGTCAACGGGTCCCGGTAGACGGGCGCTTCCTCTCGCATCCGGCGGGCCTGCGCCCACGGGTCCGCGAGCACGCTCGGATCGAAGGGACTCGGAAGGTCAGGCAGGACGGGGGAAGCGGTCATGGCGCGGGAGTCTACCGCGTCCCAGCGCTAGTAGAGGGCGACTGGCACGGCGAACGGCGGCAGCGCCACCGCGATTCCGGCCGCGGACGCCTTCTCCTGAACACTGGCCATCGCATTGACGAAATCGGCACCATCGCCTCCGGGGCGCAGGGGCTCGTCGAGCGGCTTGGAGAAGTCGTCCCAGTGCATGGGGAAGATCCGGCTTGGGCTGGTTTCGCCCACCAGGGCATTCCAGTAGCCATCCACGTACCCGGCCGCCTCCGAACCCAACCCACCGATGCCCAGGAACGCGACATCCACGTCAGTGCCCGCGAGGGCGCCATCGAGGTATCCGGCGCTCCCCTGGACCAGCAACGTTCCACGCGGATGCTCGATGACGATGGTGTCGGCGCGCCCCTGCTTCCACGCGGTGGCCCTCGCCGGCACCTCCAGCGGCGCCTCGATCGGGCCCGAGATCAACGACCCGATGGGTTCCGGAAGCGGGTAGTGGCGCGACGCAAACCAGCGCATCGTGAACGCGCCGAACTGGGCGCTGTCCCCGACCGCCACCTCGACGATCTGGTTCTCGGGCACACCGCCCCCGCGCGCGATGTTTGCCGTCGAAGGCGAGCCGGCGACGATGGCGCCCGTGCGAAGTGCCACGACGGCCACGTCCATCGCATGATCGAAATGCGAATGTACCGTCGTGATGGCAGCCGCCTCGGTCACGTTGCCATATGCAAGACCCGCGTCGATCCGCTCGGCATCGGGCGTGAGTTCGCGCAGCATGCCGAGGCCCGTCAGGTCCGGGCGTGAGAAGAAACCGTCGATCAGCAGCGTGGTCTCGCCGTCGCGAATCACGAGTGTCGAGACCCCCAGGAACGTCGCGGTCACGCCGTCGAAGTCCTCGGGCGCCGGATCGGCCTCAAGCGCCGCATACGGAGCCATGTCGAAGGGTCCGGCCTCGGACGCGCATCCGCTGGCGATCAACGAAAGAACAACGCAGGCAGAAAGGAAACGAAGCATCTTGGCTCCTCAGTCGGCTTGTTCGGCCGGTCGCTGGGTTCGGACTGCGACGCCTTCGCTGACGCGGATGTAGTACCCGTCGCGGTCCTGGATGCGAAAGTCGCGGTCGCCCCACGGTTGCACAGCGATGGGGCCGGGGGAATGGCCAGCGGCCTCGAAAGCCTCGTGCATCGTTTCGAGTTGTCCGGTGTAGAAGACCAGTTCGGTCCCGAGCGGTGGATGACGCAGAAACCCGAACCAGTGGAGCGGCGCCCACCCCGGGACGGGAGACAACGCCAGCACGACCGATCCGTTTCGCAGCGTCGTGTAGCCGTCGTCCTTGCGGGCAGCGACCTCGAAACCAAGGAGCGCGTAGAAGTCCGTCGAGGCGGCGGCATCCGAGACGAAGAGTTCGACCTTGGACCCGGTAACGATCGGCTCGCCGGCCGCCGGCATTACCAGCCACGAGGAGGCGATCACCGCAAACGCAACAAGCAGCCTGAACATGCAGTTCTCCCGGGGCGCGCCCTGCTGGCAAGGGTCGCGATCCGAGGGTACCCCCAGGTGATGACTTCTCTCCAGCGCATGCGACCGGTGTGGCTTCTGGCCGCCGTCCTGCTCTTCTCCGCCTGCGGCGGGCCGTGGGGGCCGATTCCGGGCGGCGCGCTTTCGGGCGCCGAGATCGCGTGCGGCAGCACCTTCCCCACGGATCTCCAGGAGGTCGAAATCGAGGTCCGCCCGAGTGACCCCTACTCGGTCACGATCTGGAACGTCGTGGTCGATGGAACGCTCTACCTCTCGGCCGATTTCCTGAATCCGGGAAAGCGATGGCCTTACTTCCTGGAAGAAGACGAGCGACTCCGTGTTCGCGTCGGCGGGTTGGTTCATGCCTGCCGCGGAATCCGAGTCACGGACACCGACCGCATCCAGCGCCTCCGCGAAGCTGCCGCCCGCAAGTACGACCTCGCCGAGGACGGAATGGCCGCGAGTGTCGAAGTATGGTGGTTCCGGGTCGGACGTCGTTAGTCCGACGTCGCGTATGCCGCGGCAAAGCGTCGGCAACCCTCCAGATACGCCGTCAACTCGTCGCGCCGGAACGCTTCCTCGCTCCACGGTTCTGCCGACAGCAGATGCGCGCAGTCGGGTTTCACCACGTAGACGAATGCGTCGCGTTTGCGACCGCCACCGGTGACCGTGAGCGCATCCCGCGTATAGAGGTCTCCCTCGAAGTCATCGAGACGTTCGAGTGCGGTGCCATCCACGTCGCGCCACAGCACACCGTCCACAGACCCGTCGGCTTCCGGTACGACCCCGGGGTACGGCGCGCTGCGAACGCGGCGGCGGCAGTAGCCGTCTAGCCGCGCCGGTGTCGCTTCGTGCAACCGGCCGGCCACAAGCGCCCAGACCTCAGGCACCACGAGTGAGCCATAGGTGAAGACACTCGTCACGGCGCGGGCTCAGGAAGCGTCGTCGACACTCCAGATCCGCGCATCGCCGCGCACCCAACCAATCAGAGCGTCCTGGAAGCCGTACTTGTCGCGAAATGCGTCGGTCACCGCGTCGTACTCCGCGCCATGCGGGACCGCCGTCGGCGTCACCGTCCGCGTTTCGCCGCCGCCCACGACGCCGATGCTGGTGGCGGCTTCGACTTCGTCGCCCCAGGCGCTGCTCTCGCTGGTCCGGATGAAGGCCGTTCCGTCGACCACGACGACCCAGATCGTGGTCGCGCGTTCGGCGCCATCCGGTTGTTGGGTCACGACCTGGATCTCCTCGACTTCGGTCCAGGCCGACCAGTCACCGGCAAGGGCCGGAGTCGCGAAGAGGAACGAGACGAGAAAGGGAAGGATGAGGCGGGTCATGAGGTCTCCGGTCGGGCGTAGAGGGAACAACGATAGGTGCGCTACGCGCACGAGACCTCAAGGGTTCACGCTTTGGAAATAATCCTGTCTGCGAAGCCCTGGATGCCGTCGATCTTCTGCTGAAGCGTTGTGTTGTCGTCCTCGTAGGCGTTGCGGAAGCCCACGATGGCGTCGGTGACGCCCATGTCTTCGAGCCGCTTCACGCCGTCGAGGGTGTAGGCATCCATCGAGATGATGTGGAACTCGAAGGGTTCCTTCTCGCGGCCGTACTCGGCGCGCAGCTCATTGATGCGTGCCATCGCCTGTTCGATCGGCATGCCGTCGCCCAGACCCGCGTGCATCCAGCCGTCGCCCACGCGCGCTGCCCGCCGTAGTGCGACGTCCGCGTGCCCGCCGATCAGGATCGGAATGCGCTCGGTCGGTGCCGGGCACATCTTGATCGCCTCGATGTCGTAGTGCTCGCCGTGGAACTCGAAGAACTCGCCCGTTTCGAGGCCACGAATGATCTCGATCGCCTCGTCCATGCGCTTGCCGCGCTTCTCCCACGGAACCTCGACCGCTCGGAAATCGTCGGGCCAGGGCGAAAGCCCGACCCCGAAGCCGAACCGGTTGTCCGTCATGTACGCGACGGACATCGCCTGCTTCGCAGTGATGACCGGGTGCCGCATCGGCAGCTTCACGACGAAGGTCGTGAAGCGCAGCGTCTGCGTCACCGCACCGAGAGACGCCATCAACACGAAGGGCTCGATGAAGGGCTTGCCTTCCAGGAACTCTCGATTGCCGTCGGCCGTGTACGGGTACTTCGAGTCGGAGTCGCGCGGGTAGCAGATGCTCTCCGGCACGGTGAAGGAGTGGAAGCCGGCCCGCTCGGCCTCGACGGCCAGGGGCGGGAGCTGCTTCGGGTCGCACATCGACTCGGCGAAGGTGAAACGCATGGGAGGTCCTTTGCTGCGTGAGCGGCGGTACCGCTCGGGCTTCCGAGGCTACCGGCTCAGGCGTCGTCTTGCTCGGCATCGTCCGCCGGCGCGTATCGGGCCGACCGCACGACCTCGGCGACGATGAGTTCGTACGCCGCATAGAACTCGGCTCGACCCTGCTGCTGCGCGGCCTGGTGCTCGGTGTCCGCGCGCCAGGCGTCAACGGCCGCAAGGTCCTCGAACTGGAACACGGTGACGCGCTCCCCGTCGTCCGCCGCGAACGTCTTCATGGAAATGAAGCCCGGGATCTGCGCGACCCGCTCTTCCATCCGTTCCGCGACGGGCTCGTAGGCATTTCGCACACCGTCGTTCAACCGATTGCGAAAGATGCCCAGAATCATCGATCGGTCCAGTACCGCTGCATCTCGTAGTAGGTGAACGACGCCGTCCATGCGATGAGCACGAGGCCGGTCACCGCCTCGATCCCGGCAATCAGACGCAGACCATCCAGCGGGATCAGATCTCCATATCCGAGCGAGCTGTAGGTCGCGAACGAGAAGTAGACGACGTCGGCGAAGCCATAGGCCCCCTGGATATGGCCGGCGCCCATCGTAATCAAGCCCTGGATGCCGATCGCGAAGACGAAAGCTTCGATCACGTGTGCCGCCGTTGCACCCACAACGGCGAGCCCGACACGCGCTCGGCCGATCCGCACCTTCCGGATGATACGGGTCACAGCGACAAGGGCTTCGTGGTGGATGCCGATCACGATGAGCACGAGCGCCACCGTGACGCCGAGAACGAGGGACACCATCAGCGCGCCCCCGCCAACGCATCGGCAACGGCGGAAAGGTCGGGAAGCTTTGCGCAGCCCATGTCGGGCCAATCGCCCCACGGATCCAGAAGCAGCGCGTGGCAGCCCGCCGCACGCGCACCGACCACATCCGCGGCATAGAGGTCGCCGACGTGCAGGGTCGTCTCGGGTCTCGCACCGCTCCGCTCAAGGGCGATGTCGAAGATCCGGCGGTCCGGCTTCTCGAAACCGACGACTTGCGAGTCGACGACGTCGTCCAAGAGCAAGCGCAAACCCGCGGTCGTCAAGCCACGCTCCACGGAACCGTCGGCATTGCTCACCACGATGCGCTGCAATCCGAGCGCGCGAAACCGTTCCAGGGCCTCCGGGACCCCGGGCATGACTTCGCACCACAGTCGGTCGCTATTTCCGGGGTTCACGAGAACGCGTTCCAGACCCCGCGCCAGTCGTTCGCCTTCCGCGGCGTCTGGCGCCTGCGGCAGGCGTTCGAGAACCGCCCGGATGTAGAACGAGAACGAGCTGCTGCCTTCTGTGCGCTCGGTCACCGCGACGCGCGCGGAGACGGCAGGACGTGCGGCCGCTTCAGCCCGACGCAGGGCTGGCACGGCCACCTGCAGGCCCAATGCGCCCAGCTCGCGGGCCACCCAGGCGAAATCGATGGAGACGAGGGTGTTTCCGGCGTCGAGAAAGACGGTTTCAATTTGATCGAGCGGCAGCGACTTCATCCCGCGCCGAGAATAACCGATAACTCCCTGGAGATGTCCGACCCCGAAGTTCAAGCCGCCGACGGAGTTATCGCGGGCTCGCTCCAAGCGCTCTCGCGGACGCTACATGCGATTGCTGAACCCGCCATGCGCCAGGAGCGCTTGCTGACCGAATTGGAGGCCGCGCCGGCCAGCGAACGTTATGCGTGGCTTGCCGAGATCCTGGGCGCTGAAGCGCTACCGGGGGAGCCCCTTCGCGAGACGGCCCTTGCGGTGCTTCGTAACGGCGGAGCGCGGCGCCCGTTTCCCTACGAGTTGCGCGCTGCACTCTATGCCGAGGCCCACGACGCTGCGGACGGCTTCCTGATGCGACTCCTCCGATCCGCCGAGGCCGTACAAACGCTCCATGACCCGGGGGCGGAACTGTCTCCGCAGCTGCAGGAAGTGCCGCTCGGCACCCGGCGCGCGCTTGCGCGTGGCCACGATCTTCCCATCCTCGAGAAACTGCTCCTCGACGGCGACCCTGTCGTGATTGCACATCTCCTCGACAACCCACGCATCATCGAGATGCATGTCGTGCGCATCGCTGCGCGCCGCCCGGTCGCGTCCTCGACGCTGCGGGAGATCGAGCGCTCACGGCGCTTCGGAAGCCGCCTGGCCGTGCGCCGAGCCCTCGCTCGGAACCCCTACACCCCGACCGAACTTGCGCTTCTCCTGCTCGGCGGCTTGCCAGCGGGCGAGCTCCACAGCATCGCCCGAGATGACACCCTGCATCGGACCCTGCGCTTGCATGCCCAGGAGGAGCGAGAGCGCCGCGCGCCGCGCGAATCCGGCCCGGAATCGACGTCCTGACCGGGCGCTTCGCAGCCGGGTAAAGCTGAGCCCGTCACCGGACGAAAACGTCTCTGTGCCCCAGGATAAGCGACGCTTTCGGCGAGAGAAGCACCGGGTCGGTTGCGAATACCGATCAGGAGGCGTCACGCATCAAGGCATCCTGGCCGATCTCTCGGCGCGCGGTGTCTTCATCCAGAGTTCGATGAGACCGGAGGAGGGTGACGAGATCGAAGTGATCCTCCGCGAGCCCGCACTCGGCGAGATCCACCTTCACGGCCGGGTGCGTCGCGTAAAAGGCTCCCACCGCGCCGCGGCCTCGGTGGTCTCGGGCGGCTTCGGTGTCGAACTCGACACGGCGCCTGAAGGCTTCTTCCAGCTCCTCGTCAACCTGGGGTTGGGTTAGGCGTTCACCCAGAAGGTCAGCGCAAAGGCCGCCAAGCCCCCGAACGAGACCAACAAGACGGCCGCGGTCGCGCGCACGCCGCGGGCTTCCGTGGCGCGCAGGAGAAGCGCGGCCCCGACCAATGTTGCGACGGCTTCAACGGTCCCAATCAGGATGCCGTAGTGGGCCGGGTCCCAATACGACAGCGGGCTCTCGAAGCGCCAATCGGACAGGGGCAGGAAGTGACGGTGCCCGTCGTCATGGTGCAGCAGCAGGTCCGCAACGCAGTGGATTCCCATGCTCCAGAAGAACACCCGCCACCACGGCGACTGAAGCCAGTAGGCGAGCCCTAGACCGAGGGCGACCGCCGGGATCGAGTGGAACGCGTCGAAGAAGGCCTGCCAACCGGGATCGAAGTACGTCGTGGACCAGATCTCGCTCTCCGTGCGGCCGATCCAGCCCCGTTCCCACGCGTAGAAGAGCAGCATGGGTGCGTCGGGAAACGCCGCGCCTGCGAGCGCGGGACGCCACCCGGCTTCGCTCCGTCCGACGGCCCAGAGCCCGGCCACGACGTGTGCCGGCGTATTCACGGCCGCTCCACAATCGAGTCCGCCACCAAGTGCTAGGCGCGGTCGATACTCACTTCCACAGCCCGACTCGGGCCGAAGAACTGGGAAGCGAACCAACTCGTGATGCTCACTACGATCGAGCCCAGAACCGCCGAACCGAAGCCGGCAATCTGGAAGCCCGTGAGCAGGCTGGCCACCAATGCCAGCATCGCGGCGTTGAGCACCAACAAGAAGAGACCCAGCGTGATCACCGTGATCGGCAACGTCAGGATGACTGCAATGGGCTTCACGACCGCGTTGACCAGCCCAAGGACGAAGGCCGAGAGCACGAGCGTCTGGGCGTCATCGATCCGGACACCGGGGACGATCTCCTGGGCCACGAAGAGGCCCAGGGAACA
>JAJDAQ010000107.1 GCA_029261815.1 Deltaproteobacteria bacterium
TTCGTGGGGATCACGGGATGGCCGGATCGAAAGCCGCAGGCTCCCTGGGGCGCCTACACGGACTTCATCTCGCCGCGTTATGCGTTGGCCGCACTCGGCGCAGCGCTCCATCACCGAGACCGCACCGGCGAAGGGCAATGCATCGACCTCTCGCAGATCGAAGCGTCGATTCACTTCCTTGCGCCTGCGCTGCTCGATCACGCACACAACGGTCGGACGCCTGGCCCGGCCGGGATGGCTTCCGATTGGGGCTGCCCGCACGGCGTGTTTGCGACGAATGGCATCGAACGTTATGTCGCGGTCGAAGCCCGCGATGCAGCCCACTGGGCTTCGCTGTGCTCGGTCATTCCCGACTTGGCGAAACTGGACCGGAAGACGGGAGGCATGGCCGACATCGCGACTCGGCAGTCGTCGAAGGCTGCGATCGAATCGGCACTCGGGAGTTGGTGCGCATCGCGGGATGCATTCGAGGCTGCGGAGACGCTGCGCGAAGCGGGCGTTCCGGCCTATCCTGCACTCCGAGCGCGAGACTTCCACGCGGACCCGCAGCTCGTTGCGCGTGAGTTCTTCGTCGAACTCGAACATGACGAACTACCCCCGATGCTTTACGACGGCGCCGTGACGACGTTCTCTCGAACGCCGTCCGCACCGACGCACGCGGGTCCGACCATTGGCCAACACACGTTCGAGGTGATGACGGGCATCCTGGGGTACAGCGAAGAGGAGGTCGCGGACCTCGCGGCTGCCGGTGCGTTGACCTGACGGGTGCTGCTTCGCGGGCGTCAGGCCTGATTCGGAAGGATCAACACCTTCTCGCCGGTGGCCTGTCGGCCGTATGCCAGCATCGTGTCGAGCTGAAGCGCTTGGGTCAGCGAGATTTCTTTCGTGTAGTGGCTCGCGAACGTCGTGGTGATCTCACTGGCTACGCGCTCGCGTAGGCGCTGGGCAGCCTCTCCGCCGATCCGCTGAAGAAAGGGCGGCAGCAGCCAGCCGCCGAGGCCCCAGGCCATTCCGAATGCGCGGTTGAGCACCGTAGGCGAACGATCGAGGCCGCCGTAGATGTAGAGCTGCTTGTGTGTGGCGGAGCCGTAGCGACTGAACTCGGTGGCGTTGCGGCTCTGAGCGGTTTCCATCGCGGCCAGGATCTGGCCCGCGAGGGTCCCTCCACCCGTGGCATCGAAGCCCAGCGTGGCTCCAGTCTCGGCGATGGCATCAACGAGTCGCTCGGCAAAATCTTCGTCGCTCGAGTTGCAGACGAACTTGGCGCCGAGGCCTTCGAGGAGCGCGACGTGTTCTTCCCGTCGGACGACATTGACGAGCGGTACGCCGTCCTGGGCGCATAGCTTCACGAGCATCTGTCCGAGGTTGGACGCCGCCGCGGTGTGGACCAGCGCGCTATGGCCCTCGAGCTTCATGGTTTCGACCATGCCCAGTGCCGTGAGCGGGTTGACGAAACACGAAGCGCCTTGCTTGGCGGTGGTGCCTTCCGGGAGGGGCAAGCAGAGCGCGACGGGTGTCGCCCGGTATTGCGCGTAGGTGGCGCCGCCGAGAACGGCGACGGTTCGGCCGAGTAGCGCTTGGGCTTCGGGTGCAGATCCGGCGGCGACCACGGTGCCGGCGCCTTCGTTGCCGGCGGGGAGTCCCACCCCGATGCGCGGTGCGAGGGCCGTCATGGCGGCCTTGGGAATATCAGCGCTCACCGTCGGTCGCTCGGGGGTACCGCCCTGACGCGCCGTTCGGACGTCGGCCGGACCGAAGAGAACGCCGAGATCCGAAGGGTTGATGGGCGCAGCTTCAATCTGGACCAGGACGTCGGTGTCTCCGATTGCGGGAACATCGACGTCGACGAGCGAGAGTTCGAGCGTCGCGTCCTCTCGAACAAGTGACTGGAGCTGAAGCATCGGGGAGGCGGGAAGGTCGGACATCGGATCTCCTTGGGCGGAGCGGGAGGGTACACACAGATCGGAGGGACCGGTGTCGCTTCCTTCGCGGCGGGTGAGCCGTATAATGGCATGTTCAATGCCAGATCGGGGAGTGGCCGCCGTCGGGTGGTCCCTGGTCGAAAGGAGATTCCATGGCACGCCCCGTTCTGCGAACCGAACTCTGTGATCGACTCGGGATTGAGTACCCCATCATCCTCGCCGGTATGGGTCCAGTGGCCGGCGTCGGAGCGCCAGTCGCGACCGCCGACCTGGCGGCTGCGGTTTCGAACGCGGGTGGGCTCGGAGTCCTCGGTGGCGTGGCGTACTCACCGGACGCATTGCGCGCTGAGATCCAGAAGGTGCGGTCACTGACGGACAAGCCTTTTGGAGTCGACCTGCTGCTCTCGCCGAACTTCCTGGTGCCTCGCGGGAAATCTTCAGGGAAGGGAACGCGCGCGCCGCGGCCGGCTCAGAAGCTTCCCGAAGAACACCTGCGTGCCGTCCGAAAGATTGCCGACGACCTGGGGATCCCGTGGAAGGAGGCCCCGCGTGAGATGGAATCGACCGCCGCAGGGTCGTGGATTCCGGAAGGGCAGAGTTATGCGGGGGCCCAGATGGAGGTCGTCATCGAACAGGAAGTGCCGGTCTTTGCATCCGGGCTCGGTTCGCCGGAGCCCTTCGCCAAGGTCTTGAAGGCGCACGGGGTTCCGATCATTTCGCTCGTCGGAACGGTGCGCGCGGCAAAGCAGGTCGCAGCCGGAGGGGCGGACTTCGTGGTCGCACAGGGCACCGAGGCAGGCGGCCATACTGGACGCATCGGGACCCTGGCCCTCTTGCCCCAGGTGATGGACGCCGTCGCACCGGTCCCGACGATCGCTGCCGGCGGTATCGCGAGCGGCCGCGCCCTGGCGGGCGCGATCGCGATGGGCGCTGTTGGAGGATGGGTCGGCTCGGCGTTCCTGGTGTCGGAGGAGGCCAACCAGCCCGATCTCCAGAAGCAGCGCATCCTGGACGCGGAGGCCGAAGACACGGTAGTAACGCGCCTCTACTCGGGAAAAACGATGCGGAACATCTCGAACCCGTTGATCGAGGCGTGGGAGTCCTCGGGCCTCCACGCGCTGCCGATGGGCCTGCAGGGCGCCTTGATTCGCGACCTCCAGTACTCGATCGCGGAAGCCGGGCGCAACGAACTGCTGATGA
Organism: Deltaproteobacteria bacterium; assembly: GCA_029261815.1. Lineage (GTDB taxonomy): Bacteria > Myxococcota_A > UBA9160 > UBA9160 > UBA6930 > JAJDAP01. The sequence continues at coordinate 3,123 of JAJDAQ010000107.1, forward strand.
ACGCGGCCGGTCAGACGGCCGGCATGCTCAAGACGCTCCGGCCGGCCAAGGAGATCATGGCAGACATGGTTGGAGAAGCGGCCGAGATCCTGGGACGCGATCTGGCGGCGCGCGTGACGGCGTCCGTCTAGGGCAGTTCCGTCGCTAGTTGGGGAGCGTCGGCATCTGAAGGCCGGCGAGCTCCTCCAGGATTCGTACCACCTGGCGGCTGTAGCCGAACTCGTTGTCGTACCAGACGTAGAGCACGCAATGCCGGCCCTGGGTGATCGTGGCCTGGGCGTCGATGATGCACGCGTGCCGGTTGCCCACGAAGTCTGAGGAAACCACCTCGTCGGAGTTCGTGAAGTCGATCTGATACTGCAAGCGGCCTTCGAGCGACGCGTTGCGAAGATGGTCGTTCACTTCTTCCTTGGTGGTTTCCCGGCCCAGCGTGAGGTTGAGAATGCCGAGAGACACGTTCGGCGTCGGAACCCGGATCGCGTTGCCCGTGATCTTGCCATCGAGTTCGGGGATGGCTTTCGCCACGGCCTTGGCCGCCCCGGTCTCCGTGATGACCATGTTGAGGGCGGCACTGCGGCCACGCCGCGCCTTCTTGTGATAGTTGTCGATCAGGTTCTGGTCGTTCGTGAAGGCATGACACGTCTCGAGGTGGCCGTGTTCGATTCCGAACGCGTCGCTGATCGTCTTCAGCACCGGAACGATGGCGTTCGTCGTACAGCTTGCGGCGGAGATGATGTTTCCGGCACCGGCGAGGATCTCGTCGTTTACGCCGTAGACGACATTCGGCACGTCGCCCTTGCCCGGGGCCGTGAGGATCACCTTCGAGATCCCCGGAGCCTGCAGGTGCCGTTCGAGGCCGTCACGGTCGCGCCATACGCCGGTGTTGTCGATCAGGACCGCGTCGTCGATGCCGGCGTCTCGGTAGTCGACCTTCTCGGGCGCCTCGGCGTAGAGGACCTTGATGCGGTTCCCATTGGCCACGATGCTGTTCTCGGTCGGGTCCAATGTGATCGAGCCATGAAACGGTCCGTGGATCGAGTCTCGGCGAAGCAAGCTGGCCCGTTTCGCCAGGTCGTCCCCTTGATTGCTGGGTCGGACCACGATGGCGCGCAAGCGGAACTTGTCGCCTGCGCCCGTCTTGTCGATCAGGATCCGGGCGAGGAGGCGACCGATCCGACCAAAACCGTAGAGAACGACATCCTGGGGCTTGTCGCGCAGGAGCTTCCGGCCGCCCGCAACCGATGCTAGTTCCTCGGCGACGAAGGCGTCGAGGTCGACCCCGTCCGTTCGCGCCTGGAACTTCTCGAGGAGTCGCGCCAGGTCGATTCGCGCGGGGGCCAGGTCGAGGCGGCCCAAGGCCTGGAGAACGGGCAGCGTATCGCGGACGCTGATCTCGCTCTTCATCACCTGGCGCGCAGCCCGGTGCGCCTTCAAGATCTCGACAGGTGCCTTGTTGACCAGGTAATGGCCGAAGATCTTGATGATGACATCGTGCTCGCGGAAGAGGCGTCCGACGATGGGCACCATCGCTTCCGCACATTCTTCTCGGGCGTTCCACTCTTCCAGGCAGGCGTCTGCCTTGGCATCTCTCATTCGGTTTCCCCGTTCCCTTAGGTGAACAGAGCGTTAGTGACCACCGGATCACGCATCGTGTCGCGGTTTCTGGTCCCGCGTCGAGGGTTGCCGGTCATTCCCCGCGGGCAAATCTAGCCGCTCGCGGACGCCCCGTCCGGCGAGAATTCGCTCACCGGGACATCGTTTGGGTACCAGGCACTCTGGACACCTCACCCCTCGGGGCAAGTTTCTTCGGCCTGCCGTGTTCTTGCCGGTTGTCGCAGGGAGCCGGGCCAAAGAGGAGGCGGCCTCAGTTGCGGGTATCGAGGCCCCGCTCCGTGACGGGATCGCCGGCAATCCGCGTGTGATGCATGACGCGTGGTTCGTCGAGGTCGTAGGGCCGCGCCCGATGCAGGACGCATCGATTGTCCCACAGTGCGACATCACCGACCGCCCACCGGTGCGACCAGAGCCGCGGAGACTGGCACGCGAACGATAGAAGGTCGTCCAACAAGGCTTCTGATTCCGCGGTAGAGAGGCCCGTGACGTCGTACGCATGCCGCCCGATGAACAGTGCGTCACGACCGGTCTCGGGATGGGTCTTGATGAGCGGGCGAAGCGGCGCATCGTGGTCCTCGTACCCGTACGAGTAACTGCCGGGCTTCTCGTGGCCGGAACGCGCCTGCGAGTATTGGAGCGAGTGGCGGGCCGCACGGCCGCCAATCTGGGCGCGCCGGGCGGCATCGAGCGTCTCGAGCGCATCGCGCATGTCGGCCCACTCGGTTTCGCCGCCGGCGGTTGGCACGATTTCGGCGGAGAGGATGGAGGCCTTGGCCGACACCGGCATGTAGGAGCTGTCGGTGTGCCAGCCCTCGTTGCCGAGAAGGATCCCCATCATGGCATCGTCCCTCGGTCGTAAGCGCCCGTCCGACCGCAGGTTGGAGATCGCGACTGAGCCTGTGGCCTGGACCAGTGGGTCGAATTCGCCGAAGCGTCGTCCGAAGGTCGCTTGCTGGGCCAGGGTCAGGTGCTGGTCGGGGAAGACCAGGACGGCATACTGGAGGAACGCCAAGTGGATGACTTTGAACGTCTGGGCGTCCAATTCTGCGAGCCGGATCCCACGGATCGTGGCGCCCAGCGAGGCCCCCGCGGGCGTGATGCTCAGGCTCATGGGCCGTTCCTCCGAGAAGGAGGCTATCACGGCGAAGTCTCGGAGTTCGAGGGAGCGCGGTGGTGGATGGGCGCCTTGGGCATGCATCCGCTACACACTGTCCATCGAGCTCGGAAACCGAGCCAGTGCAGCGGACAACAGGACCTCTCGACCCCCGATCGAGGTCACGCTGCGAAGAACCCAGTCTTTCCCTTTCCTGTTGTCTGGGTATGAGACGTCAGCCGCGTGAGGCCCAAGAGGCCCGTGTGCGCGGCGGAGAACCTGTATTTCTACTTCCATTTCTGGACCCGAGGTCCAAACCCTGTCTACTGAACTCACTGATGAAGGCTTCGACGCCTTCGATCTCGACCGGCTCCTGCGAAAATCGCTGAAGGCGGCCGGATTCACCGAGCCCCGACCGATCCAGGTCGAGACCATTCCCGCTTGCCTCGAAGGACGCGACGTGATGGGCCTGGCCCAGACGGGCACAGGCAAGACGGCGGCGTTCGCGCTGCCAATCCTTCAATGGCTGATCGAGGAGCCCGGGGATGGCCCCCTGGTCCTGATCCTGGCCCCGACGCGCGAACTCGCGATCCAGATCGAAGAAGAGATCCGGATGCTGGCCAAGTTCACCAAGGTGCATTCGACCACCATCTTCGGCGGGGTATCGGCCCACCGACAGATCCAGGCGCTCAAGCGGCGCCCGCAAATCGTCGTCGGTTGCCCCGGTCGCGTACTCGACCTGCTCCAGCAGCGAAAGCTCGACCTGTCGGGAATCGAGACGCTCGTGCTCGACGAAGCCGACCACATGTTCGACATGGGCTTCCTGCCTGACATCCGCAAGATCCTGGCGGCGCTTCCCCAAGACCGGCAGAACCTGCTGTTCTCGGCAACGATGCCGAAAGCGATTCGCGAGCTGGCCGGCAAGATCCTGCATGACCCTGTCGTGGTGGAACTCTCGCATACTGCACCTGCGTTGCGGATCGAGCACGCGCTCTATCCGATTCGCGAGGACGACAAGCGCGAGCTGCTCGACCACCTGCTCGACAAAGATGATTGCCAAAGCGCGATCGTCTTTACGCGGACCAAGCACCGCGCCAAGCGGCTGGCCCAACAACTCGATCGTCGCGGAGTACGGGCCGTTGCCCTTCAGGGCAACATGTCGCAACCCCAACGCGATCGCGCGATGAGTGGTTTCCGCGAGGGACGTTTCGACGTGCTCGTGGCGACAGACATTGCGGCGCGCGGGCTCGACGTGGCCGGCATCGACTACGTGATCAACTTCGATCCGCCGAGCACACCCGAAACCTACACCCACCGCATCGGCCGCACCGGCCGCTCCGAAGCGAGCGGAAAGGCCTGCACGTTCGTCACGCGCGAAGACCGGCTCTGGATTCGCGATACCGAGCGCGTGCTGGGGACGCCGATCGAGCGCCGATTCGTAGACGGATTCGCGGACGAAGACCTGGAAGCGGGGCCCGGGAAACCGGCCGCACGCGCGCAGGGCCAGGGCCGCTCCGGCGGTGGCCGCGGTCGAGGCGGACAAGGCGGTGGATCGTCGCGGTCCCGCTCCGGTGGTGGCGATAGTCAGAGCGGCGGAAGCCGCCGAGGCGGTCGTTCACGGGGCGGAAGCGGCGGCGGTAGTGGCAAGCCGCGCAGCGGTCGTCCCGGTCGCCGACGCTAGGCACCGGCGCAAGCACGCGCTTCAGACTGAAGATGCCAGTCGCCCGATCGGGGCCCGGTAGAACGGGCTCGGATCGGGGGGCAGGGCATCGAGGCCCAGCACGCGGTCTGCGGCCTTCTCGGCGATCATCATCGACGGCGCATAGATGTTGGCGTTTGTGATCGATGGCATCACAGACGCATCGATGACGCGAAGTCCGGTCGTTCCATGAACGCGTAGGCTGTCCGGGTCGGTGACGGAGTCTTGCCCTGTGCCCATCCGACAGGTGCAGGAAGGGTGGAGCGCGGTTTCCGCATCCTTCGCCACCCAGTCGAGGATCTCGGTGTCGCTTTCGACGTCGGGGCCCGGCGAACGCTCGCCATCGTCGAGTTCGGCGAATGCGGGCTGCGCCATGATCTCGCGGGCAAGTCGCACGGCCGCGACCCAGTCGTCCCGGTCCTGCTGGGTGTCCAGGTAGTTGAACGTCAGCTTTGGCGCCACGCGCGGGTCCGCCGAGCGGATCTGCACGCTGCCGGTCGACGACGCCAGCATGGGTCCGACGTGGACCTGGTAGCCGTGTCCCGCGATCGGCCGGGTGCCGTCGTAGCGCACAGCAAGCGGCAGGAAGTGGAACATCACGTCCGGCTCGTCGAGCTGGGTATCGCTGCGAACGAACCCCCCGCCTTCGAAATGGTTGGTCATGCCGGGCCCCCGGCCCAGGATCCACTGGGCACCGATCCAGGGCCGCTTCCACCAGTTCAGTGCCGGCGTCATCGAGACGCGCTTCTGGCAGGCGTGTTGGATGTAGACCTCGAGGTGGTCCTGGAGGTTCTGTCCCACGCCGGGAAGGTCGACGACGAGGGGGATGCCGTTCGCGGCGAGGAGATCGGCGGGCCCGACCCCGGAGAGTTGAAGGAGCTGTGGGGAGTTGAAGGCACCCCCTGCGCAGATCACTTCACCCGCTGTGAATGTCGAGGCGGCTCCGCCTCCCACCGAGACCTCGACGCCCGTCGCACGCGTCCCTTCGAAGCGGAGCTTCGTGGCGTGGGCGCCGCACAGGATCTCGAGGTTCTTGCGTCCGCGAACGGGGTGTAGATAGGCGCGCGCAGCACTCCAGCGCATGCCGCCGAAGACATTGCGATCGAAGCGCGCAAACCCCTCTTGTCTGTACCCGTTGACGTCCGGCGTGAGCGCATAGCCAGCTTGTTGTGCGGCCTCGAAGAAGGCGTCGAACAACGGGCCGCGTGCATCGCCACGTTCGAGGACGAGCGGGCCATCGGCCCCTCGCCACTCGTCAGCGCCGGCGCGACAGGACTCCATCCGTTTGAAGTACGGGAGGCAATGCGCGTAGGACCACTTTGCCATGCCCGGCTCACGTGCCCAGCGCTCGTAATCGTGTGGGTTCCCTCGCTGGAAGATCATCCCGTTGATGCTGCTCGAGCCGCCTAGCACCTTGCCCCGCGCGTGGTAGATGCGGCGGCCGGCCATGCGTGGCTCGGGTTCGCTCTCGTAGCGCCAGTCGTAGAAGCGGCTGCCGATCGGAAATGCGAAAGCCGCGGGCATGTGGATGAACACATCCCACCAGGCGTCGCGGCGTCCCGCTTCCAGGACGAGGACGCGGACCGACGGATCCGCACTGAGGCGGTGTGCAAGCACGCACCCGGCTGAACCACCGCCGACGATCACGAAGTCGTAGTGAGCGGGGGACATCGGTGTCAGGCGTCTTGCGAGGCGGTAAGCCGGACGGTGGGCGCGAGCGCCTCAGACTTCGTCGGTTTCTTCGCCCGGTCCGGGGAGGACGCCGTAGCCCTCGAGGTCCGCACGTTCTGCAACGACGGCACCGCCGCCGCCGGCGCTGGGCTCGTCACTCCCGCGCGTGTTGCGCTCTTCGCGCTTGAGCGCGGCGGCTTCTGCCTTCTTCCTTTCCCGGAGGCGCTTCTGGACGGACATCCGCTTCGACTGAGCCATGAATCCAACCTCGGAGGGGGAAGAAATAGAGAAGAGAAGGAGAGGGAAGGTCCGGTCCGGAGCCACGGACAGTGGCTCCGGACCGGGAAGGACTAACGGCGGTAGCCGCCGCCTCCGCCACCACCGCCGCCGCCGCCACCGCGGCGCTTGTCCTGCGCCTCGTTGACGCGGAGCGGGCGACCGCCCATGTCCGTGCCGTCGAGGGCGCGGATGGCATCGCTGGCCGAAGCATCGTCACCCATTTCGACGAAGCCGAAGCCGCGGGGGCGTCCGGTTTCGCGATCGGTGATGAGGTTGACCGAAGTCACGGTGCCGTGGCGGCCGAAGAGGTCACGGACCTCGTCATCGGTCGCGGTGAAGGGAAGGTTTCCGACATAGATCTTGTTGCCCAAGGCGTTTCGTTCCTCGCATTCCAGCGCTTTCGCTGACTGCGAACGCTTCGTTCTCGAGTCCGGACTGTCCGGACGGGGTCCCGTCGCAAGAGTGCTCCCTCGATGGGAGGACTATCTCGCCCTCTCCTGAAGGAGCATTGGAGTCATTCGACGGAAAGCAAAGATTCGCTGGGAGCGACCCTGGATACCGATCGGAGTTCTCGCGCGTTTAGTCTAACAATTGCGTTCGTTTTGCCCCCCCCCTGATCCGATGGGGGCGCCCGGGCTGGATGGACTGACCTTTGGCGGTCCGAACCCGATTCGGTGAGGTCCCGCGGGGCACTGCTCCTCTCCGGGATGTGACACTACGCGGGGCGAAGAACGCGCTGTCTTCAACCGGGTCGGCTGGCGGATCGCCAGCCTCACGCTGGCCGCTCCGGGGGCTCGGTGGCGAACCAGATGTGGCCCGCAGTGTGGCCGCCGTCGACCATGTACTCGCCGCCATGGCAGTAGGCCGCGTCATCGGAGGCCAGGAACAGCACCATCTGTGCGATGTCGCGCGGTTTCGCTCGGCGGTCGCCCAGGATTCCGCCTTCGAGACCACGAAGCTCAATGAATTCACCGGCTTCGCGGCGCTTCATGAGGTTCTGCGCGAATCCTTGCGTCAGCGCCTGATTGCCACCCGCCGGGCACACCAGATTGACCCGGATGCCTTTCTGGCCGAGCTCCAGGGCGGCGGACTTCGTGAAGCCCCGGAGTCCAAACTTCGAGGCGGCATAGGGGGCGACCCAGCCCATGCCCTCCATCGCGTCGATCGAGCCCATGTTCACGATTGAGCCACCGCCTGCTTCCACCATGCCGGGGACGACGGCCTGGGTGCCGATCATGGGCCCGACCAGGTTCACGTCCAGGATGTTGCGGGCGACTTCGGGCGAGAACTCGGCGATCGGGCGGACATCGAGGATCGCGGCGTTGTTGACCAGCACATTCGCGGGACCGAAGTGGACGCGCGTCGCTTCGAGCGCGGACGCCCAGCTCGCGGGTTCGCGCACATCGAGAGGTTGAAAGCATGCGCGGGGCCCGAGCGCCGCGGCTTGTTCGGCGCCGCGATCCTCGAGGATATCGGCGATGCAGACGTGTGCGCCTTCCTCGACGAATAGCTCTGCGATAGCGGCGCCTGTGCCGCGCGCCGCGCCCGTGACCAGTGCCACCTTGCCTTCGAGTCGTCCCATTGCCGTGCTCCTGGCGAGGCCGACGGGTTGGGGTCGGCTTCGGGGACGCTAGCGGGTTGGGAGGCTCGGTGGCGTTGGATCTGCGTTCGTCGGCGTTGGCTCGGATTCAGCGGCGGCAGGCGAAACCAGGCGCGGAGCGCGATCGCCCAGAGCCTGAATCAGCACCGTGCCAGCGTTGTCGTAGATCATGATGTCGCGGACGCCGATCGCACGGAGCGAAGCAGCGACGACGATGGCTTCTTCGAACTGCACATCGGCTGACAGCGTCGTCCAGCGGTCGGCCATCGTGCCGACGAAGGCGCTCCCTGCGCCGTTGCCACTGCGATGACCGCGTTCGAGGTAGGGCGACAGCGCCCTGATTTCGCCGCGACTGAGCGCATCCAGGTCTCCGGCGAAGAAGGTCTGCCATCCGAAGAAGGCGGCCACGCACAGCGCGAGTCCGCCGAGGCCGACCTTGCTGACGGTGCTCCACGGAATCCGTTGGCTCAGGCTCCGAGGGTCATGGCCGGCGATGTCCTCGGTGGCCCGGGCCTGCTTCGCGATGTCGCGGGCTTCCCGATTCACCTCAGAGAATCCACTTCCAGCCGCCGCCGGGGCCGGCGAAGGGCGGCGCTGCTCGCGGTGTTCGTCGGTGATCAGCGAGTAGAGGAAGGCGTTGCGAATCGCGGACAATTCTTGTGCCGACTCGTAGCCGTCGTTGAGGATGCGTTGATTGACCTCCTTCTTCATCGAGGCATCCAGCTCTCGTACCCAGTCCGTCGCGAGTCGTTCAGGCGAGAGGCCGACCGCGGGAAACTCTCCGTCGAGGATGTGCGCAGCGCGACAGAGGAGTCCCGCGAGGATCGCCGTGCCGACCAGATTGTCGTCGCTTCCGACGCCCGGCGCGAGCAGCGCGCGCGTCGTGACAGGATCGAGAAGTCCGACGTCGAGCGATGACACGATGCGGTCGATGGCCGTGGCCTCGGGCGCGGCGCCCTCGAGACGACGAGCCAAAGCGCTGCCGAGACGGGGTAGTGCGCGCGACGCGAAAACGGATCCGTCCTCGATTTCGCAATCGCTGGCCCGGGTGGAGGCGCTGAACTCACGAGAATCGTAGGCGCCTGCTGCGAGCGCGCGCGAGAGTTCAGCGTTGTAGGCGACGACGGCGCGCAGCACTGTGGGTTCGAAAAAGAGCGCGCCGAGTTCCTGTTTGCGGCGACGAAGTGGGCGAAGCCGGGTTTCGTCCGGACCGTTGGGAAAGCCGTGCGCAGTCGCATCGTGGAAGGCAGCGGCCTCCATGGCGGCACGTGGATCTTGTCGGGCCGCGGCCCGTTCGGAGAGCTCGGACAACCGCGGAGTCAGGCCGACCGGGTCTTGTAGTGGGGCATCGCCGGAGCCTGTCACGAGCAGGGTGATCAGGAGATCGAGTGCGCACAGTCGTCCGGCTGCACCTTCGCGTGCCTCGATCTCGGGGAGCAGCATCAAGTCGAGCAGGTGGAGGACGGCAGTTCGATCGGCCGATGCCCCGCGCGTCATCACGACCCTGAACTGCGGGACCGGCACCTCGAACGCCAGACTTCCGATCTCGGCTTCGAGGGCGTGAATCAGCTTTTCGGATTTCCGAAGGGCAGCAGCGTCACGCTCATTCGGGGGTCGTGCTGCGATCGAGGCGAGGTCATCGTTCATCGCTCGGAGCGTCCGGGGGATATGAGCCGCCGGCGCGGCTTCCTCGAGATCGCCGAGGAGCTGCCAGATCGACGACAGCGCCTTCAGCCGCTGGGCGATTGCACGAAGCGTGGAGTCGGAGCGCTGCGGGCTGCTGGGCGACGCCGCAGGCATCCGCGGGTCGCTTCCATTGGATCCGTGCGCCATCTCCATGGTTCGCTTCGCGGGTCTAGAAGACCGAGCGACCATGGCTCACGTCGCAGGTGCCGATCTGTTGTGGGATCAGCGCGAGCGCGTTGCAGCCCACCTGGCCGGGAACGATCGATCCGCCGCTGTCGGCCTTCGCATAGCCCCAGAACTGGACGATGCCGTTGCCATCGAGGTCTGCGCCCGCATCGACCGTGAAGCCGAGGCCATCGGCGCTCGCGGCTGCGCCATAGGAGAAGTACACGTTGCCTTCTGGCGCGAATCCGATGGTGTCGAAGCCGGGGGCAGAGCGGTTGAATGGCACCGGGGTGGTGCCCGGGATGGCCGCCGGGTGCGGGAGGATCGAGAGAAACAGGCCGGCCTCGCTGAAGTAGGCTTGCTGCGCGAGCTGGATCCCGGCGACGTTGGTCGCGGCTTCCGCGGTCTTCGAGCGCAATTGATAGGCGCGGTGCATCGGGATCGCGGTTGCGGCCAGTACACCGACAATCACGACGATCATCATCAACTCGACCAGACTGAATCCGGAGCTTCGCCTCGGGGCTGTCATGGAGCGTTCCATGGCAGGCGTATCGGCCGCTCTCGGCTTGACCTGAAGACCGGGCAAGCCGCGAATCGTGACCCGGGTCACTCCGGAGTCCGGTTGAGGTCTGGACTTACATCGCCGCTTGGCCCGATGCCTCCGCCAGCGTCCGATCAGCAGCCCGGTGCCAGCGATTCCCACGCAGGCGCAGCCAGAACACGGACGCGCCGAGGCCGATCTCGAACAGGAGCCCGATCCATCCGCCGAACGCGCCGAGGCCCATCTCATAGCCAAGCAGCCATGTGAGCGGCGGAGTCATTCCCCAGGAGATGAGGATCCCGACGGTGGCGCAGAAGCGAACGTCACCCGTTCCACGCAGGACAGAGCGTGCCAGGATGCTGATGCCATCGGCGATCTGGAAGGCCGCGGCCAGCAGCAGCAGTCGTGCCGTCAAGGCAATGAGCGGCGGATCGACGGTGAAGAATGCCGCAATTCGCTCGCCCCCGATGACGAACACGCAAGCCATCGTGGCCGTGAACGCCGAGATCGGGACCAGCGCGCCGCGGGCCACGCGGTGTACGAGATCGCGCCGATTCGCGCCGATGGCCTGGCCCACCAGGATCGATGCGGCGTCGGCGACGCCGACACACGGCATGAAGCCGAAGTGGATGACCTGGACTGCGATCTGGTTGGCGGCGCCATCGATGTCGCTCAGGTTCGCCAGCATCATGACCATGACCGTGAAGGCACCCATTTCCAGCAGCATCTGGAGTCCCGTGGGCAGCCCCAGCCGCCAGACGGCCGCGACGTCGCGACCCCGCATGCCGCCCATCCGGAAGCCATGGCGCATTTGGATCGTGCTCATGACCACGAAGCCCACGACATTGGCGGCCACGGTTCCCCAGGCCGCTCCGGCGACGCCCCATTCGAGAACGATGATGAAGAGGTAGTTGAAGCCGATGTTGCACGCGTTTGCGATGAGTGCCACGGCCATGGGTGAGCGTGAGTCGCCGACGGCCAGTCGCGTCTGCTCGATCGCAATGCGGATCAACATCGGCAAGATGCCGAGTGCGACCAGGCGCACATACGTTTCTGCCGCGCCGGCCGCCTCGGGCGACGCCGCGGTCTGGTGGATGACTTCCGAGACGCTGAGTGCGACGCCAATGGCGACTGCGGCCATGGCCGCGGCCAGAACCAGCCCGGCACCGAGATAGTGCTGGACGCGGTCCGAACGCCCGGCGCCCACGGCCTGGGAGGCCAGGATCTTGACGGCACTCAGCGAGCCGATTGGAAAGCACACGATGGTGAACGACACGATGCCGCCAAGGCCGACGCCGGAGAGTGCCCAGGTGCCCAGCTGGCTGACGAAGAGCGTGTCGACAACGCTCATGACCGAGGCGGAGAGCATGGAAAGCACGATGGGCCAGGCCAGGCGCATCAATTCCGGGAGTGGTGCGTCGACCCAGGGCAAGGTGTCGGCAGGGGCCGATGTAACAGCAGCGTCGGATTGCACCGGGGCACCTGGGCGGAAAGGAGCCGGGAACCTAACGCGTGCAGGGTTCGGCGGACAAGCCAGGGACGTGCGATCCTGTCCCGCGGAGGCGAGTCATGCACACCCATGGACAGTGCCACTGCGGAGCCGTCGCGTTCGAAGCCGAGGTGGACCGGAGCCGTGTGGGTGTCTGTCATTGCACGGACTGTCAGACCTTTTCCGGGGGAGCGTTTCGAACCGGCGCGCTGGTTCGGGAGGCCGGCCTGCAGCGAATCCGGGGCGAGCCGGTCCTCTACGAAAAGACCGCGGCCAGCGGCGCGATCCGGCGTCTCGCTTTCTGCGGAGCTTGTGGAACGCATCTCTGGGGGGAATCGGGAGCTGCCGGGTCACGCGTCTACAGCGTTCGCGTCGGTGTCCTCCGGGAACGCCGAGAGCTTTCGCCCACGATCCAGCTCTGGTGTGATTCAGCGCTCCCGTGGCTCGGCGCGTTGGCCGACGTCCCGAGACGCGAGCAGCAGTAGCGTGTCGGGACCCATCGAGAATGCGCCGTTGATTCCCCTGCCCAAGCAGTCGGCCGGGACGCCGTGGCCGACGGTTGAGTGGCCGGAACGTTCACTCGGCGACGGGTCCGACCTAGACGTCGCCGCCATTGCCGCGGAGGCCGATCGCCTGTTCGCAGCCGACGCGGCGGACCGGTCGGGCGAGACGCATGCATTGGTCGTCGTGCACCGCGGGGCCCTGGTGCTGGAGCGGTATGACGATGAGCGGGATCGCGAGACGACGCTCATCTCCTGGTCGATGGCGAAGAGCATCCTTCATGCCGTGGTTGGAATGCTGGTGGGACAGGGCCGGATCGATGTCGAGGCTGCGGCTGGGGTTCCCCGTTGGCAGCAGCCAGGCGACCCGCGTCGGGCGATTACTCTGGATCATCTCCTCCGGATGACCGATGGCCTCGACTTCGTCGAAGACTACATCGATGATGAGCGCTCGAGCGTGATCGAAATGCTATTCGGTGGCGGGAAAGACGACGTCGCGGCATATGCGGAAGCTGTCGCTGCTGCCCATCCGCCGGGGGCGAACTGGAACTACTCCAGCGGGACCTCCAATATCGTGGCCGGCATCGTGGGTCGGGTCATTGGCGGCGGCGCTGCGGGAGTCGGCGCCTTCTTGAGCGCGTCGCTCTTCGAGCCGCTCGGGATGCGCTCGGCGAAACCACGCTTCGACGAAGCGGGGACGTTCATCGCTTCGTCGTTCGTGTTTGCTACCGCACGCGACTTCGCGCGCTTCGGGTTGTTGTATCTGCGCGACGGGGTCTGGGAAGGGCGGCGACTGCTGCCCGAAGGCTGGGTCGACCAGGCTCGGACCTTGACGCCGGCCTCCGCTGGCCAGTACGGAGCCCATTTCTGGTTGGCCATGAACGGCAGCGGTGTCTTCCATTGCTCGGGCTTCCAGGGCCAGTACATCGCGATGGACCCGGCGAGGGATCTCGTGATCGTCCGCCTCGGAAAATCCGAGACGTCCCAGCGGGGCGCGGTCTATCGCAGCCTCGACCGGATTCGCCGAGCATTCCCCGTATCTGCAGACGACTGAGTGCGAATCCCCCAGGTGACGTCTAACGGCTAGAGTCCCGGCTTGGAGAGATTGATGGGACGAACTGAAAGCAACGAATTCACCGCCGAAAGCGTGCCCGATCAATCGGGTCGGACGGCGTTGGTGACCGGGGCCAACACTGGCATCGGCTGGGAAGCGGCGAACGTCCTGGCGGGGAAGGGCGCGCGGGTGTTGCTGGGGTGCCGTTCTGCCAGCCGAGCGACCGAAGCACGCGATCGGATCCTGGCCACGCATCCGGGTGCCGATGTCGTGCACTTGCCGCTGGACCTGGGAAGCCTCGACTCGGTCCGGAAGGCGGCGGACCTCGCAGCCACGGAGAGCCGTCTCGATCTGCTGATCAACAATGCCGGGATCATGATCCCGCCGCGCAACGAAACTGCGGACGGCTTTGAGTCGCAGTTCGGCATCAACCACCTCGGGCATTTCGCGTTGACCGGCTTGTTGTTGCCGAAGCTCGAGGCCCAGCAGGGCTCCCGTGTCGTGACCGTCAGCAGCTCGGCGCATCTCGCGGGTCGCATCGACTTCGACGATCCGCAGGCGAACAAACGCTACGACCGCGTCGCGCGCTACGGAATGAGCAAACTCGCGAATCTGCTCTTCACCTTCGAGCTCGAGCGTCGTCGGCGCGCCGAAGGGATGGGCACGATCGCGGTGGCATGCCACCCGGGCGTCTCGGAGACGGAACTGTCCCGCGACTTTCCGCGCTGGATGCTCTGGCTGACTCCGCTCGTCAACGTGTTCGCGCACGACCCGCCCCAGGCGGCATTGCCGACACTGCGCGCAGCGACTGACCTGCAGGTGGAAGGCGGCAGCTACTACGGACCCCAGGGGCGGTTCGAGATGTCTGGCCCCCCCGGACCTGCGAAGTCGAGCAAGGCGAGTCGCGACGAAGAAGTCGCTCGAAGGCTTTGGGACCTGTCGATCTCCCTCACCGGCGTGGATCCGGGACTGGCTTAACGAAGCAGAAGAGTTCGAGCGTTCGGCGCCGCGGTGCCGTCGTGTCAGGGGGGATGGGATGTCGGGATCAGACCCGGATGACGCGCAAACGCGTGGTTGGGGTGTCGCTTCTGCGGCGGCCGCAGGGGCCCTTGCGGGCGCGGTTGTGGGCTATGTCGATCTGACGCTCGTGGCATCGTCGCCCGTCGCTGGGCAGGACGGGCTTGCAGAAACGTTGCTGTTGGCCGTGCTTGGGGGGACCGTCGTTGGACTCCTGTCGCTCGCGGCCGCGGTTGTCCCCGGGCTACGTCGGGTGAGATCCGGGACCGCCGCTTTCGCATTGAGCGCCGCGCTCACGGCGGCCGGATGCGCACTCATCGCGGGGGATGTCATCGGCCGAGATGCGAGTCCTGAAGCGCTCTCGCCCGTGACGCGGTGGACGTTGATCGGGGCCGCGATGGCGGCCATGGTCGCGGGCTCGGCGATGTGGGCGTGGACGCGGCCGTGGCGGTCACTGACGCACGCGCGTGCGGCGGGAGCGCTTGCGGCGCTGGCCCTGGTCTGCGCAGGAGCCGGTGCGTTCGCTGATGTCGGGCTCCCTTGGGTCGCCGTCGTCATCGGAGGTGGAATCGTTGCAGGGTTGGGTCAACGCTTCCCCCGCTTCTTCTGTTCAGCCGCTGCGGTGATCGGCTTTGCAGGCCTTGTAATCGTGTGGCCGCACCCCGCGCCGCCGCCGCCGCCTGCGTCTCCGCTCCCGGCGCCGGCGGGATCGAGCGTCTTGATCGTGTTGGACACACTGCGTGCCGACGTGTTGGGCGCGTACGGAAGCCAGGATGGGCTTTCCCCGACATTCGATCGGTTGGCCGGAGAGGGGGCGCTCTACACGAACATGATCAGTCCCTCGGGCTGGACGCTGCCGTCCCATATCTCGATGTTCACTGGCGAGTTTCCTCGCGTGCACGGGGTCGGCCAGCACGATCGGCGCCGTATCGATGATTCGCAGCTCACCTTCATCGAAGAATTGCGCGAGCGAGGCTTCGATACGGCGGCCCTCTCTGCGAACCCGTGGCCGCGCGTTTCAGGCCTCACGCGGCGGTTCGACGAGTCTCATTCCATCAATTTCTTGCCCCGCGACGAGCTGGTGTTGGCGCGGTGGATGCGGGCGAGTGGCATCGGCTGGACGCTCTGGATCGACCAGGGTGCAGGCGAGGCGATCGAGGAAGTCGGTGGCTTCTTTGCTCGGCGCGACCGTGGCAATCCGTTCTTCGTGTTCGTGAATCTCTATGAGGCGCACGACCCCTATGTGCCACCGCTCGCCTATCGAACCGGCGGTCCGACAGAATGGTTGCGACAAGTCCTGGAGACGCGGCGCTTCGATCCCGAGGCTTGGAATCGCGCAGCGCCGCGTCCCGATCAACTGACTCGAGTCTTCCGCTCTCGCTATGAGGGTGAAGTGGTGTATCAGGACCGCATGCTCGACAAGCTCGTTGGCGAGATCGGGAAATGGGTCGCGCTCGACGACATCACGATCATGGTGACCGCCGATCACGGTGAGAACTTCGGTGAGGGGCAGCGCTGGGGCCACATCATCGACGTGAATGACATCCTCACGCGGGTTCCATTCGTGGTGCGAAGTCCGCGTCATGTCGCTGCTGGCTCGGTGGTCGATGATCAGCAGCAGTTGATGGACGTGCACGCGACGCTTCGTCGCGTAGCGGGGATCGAGTCGGAAGCTGGCGTTGGACACGATCTGTTTGGTGCGTCAGCGCCGTGGCCGGTCGCATTCGCCGACTTCGTCCCCAATGGGCCCAAGGTCAAGGAAATGAGAGCGGAGCGCGCTGACGATCATCCCGAGGGCGTGGACTGGCCCGTCCACATGGCGCGGGCCGACGGCTGGAAGTACGTGCGCTTCGGATCCGGTCGCGAACGTCTGTATCACTCGGAAGTCGACCCGTTCGAACTCGAGAATCGGCTCCACACTTCGCCTGCGATCGCCAATCGGCTCCGCGCGGAACTCGACGGCTGGATGGCGGCGACACCGGAACGAACGGGCGATGACCCGCGACGCGAATCGGGGAGTCAACTCAATCCCGCCGAACGCGCTCGGATGCGCGCGCTTGGCTACATCGAATAGTGCGGGCCCGCGTCCGTAAGCTCGATCGTGTTTCCGGTCGGGTCCTTCAAGATCGCGCGAGAGATGCCATCAGCGCCGGTCATCGGTCCGTAGAGGAACGCGCCGCCGGATGCTTCGACCTGGGCCGTAAACGTGGCGAAGTCTGTGGTCGTGATGGCCAGGTGTGGTGCCAACGGTGAATCGAATGGTTGAAACGCGGGGGCTTCGACCACGTGGAGCTCGATTGCCCCCAGCTTGAACCACGCACTGCGAAAGCGCTCCGCGACCTCAGGCGGACGTGCGAGTTCCCGTAGGCCCAGCACCTCCGAGTAGAAGCGCTGAGCCGCGTCGATGTCCTGGACGCAGACGGCAATGTGATGGCACGCCATCACGGCGGCATTCGAACTCGGTTCTGTCGCGCTCATCTGGTCTCGTCCTTTTGTGCGTCAAGGCGGTTCATTCGCTCGCTCGTAGGTGTTCGTAGTCGCTCATGGCGGTCGTGATCACGTGCTCAGCGTGGGTGCGAGAGTAGGCTGCCCCGATCTCGACGTCGTTTTCGATGCCCTTGTAGGACAGGAAATAGTGGCGGAGCCGCTCGATCAGGCGCCCGGGAAAGGCGACGAGTTCCGTGATGTCGCCCCAAACCGGATCGTTCGCGAGGACGGCGATGATCTTGTCGTCGGCTTCCCCGCCGTCGAGCATCGGGAGGCCGCCGATCACGTGCGCTTCCAACACGATGTCGGCGCGGTGGATGGGCCGTTCGCTGAATACGCAGATGTCGAGAGGGTCGCGGTCACCGGTACGCGCCCCGGGCATCAAGGCTGCGACCTGGTCGCCACAGTAGGTTCGCGGAATGAACCCGTAGAGCGCAGGTGGAAGCGAGGACGTCACCTGCGGCCGGTCCACCTGCAGGTATCCGGTTTCCTTGTCGATCTCGTACTTGACCGGATCGAGCGGGGTGATCTCGATGAACGCAGAGACGCGGCGCGGGGGCGCGGGCCCAGCCGAGAGCCCGTGCCACGGATGGGGGCGCCATTGGGCAAATCGGGGCGAGGTCATTTGCGTTCCCTTGTAGGCCGCGCGGGTGCGCGGTCGTGTCAGCGAAGCGTGCGGGCTCGCGAGAGCAGCGTCGTCGCCGCCACCAGCAAGAGCATGGTCGCACCGAATCCAGCGAGTGTCGCGAGCGGGCCGATCGACTCGATCACGAGACCTGCGACGAGGGCACCGACGGGACTCGACCCAACGAAGCCGACTTGATAGGCCGCAAGAACCCGGCCGCGTTGTGCCTCGGGTGCGGCTTGCTGGGTCAGCGTCCGACTCATGTTGATGAAGACCGCGCCGGCGAGGCCCCAGACGAACGTGCCAAACACGAACGCCGAGAATGGAAGAGCGATCGCCATAACGAGAAGCGTGCCCGCGCCGACCGCGAGTGACGCGAGAAGTGCCGCGCCTTTGTGATCGATGCCGCCTCGGAGGCGCAGGGCGATTGATCCAGAGATGGCACCGAGCGGGAACATCATCAGGACGAGTCCCAACCGCTCGGTCCCGCCGCCGTAGACCTGGCTTACGAGGAGCGGAAACACCACAAGAAAGGGGCCGATGAAGAACATTCCGACAGCGGCGACCAACGAGATGGGAATGCGAAGCGCCGGAGTTCTCCAAACCGTTCGGAGCCCTTCGGCGATGTCGTGGAGCGCAGAGCGAGCGCGTCCCGGCGCTGCATCGGCGGTCGGATCGGGCGCCCCCAACGCACCGCAGGCGCCCAGGGCGACGACGGATGCTTGGAGACCGAGAATGGCGAGGAGGCCGACACGGTCGGCTTGTCCTGCGAGCAGGCTGCCCATGGCCTGGCCCCCGAATTGGAAGATGGTCATTCCAGCGACCGCTCGCATGAGATCGGGGCCCGCAACGCGAGAGAGCAGCGCGTCGCGCGCGGGCATCACGAACGCCTGGATGGTTCCCAAGCACGCGCCATAGCCGAGTAGCAGGGGCAGAGAGAGTCGATCGGTGGTGATGGCCCAGGCGAGTCCCGCGATGGGCAGGGTGGCAGCGAGGTGGAGCAGCGGCAGCATGCGACGCGGCTCGCCGCGGTCTGCGAAGGCACCGCCGACGAGGAGGAACGCAAACGCCGGCAACATACTCGCCGTCTGGGCAACGCCGACCCAGCGCGGTGGGGCCTCGAGGACCTCGACCACGAGCCAGGCGAAGATGACGCCGTTCATGCCCCACGCCGCGAACCAGCACGCCGCGCCTAACAGAAACCAACGATAGGCGGCTTGTCGCGTGGTGGACGACGACGGCACGAATGCTCTCCCCTGCAACGGTGGCGCGAGGGCTAGTGTGCCCAGCCGTGGCCGCTAACCGAGTGCCTTGTGGGCGAGTTCGGCGAGGAGGGCGATCCGGTCCGGATTGTGGCCGTTGACGGGGAGGTCGACGGTAAGGCCGTCGAGACCGGCCGCGACGGCTCGCTCGAGGATCTCGCCAACCGTGTCCGCATCTCCAAAGATCAGCTGCTGCCGGATGGCCTGCATGACCTGGTCGTTCCAGCCTTTCTTGGTGGCGATCGCGGCAAGGTCGGCCTCGAGCTCATCGAGGGTCGGTGCAACAGCGACCATCGTCAGCTTGGTGACCTTGATCTCCGATCGATCCCGGCCGAGACGCTCGCAGTGGCCCGCGAGCGCGTCGAGCTTGCGCGGGATGTCCTCGATCGAGCATGTCAGATTGGATTCGTCCGCATACTGGGCAACCAGTCGCAGCGTCTTCTTCTCGCCGGACCCCCCGATCATGATCGGGATGTGCGAGATCGGCTGGGGTTCGTTCGCGGCTTCACGGACACGGTAGTAGTTGCCCGCGAGCGTTGGACGTTCGCCGCGGAGCATGGGCCGAATGATCTGGAGGGCTTCTTCCAGCTTCTCGAATCGTTCACCAAGGGTTCCGAACTCGAACCCGAGATCGTCATGCTCGAGTTCGAACCAGCCGGTGCCGATGCCGAGCGTCGCGCGACCGCCGGAAACATGATCCAGGGTGGTCACTGTCTTCGCGAGAAGGGCCGGGTTTCGATAGGTGTTGCCACTGACGAGCGCTGAGAGGCGCACCCGCTCGGTGTGCTGGGCCAACGCCGAGAGCATCGCGTAGCACTCGAACATGGGTTCGTCCGGCGCGCCGATCCCCGGGAGCTGGTAGAAATGGTCCATCACGAACACGCGGTCGTAGCCAGCGGCCTCCGCCGCTTTCGCCTGGGCCACGACGTTTGCGAAGGTGTCGGCCTCGCTGATTCCCGGATAGGTGAAGTTCGGGATCTGGTAGCCGAGGCGTGTCATGCAGGTCTCCTGGTGCGCTTGCGGGGGAATAGCGCGCATTGCGGGGGCGTGCCGTGGGCGGGGTCTCTGCAGGGTTCGGCCGCCTTTTCGACTCAGGCGCACTAGACTGTCTCGAGCGCGATCCCCCCTCTCGGAGACCCCCGATGCAACAGCTCACAGGCCTCGACAACAGCTTCCTCTCGATGGAGGCCGGAGGCGAACTCGGCCACGTTGGGTCGTTGTCGCTCTTCGATACCGAGCGCCTCGATCGACCTTTCATCGATGTGGTGAGGGACACGCTCGAAAAGCGGCTCCATCTGCTGGCCCCTTATCGTCGACGTCTCGTAGAGGTGCCGCTCGACCTCGACCGTCCCTATTGGATCGAAGACCCGAACTTCGACATGGACTTCCACATCCGGCATATCGCCGTGCCGCCCCCGGGCGACGAACAGCAGCTCTCCGCGTTGGTGTCTCGCCTCCACGCTCGCGCCCTGGACCGGGGCCGGCCGCTTTGGGAGCTCTACGTCATCGAGGGCCTCGGCGACGACCGCGTGGCGCTCTACACCAAGATCCATCACTGCACGATCGATGGCGTTTCTGGCGCGCAGATGAGTCAGATCCTGATGGACGTGGATCCCGACAACACGAGCGTTCCAGCACCCAAGCACGCGTGGGTCGCGGACCGGATTCCCGATACCACAGAGATGTTGGCTCGCGGAATCGTCGGGGCGCTCACGCAACCGGGCCGGATGGCACGCTCCATGGTTCGCAGCGCCCGTACGCTGATCGAAACGAACGAAGCCGTTGGCGACGCGGCTCGTAGCCTCGGGTTGGACAAGATTCCGTACGTCGGAACGTTCGTCCCCGAGACGGGCGAGGTGGACGCGGAGGCCGTTCCCCAGACGCCGGCACCCAGGACGCCCTGGAACCGGACGATCACGCCTCATCGGCGGTTCGCCTACTTCTCTCATCCGCTCGATCGCTACAAGCGAATCAAGAACGTCTTTGGGACGACGCTCAACGACGTCGTCATGGCGGTAACGGGCTCGGCGCTTCGGGCCTACCTCGAGGAGCGCTCCGCGTTGCCGGTAGATCCGCTCATTGCGATGGTGCCGGTGTCGGTCCGGACTGAAGCGGAAGCCAACGACTACACCAACCGGGTGACGACGATCCTTTCCGAGCTTGCGACCAACGAAGTGGACCCGGTCGCGCGTTTGATGCGGATCCATCGAGCCATGAAGTCAGCGAAGCGGATGCAGGGCGCGACGCCGGCCGCGATGCTCCAGGACGTGGCAGAGAACGCGATGCCAGCGCTGATCGGCCAGGCTGCGCGAATCGCCGCGCGGACGAAGATCATGGACCGAATGAATCCGCCGTTCAACGTGATCATCTCGAACGTTCCGGGCCCGCGCGAGTCACTCTACTTTGGCCATGCCGAGATGCTGACCTATTACCCGGTCTCGGCCGTGGCGGTGGGCCAGGGGCTCAATGTCACCGTGACCAGCTACAAGGATCATCTCGACTGGGGCCTGATCAGTTGCCGCGAACTCGTGCCCGACGTCTGGGCGTTCGAGGAACTGTTCCAGGGCGCGCTCGATGAACTCGAGAAAGCTGCGGAACTCGCAGAGGGTCGCTAAACCGGACCCTCTCGTGGGCTCGCTGGTACCTCGCGCAACAGCGTCGCGACGCAAGCAAACTTGAACCTCCATCTGAAAGGGACTTCGTCGTGACCGACGCTTCCTCCTACACGCCCCCGAAGGTCTGGACCTGGGACGCCGAGAGTGGCGGCCGCTTTGCCAACATCAATCGACCGATCGCGGGTGCCACACATGACAAGGACCTCCCGGTCGGCGAGCACGACTTGCAGCTCTACTCGTTGGCGACGCCAAATGGCGTCAAGGTCACCGTTCTGCTGGAGGAGCTGCTCGCGCTGGGGAAGAAGGAGGCCGAGTACGACGCCTACATGATCAACATCGGCGAAGGGCAGCAGTTTGGAAGTGGCTTCGTGGCCGCCAATCCGAACTCGAAGATTCCGGCGCTGGTGGATCACTCGACGTCACCGCCAACACGGGTGTTCGAGTCGGGCGCCATCCTGGTCTACCTGGCCGAGAAGCACGGGGCCTTCCTGCCCACCGAGCCGTCAGCGCGGGCCGAATGCATGTCCTGGCTCTTCTGGCAGATGGGCAGCGCGCCCTACCTGGGTGGTGGCTTCGGGCACTTCTATGCCTACGCACCGGAGAAATTCGAGTACCCGATAAACCGATTCACGATGGAAGTGAAGCGGCAGCTCGATGTTCTCGACCGGAACCTCGCCGAGCGGCCGTTCCTGGGCGGAGACGAGTACACGATTGCCGACATCGCGACGTTCCCTTGGTATGGAGCGGTCGTCCTCGCGAACATCTACGAGGCGGAAGAATTCCTGGAGGCGAAGTCGTACAAGAATGTGGTGCGTTGGGCTTCCGAGATCCAGGAGCGGCCCGCGGTCCAGCGCGGCCAACGCGTCAATCGGGCGTGGGGGCC
>JAJDAQ010000108.1 GCA_029261815.1 Deltaproteobacteria bacterium
GCCTCCCGGCCCCGCCCGGCCGACGCCATGGTGGAAACCGCTGAGATCGAGATCTCCCAGTCCGGCATCGTGGGCGAGAAACGGGCGGGACAGAAGCGCCAGGTCTCCATCCTGGCGCGAGAAGCCTGGGAAACCGCGGCCGCCGAAGCTGGAGCCCCCGAACTCCCGTGGACGACCCGGCGAGCCAATCTGCTCGTCGAGGGCGTCGACCTTGCGGACACGATCGGCCGCCGACTTCGGATCGGCGACGTCGTGCTCGAAGTCACGGCCGAGACCGATCCCTGCCATCTGATGGACCGGGCTCGGGAGGGCCTCCTCCGGGCCCTGACGCCCGACTGGCGCGGCGGCGCGAGCTGTCGGGTCGTGACGCCAGGCGTTGCGCGTGTCGACGACGCCGTCTGCTTCGAGGACTAACGAGGCAGCGTCTCGCCGAACGCGGTCACCATATCGCCGGGCAGGGGAGCCTCGACTTCGATCGCGGTCCCGTCCGGAAGGGAGAGCCCGAGCTCCGCTGCATGCAGGAGTGCGCGCTCGGGCCGACCCGGCTCCCACCCGACGCCGTAGAGGTCGTCGCCCGCGACCGGGCTCCCGACGTGCGCGAGGTGCACGCGGAGCTGGTGGGTCCTCCCCGTGACCGGCTCCGCATCGACCCAGGCGCAATGCTCGCCGCGATTCTTCACGTTGAAGCGGGACTCGCTCTGGCGCGCGCGACCGACCGATGCCCCTGCACTCGCGCGCATCTCGAACACGAAGCGCCGCTTGTGCGCGGCGCGGCCGATCCAGCCGGAAACGCTGAAGGCATCCTGCGTCGGCGGCGGCGCGACCACGGCGACATAACGTTTTCGCACGGTTCGCTCCTGGAATGCCCGCTGGAGTACGGAAGCCTGCGTCGCTCCTTCCGCGAACAACACGACGCCACTGGTGGTGCGGTCGAGTCGATGCACCGCGCGCCATTCAGGCGATCCCGTGAACGCCCACACCCGGCGCTCGAGCGAGTCGACAGCGCTGGCCCGCGTCCGTTGCGTCGGGAGCCAGGCCGGCTTGTCGACGGCCAACCATCCCGGTCCGGTGGCCAGCACGGCCCCAGGACCCAGGTCGACCGGATCCGGGTCCCGGATCATCCCGTAAGCGACCCAGCGAGTGCCCTCCGCCACGAGTACCGGCAGATCGGCCTCGGCCAGCGGCTTCCCCGCCAGATGAATGCCGCCGTGGGCCAGCGCTCGGTCCGCGGACGCACCTGTTCCGGTGAAGTGCTCGTCGATCGTGGCGAGGATCGAGGCGAACGGGACGTCCGCCGGGGCCACGCCCCGGACCTTCACGAGCGGGGGGTCATACCGATGCGCCGACGGCGACACACCTTCTTCCGAACCCGGCAGGGTGCGCTCCATCACGACGGCGGGGGTGCGCTTCATCCGACCAAGGAGACCGGACCTGCCCCTGGCCGACAAGGGCGTGAGCAAAGGATGGCCTCCGAAGACGCAGACGGATAGCCTGCTCTCGCAACAGCAAGCTGTCTCCCAGGAGGATCCACCATGTCTGATACTCGCCTTCTACTCGCGCTCGGCCTCGCCACGGCTTTCTTCGTCGGTGGGTGCGGTGCGGATGAGGCCTCCACCCCGTCGACGTCCGCCGAGGTCACAGAGGATCCGGTGCCGGAAGTGGATCCCGCCCGGGTCACCGCCGCGCAACAGGCTGCCGCCCTTTTCCCGGCCATGCCCGCTGTCGCTACGAATCCGGCGAACCCGCAAAGCGCAGCGAAGGAATTGCTGGGGAGCACGCTCTACCACGATGTGCGGCTGTCGAAGAACCACGACATCTCGTGCAACTCGTGCCACGTCCTCGCCGCCTATGGCGTCGACGGCGAAGCGACCTCGCCCGGCCACCAG
This sequence comes from Deltaproteobacteria bacterium, assembly GCA_029261815.1. Classification (GTDB taxonomy): domain Bacteria; phylum Myxococcota_A; class UBA9160; order UBA9160; family UBA6930; genus JAJDAP01. The sequence continues at coordinate 1,887 of JAJDAQ010000108.1, forward strand.
GGCCAGCGCGGGGGTCGAAACTCACCCACCGTCTACAACGCCGCGCTTCATGTGGCGCAGTTCTGGGACGGCCGCGAACCCGACGTCGAGGCACAGGCCAAGGGCCCGATCCTGAACCCGATCGAGATGGCGATGCCGTCCGAAGACGCCGTCCTGGCCGTGCTGAACTCGATTCCCGGTTACGCCACGCTCTTTGCCGCCGCATTCCCGGAAGACGCGGCGCCGATCACGTATGACAACGTCGGCAAGGCGATTGGCGCATTCGAGCGCCTCCTCCTCACACCGGCCCCGATCGATCACTTCGCAGCAGGCGACCTCGATGCCCTCGACGACGCACAGCAACGTGGGCTGGCCGTCTTCCTCGCCACTGGCTGCACCACCTGCCATGTCGGCCCGGCGATCGGCGGCGGCATGTATCAGAAGCTGGGCCTGGTCCATCCGTACGAAACCGCGGACGCAGGGCGCTTCGACGTCACCGGAAACGAGGCCGATCGACACGTGTTCAAGGTGCCGTCACTGCGCAACGTCACGGAGACGGGCCCGTGGTTCCACGATGGCAGCATCACGGACCTCGCCGACGCCGTTCGCAAGATGGCGTACCACCAATTGGGGGTGACGCTGGACGACGCCCAGGTGGACGACATCGTGGCGTTCCTCGGCGCCCTCAAGGGCGAACTCCCGACCGATCTCGTCACCGCACCCGAGATGCCCACGAGCGGTCCCGACACTCCGGCGGCGGATCCGAGCTAGCAACTCTCTCACTGTGGGCGCTCCGGTCACGGAGCGCCCGCGGTAAGCCGTCGCTATTCGATGCCCTCGAACGCCGCACGGACCAGCGTGTCCTGCTCTTGTCGGTGCACACGCCCCGAACCGACGGCGGGACTCGCGCTGGCGCGCCGCCCGGCATAACGAAGCCTCTCTCCCGGAAGCAGCGCGTCCTGGAGTCGTTCGCGAACGAACGTCCACGGACCCATGTTGGCCGGCTCTTCCTGTGCCCAGACCACCGTATCCACGTGGTCGTAGCGCTCCAACACGCGCGCGATCTCGATATCGGGCCACGGGTAGAGCTGCTCCAGGCGCACCAGGGCGACTTCACCGCGGCTCTCACCAGGCCCGACGCCGTCGCGCCCTTCGCGATGTGCCGCCAGGTCGTAGTGGACCTTCCCGCTGGACAGGATGACGCGCTTCACCGCATGGGGATCGTGCACCGTGGCATCGTCCATCACGGGTTCGAAGCGACCCTCGGAGAGATCGGCCACACGCGACACCGCACGCGGCGCGCGTAGCAGGCTCTTCGGAGTGAAGATCACCAAGGGACTTCGGTAACCCCGTCGCATCTGGCGCCGCAGGACATGAAAGTACTGGGCGGGCGTGGTGCAATTCACTACCTGGAGATTGTCTTCCGCACACAACTGGAGAAACCGCTCGATGCGTGCGCTCGAATGCTCCGGGCCCTGCCCTTCGTAGCCGTGCGGCAGCAGCATCACGAGGCCGCTCATTCGTTGCCACTTCACGTGAGCGGACCCGATGAACTGGTCGATGATCGACTGCGCCCCGTTCGCGAAGTCGCCGAACTGGGCTTCCCAAAGCGTCAGGGTCGCGGGGTCTGCGACGCTGTAGCCGTACTCGAAGCCCAGGACAGCGGCTTCGGAGAGGTGGGAGTCGTAGACCTCGAAGCGTGCCTGGGTCTCGGAAAGATGCGCCAGGGGCGCGTACTCAAGTTCCGTATGCTGATCGACGAGGACTGCGTGCCGGTGACTGAACGTGCCACGGGAACTGTCCTGGCCCGATAGACGCACGGGCGTGCCTTCCACCAACAAGGTGCCGAATGCGAGCGCCTCACCCATGGCCCAGTCCAGCTCGCCGTCGTCCCCCACGACTTTGCGTCGTTTGTCGAGGAGCGTGCCGAGCTTCGGGTGGACGGTGAAGTCGGCTGGCAGCGCCGCGATCCCTTCGGCGATCTGAGCGAGTCGCTCGACCGGGACGGCCGTCTCGACGCCGTCCTCCGGCTCCGTCCGGCTGAAGCCGGTCCATGGACCGCGCAATTCATACGGCTCGTCGGGGCCCGGCGGCCGCGTCTTGATCTGCTCCAACGCCTCTTGAAGCTGCTGCCCGAGGTCGGCTTCGATGCGTTCGACATCATCGCGCGTGAGCACGCCCGTACGCACCAGCTCTTCGGTGTACTGCGGCCGTAGCGGCTGGGTGTTCCGAATCTTCGCGTACATGAGCGGATTCGTGAAGCTCGGCTCGTCGCTCTCGTTATGCCCGTGCCGGCGGTAGCAAACGAGGTCGAGTACCACGTCTTCGCCGAAGCGCTGGCGGTAACTGTATGCGAGCTTCGCGCAGTGCACGACGGCTTCCGGATCGTCTCCATTCACGTGGAAGATCGGAACCTGGATCATCTTCGCGACGTCGGTCGCGTACAGGGTCGAGCGCGCCTCTTGGGGCGTGGTCGTGAAGCCGATCCGGTTGTTCACGACGATGTGGATCGTGCCCCCGGTCGAATATCCCCGCAGGTGCGAGAGGTTGAGCGTCTCGGCCACGATCCCCTGGCCCGCGAATGCGGCGTCACCGTGCAGGAGCACGGGCACGGTGCTGTGCCCTCGCTCGTCTCCCGAGCGGATCTGCTTTGCCCGTGCGCGCCCTTCGACCACCGGATCGACGGCTTCCAGGTGGGACGGATTCGCGGTCAAGGACAGGTGGACGCTGTCCCCGCTCGCGGTCACCCGGTCGCTCGAATAGCCCTTGTGGTACTTCACATCGCCCGAGCCATACGGGTTGTCGTGGTCTTCGACGTCTTCGAACTCACCGAAGATCGACGCAAGCGATTTTCCCATAATGTTCGAGAGCACGTTCAAGCGGCCGCGGTGCGCCATTCCGATCACGAGCTCGCGCACACCGTGCGCGGGCGAATCCTCGACGATCGTGTCGAGGAGCGGGATCAACGCTTCGGCTCCTTCGAGTCCGAATCGCTTCTGGCCAATGAACTTCGTATGGAGGAAGCGCTCGAAGAGTTCGGCCGCGCAGACGCGCTCGAGGACCCGGAGCTTCCCTTCGGCTCCGAGCGGCGTCGTGTTCTCGCTGTTCTCCATCCGCTGCATCAGCCACTGGCGACGACCGGGGTCCTGGATGTGCGTGAACTCGACGCCGATCTTGCGGCAGTAGGTTGCACGGAGTCGGCCGAGGATCTGCTGCAAGGTCTGGATCGGGCCGCCGGGGAGGTCGCCAGCAAAGAACGGCTGGTCGAGATCGTCGTTGCCCAACTGGTAGTGGGCGGGATCGAGCTCCGGGAAATACTCGGGCTGACTCTCCAAGGGATCGGTCTGGGCGATGCGGTGGCCCCGGGCTCGGAACGAATGGATCAGGCGCAGGACGCGGGCGTACTTTTCAGCGACTTGCGGGCTCGCGATGGCGGAGGCTTCCCCCGCTTCCGCAGTCGCCCCCGGCGCCGGCGCCGGGACGGCCGCCGCTACCGTCGCCCGCGGCGCTTCCGGCTCGAAGAGATCGGCCCAGCTCTCGTGGACGGACTCCGGGTCGACGTCGTAGCGCTGGTGGATTTCCGAGACGATCCCGGCGTTGACGCCGAAGCCGGCCAACCGGGGCCGTCCGTCCTGTTCCTCGTCGTCGTTCCCACTCACGCTGGGTCTCCGCCGCGCTGAATCGCCTGGACCTGGAGCGGCCCGTCGCGGCTTGTTGCGTTCCCGAGCGAGCGCGCCCCGACACACGCGGAACGTCACCCGAAGGGCGAACCTCGGAATCTAGCCAGCCCACCCAGGGGCGAAAGGCCACGGCCCTCGGCAAGCCACGAAGCGCCGCCCGCGGCGCTTCCTTATGAGGGAGCGAACACGGCGCGACGGCACCCCGGTCACCCCATCGCCTTGAGCAACGCCTGCAGCCGTGTGACCACTTCGGCCGTGGTCGCCGGACGGTCTGCCGGCGCCTTCGCCATGAGTTCCTCGATGAGGACCACGAGGTCTTCCGGCGTGTCCGGTGCGAACTCGCGGAGGTCCGGCGGCGGCGTGTGGCGATGGTGATACGTCACATCGCCTTCCTTGAACGGGACCCGCCCCGCCAGGAGTTCGAAGAGCGTCACGCCAAAGGCATAGAGGTCGGCGCGGTGGTCGAGATCTTCCCCGGCCGCCTGCTCGGGCGCCATGTAGTACGGCGTCCCCCCAATCACAGTCGCTGCGCGACGCACCTCTTCGAGCATCTTGGCGAGACCGAAGTCCATGATCTTGACCACACGGTCACGGGTAAAGAACAGGTTTGACGTCTTGATGTCGCGGTGCACGATTCGCTGCTCGTGCGCGTACTGGAGGCCGGTCGCGGTCTGCACCGCGAGCCGGAGCGCATCCTTGGCCGAGAGCGCACCCCGTTTCTCGAGAACGGCATCGAGGGGATAGCCTTCGAGCATCTCCATCGTGATGAAGTAGTTGTCGTCGGTCTGGTCGGCGTCGAATAGCGTGACGATGTTCTGGTGGTTCAGGGCCGCCGCGGCGCGCGCTTCGCGAAGGAAGAGCTGCACCGCTGTCGGGTGATCCTTCAGATTGTCTGGCAACTGCTTGAGCGCAACGGTCCGACCGAGGCGGGTGTCCTTGGCCTTGTAGACGATGCCCATGCCGCCGCGACCCAACTCGCCCAGGATCTCGTATCGAGCATCTGCCGCGGGCCGGGCAGGCGCCGGTGCAACCGTGCCGGCGGCCTGGGTCTTGGCACCCTCCATCGCCGCGCGTGTCGAGGCCATCTCGCGAAGGTTCGTGATGCGGTCGGCGATGCCTTCGTAGGTGAAGTCGCGCTTGCGAATCCCCTCGTAGACTTCGAGTGCCTCATCGCTACGTCCGGCCTTCTCGAGCAAGACGCCCAGATACTCGTGAACTTCGAGGCCAGCGTGATCGTCGCCGGCCGAGGACACGGCTTCGCGCGCCTTGTCGACCGCGAGCCCCCATTCGCCTTGCTCTCCGAAAAGTTCGGCCAGGGTCCGGCACGCTTCGCCGTAGTCGGGATCGCGCACATCAACCATCTGCAGGTTTCGGATGCCGCGCGGCTTGTCGCCCTGCTCGAGCGCAATCGCGCCCGCCTCGAAGAACCGACCCACCTTCTCGAGCAACTCGGCCGTCTTTTCCAGCTGGCCCGCCTGGCGGTAGCTATCGATCGCGTTGTCATAGTCGTACGCGGTCTCGAAGGCCTGGGCCGCCTTGATCAGGTCACCGGCCTCAGCATAGCCTTCGGCAGCGCGGCGGAAGTCTCCGGCCTGCTCGAACAGCGTGGCCGAGTGATCCGCGCCTGCGGTCTCGGCGGACAGCTCGGCCGCCATCGTCAGGTTGCCGGCAGCTTCGTAGAACTTCGCGGCTTCTGCGTCTTCACCGCGCTCATGGTGGTACTCCGCCCGAATACTGTTGGCGAGTTCGGTCTGTCCGGCGCGATCGAGCGCCTTGCTGACGGCCTTGAAGTCGCCCAGCACGAACGGCTCGACGGCATCGGGACAGTCCGAGAACACGGCCTGGCCTGCGTCGCCCAGGCCAAACGGGACCTGGAGGCCCTGATAGTCGGCGATCTCGACCTGCACTTCGTAGACCGACCCGCCGCCTCCGACCACGATGGTATGTCGCCCGTTGTCGGCGAACAGGATGACGGACTCATCCTTCACGTAGCGCAGCGACTCGGGTTGGTTCTTGAACGCGACGAGGACCTGCATGTCCTCACTGCCTTCGGGACGATTGAGCTGAATCGTGATCGGAGCCTTCGTCACGCGGAAATCGAACTGCACCGCGGTCTTGTCGCCACGGGTCACCTTGATCTTCCGCTCTTCGAGGTAGTTGCCGATCACTTCCTTGCTGGTCGCATCCTGCAGGAGGCCATGGACCACAACGTAGTAACTGCGCGCTGGGATCATCCGGAACGTCGTCTTCGGGCCGACCATGTCCTTCGCATAACGTGACCAACGCTTCACCTTGCGCTGGTACTTCATGGACTTGGACTTGGCGCCCTTCGCGCTGTCCCGCTTGGCCACGCCAGGCTTCTTGGAGAGCTGAATCGAGAAGAACCCCTTCGAGCCCTTGGTAAGTTCGTACGCCAGGTCGACTTCGAGGGCGCCCCAGCCGCGTACCACGGGGTAGGCCAGGAGCGCGATCAACAGCGCGAGCGGTACCGCCGCACGCTTGTTCCAGCGAACGAAAACGTCCGGCTGCGGCATGCTGACCGCGTTCGCCAGAATGAACACGTCTTCCGTGACACGACCGCCGTTCATCCGGACCTTGAGACGAAGCGGTCGGTCGGCCGGACCGAAGACCGGTGAAACCGCCTCTTCGACCACGGGCTCGAGATGGACGATCACGGTGGCATCAGCCCCGAGCAGATCGTTGACCAGGGACAGGTCCGCACGGCTCGTGCTGAGTTCGACGACCCGCTGATAGGGACCCTGCACGAGTTCGGGGACCGGCCCCATCGGCACGACATCGTATTGTGCACTGAGCGCCGCGATCAAGGCCGCTTCGATGGCGGCGGTGTCGACGAGCTGGGGCATCAGCCACTGGCGGACGCGGTACTCCCACTCAGTGGGCTGCTGGATACCGAGGAAGACGACGGTCTCGATCGGGAGCGGAAGCCGTGGATGCTGCACCGGGAACGTGGCAACGAGCCCGTTGAACTGGGCACCCGACACCACCAGGCTGCCGTCGTTCGAAGACAGGGCACTGGAGCTGAGCGACTCATCGGTCGGTGCCAGTTCGACTCCGCCGAGCGCGGCCACGGCGAGCTCCTGGGCCGCAGCGGCCTCGGCGTCGCCGTTCGTCTCGTAGACGCGCGCCAACGAGGTCCGCAGCGGCGGGTCCTCGGGTGCCAGCGAGACCGCCTGTTCCAAGGCGATCTGGGCCTCCTCGGGTCGGCCGGCGGCCTCGTGGATGGCAGCGGCGTCCGCCAACATGCCGGCGCGATCTTCCACCGCAACCGACGAAGGATCGAGGGCGCGCAACGCAGCGTCCGGATTCCCGGCGGCCTGATGCGCCTTCGCCAGCGCGCGACGCGCAGCCGGGTCGTCAGGCGCAAGACTCACGGCCTGCTCGAGGGGCGCCAGCGCGCCCGAAGCGTCTCCCTGCTCGAGTTGCGTTCGACCGCCTCCGATGAAGGCTTCAGGGTTGTCGGGGTCCGCGATCTGGGCAGCGATGTAGGCCGAGTTGGCCCCCGTGATGTCGCCGGCCTTGTGTCGCGTACGCGCAAGACCCAGTTGGGTACTGGCGTCACGGGAACCGCCGGCTGCCATTTCCTCGTATTCGAGCAAAGCCTGGCCGTTGTTCCCGAGCCGCTCGTTCATCAACGCAACATTGCGTCGCGCTTGCTCGATCGGCCCCAGGGGTCCGGCCAACCCGAACTGCTGGTTCGCCTGATCGACCTGGAATTTCTGCGTGTGCGCAGCGCCAGCGTCGAGATGATGCTGGGCGCGAGACGCATCCGACAGGACGGGATTCAGCGCGAGTGCTTCATGGGCTTCCGCGTTCTCCGGATCCGCCTGGAGGATCTCCTCGAATGATTGTTTGGCGGCCTGGTGATCTCCGACCGCAGCTTGCATCCGGGCCCTGCCCTGGCGCGCCGACGCATTGTCCGGGTCGATCGATACCGCCTTCGCATAGAGGTCGAGCGCGCGCTCAGGGTCCTGGCGGGCCACGGCATTGTCGGCGCCGGCAACCAGGAGTTCCGCGTTGTTTCCCTTCACGAGGCCGTGTCGCACCTTCAGCCAATCGCCGTCGGAGGTGCCGCGGATACTTGCAAGTCGCGAGCGCTGCGCGACCGAGACTTCGGGTCCCCGGCTCTCGGCAACGATGCGATCGCGGATCCAATCGGCCGCCGCGGTTTCCTTGCCCTCCAGCGCCTCCCAAGCGAGGGAGAACTGTCCGTCGCCGAGCGACGTCCAAGCGCGTCCGTAGCTCGCGAGTTCGCTGAGCTGCGGCATGATCGCGAGATCCGGCGGAGTCGAAGCGCGCAGTATCGAGAGATGCGGCTTCGTCGCCTTGACGAGCAGCGCGCCGAGATCCTTCAGCAGGCCTTCGGCCTTCCCGAGCTTCACCGGCGTGCCGGATTGGGTTTCGAACGTGCGCACCCAGACGGTCACTTCGCCCTGTTCGTACAGGACCTCGGTGGAGACGACGAAACTCACGTCGAGCGTTTCAGCCAGTGCCGGCGCATCGGTGCCGAACACGACTGGCTTCTCGTCGGACAGGAGGGCCGCCGCAGCGGTATCGACATCGGCGAGTTCGATGGCGCTTCCGCCCTGCTCGTCGACGACGGCAAACATCCAGACGCGGATCCCGTCCCGCAGACTCGCCAGGACTTCGGGCGTTCGTGGCGAGAGGATCGCGGCGTGGGGCTCCACGGACGCGAGTTCGGCGGATGCATCTCCCTCGGCTGCGAGCGGCGCAGCGGTGGAGAGCACCCAGATCAAGAAACCCAGAATGGAGATGGCATGGCGGTGCACGAGCCCCGACCCCTTCGCTCGCGGACGGTTGAAACCAGTTCAGTCCCTGGGTCCATCGGCACGACGCACGCGGGGGTTGACCAGATTGGGGCGTAGAGCCGGCGCTAGGGGCGCCGGCCTACGCTCGGAGGGGCTCCGCCAGGAAGCGTTCGATCGCGGCAATCACGAGGTCCGGATCTTCCATCGGCGCCAGGTGACCGGAAGCCAGCGTTTCCAGCCGGACGTCGGGCATTTCGGCGGTCAGTTGCGCATAACGATCTCGGGAGAAGTTTCCCCGTTCCGCCCAGAGCCACAACGTTGGCGCCCGCACGGCACTTGCCAACGCAGCCACATCGAGGGTCTCGCCGTTCTCGAAGACGGCGGCTTCGACGTGGCCGGGACACTTCAAGACGACACTGCCATCTGCGGCCTCACGGAGTCCGTCGAGAACGTAGAGATCGAGGGCCTCCGGCTGCCAACGCGAGAACAATGAACGCTCGGCCCACCACTCCCGTGCCTCGGCGCGTGTAGGCCAGTCTGCCCGCCGGCGACGCGCCGCGTCCGACATCCCGTTGATGTGGGCGGCTCGATCGGGCGCGCGCTCCGCGGGAGACGGGGGCGTCACCGGATCGACCAGGACCAGGCGCTCGAACAGATCCGGCACACGGGCGGCCGCCCCCAGGATCGACGTCCCCCCAAACGAGTGGCCCAGCCCCAAACCCAGGGGCTTGCCGTGGCGCACGCGAAGGTGCTCCGCCACCGCGACCACGTCCTCGGCGAACGCCGACCAGACGTACGCTCCCGCGCCTTCCGGCTTGCTCGAATCCCCATGCCCGCGGGCATCCATCGCGACCACATGGAAGTGCTCGCGCAGCGCTGGAACAAGCAGGCCGAAGACGCCCTTGCAGAAGCCGTTCGCGTGATGGAGAAGCGCCAGGGGGCCGGTGCCGCCCCAGTCGAGCAGGCCGATCTCGACGCCCCGATCGGGAAGGGGCAACACGCTCGGGCGCCCCTCCGCCAGAAGGGCGCGAGCGCGAAGGGCTTCGGGTTCTGCGATCTGCGACAAGGGCAAACTCCGTGCGGAAATCGGCGGCCACCTTCAAAGGACCGAAATCGGGCGGGAGCAGGGTAGCGGGTCCCGCGCGGGCCGGATCCGCAGGCTCCCGATACCCTCCAGTTCGTGCTGCCCCAGCCCCCCCTCTCCGACGCGGATCGCGCGACCCTGCGCTCCCGAATCCAGGCCAATGTCGCCGGCTTCCCGCGTCGAGAGGTTCCCCTGGACGGGCGCCGCCACGCGGCCGTCGCCCTGGCGCTGACGGAAGACGCGCAGGGAACGCCCTCGTTCGTCATCACGCGGCGGACCTCCCGTCTTCGTGATCATGCCGGCCAATGGGCGCTCCCGGGCGGCAGCCTCGACACAGGGGAAACGACCCAGGAAGCGGCGCTTCGGGAGATGGAAGAGGAAGTGGGCCTCTCTTTGCCCCCGGACGCGGTACTTGGCCTGCTCGATGACTACGGCACCCGGTCGGGTTTCGTGATCACGCCCGTCGTCGTCTGGGGGGGCAAGGACGCTGTCCTCCGACCCAATCCCGACGAAGTCGCATTGGCCGAGCACGTCCCGCTGGCAGAACTGGACCGCCCCCAGGTTCCTCACCTACGGAAGATTCCGGAGAGCGACCGCCCGCTGATCGCGATCCCCATCCTGGGCAGCCTGATCCATGCGCCGACGGCCGCGATCCTGTTCCAGCTGCGCGAAGTCGCCATCCACGGCAGGCATACCCGCGTCGCCGGATACGAGCAGCCGGTCTTCGCCTGGAAGTGACGGACTCTGGCCCGGAACGACTCACCGAGCTCAAGCCTCGCATCGACGCGTGGCTGGAGGCCGCGATCGCGCGGCAGGCACCGCTGACCTTCCGTGACATCCGAAAGGGCGTACAGGCACTGTCTCAGCGCTACGTCGAGCGTCGCAACGACGAAGCCGCGCTGACCCGCGTTCTCGACTCGCCGGCGCGGCGCGCCGCCTTTGCGACCTACTATGCAGCGCTGCATCTGATGCAGGCCGTCCTCGCCGCGCGCGCATTCGAGACGTTCTGCCCGACGGCGCGCATCGTTGACCTGGGAGCCGGAACGGGCGCGGTCGGGTTGGGGGCGAGCCTCGCACTCGACACCGCGCTCCCGGTCGTTGCCTACGATCGCTCCGGTTGGGCGCTCGCCGAAGCGCGACATGCCGCCAGGGACTGGGGGATCCCGCTTCGCACGCGTCGTCAGGACCTCGCCCGGGGCCTGCCGCGTTTCGCAGCCGGAGACGGCGTCGTCGTGGGCTGGACCCTGAACGAGCTTCCGGACAAGGTGCGCGGCGAGGCGCTCGAAACGCTCCGTACGGCCGCGCGCAACGACACGCCGATCCTGCTGCTCGAGCCCCTCGCCGGCGCCATCGCGCCCTGGTGGGACGATGCGGTCGCTGACCTGGGACTCCGGGCGATCGAATTGCGCGCCCGCCCCGAGCGTCCGCGCTTCATCGCGGACATGGATCGCGCGGCCGGGCTCGACCACGCCGAGCTACGGCTTCGGGTCGCGGGGCCACGCGGGTGATGCCGCGCGTCTCGGTCCTGATTCCGTTCCGCGATGCCGAGGGAACGCTAGGCGCATCGATCCGCAGCATTGCACGCCAGACACTTCGCGACTTCGAGTGCGTGCTGGTCGATGATGCGAGCCGCGATGGTTCCAGCGCCATTGCCCACGCCGCCGCCACCCTCGACCCTCGATTCAGGGTCGTGCACGCGGCTGGCCAGGGCCTGGTTGCAGCTCTCGAGCGCGGCGTCTCCGCGTGCCGAGCACCGTTGATCGCGCGGTTGGATGCCGACGACATCGCCCATCGAACGCGTCTCGACAAACAAGCCGCCACGCTGGAAACGCAACCGGGTTGGGCCGGCGTCGGCAGCCACGTGCGCGTCTTTCCTCGACCGCTGTCCCGCGGCATGGCCCGCTACGAACGTTGGCTCAATGGAATCCGCACACCGACCGATGTCGCGCGGGAGGCGTTCGTCGAATGCCCGTTGGCGCACCCGACCTGGATGCTTCGTTCCGAACCGCTCCGACGACTCGGCTACCGCGATGCCGGATGGGCCGAGGATTACGACCTGGTGCTCCGGATGATCGCCGAAGGCGCGACCCTGGGCGTCGTGCCGGAGCCGCTCGTGAGCTGGCGCGACAGCCCCGGCCGCTTGAGCCGAACTGCCGCGGCCTACGAAGAGGCGCGTTTCGTTGCCTGCAAAGCCCACTTCCTGTCGCGCGGGGTCCTGGCCAAGCAGTCCGACTACGTCCTCTGGGGGCACGGCCCCACCGGCCGGGCGCTACGACGGGCACTCGAGGAGGAGGGGCGCTTCGTTCGAACGGTCATCGACGTCCATCCGCGGCGAATCGGCAACGAGATTCGGGGCGCACGGGTCGAGCCGCCCGAGTTCCTTGCCCGCGGCCACGGCGATGCCGGGCCAATTGTCGTGTCCGTGGCCGGGAGCGGCCCCCGCAACGAGATCCGCGCGACGCTGGCAGCCATGGGATACCGCGAGACCCGCGACTTCGTCTGCGCGGCGTAGTTGGCCGACCCGTCGAAGGGGTGCCACGCTGATGGGATGCCGGAACTACCCGACATCGCGGCGTACCTGAGCGCCCTTGAACCTCGTGTGGTGGGCCAACCCCTCGACAAGATCCGGCTGCGCAGCATTTCACTACTACGCACCGTCGAGCCCTCGCTCGCATCATTCGAAGGAGACACGGTTCGGGAAGTCCGGCGCGTCGGGAAGCGGATCGTTCTCGGATTCGCGGCCGAGCGCTTCCTCGTCGTCCACCTGATGATCGCGGGCCGGTTCCGCTGGCGCCCCGTCGGCGCGAAGCTTCCAGGCAAGAACGGACACGCCGCATTCGACTTCCCGACCGGGTGCTTGCTCCTCACTGAAGCCGGAACCAAGAAACGCACGACGCTGCACGCAGTTGTTGGCGAAGACGCGCTCGCCGAGCATGACCGGGGCGGCATCCAGCCCCTGGAATGCGATCTCGCGGCCTTTCGCGAAGCCCTCACACGGCGCAACCACACACTGAAACGCGCACTCACGGATCCTGGCTTGTTCTCTGGAATCGGGAATGCGTACTCGGACGAGATCCTTCACCGCGCCCGCCTATCGCCGATCACCTGGACCCAGCGGCTCGATGACGAGGGCATCGAACGGCTGCATCGAGCGACCCGCGACACCCTGCTGTGGTGGACCGACCACCTGCGCCGAGAGAATGGAGACGACTTCCCCGACAAGGTCACTGCTTTTCGTCCCGAGATGGCGGCGCACGGAAAATTCGGAGAGCCCTGCCCGGTCTGTCAGTCCCCGATCCAGCGCATCGTCTACGCCAGCAACGAGACCAACTACTGCGCCACCTGCCAGACCGGCGGAAAGCTGTTGGCTGACCGGGCGCTCTCACAACTCTTGAAGAAGGACTGGCCGCGGACGCTCGAAGAACTCGAGCAGCGGCGCGGCAGCTGAGCCGCCGCCTACTGACTGGACGACGCGTCGCGGTCGGCCAGCAGGTCGTCGACGAGGTCGGCGATCCCGTCGGCATCATTCGCGGCCGTGACCCGATCGGCCGCCTGCTGCACTTCGTCTGCCGCGTTGCCCATCGCGACTCCGAGTGCGGCATTCCGGATCATGCTGAGATCATTGAGCTGGTCACCCACGGCGCAGATCTCGCTTTCATCGATTCCCAGCCCCCGAGCGAGCACCTGCAGCCCCTGCCATTTGCACGCGCGGGCACTCGCGACCTCCAGGTAGTGGCCACCCGGCGCTCCCGAGTTGCCGGGAAGCGGCATGACCACGGTCGTCAACGACTCGTCGATCTCGGCGATCGCACGCGCTGCGACGGACTCCAGTGCGGCCCGCGTTCCATAGGCACCGACCACCAGGGCATCGTCGTGGGGCACAGCCGCGAGGTCGGCGTGCCACTCCGCATGGTCCTGGTTCGCGACCATGTAGTCCGAGGTCCAGCCGTTCCAGGGCAGATGCCCATCGATCATGAAGTCGGACCCATCGATCACAGAGTCCCGCTGGACGATGGCTGAATGCCCCTCCGCCCGAATCGCGCCGACCAGCGCTCGAACGGTCGCCGATGCGAAGCGAACCTCGTGAAGCGTGTTGGCTTCGGGATCCTTGACGAGGGCACCGCCTAACGAAATGCAGTGGACGTCCAACCCGAGTGCAGCTGCCACGCGCTGCGTCGTGCGATATCGGCGGCCGGTCGCGATCACGACTTCGATCCCAGCATCCGCTGCGCGGTGCAGCGACGCCCGGGTCCGCGGAAGGACCTGATCGCCCCGCACCGCAAGCGTCCCGTCGATGTCCAACGCCAACAGCCGAATGCTCATGTCGACGCGGCCTGCGCAGCCGCGAGCGCAGAAAGCAGCGCGCTCGCCTTCACTTCTGCCTCCGCCCACTCTTCGGACGCATCGCTGTCGGCCACGATCCCGCCGCCCGTGTGAACGAACGCCGTAGCGTCCCGCACGATGGCGGTTCGGATCACGACAGACAGATCGACGGCCCCGCGTGCATCGAAGTAGCCGAGCGCGCCTGCATAGGGCCCGCGGCGAGTCGTTTCTAGACTGCGCAGTAGCGACATCGCTGCGAGCTTCGGCGCACCGGTCATCGAACCCGGCGGGAACGACGCACGGACGGCGTCGAGCGCGTCCCGGCCCTGGCGGAGATGGGCTCTCACGGTCGACACACTCTGGAACACCGTCGGATGCGGCTCGATGTAGCAATGCTCTGGAACGTGAACGCTCCCGAGTTCAGCGACGCGGCCGAGGTCGTTACGAACCAGGTCCACGATCATGACGTTCTCGGCGCGGTCCTTCTCCGACGCGGCGAGTTCGTCGCGGAGCGCCCGGTCGTGCTCCGGCGTCTTGCCACGCGGTCGCGTGCCCTTGATCGGGCGGCTCTCGAGCCAACCGTCGGGCGTCACCTGGAGAAAACGCTCGGGCGAGCTCCCGACGAGGGTGGCGTCCGGAAGATCGAGATAGGCCGCGAACGGTGCCGGGTTCCGCTCCCGCAGGATCCCGTGGAGCTGCCATGGATCTCCCGTGAATGGCACCTCGATGCGATGGGTCAGACAGGCCTGGTAGAGGTCTCCGGCGCGGATCGCATCATGCACCTGACACACGGCCTTGTCGTGGGCGGCCGCATCGAGCCCGCGAACGCCCTCGCAGGACGGAGGCACCGTCGCGTCCGCCGCCGGCGGCCCGGGCCCATCTGGCAGTGCGTGCAGCATGGCCTCGACCGCGTCTTCGGCAGCGGCAGCCGCCAATGCTCGGCTCCGATCGGCGACCAGCGCAATCGCCCATGCGACGCCTTCCAGATGATCGAATGCATAGACCCGATCGACCGCCAGGAACGTTGCGTCCGGCAACGCATCAGGGTCAGCCGGAGGCGGCGGAAGCACCTCCCAGCAATCGCCGGCTTCGTAACCGAGAACGCCCACCACGCCGCCGATGAAGGGCACGGGCATGGGCTCGGGGCCCTCGGGCCGCGGCGGCAGCAGTGCACGCACCGCATCGAGGGCATCGCCGACCGCGTCGGCGGGCGGAGCGGTCGGACCCTCGCGATGGACGCGGGTTTCGATCCGCTGCCCCCAGACACGGCATGTCGCCCACGGGTCAGCCCCAGCAAACGAGGTTCGCCCGAGTCGCGGACCCACCTGGGCACTGTCCAGCCAGAAAAAACCCGGCCTCCCGTGAAGACCGCCCACCAGCCGCAACCACCCAGCGGTGCCCTCCGCGAGGGGGATCCGCCGGATTGCGACCGCGCTCGTGGGGACCGGGGCAACCATGGCCGGCAAGCTACCGAAGTGCCTTCCGCACGTCGCGGGTATACTCCCACGGCTCGCGGTCGCGTCAGTTGGACGAATGATGAGTGGAGGTTCCGCGTTGAAGAAGTTCTGCATCTTCCACGCTGGTTGCCCCGACGGCTTCGGCGCGGCCTGGTCCGTCCGCGCGGGCTGGGGCGACGATGTCGAGTTCATTCCGCGCGGCCACGACGACCCCCTCGACGCGTCGCGGTTCGAGGGGAGCCGCGTGCTCTTCGTCGATATCGCGCCGCCCCCGTCGCGCTATGCGCCGCTGGCCGAGAGCGCGGCCGAGCTCGTCGTGCTCGACCACCATGTCTCCGCCTTGGAGCGTTTCGCCTCGGTCGAGGGACTCGACGAAGTCCTCGCCGAAGGCGGTCATCAAGTGAACTTCGATCTCTCGCACTCGGGCGCGATGCTGGCGTGGCGCTGGATGTTCCCAGACGAGACCCCGCCCCCCATGATCGCCTACGTCGAGGATCAGGATCTCTGGAACTGGGCACTCCCGGAGACGCGATCCGTCAACGCCGCCATTTGCGCGGCACCGCGGACTTTCGAGGCATGGGACGCCTTGTCTAGGCGCAGCGTCGACGAACTCGCTGCCGAAGGCGCCCCGATCGTGCGCGCCAACGAGATGGAGGTAGAGCGCGCCGTGCAGAGCGCCCACCCGATCCAGGTCGGCGAATGGAAACTCGAGGCCGTGAACGCACGCTTCCAGCGTGCCGAAATCGGACACGAACTCGCGTCGCGCGCGGCCTTCGGTACGCCCTGCGGCGCCGTCTACCGGATGACGGGCACGCGCGTCGATATCTCGGTCTACTCGGTCGGAAGCTTCGACGTGGCGGCACTCGCCGGTGAGTTCGGTGGCGGTGGCCACCGGAATGCCGCCGGCTTCTCGGTACCGCTGCAGCGCTGGACCGAGTCCTTCGCGTGACTCGCTCGAATGCCGCGAACTAGCGAGGCTGGCCGCCGCGCCGCTTGCAGTCGTCGCGCTTCATGAACTGCACCTGACCTCGCACGTTGCAGCTCACCACGCCGTTGTCGCCGCCTCCGGGCGCGAACGTGCGACTGTTCTTCCAGTAGTCGGGGTCGGCCTTCGCCGGTTCCTTCTTCTGCGCGGCTTCCTCGGCAATCTTGTCGGCGGGCTTGTCCGGGAGCAGTGCGCGCGCCGAGTCGAGTTCGTCCACCACGAAGCAGCCGGACAGCGAACACGCAATCCATACGCAGAAGAGGAGTCGAAGGGCCATGGGGGTTTATCGGCCGGGAAGCCAGGCCGCTGAAGTCCGCGCTTTGCGGCCGGCCGACGCTCCCCTAGCCTCGCCCGATGTCCGTCGCCCAGTGTCGTCCTCGTAGCCTCCTCGGGCCCTGCTCCCGGGTCGCAGCCGCCATCGCAGCCATCCTTTGGATCTCGGCCTGCGTGGTGGATTCGCCGGCGCCGCCCGACGTCATCGTCGTGGTCCTCGACACCGTCCGCGCTGACCACACCAGCCTTCATGGCTATGCGCGGGGCACGACGCCGAGGCTCGACGCGCTGGCGGCCAAGGCCAACGTATTCCGCCGCGCCCACGCCTCCGCTCCCTGGACACTGCCCAGTCACGCTTCGCTATTCACCGGCCGTGTGCCAACCGAGCACGGCGCTCACAAGGTCGCCGGCACGGACGGCGTCGGCATTCGGCCACTCGGTGCAACCTGGCCCACCCTCGCAGAATGGTTTTTGGAGAGCGGCTACGCGACAGCGGGCTTCGCGGCGAACGAGGCGTTCCTGACAAAAACCTATGGTCTCGCACGGGGCTTCGACACCTGGCATGTCGCTCTGGAACCCGGACATCGCGTCGTCGATCGCGCGCTCGCGTGGCTCGATGCGGAAGAGCGGGACAGCGTCTTCCTCTTCGTGAACCTGATGGACGCGCACCGTCCCTACAACGTGTCGCGGCTCGGCGTCGACGTCCCGTGGACGGCGCGGCGTGCGCCACACAAGGTCGCCGAGCTGGAACGCACCGTGCTCGCGGGAGAACCCCTCGACCCGAACCTGCGTCAGAACGTGATCGATCAGTACGACCTCGGCATCGCGCATGCCGATGCTGCCCTGGGTGCGCTGCTCGACGGCCTTGCCGCGAGGCAGCGTCTCGAGGGTGCCGTCGTCGTCGTCACCTCGGACCACGGGGAGCACTTCGGCGAACACGGTCTCGCCCTACACGGCCGCGGCGTCCATGAAGAAGCGCTGCACATCCCGCTCGTGCTCAAGCAACCCAGCCAGCAGGCGGGATCGGAAGACCCACGACGCGTTTCTTCCGCCGACTTGCCGGGGATTCTGGCCGAATCAGCGGAGATGCTGAGCGGGATCGGCCAGCGATTCCCGCGCCGACCCGGCGGCCAGCCAACGATGGCGCAGAACTATTTCGGCAACCTGGCCGACCAGAAGGAACCGTGGGCCGCACGCTTCGCCGAGCCATGGGCGGCGGTGTATGACGAAGACGAAAAAGCGCTGTGGCGCGCAAACGAACTGGTCGCCGTCTACGACATCGGCACCGACCCGGGCGAGCACACCGACCTCACCGACCTCGATCCTTCAGTGGGAACGCGCGCGACGCAGACATGGACGCAGCTTCGCGAAACCCTCATGGCGACGGAAGCACCCGACCCCACCGAGACCCCGGGACTCGACGACGAAACCCGCGAACGGCTCGAGGCCCTCGGCTACCTCTAGCGGGCGTCCCAGTCCGAGGGTGTATGCGTCGTCATTGCAAAAGCGTGGATCTCGGTCTGCATCAGGTCGCCCAACGCAGCGAAGACCACGCGCTGCGCGGCTACGCGACCCAGCCCCTCGAACTTCGGGGAAACGATCACGGCGCGGAAGTGACCCCCGCCCGACTCCTTGGCTCCCGCATGGCCGGCGTGCAGATGCGACTCGTCTTCAACCGCGACGTGGGTCGCGCCGAGCGCTTCGCGCAAGACCACCTCGATTCGCTGGGCCCGTTCACTCACGCGCCGCTAGTCCTTCGGCAAGCCGAGCATGCGCTCGGCGATGATGTTGCGTTGGATGTTGGGCGTCCCACCGCCGATCACGACCTCGGGCCAGTTCAGCGCCAGACGCTGCCACTTTCCATCTTCTTCCGTCACGGCCCCATCGAGCGGCCCACGCTCGCCCTGGATCGCGACAGCCAGTTCGCCGAGCTCGATCTCCAGGTTCGCGCGATGGAGTTTGTTCACCGATGTCTCACCCGGGAGACTCGCGTCCTTGAGTTGGCGTGTGAGCGCGCCCAGGCCGTTCAAGCGCATCGCCTCGACCTTGGTGTCGGCCTCGGCGATCCGGCGCCGGATTCCGGGATCTTCGCTGGCGGGCTTGCCGTTCTTCTGGCAACGCGCAGCCAGTTCGCGGATCGACCCGATCGTGCGCTGAAGGCCGGTGACCTCGGCGATCGATGACCGCTCGTGCGCGAGTGCGGAGACGGTGACCTTCCAGCCCTCCCCTTCCGAACCCAGACGATTCTCGACCGGCACGCGCACGTCGTTGAAGAAGACCTCGGCGAACATCGACCCGCCGCTCATGTTCTGGATCGGGCGCACTTCGATGCCGTCGGAATCCATCGGCACGAGCAGGCAGGTGATGCCCTCGTGCTTGGTGCCGTCTCCGCTCGTACGAACGAGCAGGATGATCCACTTCGACCACATCGCGATCGAGGTCCAGATCTTCTGGCCATTGACGACATAGTCGTCGCCGTCGCGAACGCCCTTGCACTTGAGCGACGCGAGGTCGGAGCCGGAATCGGGCTCCGAATAGCCGGTGCACCATTGGTACTTGCCGTCGAGGATGTCCGGGATGAAGCGTTTCTTCTGGGCTTCAGTGCCGTACTCGATGAGCGCGGGGCCGACCCACGCCAGGCCCATGAAGCACGAGCCGAGCGAAGGCGCCTTGGCCTTCGACATCTCGTCTTTCAGGATCACCTGCTGGGAGATCGTGCCCCCGCCACCACCGACCTCGCTCGGCCAGGAAAAGCCGACCCAGCGCTTCTCGCGCACGGCCGCATGCCACTTCGCCACACCGGCGTCGTCCCCCGGCTTGGGTGCGTGCTCGGCGATGAACGCCTGGACTTCGGCGCGGAAAGCTTCGTCTTCGGGACTGAAATCGAAATCCATGGCTAGAAGCCTCCCAACTGCGCAACGCGGTCGTAGTGCCAATCGGCGTCACCGAATGCGGGGCGCACCCACTTGGCGCGCTTCAGGTAGAGGTGGGCGTCGTACTCCCAGGTGTATCCGACACCTCCGTGCAGGCCGACGACGTCGATCCCGATGCGTGGGAAGACGTCGCTCGCATACGCCTTCGCACGCGCCGCCGCGATCGCGGCGTCTTCGTGCCCTTCGTCGATGCACCACGCCGCGTAGTACACGAGGGACTGGAATGAGGTGATGTCGACGTACATCTCGGCCAGCGGATGCTTCACCCCCTGAAACTGGGCGATGGGCTTCCCGAACTGGACGCGATCGTTGGCGAAGCTCACGGTCAATGAGAGCGCGGCCTGGGCCGCACCTGTCGCCTCGGCGGTCACGGCCACAGCGCCCGCATCAAGGAGCGCGCCGACCGCTTCCGCGTCGGCGGCCTCCAATACGGCATCTGCGCCGACGCGGACCGAATCGAGTGAGAGGCGGCCAACCCGTTTGGTGAGGTCGATCCCAGGCAGGGCCTCCACCGTGAGCCCAGAAGCGCCCGCTTCGACCAATGCCAGGCCGTGGCCTGTCTCGGATCGGAACGCGAGCACGAACAGGTCCGCGCACGCAGCGTCGCTCACGAACGTCTTGTCTCCGCTCAGCGTGAGGCCGTCCGCGGACGCTCGACCCCGCAGGTCGATACCCTCGACCCCAGGAACCTGGCCCGTTTCGAGCACCGCGACGGTGCCGATCGTCGAGCCATTCGCCAGACGTGGTAGCCAGGCCGCCTGCTGCGCTTCACTTCCGAAACGCGCGATCGCGTGTGCCGCAAGCGCGGTCGAGATCAGCGGAGAGGGAAACAACGAACGCCCGGTCTCTTCCAGGACGACGACCCAGTCGACCCAGCCGAGGCCAGCGCCACCGTGCGCCTCCGGGATCGTCAGCCCGACCCAGCCGAGTTCAGCAATCTGCTTCCAGAGATCTCGCGAGAAACCGGGGCCACTGGCGTCCTCGGTGATCTCGCGGACCGTATCGAGGCCGCAACGTTCATCGAGGAACTTGCGCGCTTCCGAGCGGAGCAGATCCTGCTCTTCCGTGAATCCGAAATTCATGGGGGTCCTTTGTGCATCGACGCAGCGTAAGCGCTGCACCATCTGGAGCCGCATGCGCAGCGGGACCGCGAAGGATCCGCAACCAGCAGGGTGTTCGCAAGAGCCCGATTTCGCGACGAAATCCGGTTCGCGAGGAGCATATTGTGAACTCTTCAGCCACGATTGCGAATACGCTCGCAGGTCGGTCGTCGAAGGGACTGAGGAGGAGCTCCCCATGAGGCTCGACAGAAACCGACAGAAGTTCGTGACCGCGATTGCGGTCTTGCTCGCCACCACGTTCATCGCCGGACCGGCGATGGCCCATGGCAAGCGCCATCACGGTAACCGGCATTACAACGAAAGCCGGCATCACAACGACCGTCACTACGAAGGGCGCCACTACCGCGGCGACGACTGCCGCCGCGGGGACCGACACCACCGCCGGTGGGAGCGCTCCCACCGCGGTCAGAATCGGCACCGCGACTACGACCGCCGCTCCAGCCGACACTATCCGGTGTATCGACACGGCTACAACAACGAGAATGCGCGCTACTACTGCGCGCCGTGCAAGCACCGGTTCGGCTCCTACGACGATCTGGCCTCGCACATCCACCATCGCCACCGCGTGGCGCTGTGGCAGGTCCCCCTCCTGATCGTGCGCGGCGTGCTCGACGGGATCTTCGGGTTCACCTATCACGGGCACTAACGAGTGAGGGAACCAGCGTGGCAACCGCCGACATCGGGGGCATCGATCGACGGCTGGCGCGCTGGGACTGGGCCGCCCTCGAGGAGCAGCTCGAGATTCGCGGTCATGCCCTCCCGGGTCGCCTGCTTGCGGCCCGGGAGTGCGACGTTCTGCGCGGCCTGTTCGACCAGGACGAGCGCTTCCGGTCGACCGTCGACATGGAGCCGAAGCGCTACGGCCGCGGGCGGTACCGATACTTCGCCTATCCACTGCCTGCGATCGTCCAGCACCTTCGCGAAGTGCTGTACCCGCCGCTCGCAGGCGTGGCGAACCGCTGGTGGGAACGGCTTCACGGCAGCGCGCCTTTCGAACCGACGCTCGAAGGCTTCCTGAAGCGCTGCCATCGTGAAGCGCAGGAACGCCCGACGCCCCTGCTCCTGCAATACGGGCCCGGTGACTACAACCGACTGCACCAGGATGTCTACGGGCCCACGGCCTTCCCGTTCCAGGTCGTCGTCCAGCTCAGCCGGCCCAG
>JAJDAQ010000109.1 GCA_029261815.1 Deltaproteobacteria bacterium
GGGCGATTCTGCGCGCGAGCCCGCGGCTGCCGTAGCGCACGGCCTGTTCGCAGGCAGGCGACGAGTTCGCGTTTGAGCGCGCCACGGCCCTGGATGAACAGCGACTGGTAGATCGCCTCGTGGCTGATGCGCATGGACTCATCATCCGGGAAATCGACCTTCAACCGGTGCGAGATCTGCTCCGGACTCCACGCGGTCGCCCACCGCCGATCCTGCCGATGCGGTTTGTT
This sequence comes from Deltaproteobacteria bacterium, assembly GCA_029261815.1. Taxonomy (GTDB): domain Bacteria; phylum Myxococcota_A; class UBA9160; order UBA9160; family UBA6930; genus JAJDAP01. The sequence continues at coordinate 231 of JAJDAQ010000109.1, forward strand.
CAGTCCCTTCCATGCGGGCGGCTCCGGCCCAACGACGATGTTGCCGTCCGGCCGGCGCACGCTCCCAGCGAGCCGCTCCTGCACGTACTCCCGCAGCCTGTCGTTGGTCACGAGCTTCGCGGTCTTCGGTCGTTTCGCTGCCTGCTGGGCCTTCCACTGCGCCACCAGCGCTCGGTACTCCGCCTTCCCGCCCCGGGTGGCCGCGTTGCGGCGTAGCTCGCGAGAGACGGTCCCCGGGTCACGCCCGATCGCCCGGCCGATCTCGCGCACTCCCGTGTTCTTGGCGTGCAGGATCGCGATCTCCTCGCGTTCCTCGAAGGACAAGTAGCGGCCGCTGGGCTCGGCCATTGAGATCGGAGGCATACCGCCAGCGTGGCGAAACCACCGTGCGCCGACCGGCACGGACACGCCCACCTTCAGCGCCGCCTCGGCTGAGGTGATGCCCGTCGCGATCAACCGCCAGAACTGCCGTTGCGCCGCACGCGCGGGCTCGGGCCGCCCAGGCGAACGCATCGGGGGCCGCAACGCCCGATCCGCCCGCCACTGACGTCTAGCCCCTTCCGGAGCCTCGCTCGTCTTCGCGATCCAGTCCTTCGTCGCCACTACCGAAACCTCCACGATCGAGGTGTTGCGACGACCAGTTGAATCCGCCTTGCACGCCGCGGTCCGAGTGGTGAATGAGAGCGGACACGTCTACCCCGGCGTGCTGCCGGGTCCAGATGCCCATGTTCAACGCATCCAGCGCGAGGTCGGTGTAGAGATTCGTGGACAACTGCCAGCCCACGATCCGCCGCGAGAACACATCGAGCACGAACGACACGTACACCCATCCCGCGAACGTTCGGACGTAGGTGATGTCGGCGACCCACAACTGATTCGGGGCGGTCGCGGTGAACTCGCGCTCAACCAGGTCAGGCCGGGTGTCCGGGCCGGGTCCGCGGCGAGTCGTGGTCGGCGCCTTCACGCGCGACACCCCGCGCAGACCAGCGGTCTTCATCAGCCGGCCGACCGTGCACCGGGCTGCGTGCCGACCACCGACCCCGCCCTCGCGGCCGAGTTGCGCCCACACCTTCACGACTCCGTACACGCCGTAGTTCTCCTGGTGTACTCGCCGGATCTCGATGAGCGTTTCCGCATCGGTGATCGACCGCAGTGACGGCGGGCGGGCCTTGTTCGCGTAGTAGGTGCTCGGAGCGATCTGCACGTCGGCATCCTTCAATACCGCACAGATCGGCTCGACCCCGAACTCGTCCCTGTTCCTGTCGATGTAGTCGACGACTACCTTTGTGGGCTCATCCCAATCGGGGGTGTAGAAGTTGGGGTCTGAAGCCGCCGGTCTCGAGCAGGCTTCGGGCGATGTAGTTGGTCAGGTTGCGGAACCCGAGTGCGGAGCCGCGCAGGTGTTCGAGCCGTCCGTTGAGCGCCTCGGTCGGCCCGTTGCTGGTGCCGGGTCGTTCGAAGTAGGCGAGCACGTCAGCGGCTCGCTTCTTCAGGGTCCGGCCCAGGGTGGTGAGCTCGGTGAGCACCTTGGGGACGCCGGCGCTGAGGTCGGTGATCAGCTTCTCCATGAGCTCGCGGCCACGTTGCCGGTCCTCGTGGCGATAGGCGGCGATCATGCGCTGGTAGACACCCCAGGTCGCCTCGACCTCGACGTGAGCGTCATCAACGAACAGCGCGCGTAGCCTGTCGCTCTGCTTGTCGGTGAGCAGGTCCGCGCCGGTGTGCAGCGTGCGCCGCGACTTGTAGAGCGGGTCGTCCCTGAACCCACGGTGCCCGTGGATCGCGAGTTGGACCCGGCGCCGGCACCTGTCGAGGGCGTCACCGGCCAAGCGCACGACGTGGAAGGGATCCATCACCGTGACCGCGTCCGGGATCTCCTCTGCAGCGGCGGTCTTGAACCCGGTGAAGCCGTCCATCGCGACCACCTCGACCGCGTCACGGAAGGCGTCGTCGCGGTCGGCGAGCCAGGTCTTGAACGCCGCCTTCGACCGGCCCTCGACCATGTCCAGCAGCCTTGCTGGGCCGGCGCCATCGCGGACCGGGGTGAGGTCGATGATCACGGTGACGTACTTGTCGCCACGCCTGGTGTGGCGCCAGACGTGCTCATCGACGCCAATGACCTTCACGCCCTCGAACCGCGTGGGGTCGTTGATCAGCAGCCGCTTGCCTTCGGCCAGGACCGCGTTGTTGGCGGTGTCCCACGCGACCCCGAGTCCCTCGGCGACACGGGCGACGGTGAGGTGTGCGACCACGATCCCTTCCAGCGCCCACCGCAGCCCGGTGCGCGAGAGCTTCGCGCGTGGCTCCGCCGCGGCGCTGGTGTCTTGGCGCCACACGTGTCCGCAGTCGGCACAGCGGTAGCGGCGCACTACAACTTCCAGCACGGTCGGTCGCCAGCCCAGCGGCTCGTGGGCCAACCGCCGGATCACGGTGTCACGAGCAGCGCCTTCGCTGCCGCACCGTCGGCACCACTGATCTGGTTCCACCACGCGGCACGCGAGGACCGCACGATCCGGTTCAAGTCGTTGCCCGGTCACGCTCAGACCGAGGCCGTCGAGTCGAGCGAAGGCGGTCAGGTCAGGGCGGCCGAAGCCGGCCGGCGGGGTAGCGTCGGACACGTCGAGGTCTTTCGGATGGATGGCGTAGGAACCTCCGTCGTCGGGAGACCTCGACGTCTATCTGCGGACCGACGCGCCCGGCCGACCTACACCGTCATCTGGGAAGACCCCTGAAACGTCTTCGACGACGACGGGACCGGCTAGGAGGAGGGCGCGGTGAGCTAAAAGAATGGAGCTTGCTCGGCTTCGACGCCGCCGCAAGCTCCGGTGAAACGGTCGGTACTGGTCGGTCGTCGTCGGTCACCACCGGATGGCGGCGCCCCCCACTCTCGGCGTTTGCGCAGGTCAGCGGCTCGTTCGCCCAGTGGGCGCATCAAGCGATAGACGCAAAGCCGACGTGATTAGGTCGTCGGTTCGATTCCGACAGGCGGCTCTGGCGAACAGCCCCTGACCTGCGGAAACGCAGGGCAGGGGCGGTTCGGTTCTGGTGGTCGCGCGATGCGCTGGCCTCACGGCTCTGCCCGACACCGACGTCGCTCTCCTCTGCGACGGACCCCTCGCCGGCTGAGCGCTCGCGGCCGGCATCCTGTCCGTGTGCCGATAGGCCTCGCTCCGCTCGGCAACGCAGCGTGGCGTTGTGTCGCGACCTGGACGTGCGAGGTGTCAACGGTGCGTCGGCGCAGCGATCGTTGTGTGCGCAGCGAGATGCTCCATGCCGCACGCGCGGCGCGCACGAACGCAACGCCCCGGAACGCCAACGACCCGTCA
>JAJDAQ010000110.1 GCA_029261815.1 Deltaproteobacteria bacterium
GTCGGGATCGGGTCGGCGATCTGGTCGGCCGTCGAGGTCTCTACGAGGCCCCCACCGCCGCTCAGGGACACTTCGTCCTCGGGCAGCGTGTAGCCTTCCGGCGCTTCGATCTGGATTCCGATGTTCCGGTAGTTGGAGAGACCGGTACCCGCCGGGATCAGCCGGCCCATGATCACGTTCTCCTTGAGCCCGTGAAGGTGGTCCGTCTTGCCCCAGATCGCGGCCTCGGTCAGCACCTTGGTCGTCTCCTGGAAGGAGGCGGCCGAGATGAACGACTCGGTCGAGAGCGACGCCTTGGTGATTCCGAGCAGCAGCGGCTCGAAGGTGGCCAGGTCCTTGCCCTCAGCCTCCATCCGCTCGTTCGCTGCGCGGAAGACCATCTTGTCGACCTGCTCGCCGACCAGGAAGTCGGTGTCCCCGACGTCGATGACCTTCACCTTGCGCATCATCTGGCGAATGATCACCTCGATGTGCTTGTCGTTGATCTTCACGCCCTGGAGGCGGTAGACCTCCTGCACTTCGTCCACCATCCACTTGGCGAGTTCGGTCTCACCCTCGATGCGGAGGATGTCGTGCGGGTTCGGCGAGCCGTCCATCAGGGGGTCACCCTTCCCGACGTGGTCGCCTTCGTGCACGGAGACGTGCTTGCCCTTGGGGATCAGGTACTCGCGCTCTTCGGATCCGTCGTCCGGCGTGACGAGCACGCGGCGCTTGCCACGAGAGTCGGGCCCGAAGGCCACGGTCCCATCCACCTCGGTGACGATCGCGTGTTCCTTCGGCTTGCGGGCCTCGAAGAGCTCGGCCACGCGCGGCAGACCGCCGGTGATGTCCTTGGTCTTCGTCATCTCGCGTGCGATCGATGCGATCTGATCGCCACCAGCGACTTCCTGGCCCTCGGTCACACGAACGTAGGCACCGACGGGCAGCAGGGCCTGGAAGGTCTGCTCCCCCGCCGCGTCCAGCACCGTGATGCGCGGGCGCATATCCGGGTCCTTCGACTCGGTGATCACACGGGACGAAAGACCCGTGAACTCATCGACCCGCTCCTGCATCGTTGCGCCTTCGACGATGTCGCCGAACTTGATCGTGCCGGTCTCCTCGGTCAGGATCGGATTGGCAAATGGGTCCCATTCGCACAGGACCTGGGCCGGCTGCACGCTGGCACCGTCCTCGACCTTGATCTGCGCGCCATAGGCGACCGGGTACCGCTCGCGCTCGCGACCACTGGCGTCAAACAAGCCGATCTCGCCGTTTCGGTTCATGGCGATTCGATTGCCGTCGCGGTCCTTGATCGTGCGGAGATTCGAATAACGAACCTGGCCCTCACTGCCGGCCTCGTGATGGCTCGCCTCGACGCGCCGGGTCGCCGTACCGCCGATGTGGAAGGTCCGCATCGTCAGCTGCGTACCAGGCTCACCGATCGACTGTGCGGCGATGACGCCCACGGCTTCGCCGAGGTTGACCATCTCGCCACGCGCAAGGTCGCGTCCGTAGCACAGCACGCAGATGCCGCGGGGCACTCGACACGTCAGCGCCGAGCGCATGTGCACGCGTTCGATGCCGGCGTCCTCGATGACCTTGACACGATCTTCGTCAATCTCTTCGCCCGCGGCGATCAGGACTTCGTCCGTGACCGGGTCATGGACATCGTCGATGGTCACACGACCGAGCACGCGCTCGCCCAGACTCTCGATGATCTCGCCACCTTCGACGAGGTCGCCCATCAGCGTGCCTTCCGTCGATCCGCAGTCTTCCTGACGGACGATCACGTCCTGGGCGACATCGACAAGGCGGCGCGTCAGGTAACCCGAGTTCGCCGTCTTGAGCGCGGTATCGGCCAGCCCCTTTCGGGCACCGTGCGTCGAGATGAAGTACTGGCCCACCGAGAGACCTTCCCGGAAGTTCGACGTAATCGGCGTCTCGATGATCTCACCCGACGGCTTGGCCATCAGACCGCGCATCCCGGCGAGCTGGCGAATCTGCTGAGCAGAACCACGCGCACCCGAGTCAGCCATCATGTAGATCGAGTTGAAACTCGGAACCCGTGTATCGCTGTCCGTCTCGACATCCATACCGAGGTTCTCGAGCAGCTGGCCCGCAACACGCTCGGTGGCGTCAGCCCAGATGTCGATGACCTTGTTGTAGCGCTCACCGTCACTGATCAGACCGTCGAGGTACTGCGTCTCCACTTCTTCGACCTGGCCCTGGGCCTCGTTGATGAAGCGCTCCTTGTCCGGCGGCATTTCCATGTCGTCGAGACAAATCGAGATACCAGCCCGCGTCGCGTGCTGGTAGCCCAACGTGCGCAGCCGGTCAGCCAGCAGCACCGTGGCCTTGTTGCCCATGCGCCGGTACGACTGGTCGATGAGTTCGCCCAGTGCCTTCTTGTCCATCACCTGGTTGATGATGTCGTACGGGATCTCTTCCGGAACGATTTCGGACAGGAGGACGCGGCCGGTCGTCGTCTCGACCACGCCGTTGCGCAAACGCACCTTGATCCCGGCGTGGATGTCGATTGCGCCCGCGTCGTACGCGACGCGAACTTCATCCGGGCTCGAGAACAACATTCCCTCACCGTCGGCGCCCGGGCGCTCGCGCGTCATGTAGTAGCAACCGAGCACGATGTCCTGGGACGGATCGATGATCGGACGACCGGTTGCCGGACTCAGGATGTTATTCGTCGACATCATGAGTACGCGCGCTTCGATCTGGGCTTCCACCGAGAGCGGAACGTGCACGGCCATCTGGTCGCCATCGAAGTCAGCGTTGAAAGCCTTGCAGACCAGCGGGTGGAGCTGCACGGCCTTTCCGTCGATCAACGACGGTTCGAACGCCTGCATGCCGAGGCGGTGAAGCGTTGGCGCGCGGTTCAGGATGACCGGATGCTCGGTGATGACCTCGGCGAGGATGTCCCAGACTTCGGGACGCTCGCGCTCGACCATCTTCTTCGCGGCCTTGATCGTCGTCACGAAGCCGCGCTGTTCGAGCTTCGAGTAGATGAACGGCTTGAAGAGTTCGAGGGCCATCCGTGAGGGCAAGCCGCACTGATGGAGTCGCAACTCAGGGCCCGCCACGATCACGGAACGACCGGAGTAGTCGACGCGCTTGCCGAGCAGGTTCTGGCGGAATCGTCCGCCCTTCCCCTTCAGCATGTCGCTGAGCGACTTCAGCGGGCGCTTCGACGGCCCGGTAATGACGCGGCCACGGCGGCCGTTGTCGAAGAGCGCATCGACGGCTTCCTGGAGCATCCGCTTTTCGTTGCGGATGATGACCTCTGGCGCGTTCAGCTCCATGAGGCGCTTCAACCGGTTGTTCCGGTTGATCACGCGGCGATAGAGATCGTTCAGGTCCGACGTCGCAAACCGGCCACCGTCTAGCGGCACCAACGGACGCAGGTCGGGCGGAATGACCGGCACCACTTCGAGGATCATGTGATCCGGCGCGTTCCCGCTCTCGCGGAACGCATCGAGCACCTTGAGGCGCTTCGCCAGCTTCTTGCGCTTGGCCTCGGACGTGGCCTCCTTCATCTCGGCGCGGAGGACCTTGCACTCCTCCTCGACGTCGAGCTGGCTCAGCATCTCGCGGACGGCTTCGGCACCGATCCCGTAGTCGAACGAGTCGCGACCGAACTGCTCACGTGCTTCGACGAGCTGCTCTTCGCTCAACAACTCGCCGAGCCTCAGATCGGTATCGCCCGGATCCGTGACCGCGTAGGCCTCGAAGTACAGGATCTTCTCGAGGTCACGGAGTGTGATCTCAAGAATGTTCCCGATCCGAGACGGCAACGACTTCAGGAACCAGATGTGTGCCACCGGCGTGGCCAGCGTGATGTGACCCATCCGCTCGCGACGCACCTTGCTCTGGATCACTTCGACGCCGCACTTCTCGCACACGACGCCACGGTGCTTCATGCGCTTGTACTTGCCGCAGTTGCACTCGTAGTCCTTGACCGGACCGAAGATCTTGGCGCAGAAGAGGCCATCCCGTTCCGGCTTGAACGTCCGGTAGTTGATGGTCTCGGGCTTCTTGACTTCGCCGTACGACCACTCCCGGATGTTATCCGGGCTGGCCAATCCGATCCGGATCGCGTTGAACGCAAGGGGATCCTTCGGCTTCTCGAAGAGATTGTAGAGATCGCGCATTCGATTCCCCTTAGTGGTCCTGGTCTTCGATGAGCTCGACGTTCAGGCTCAGTGCCTGGAGCTCCTTCACGATGACATTGAACGCTTCCGGCAAGCCAGGCTCGAGCTGGTTCTCGCCCTTCACGATCGACTCGTACATGCGGGTCCGGCCGAGCACGTCATCGGACTTCACCGTCAGGAATTCCTGAAGGCTGAAGGCCGCGCCGTACGCTTCCATGGCCCAGACTTCCATCTCACCCAGGCGCTGACCGCCAAACTGGGCCTTGCCGCCCAGCGGCTGCTGGGTGACCAGGCTGTAGGGCCCGATGGACCGCGCGTGAATCTTGTCGTCCGCGAGGTGGTGCAGTTTAAGCATGTAGAGCACACCGACGGTGACGTCCTGATCGAACGGGTCGCCCGACCGGCCGTCGAAGAGCACGGTCTGCCCCGAGGTCTCAAGACCGGCTCGGATGAGCTCTTCTTTGATCTCGTCTTCCTTGGCGCCATCGAAGACCGCGGTCGAGACATGGATGCCGCGACGCACGTTCATGGCGATCGATTTGATCGCTTCGTCCGATGCCTGATCCAGGGTGCTCGAGATCGTGTCGCTGGCGTAGATGTCCTTGAGCTTGGCGCGAAGGACATCGGCACCGGCATGCTGCTCGACCAACTGGTCGACCTGATCGCCGAGCCCGCGGGCCGCACCTCCGAGGTGCGTCTCGAGGATCTGTCCGATGTTCATGCGCGAAGGCACGCCCAGCGGATTCAGGACGACGTCCACCGGTCGGCCGTCGGCCATGAACGGCAGGTCTTCTTCCGGAACGATTCGCGAGATGACGCCCTTGTTGCCATGACGACCGGCCATCTTGTCACCGACCGACAGCTTTCGCTTGATGGCGACATAGACCTTGACCATCTTGAAGACGCCGGGCGGCAGTTCGTCGCCCTTCTTCAGACGCGCGACCTTCTCGTCGAAGACCGCCCGGATGACACCGGCCTGCTCGTCGAGGCTGGCGAAGATTCGATCGACACGGTCCTGTGTCGGTCCGTCCGTCACCTGCACTTCGCGCCAGCGACGGATTGGAACACCATCCAACCGTTCCCGGCTGACGGTTTCCCCTGCATCCATCCACACTTCGTCGCGACGATCATCGGCGACGCGGTTGGCCGTCTTCTTCCCGATGATCAAATCGGCAATCTTGCCGTGCGCGTTCTCGGTGATGATCCCGATCTCGTCGTCCTGGTCCTTGCGCAGGCGATCCGCCTCGGCGTCCTCGATCGCGCGGGCGCGATCATCCTTCTCGACGCCGCGGCGTGAGAAGACCTGGGCTCCGATGACGATGCCGGACTGACCCGGCGGCACCCGCAGCGAGGTGTCACGCACGTCGCCGGCCTTCTCGCCAAAAATCGCGCGCAGCAGCCGCTCTTCGGGAGAGAGCTGCGTCTCGCCCTTCGGCGTGATCTTGCCGACGAGGATGTCGTCGGCCGAGACCTCGGCGCCGATGCGCACGATGCCCGACTCATCGAGGTCGCGAAGCGCCTCTTCGCCCACGTTCGGAATGTCGCGGGTGATCTCCTCGCGTCCGAGCTTCGTGTCGCGGGCGACACACTCGAACTCCTCGATATGGACCGAGGTGAAGTGATCCTCGCGGACAAGCCGTTCGGAGATGAGGATCGAGTCCTCGAAGTTGTATCCACCCCACGGCATGAACGCGACGGTGACGTTGCGCCCGAGGGCCAACTCACCACGATCGGTGGCCGGACCATCGGCGATGACCTGACCCTTCCGAACCCGGTCACCGACATTCACGATCGGCTTCTGGTTGATCGCCGTGTTCTGGTTCGAGCGCTGGTACTTGACCAGGCTGATGATGTCGACGTTCGGCCCGTCGCTCTCTTCCTCGTCCGGCTTCAGCACGATCCGAGCAGCGTCCACCGCGACGACTTCGCCGTCACGCTGGGCCACGACGGTGACGCCTGAGTCCCGGGCGACAACGCCTTCCATGCCCGTTCCCACGAGCGGTGCGTCCGTTCGCAGGAGCGGTACTGCCTGGCGCTGCATGTTCGAGCCCATCAGGGCGCGGTTCGCGTCGTCGTTCTCGAGGAACGGGATCAGCGATGCAGCGACAGAAACCAGCTGGTTCGGCGAGACGTCCATCATCTCGATGTCTTCCGAACGGATCATCTGGGTCTCGCCAGCCTTCCGTGCGGTGACAAGATCGTTCTTGAACGAGTTCGTGTCGTCGAGCGGCGCGTTCGCCTGGGCGATCGTGAGTCGCTCTTCTTCGAGGGCCGACAGGTACTTCACGTCGGCCGAGACCTTCTTCTCGACGACACTGCGATACGGCGTTTCGATGAAGCCGAGATCGTTGACCCGTGCATAGGTCGAAAGCGACGCGATCAGACCAATGTTCGGTCCTTCCGGCGTCTCGATCGGGCAGATCCGACCGTAATGGGTCGGGTGCACGTCGCGGACTTCGAAGCCAGCGCGCTCTCGCGTCAGACCGCCTGGCCCGAGGGCCGACAGGCGACGCTTATGCGTCACCGCGGACAGCGGGTTGGTCTGGTCCATGAACTGCGACAGCTGGCTCGAACCGAAGAACTCCTTGATGACGGCCGAAACCGGCTTGGAGTTGATCAGGTCATGCGGCATCAGCGTTTCGATCTCTTGGAGCGACATCCGCTCCTTGATCGCTCGCTCCATGCGCACCAGACCGATGCGGTACTGGTTCTCGAGCAGTTCGCCGACGACGCGCACCCGGCGGTTGCCGAGGTGGTCGATGTCGTCGACGCGCTTGTCCGGATCCATGCCGTTCTTCAGCTCGACCAGGTACTTCACGGCCCCGAGGATGTCCTCGTTGCGCAAGGTGCGGAGCTCGGACAGCGGCACCTCTTCTTCGACCGCTTCCTGCCCCTTGAGCGGCTTGACCAGCACGCGCTCTTCGGGATCGAAGTTCAACTTGTGGTTGAGCTTCAACCGCCCCACGCGCGACAGGTCGTAGCGCTCAGGGTTGAAGAACAGGTTGTTGAAGAGGTTCGTCGCCGTGTCCAAGGTCGGCGGATCGCCCGGCCGCAAGCGCCGGTAGATGTCGATGATCGCCTCTTCCTTGGTGACAGTCTTGTCAGCCAAGAGCGTGTCGCGCAGCGCCGAACCGGAACCGATCGGGTCGAGGTAGAGCAGTGGGAACTCGAGGATTCCGCGATTGCGGAGTTCGTCGAGATGGCCCTCGGTCAACTCTTCGTTGCACTCGAGCACGACTTCGCCCGTGGTCTCGTCGACGATGTCGACCGGAGCCACGCGCTTGACGGCATCCTCGCGGAGGATGTCGTTCAGCTCGACCTGCACCCAATCGATGCCGTCTTCCACCATGCGGCGAACGGCGGCGTTGGTGAACTTGCGATCCTTGCGCGCGAGCGTCTTGCCCTCGGAACTCTTCACTTCCTTGGTGCAGCGCTGACCCACGAGAAGCTCGGGGTCGACCTTCTTCATGATCTTGCGGCCGTCGATCTTGATCTGCTCGGGCTTGTAGAAGAGGGACAGCAACTGCTCCTCGTCGTAGCCGAGCGCCTTCAAGAGAACGGTGACCAGGATCTTCCGACGGCGGTCGATGCGCGCGTATACGAGGTCCTTGTGATCGAACTCGATATCGAGCCAGGAACCGCGGTACGGAATCACACGACAGGAGAACAGCTTCTTGCCGGCTGCGCTGACCGTGGTCGAGAGACTCGTGTCGTAGAAGATGCCGGGAGAACGATGGAGCTGGGAAACGATCACCCGCTCCGTTCCGTTGATGATGAAGGTGCCGTTGTCGGTCATGATCGGGACTTCCCCGAAATAGACCTCCTGCTCCTTCACATCGCGGATCGTCTGCGAACCGCCCGCATCATCCCAAGCGACGAGGCGAATCGTCACCTTGAACGGCGCCGCATAGGTCATGCCCCGCTGGAGGCATTCCTGCACGTCGTACTTGGGGGCCTCGAGCGTGTAACCCACGAACTCAAGGGAGGCGGTGTCGTTGAAGTCCCGGATCGGGAAGACGGACTGGAAGACCGCCTGGAGCCCGACGGGTTCCCGCTTCTCTTGTTCGATCCGGGTCTGAAGGAAGCGCTCGAAGCTCTCCTTCTGGATCTCGATGAGGTTCGGGATGTCGAGGATCCGGGGGATCTTCGAGAAGTCCTTTCGGACTCGGGGTGCGGTTTCGCTGAACTCGATCTGCGCTGCGCTCAAGGGATCCCTCCTGGGGGAGGACGGGTGACGCCTAGCTAGGCTGGGATGTCACGCGTTCTGTTGGCCAGTGACCACCCGGGGTGCGCGTTGCACCCCGGGCAAGCGGTAAGCCGCTACTTAACGTCGACCTGACCGCCGGCGCCTTCGATCTGCTCCTTGATCTTGTCGGCTTCGTCCTTTGCGACGGCCTCCTTGATCGCCTTCGGAGCGCTCTCGACGAGCTCTTTGGCTTCCTTCAGTCCAAGGCCAGTGATGGCTCGGACTTCCTTGATCACCTGGATCTTCTTGTCGCCCGACGAGAGCAGGATGACGTCGAATTCATCCTTCACTTCGGCGGCCGCTTCCCCACCCGGGGCAGCAGCGGCAGCGACGGCGACGGGAGCGGCGGCGCTGACGCCCCACTTCTCTTCGAGAAGCGTGGCAAGTTCAGCCGCTTCCATCACGGTGAGCTCGGAGAGCGAGTCGGCGATTGCGTTGATATCGGCCATGGTGTTTCAACCTTCCTTTTGTGGCGGTACGAGCGGACCCTGTCCTCCCGCCGTTTCATTCGTGAACCGGGGAGGAGCTAGGCCCCACCCCCTTCTTCGAGTTGGCCACGGCGCGCATCGGCCAGCCGGGCGAGTTGCCCCGCCGGCGCCTTGAGCACCATGGCGATCTTCGTTGCGGGCGCGGTGAGGAGCCCGATGATCTTTCCGCGGAGTTGGTCGAGCGACGGCAAGGTCGCGAGGGTCGCGATCTCCCCGGTGTCGATGGTTTTCCCATCGAGCACACCGCCCTTGAGCTCGATCGCTTCGTTGTCCTTGGCGAAGTCGACCAGCGCCTTCGCCAGACCAACGGGGTCGCCGTAGGACAGCGCAATCGCGGTCGGTCCCACGAAGTGCGGCGTCAGCCCTTCAATCTCGCCACCTTCGGCAGCGCGACGAAGAATCGAGTTCTTCACGACGGCGTATTCGTAGTCGCCGCCGTCGCGAAGTTTGCCGCGCAGATCGTTCACCGCGGGAACATCGAGACCGCGGTAATCCACCGCGATCACGCTATTCGCGCGATCGAACTTCTCCTTGAGTGCGACGACCGCTTCCTGCTTTTGTGAAAACGTCAGCATGTTCGTCCCCTACGCCGCTTTTCCGACGGTCGTCGGATCGATTCGGATGCCAGGACCCATTGTGGTCGAGAGCGAGATCTTCTGGAGATACGTGCCCTTCGACGCGGCCGGCTTGGCTTTGATGATCGCCTCGATCAGCGCGTTCGCGTTGGCATGGATGGCATCAGCATCGAACGAGACCTTGGCCACCGCGCAGTGCACGATGCCGGACTTGTCGACGCGGTATTCCACCTTGCCCGCCTTGTTCTCGGCGACCGCACGCCCGATGTCAGGCGTGACCGTGCCCAGCTTCGGGTTCGGCATCAGGCCGCGCGGGCCCAGCACCTTCCCGAGGCGACCGACGACGGCCATCATGTCAGGGGTCGCGATGACGCGTTCGAACTCCATCCAGCCTTCGTCCTGGATCTTCTTCGCGAGTTCGTCGCCACCGACGTAGTCGGCGCCTGCTTCCTGCGCCTCCTTCTCCTTCTCGCCCTTGGCGAACACCAGGATCCGGAGGTCCTTGCCTGTCCCATGCGGCAACACGAGTGCGCCGCGAACCATCTGGTCCGCGTGCTTCGGGTCGACGCCAAGGTTCAGGGCAATGTCCACGGACTCATCGAACTTGGCCGTCGGCCAGGTCTTGATGAGATCAACGGCTTCCTGGAGGCCATACAACTTGTCGCGATCGACGCTCTCGGAACCCTTGAGGTAGCGCTTGCTGCTTTTCGGCATGACTAGCCCTCCACCTCCAGGCCCATGGAACGCGCCGTTCCTGAAATGATCTTCACCGCGGCGTCCATATCGTTCGCGTTGAGGTCAGCCATCTTCGTTGTAGCGATCTCTTCAACCTGGGCACGCGTGACCTTCCCGACCTTGTTGCGGTTCGGTTCGCCGGAACCCTTGTCGATCTTGGCCGCCTTCTTGAGCAGGATCGCTGCCGGCGGGGTCTTCAACTCGAACGTGAACGAGCGGTCCGCATAGACCGTGATCACGGCAGGGATGATGAGTCCCTGCTGGTCCTGCGTTCGGGCGTTGTACGCCTTGCAGAACTCAACGATGTTGACGCCGTGCTGGCCGAGCGCCGGGCCGACGGGAGGCGCGGGATTCGCCTGTCCGGCCGGGCACTGCAACTTCACGAGTGCAAGCACCTTCTTTGCCATGTGATTCCTTTGCTGCGGGTGCAAGCGGACCGCTCAAGGCGGCCCTCCCCGTCATGAGAGCGCGACGTGCGCTCTTAGGATTTTTCGACGTGGACGTAGTCGAGGACCACCGGGGTGGAGCGTCCGAAGACCTGCACCATGACCCGGACCTTCTCCTTTTCGGGAAGGACCTCGTCGACGTACCCGTTGAAATTTGCGAACGGACCCGTGATCACCCGAACCGCCTCGCCCTCTTCGAAGAGGATCCGCGGCTTGGGCTTCTCGGCCCCTTCCTTCATCTGCTCCGTCATCTTGGCGACGTCTTCGTCCGGGATCGGCGCGGGTCGCTCGCCGCCTCCCACGAAGCCCGTCACGCGCGGCGTATCCTTCACGATGTGCCACGTCTCATCCGTCAGATTCATGTGGACCAGGATGTAGCCCGGGAAGAACTTCCGCTTGGAAGTCTTCTTCTCACCCTTCACGACCTCGACGACGTTCTCCTCCGGAATGAGGATTTCGTCGAAGTCCGCCTCGTGGCCAAAAGTCTTCGCTCGCTCGAGGAGGCCTTGCTTGGCCTTCTTCTCGTGCCCGGAGTACGTATGCACGATGTACCACTTCGGCTCCGACATTCTGTCTCCGTTGGGCCCTCGGACTAGCCGAGGACGAGTTCCATGACCTGGCCGAGGCCGAAGTCGATTACACCAAGGACCAACGCCAGGAAGGCCACGATCACGATCACACCGATCGTTCCGCTGACGTACTCGCGCTGCGTAGGCCATGTGATCTTCTTGAACTCGGCCTGTACGTCCGTCACGTACTGACGGCCGCGGTCGATCATGCTGGCTTCATTGCTCACGAGACCTGGGTCTCCATTTCTTTGACTTCGGATGCCTTCTTCTGCATTCCGTCGAACTGATCAAGCTGGCAGGTGCGGAGGGACTCGAACCCCCAACCGCCGGTTTTGGAGACCGGTGCACTACCAATTGTGCTACGCACCTTTTCCCCCGGGATTGCAGCGGGCGAAGCTCGCTGCCTAACGTTGCCTCCTCGATCTCCTCGCTCAACTGGAGCGAAGCGACGATCGGACAACCCCCACCCGGGGCGTATTCATTCTCTACTCGATGACTTCGGTAACGACGCCGGAGCCGACGGTTCGGCCACCTTCGCGGATGGCGAAGCGCTGCTCCGTATCCATCGCGATCGGCGTGATGAGTTCGACCGACATCTCGATGTTGTCGCCCGGCATCACCATCTCGGTGCCTTCC
>JAJDAQ010000111.1 GCA_029261815.1 Deltaproteobacteria bacterium
GAGGGCTGGGAGTCCTACGAACAGTTCGTCGGAGCGGGCCGGGATGCCGAGCCGGATCGCGAGATCGCGCCGGAAGACGACGTCTACCAGATGTACACGAGCGGAACGACCGGCCGGCCGAAGGGCGCTGTGCTGCAACACGGGGCCGTCGTTTCCCAGCTGCACCAGGCAAGCCTGCCCCTCGGTTGCGAACCGGGCGAGCGAGCCCTCATCGTGGCACCGATGTATCACGCGGCCGCCGCCCTGTTGACCTACGTCACCGTCCAGAGCGGGGGGACGCTCTTCATCCAAGAAGATTTCGTTCCGCTGGATGCCGTACGGGCAATGTCGGAAGAAGAGATCAAGATCGCGCTTCTGGTACCGGCGATGATCCAGTTCTGCCTTGTCGCGGTTCCGGATGTTGCCGAGCGAAGTTATGACAAGCTCGACCGCGTCATCTACGGCGCGTCGCCGATCGCCGAGGAGACGTTGCGAAACGCGATCAATACCTTCGGTTGCGACTTCATCCAGGGTTACGGGATGACGGAGCTGACGGCCGTCGCGACCTACCTGTTTCCCGAAGACCATCGCCGCGCGATCGCGGGCGAGCCCTCGTTGCTGTTGTCCGCGGGACGTCCCGCGTTGGGCACGCAGATTCGCATCCTCGATGACGACGGTCAGCGCGCGCCGAACGGCACGATCGGTGAAGTCTGTGTCCGCGGCCCGCAGATGATGCGCGGCTATTGGAACCGACCGGAAGCCACCGCGGAGTCGATCGTCGACGGTTGGATGCACACGGGCGACGCCGGCATCGTGGACGACGAGGGCTTCCTCTACATCCAGGATCGCGTGAAGGACATGATCGTCTCCGGAGGCGAGAACGTGTATCCGCGCGAGATCGAGGATGTGCTCTTCCAGTACCCGGGCGTCGCGGATGCCGCCGTGATCGGCGTGCCTGATGCAAAGTTCGGCGAGGCCGTGAAGGCCGTGGTCGTCCCCAAGGACGGCGAGACGGTCGACGCCGACAAGCTCATCGAGTTCTGTCGGTCGAAGCTGGCCGGCTACAAGCAGCCCCGTTCGGTCGACTTCATTGACGAGCTACCGCGCAACCCGAGCGGCAAGGTGATGAAGAAGGATCTGCGCGAGCCCTATTGGGCCGGGCACGACCGCCGCGTCGGCTAGCGCTGCATTCGAAGCCAGAGGCTCCACCGGGCACGACGTCGCAGGATCCCGGTCTAGTCGGTCGGGCCCTGCGCAAGGGCGACAGGAGTCGTCGCGGTCAAGCGGTCCAACACCACGCAGGCTGTCAGATCGCCTGCGACGTTGACCGAGGTCCTGGTCATGTCGAGAATCCTGTCGACGCCAAGCAGCAGTGCGATCCCGGCTGCGGGAATGCCAACACCCTCGAGCACCATCGCCAGGATCACGATGCCCGTACCCGGCGCTGCCGGCGAACCGATCGAAGCCGCGACGGCCGTCACCACGACAAAGGCCAATGCGGCGCCTGACAACGGCACATCGAAGACCTGGGCCAGGAACACGGTGGCCACGCCCTGGTAGAGGGCCGTCCCGTTCATGTTGATGGTGGCGCCCAACGGGATCATGAAACGCGCGACCGATGATCGCACCCCCAGACTCTCTTCGGCCGTCTGGATGCTGAGTGGCATGACGGCGGCCGAACTCGAGGTCGAAAACGCCAGCAGCAGCACCTCGCGAATCGCCGCGAGGAATGCCAGCGGGCGCTTGCCGCCGATGACGAAGGCCAGTGCCGTATGCACTGCGAGGAGGAGGGTCAGCCCTAGCAGGACCGTACCGACATAGACACTCATCCCGGCGAGTACATCGAGGCCCACCGTCGAAGTCAGTCGTGCCAACAGCCCGAAGACCGCGAACGGTGCCAGACGCATGGCAAAACCCACGACTGTCATGCAGACCTCCTGGATCGAGCCAAGCAGATCGAATAGCGGAGCCGATTTATCCGGCGCCATGCTGACCAGCGCGACACCGACCACCACGGCGAACAGGATCACCTGGAGCATCTGACCGCCGACCATCGACGCCAGCGGATTCGAGGGCAGCAGGCCGACAAAGAGTTCTGGAAGCTGCGCGATGCTCGGGAGTTCCGGACCGGCTCCGGCCGCAGCCTGAGCCGCGGACGAGCCGAGTGAGGCCCGGATCGCTGCCGAATCCACGAAGGCGCCGGGCTCGATCCACATCGCGAGCCCAAGACCCATGGCGGTTGCCAGCGCCGTGGTCGCCACGAAGAAGATCGTGCCGCCCAGTCCGAGCGAGCGGAGTTCTTCGGTGGTGTCGCTCGATGCGATGCCCCTCACCACCGAAGCGAATACCAGGGCGACGACGATCATCTGCACCAGCGCGAGAAACAACGTGCCAGGGAGCGCGACCCAGCCAACGATCACGCGAGAGATGTCTTCCGGTACCCACCCGACGCTCGGTCCGAGCATCACCCCGAGCCCGATCCCACCGACCATTCCCAGCAGGACCTGAAGCCAGAGCCGCGTCTCGACGAGCCGCTCCACGCTGTGCCTCAAGCGGGCCAGGGACTCGAGCTGAATCAGGCCGATCTCAGACGCCATTGGGTCGCTCCGGGTTCACGCGCAACCCCTTCCGCAAGCAGTATCGCAGATCCTGCTGTGCGGATCAGTGCGGCAGACGTCGCGACACTGGTGAGCCTCGTCCCTTCCAACCCATCGTGCCCGCGGAGTGGTCGACCGTCTGCACATAGCGACTCGTCGCATCACCGCGCGCCCACGAGTACTTCGGCCAACGGATCTCCATGCGCGATCCCTCAAGGAGCCTTCGGAGTCGACCGAGAAGCGGTTGCGTCCGAGCCTCATCCTCGCGACGGTTGGGTCGCGGCCCTTCCCGGAGATCACGTTGTCGGAATCACTGCCCACTCGTCCCACCTCACTCAGTTCCTGGGACTCGGTGCCGATCGTTCCCTTGCTCGATGGCATCCGGAGCGCCAGCCGCATGCGGCAGGACATGCTCGGCGTCGTGGCCGAGCGCTATGACCGATTCGGCCCGGTCGTCCGGCAATCCCGCGGCCCGATGAAGATGGTCAACCTGTTCGGACCGGATGCCGCGCGGACGGTGCTACTGGATCGCGCCGGGATCTTCTCCGCACATCGATCGTGGCACCTCATCATGGGCCGGATCTTCCCGAACGGCCTCCTGCTGCGCGATGGGGAGGACCACCGCCTCCATCGGCGTCTGCTCCGCGAAGCATTCCGCACCCCAGCGCTCCAGTCCTACCTGCTCCGCATGAACGAAATGCTAGGCCCGATGCTCCAGGGCTGGGACGAACACGGAGGGAATCTGCTCGCATTCCCTCGGATCAAGGCGATGACACTCGACATTGCCTGCCAGATCTTCCTCGGCACGGGGGCTGGGCAAGACGTCACGAAACTGAATGAGGCGTTCGAGGCCGCCGTTGCGGCATCGATGTCCATCCTACGGTTGCCCCTTCCGGGGCTCGAGTTCAATCGGGGCTTGCAAGGGCGTCAGTACATGGTCCGTCAATTCCAGGAGTGGCTGCCTGCGAGACGCGCCTCGGAGAGCGAAGACTTCTTCAGTCGTTTCTGTCACGCGGTGGGTGACGACGGCCGACCGCTCTCCGACCAGGAGATCATCGACCATCTGATCTTCCTCATGATGGCGGCCCATGACACGACGACCAGTTCCCTGACGTCCCTCCTCTACGAACTCGCAGTGAACCCGGAGTGGCAGGATCGGGTTCGTGAGGAAGTGCGCGGGCTCGGAACGCCGACGCTCGCCTACGACGACCTCCTCCGGATGCCCGATACGGCAGCGGTCATTCAGGAGACCCTTCGCCGCTATCCCCCGCTCTCGACGATTCCGCGCGTCAGCACAGAGCCGTTCGAATGGGCCGGCTACGAGATCCCGGCCGGTGTCATGGTCGTGATCTACCCGATCCATACGCACCACATGCGAGAGTGGTGGAGTGACCCGTTCCGCTTCGACCCGGAGCGATTCCAGCCGGGGCGCGAGGAACATGCGCGACATTCCCACTCCTACGTGCCCTTCGGAGGGGGCAACCACATGTGCCTCGGGCTTCGCTTCGCCGAGATGCAGATCAAGGCCGTCCTCTTCCAACTCGTACAGCGCTACCGGTGGAGCGTTCCCGACGGCTACCAGATGCCCGTGCAGCAGGCGCCGATCTCGAAGCCGACGGATGGGCTGCCGCTACAGATCGAGCGGATCGACTGACTGACGGGGGTGATGAGTTCCAGCATCCGCGATCGCCAACGCCCAATGCCGCTCCGGAAACGACCTGGATCTCTTCTTCAGGACGAGCCGTCGGCCTTGGCCACAAGTGCCGCGAACTCGTCGCTGACGAGCTGGGTGATCGGAAGCTGAGCCCCAAGCCGCCAGTCGCGCCACGGCAGCCAGTCATACCAGGCTGCCAACTGTTGATAGTTGAGCGTCGCTACGATCAGTTCTTCGCCCGCACCCGCCTGCGCACGGACCTGACCGAACCCCGGGAACGCGGGTCCGCCGATCACGCTGCCACCGGCCCAGGTCGTTCCCCCGCTGGTCCCGACGCGGTTCGCGGAGGCGGCATAGACCAGGTTCTCCTGCGCGCGCACGAGCGTCGAATCCTTGAGGTTCTCGACAGCGCGTGGGAGCGCGGAGCGGCCGGTCGGGTTCACGAGCAGCCGCGCACCCTTCAGCGCAAGCAGCCGCGAGAGTTCGGGCCCGTGGTAGAAGTCGTAACAGATCTGGATTCCGATCGGCCCGAGGCGGGTCTCGAAGACCGGCAACGATGTGCCCGGCGTGAAGCGATCCGTTTCGAGCGGGATGCCGAGATGGAGCTTGCGGTAGGTGCCCAGCAGCCCATCTGGCGTCACCATCGCGGCGGCGTTGTAGAGGACATCGGCGTCTTCCTCATCGCGCTCCTCGAAGCCGTAGATGATGTGCACGCCGAGTTCGCGGGCGAGCGCGGCCACCGCATCTGACGACGGACCCTGGGCAAGCTCCGCTTCGGCCACGTGCCAAGCGCAGGGCCGGTGCTCCCGCGCGCAGTCGGCACAGATCCCCCATGTGTTGATCGCAAGCTCGGGGAACACGACCAAGTCGCAGCCCTGGCGGGCTGCGTCGCGCGTAACCGCGAGGAGCTTCTCAAGCGTCGCCGCCTTGTCGCGCGGAACCGCCTCGAAGTTCGCGCAACCGACGGTGATCACGCTTGGAAGCGATGCATCCGCGATGGTGTGTTCGGTCATTCGGCCTCCTTCTCCTGGCCAGCACCTGGGTTTCGCCCCCCGGGAGAACCCTGATGACAGTAGTCCAAACGCCGGATCAGGTGGTGTTCGGTGCCGGACCTGCGTGTGCGTTGCCTACTTCAAACTCTCGCGACGCCGGGCCGCCACTTCGACTGCCGGGATGCCACTCACCCCGGACCAACGATGTTCACCTGCACCTGCTGAGGTCCCGATGCCGATTCGAAGCACCTACCACCTTCTTGCCCTGCACCTGGTTCTCGGCGCCTTATTCATCGTGTCACCGGCCTGGTCGGCGACGATCTCGGCCGGATACAACCTCGGCGGGCCAACGATCAACTGCAACCTTGTGCAAGGGAACTCAACCGGCGCTCAAACCTCGCTTGCGATCACTGAGTCGGACTGTGACACCTCTTCGGGGTTCTCCGGATCGTTCACGTTGACGGGCTCTGCGGCAGCATCGTACGGAGTCGTTCGTGCCGCGGCGGCCGTCGAGTACACGAACCTCTCACGCCCCAACAGCACGTATGCATTCGGCCAGGCGATCGGTCAGTCCGCCTTTTCGGACTCGATCACGCTCGACGTCGCTGGGCGAACCGGCGAGGTCGTCGATCTCGTCTTCGCGTTTGCCTTGTCCGGCAGCGCCAGCGCAACCATCTCGGGTGGCGGCAGCTCGTTCGTCGGTAGCTCGAGCGGCGTGCTCAACTTCATTGTGAACGGACAGCGCGCGCGCGCATCGGCCACCGGAAACGCCAGCGGGCCGGGCACCACGGAGAACACCGGACCCGGGACCGTGTCAATCACGCTCGGCACGCCCTTCAATGTCAGTGCGTCGCTCATCTCCACGGCGAGGCTCGACAGCTTCGGAAGTCCTGGACTCAGCCTCGCGAATGGGCTCGCTACCGCGGCCTTCGGCAATTCGGGCGGTATCACATCGTTCAAGCTGATCGACGCGAATGCGCTCGAGATCAACGGGTTCACGATGTCGTCGGAGTCCGGGCAGTTCGCGTTCTATGCGGTGCCTGAACCGAGTACCGCCCTGCTTGTCGGGCTCGGCATCGCGCTCTTCACCGTGTCGCGCCAGCAGCGCTGAGCGCACGAAGCGGCGGCTAACGCTTCGCGTTCTCGATGCAGCGCAGGACCTCGGCCTGGTAGACCTTGCCTCGCTCGTTGAGGAGGTCCAGCACGTGCAGTGATGTGGGCACGAAGCCGAATCCGATCTCGTGCTCCGGATGCCACTGGAAGATCGATCCGCCGAGGCCCATCCATCCGTAGAAGCCTTCCCGGCCGACGTTGAAGTCGCGCTCCAGCCGCGTGTTGCTCGCGGTGGTCTCGGTGAAGAGGTTCACGCCGCCTTGCGTGAAGTTGGTCGCCGCGAACCCCATGTCGGCGGCGACCGGTTCCGCGTGAGCGGCCGCCCAACCGGCCTCGCTCAGGTACTCGCGACCGGCCCATTTTCCGCGGGCCGACATCATCGCCGCAATCTTCGCCAGTCCCCGTGCCGAACAGTTCGCGGCTGCCGACGGAGTCTCGCCCATCGCGACGGCACGTTCGTTGAAGAACCCGATCCCCCTCATCCCCTTGTAAGGCGCCGGTGCGCCCCGCGTCGTGGCGTGGCGCATCCCCGGAAGAATCCGCAGCAGCCGCCCGAGAATCTGGAAGAAACCATGAACGATCCTCCGGCCGAGAACCTTGGGCTTCAGGCTCTCAAGGAACTGGAAGACGAACCCCAGGGGCGAGACCTTTGAGACGCGATCCAGCTCGGCTTCTTTCACCCCGATGATCGCGTCGGCCTCGAGCGGCCCACTGATCTCTTCGCGCAAGAACTCGCCGATCGTTCGGCCCGCCGGATCGACCCGGCGGAAGAGTTCATTCGCGATCCAGCCTCTCGTGATGGCGTGGTACTCCCGCCGGCTGCCACCATCGGTGCGAAACCGCGCGGGATGACCCTCGATGATCTGGCCGACCTTGTTCTGCTTGAGGTTCTCCGTGTAGAGGTCTTCGGGCACGATGGAGGTATTGAACGCCGCCAGCCCTCCTTCGTGACGCATCAGGTCAGCGACGGTCAGTTCGCCCTTCCCGTTCGCACTGAATTCGGGCCAGTAGTCGGCGATCTTTGCGCCGTAGTCGAGAAGCCCTCGGCCCACGAGCGCGCCAATCGCGATGGCCTCGAGACTCTTCCCGCTGCTGAAGATATTGACGATCGAGTCCGGCGAGAATTCGGCATCGCCGGTCGCCGATGCCCACAGGTCGACCACGCGCTCGCCCTTGTAGTACACGCAGAGCTGGGCGTTCTCTTCCGCCATCGTCCGCATGCCTTGCTCGAACCGTTCACGAACCGGCTCAAAACCAGGCGCGACCGCGCCTTCGATTCGACATCCATTACCCCTGTTACCGCTCATGGTTCTCCCCGGAAAGATTGCGAAGGAGGGTACTCTACCTGAGCCCCAGCGCGGATCTCGCTTCTCGTTCAATGACGGCACGCCGCAACAAGAAGGCGCCCATCCAAGATGAAACTGTACGGTCAGGCGCTCTTGATCTACGCAGCATTCGACATCGCGTACCAAGCCGCTGTGGGCTTGCGGATCTTCTCCCAACTAGTCGAATCCGCGGGACTGCGGCACCTCTATGGTCAGCCCTCGCCCATCGGGATGGCCCTGATGGGTGTGTTTTTCCTGCTGATCGCGTTGGCCAACATGCGGCTCTGCGTCCTTCCCGCCATCGCGGCGCGCAGCGTCCCCATTGCAGCGAGGAACGGCGCACTGTTCGGCACCGCCGCTTACGCGACGCTGGGGCTCACCAACGCCTGGAGTCTCCCGGACTTCCCACTCGTCCTGGCGCTCGTCATCACGGCAGAGGGCTGCGTGCTGTCGCTCGTAACATCAAGCCTTACGACGTGGCTCCACCTGCGATCGACGCCTGAACCGACCTAGTTGCCGCCAGTGTAGGCTGGGCTTACGGTCGGCGATCCTGGCACCGGCTGACCTTGTAGCCATGCGCCTAGCATTTCGTTGACTTCCTCCGGGGCCTCCTGTTGCACCCAGTGACCGACGCCGGGAATGAACCGGAGCGTTAGATCCTTGACGAAATCGCCGGCACCGTCGGTCGTCGACGGAATCAGGACCTTGTCCTCTTCGCCCCAGATCATGAGCGTAGGAGTCTCGACGACAGGGAATCCGCGTTTGGCGATGCGCCTCATCCCGCCACCGCGAATCATTCCGCGGTAGTAGTTGAGGCTCGATGTCAGCGCTCCGGGACGTGCCATCGCCTCCTTGTAGATGCGCAGATCTTCCGCAGTAAAGCGCTCCGGTCGCCCGGCCATGGCTCCGGTGTACACCTGCTCCAGCCGGCGGAAGTCGTTGGCTGCGAACACACGCTCTGGCAGCCAGGGAAGCTGGAAAAAATAGACATACAAGAAGCGACTGAGCGCCTTCAGGGTCATCCGACCCTTCCGCTGACCGGCGCCGGGCGCCTGGCCGTTGAAGATGACCAGTCGATCGAGCGGCCTGACGCGATGAGCCGCGAACTGCCAAGCGATCGTGACGCCCCAGTCATGAGCGAGAAGCAGGGTCTCCTTCGCACCCGACACATCGATGAGCGCCGCCACGTCCTCAAGCAGGTGTTCGATGGCGTACGGCTCGATCCCTTCGGGCTTGTCGCTCTGGCCGAAGCCGCGCAGATCGGGCGCCCACACGCGGTACCCGAGCGACGCCAAGAGTGGAAGCTGGTGGCGCCACGAGTAACCGATTTCGGGAAAACCATGGAGACAAAGCGCCAGGCGATCGCCTTCCCCGCACGTGTTCACGTGGAAGTCGATGCCGTTCGCGCGAACCCGCTCCGTTCGAATCTCGGGGGTCACGCCTTCGCGCCACCCCGAATGAGCTTGCCGGGCAGGGCTCCTGTGGCTTCGCCGTTCTCGAAGATGACCTCACCTGCACACACCGTGGCGGTGTAGCCGTCGACGCGTTGGACGAGCCTGGATCCGCCGGCTGGAAGATCATGCCGTTGCTCCGGTGCGTGGATGTGCAGCCGCTCCCAGTCGATGACGTTCACGTCGGCCTTCATGCCGGGAGCGAGCACGCCCCGGTCGTCGAAGCCGTAGAGGCGTGCGGTTCCCGAAGTCTGTTTGCGCACGACCTCTTCCAGCTCGATGCCTTCGCCACGTTTGCGATCTCGCGCCCAGTAGGTGAGCAGGTAGGTCGGCATGCTCGCGTCGCAGATCAGCCCACAGTGCGCACCACCATCGGAGAGACCGATCACGGTCTGCGGGTGCGTGAGCATGTTTCGCACCGCGTCGAGGTTTCCATCGGCGTAGTTGCCGAGCGGTCGGTAGACGAAGCCACGACCGTCGTCCTCGACCAACCAGTCGAGGACGACTTCCTCGGGACGCCGACCCTCGCGCGATGCGATGGCGGCCGCGGACGACTCCGGCAGCGGTTCGTAGTCCGGCGGATCGCCCAGGCGATACATCCGATCCCAGGACTCGAGGAGCATCTTGAGCACCTCCTGCGAAGCTCCAGCGGAGCCGGCGGCACCGACCAGGCTTTTCTCCGACAGGAGCTGCGCCCGCACCTCAGGCTTTCGCAGCTCGCGCGCCATCTCTTCCGCACTGAGCGCGCCCAACTTGAGGAACGTGGGGTGCAGCCGGAACGGGTTGAGTGACCCCTGCAGACCGAAGAGGATGCCAGGCGCGCGGCAGGCAACCTGGGGCCAGATCTCGAGGCCCTGGTCTTGAAGATCCGACATTTCCGCGAGTGTCTTCAGATACGGCGTCGCCGGCGCATCGCGCTGGGCGAACGTGAAGGTGAGCTTGCGCCCGGTCTTCTCGCAGAACTCTCGCATCCAGCCGAGGTCCGGATCGTCGCCCATCTGGTCGTTCAACATCTCGAAGACGCCGTGACCCGCTTCGCCCAACGCGCCCCCGATCCCGAGCATTTCTGCCGAAGTCGACCAGGTTCCGGGCACGAGACCGTGCTTGGAAGAGTGCAGAATGGTCCGCGACGTGGAGAACCCGACCGCGCCCGCTTCGAGCGCTTCTCGCGTGAGCTCGCGCATCTGGGCAATCTCGTCGTCGCTCACCTCGGTCTCGTGGGCCCGCTCGCCCATCACGTAGGCGCGCAACGCGCAGTGGGGAACCTGGGCGGCAACGTCGATCGCGCGATCGAGATCGTCGACGACATCGAGATACTCGGCGAACGACTCCCAATTCCAGGGCATCCCTTCCGAGAGCACGGACTCCGGAATATCTTCGACGCCCTCCATCAGTTCCATCAGGAATTTCTCTTGGCCGGGTCGCACCGGTGCGAAGCCGACACCGCAGTTGCCCATGACGACCGTGGTGACGCCGTGCCAGCTCGACGGCGACAGGTAGGGGTCCCAGGTGACCTGGCCGTCGTAGTGCGTGTGGACGTCGACCCAACCTGGCGTGACCAGCTGGCCAGTGGCGTCGATCTCACGACGCCCGGCGCCAACGTCGCTGCCGACGGCAACGATGGTGCGCCCCTCGATGGCGAGGTCGGCGTCGCGCCGGGGGCTCCCGGTTCCGTCAATGAGGGTTCCGCCGCGGATCACGAGATCGTGCATGAGGCTTCCTTTCGAGTGCAGGCCGGTGTGGGGCCCGGTAGGAATCCAGATGTTGTATTGTGACATTCCTTATGTCAACATAATTCGCTGGCAGCCCGAGCAGCGGCAGTCCTTCCGAATGGACAAGGTCCCCGCCGCCCTCCTCGGGTCTCCGTCCCCCGTCTCGAAGGGGTCGCCAGCATGGGCGATGCCCTTTGCCTCATGCCTCGTTTCGGGGACAGATTGTTCCCCCTCGCACCCTCGAGAAGGAGAATTCCATGAAGGTCGAAAACCAGCTCACCCCCGAGCCCAGCCAGGTACTGCCGTTCGTCGCGACCGAGGGACCGGTCTGCATGGTCAACCTGCTGAAGTTCAGGGACCAGGCAGTCTATGAAGACGGGCGCGAGACGGATCTCACCGGCGAGGAAGCCTATGGGCTCTACGCTTCCGAGATGAGGAAGCTCGTCGAAGCGAGCGGAGGCCGCTTCATCTTCGGCGCCGAAGTCGTTGGACTGCTCCTCGGCGAAGTCGAAGAGCTCTGGGACACGGTCGGCATCGTCGAGTACTCCTCCGCAAAAGCCCTGCTCGAGATCGCGTCGACGCCCGAGTTCCAGGCCATCGAGGTGCATCGCCTTGCCGGGCTCGCCGGCCAGCTGAACATCACAACGCGGGAACGGCCCTTCGGCTAGCCTCGGCGTGAA
Organism: Deltaproteobacteria bacterium; assembly: GCA_029261815.1. Lineage (GTDB taxonomy): Bacteria > Myxococcota_A > UBA9160 > UBA9160 > UBA6930 > JAJDAP01. The sequence goes on from JAJDAQ010000111.1 coordinate 11,504, forward strand.
CTGACGCGTGGCAGACTGCGACGCGGACCTCCATTCTCCAACCCCTCTCCTCTCGAATCGGAGCCCCTATGAAAATCGGACTCATCCCCGTCAACGTCGGTGTTCCGAACGGCCAGGCCATGGTTGGCATGGCTCAACTCGCGGAGGGCGTCGGCTTCGAATCCGTCTGGACGTTCGAACACGCGATCGTCCCCATCGACTATCACTCGAAGTATCCGTACAGCCCGAACGGGAAGATGGGCGTCGACCCCGACGCCAACTTCGTCGACCCGCTCATCGCACTCACGGCGATCGCGGCACAGACGACGACGCTCCGGCTCGGAACGGGTGTGAACATCCTGTCGCAGGCCAACCCGCTCTATGTCGCAAAACAGGCGGCCAGCCTTGATTTCATCTCGAATGGCCGTTTCGAACTCGGCGTCGGAATCGGTTGGCTGCGAGAAGAGTTCCAGGCCGCGGGCACACCCTTCGAACGGCGCGGTGCGCGCTTCGACGACTACATCCAGGCGATGCGCAAAGTGTGGTCAGGCGACGTCGTGGAGCACAAGAGCGAGTTCCTCGACTGGACCGGCTTCAAGAGCAAGCCAGTTCCGGTGCAGGACCCCTTCCCGGTCGTGATCGGCGGAACCAAGGGCAAGGCCTTCGAACGCACCGCCCGCTACGGCAACGGCTGGTTCGCACCGACGGCGAGCCCCGACCAGCTCGCGCCGCTGCTCGGCGAACTCGACGCGGCCTGCAAGGACGTGGGTCGGAACCGCGACGAGATCGAAGTCACGGCGATGTGGTTCCCGAACGCGGCAGACCTGAGCGACGTCGAGCGCTACACCGAAATGGGCGTCGGCCGATTGGTCGTCATGCTTCCGGCGCTTGGACCGGGAAACCCGGCCGACAACCTGAAGGCATTCGGCGAGAACGTCATCGCGAAGGTCGGCTAGGACTCAGCTCGAACGCATGCACGTCGCGATGGCGCTGCGCGTTTGGCGGCGGCACAATTCGCTGCATGACGACGATGCGGCGAATCTGCACGCTGCCGGGAAAGGCGTGAACGCCTCCGCAGGCTAGAAGTTCACGCGCTTGGTGAAGCCACCGTCGATGATGAGATTCACGCCGGTGGTAAAGGCCGAGCGCGGGCTTGCGAGGAACGTCACGGCATCTGCGACTTCCTGCGCCGTGCCCAACCGTCCCGTCGGGATCTGCGCCAGCGTGCCTTCGTACATCGCGGCGTTATGCGTCTTGATCATGTCCCACGCACCCTTCTCGATCATGATGGGGCCCGGAGACACCGTGTTCACCCGGATCCCCTTCGGCGCGAGCGCCTGGGAGAGACCGTTCGCGTGCGTGACGAGCGCGGCCTTGATCGCGTTGTAGGACGTGGGGCCGATGAAGGTTTCGACCGCGGCCGTCGAGCTGATGAAGGTGATGCTCCCGCAATCGCTCTGCGCGAGCGCCGGAACCGCAGCGTCGACGGAGCGGACAGCGCCCATCAGGTCGACGTCGAAGTTTCCCTTCCAGGACGCCTCGTCGGTGCCGTTGCCGCCGCTCGGATTCGAGACCAGGGTGTCGAGTCCACCCAACTCGGCGATCGCATCTGCGACGAAGCCTTCGAGTGCGTCCTTGTCGCCGACGTCGACTGCCCGCGCGAATACCTTCACGCCCTTGGCTTCGAGCGCCTTGCGCGCCTCCTCGACACCATCGGCGCCCCGTGAGCAGATCGCGAGAGAACACCCCTCGTCGGCGAGGGCCTCGGCGATCGCGCGGCCAATGCCGCGGCTCCCTCCAGTGATGAGTGCCTTGCGTCCGTTGAGTCCGAGATCCACGTGTTCTCCTGTCGCGCCTCAGCCGAGGCCGCGTTGTTTCGTTGGTCCCCTAGCCTACCGCGTCGCGCGCCAGTGGGGGCCTCGGCACAGGGAGACCGGGCCCTGTAGCATTCGTGAATGGCGTTGAGTCCCTCCCAGCTACTTGCCCCGCTCGGCTTTACCCGGGCGGTAGATGTGGCCCCTGACAAAGATCGCCCCGGTCTATTGCGCGCTCGGACCCTCGCCTTCGGCGTGGACCCGCACGAGGCGTTCGAGTTCCGATCGTGTGCGTTGAACGACTGCGCCGATCCGCGGGCCGCGGTCCCCCGCTTGGAGCAGGCTGGATTTGAAACCGTTGACGTTTCTGGCAATGAACGATTGCAGCAAGCACTCGCGATCGTGCGCGACGAGGACCGCGTCTCCGATGCTGCCGCTGCAGCACTCCGCGAGTCCTTGAACGGCGCACAGCTCTGCCTGGCGGACGGAAAGAGCCTTCGTATCGAGCACGTTGCGGAAGAGGGGCTGATCCAACGGCGAGCCGGCCCGAACGGGCTCGACGTGAATCCCGGCGGCATGGACGGCGCGAACGGCCACGGCGGTGCACCGACGATCCACGCCGACCAGGATGTCTTCGGAACCCCGCTCAAACAGCTGATGCAGGGCGAAGCGCCGAAGCTGTTCCGACACCAGACGCCCGACGCGCGCAACGATGATTCGTCCCTCTTCTTGTTGAACCTATGGATCCCGATCCAACAGATCACCCGCCCACTGGTCCTGATGGACCGCCGCACCTTGGACCCGCAACGGCACCAGCTTCGCTACGGGCTGCCGGTCACGCGATTTTTGGAACGCGATGACGAGGGAAGCGTCAACGACATCTGGACCTTCCTGCCGGATTCGGCGCAGGATTGGTACTTCCGGTCCGCCATGGGTCCAGACCAGGCTTATGTGTTCGACACCCTTGGCGAGCCCCACGGCGCTTGCATGCTTCCTGGAGAAGACGCATTGGAGCGCCTCTACCTGGACCTGGGCCGCGCGTGCGAAGCCGTCGCGGCGACGAACATCGACACGCTCCAGGCAATCGCGGCAGAGGCACCGCCGGCACTGCCCGAGGTCACCACGGTGCCCGTCCGCGCTGCGTGGCAGCGCATGACGGACCTGCTCGCCGAAGCGCGCACGCGGCCGGCCGAAGTCTGTGCCTCGGGAAGTCATTGGCGTAGCCGCGCGCTTGCCGCGATGGACGCCGTGATTCGCAAGTCCGTCGAGATGAGGTTGGTCGCGACCCTCGTCGCCAACTGAGCGAGCGCATGCGGAAAGGTCGGCTGCCGCCCTCCAGAGCCTTGCGCACCGGGGGAAAGGGTCATATTTTTGGGCACTGAGCCGACCGATCGGTCGGTCGGCTCTTGAAGCGAGGACCGGGCCGGGCACGCCGGATCGGTGCCCGACCGACGACAGCATTTTCCACCCGTCTGCGCCCGCCACGGAGCCA
>JAJDAQ010000112.1 GCA_029261815.1 Deltaproteobacteria bacterium
GAGGGTCTGTTCGTCGATTGCGATGCTGCGGACGAGTTCGGACAACGCGACGGCAGAAATACCGGGTGTGAACTCGGCGAGCTGGTTCCAAGCTCTCCCCGCCTCCGGCAGTCGGCCGGCATGGGCGAGTGCGCCGGCGTATGTGGCCCATCCCACGCGTGAACCGTTTCGGTGCACAGCGTCTGCCGAGCTTTCGAGCGCTTCGTCCCACTGCCCGAGCATCGTGCACGCCAGGGCTCGGTGCGAGAGCCAGTGATAAAGCAGCGGGTCCGAAGGGGAGAGGCGCAGCGCAGTGTCGATGTTCGCGACGGCGTCGGTGTGGCGTTTCAGGAAGATCTGCGTGATTCCAAGGCCAGCTCTCGCGGCAGCATTGTTCGGGTTGAGTTCAAGGCTGCGTTCCCACGCGCGCATCGCGTCCACGGTTCGACCCTGGTTCCCGAGCACCGCGGCGTAGGCCTGCTGAACGCCGGGGTCATCGGGCGCCAACTCGAGCGCTCGTGCCATCGGGAGGGCGACTTCGGGGCTCTCGGGCATCGCCTCCAACTGATGCGCGGTCAGCGAACGCGCGTGCGCGAGTACCGCGTGCGCGAGCGCATAGTCAGGGTCGAGCCGGATCGCTTCTTCGCAGGCCGCGGCTGCAGCGCGGGCCTTTTCGTCATCACTGAGATCGCTCTGAATCGAGAAGCGGGCGCCGTTGACCAGCGCCCATGCGCCGAGATCGCCCGGATCAGTTCGGCGAGAGGTTTCGATCTCGGCCCGGCGAAGCGCCGGTTGTAGCGCCCCGACGATCGCGTCGGTGACCTCATCGTCGACCGAGAGGATGTCGGAAAGCGGTCGGTCGTACCGTTCGGCCCAGGCGTGTGCCCGAGTCGTCGCGTCGATGAGCTGCGCCGTCACGCGAATCCGGTCGCCGGCGGCTCGCACGCTCCCTTCGAGCACGTAACGAACCCCGAGATCGATCGACACATCTTGCACGTCTACCGCGCGACCTTTGTACGTGAACGTCGTGTTGCGCGCGATCACGAAGAACTCCTTCACGCGCGAAAGGCCCGTGATGACGTCCTCGCTCAGACCATCGGCGAGGTATTCGTGTGCGGGGTCCCCCGACAGGTTCTGGAACGGCAAGACGGCGATCGAAGGCCGATCGGTCACTGGAGCCACGTGGAGCGGTGGCGTCGGCACGTTGTTGGCTGCGGCCGGGGCGCCCGAGCCGGCGACGGAGGCCGCGGCAGGTTTCGAGAATCGGCGCCGTAGCGGAGAAGAGAGGACACCGGCAATCACGATGGCCGCGGCGAGACCCGACAGCACGGCCTCGTTCTCGGCGATCCATGCAAAGGCCTGGGAGAAGAGATCCACGAAGCGATCATAGGCGCGATCGCCCCAGATGCTTTCCTAACTGGCGGGTCTGGCGCTCGGACCCTCGTGCACCACATAGAAGAGGCAATCACTTGCCGCCGCCACCGGGTCGGTGGTGATCATGATCGGAATCATCGGGCAATGGGTTCGGAGCACGCCGTCCTCGACGACGAAATGGTCCGTCGCGCGGTCACGACCCTCCTCGTCGATGAGCACGAGTGGCCACACATCGCCCTGGACGAAGCCGATGGTCGTGCCGGGCTCGATCCGGTCGAAGTTGTGTCGATCAAGGTCGGAGAGGATGGTCAGGTCCGCCTCGGGATCGACTGCGTCTGCGACGGTCAGGCGTGCGCCGGGCCGGAGGCAGACCCGCATTGGCGTCATGAGCACCTGAACGTCGGGTTCACCTGTTCCCGTCTTGAAGAGAGGATCCAGCTCCAGGAACGCCTTCAAGCCGGCATGCGCGACCTCGTTGGCGCGAGGGTCGCCGCTGCGCCCGACTTCGATCGTGACCGCTGGAACGTCCGGGAGGACTTCCATCAAGGCACCCAACGACAGGTGGCTCCAGACGTAGCGGGTGCCGAACAAGGCGACGAGCTGCAGTGCCTCCCGATTGGGCTCGAGCCCGACGCCGTACGGCGGGTTGTGGCCAGTGTTGTTATGTACGTCGATCACGGCCTCGGGACGGGCGGATCCAAGGACCTCGAGGATGTCGCGCGCCAGTCGGCCGTCCGCGTCGTCGAAAGGGCCCGCGAAGCATCGATTCAAGTCCCGTCGCTCCGGCAACATGCGATAGCGAAAACCGGAATCTGCCAGCGCGGCTTCTACGTTGGCGATCACCAGGAGCGTATCGACCGCGGGTGTCCGGGCCTCACGAAGCCAGCGATGCGTGGCGAGAAACCCGGAAGGCTCGTTTCCGTGTAGCAGCGTCGAGACCGCGCGCGTTCGGGAGCGGTCTCGACCCTCCAGATGGATGGCACAAGGGCCGCCGAGTTGACGCAGGAAGACGGTGGGATCGGCCGAGATCTGGCCGAGGTCCTCGCGGTTCAGGTGTCGCAAGGTGCCGCTCAAGCGCCAGGATCCGGCCAGCTGTCGACGGGGCTTCCTTCGGTGGACAGAGCGCGATAGCGGGCGAACATCGCTTGTAGGGCTTCGCTACGGGGATGCGTTGTTTCTGCGGCGGCCAGCGCACGGCGTTGCCAGCGCGCTCCCGTCTGGCCATTTCGCACCCGTCGCTCGATCGTCGCGAGCCTCGGGGCGGAGTCCGAGCGGTCGATTCCGGCGCGGTCGAGGCCGCTCTGCGCGCGCGAAAGAAGCGCCTCGCAGAGGTCGCGCGCTTGCACCGGATCGGCGTTGCTCGCGTGGACCGATACGGGCTGCAGATTGGCGTGCAGTCCTTCGCGGGCGGCGCGGTAGAAGTCGCCATGGACCGCGGCAAACGCTGCGTTCGGCAGCCCGTTTTCGAGCTCATCGGCGAGGTCCAGCGCGAGGCCCAGATGAAACGCGGTGTTGGCCACCATGTCCTCGACGGTGGGTCCCGAGGGCAGCACGCGCATCTCGACACGGAGATGTCCGCCGCCGGCGGGATCGTAGATGGCGCGATTCCAACGCCAGATGGTGCCTTGATGGAGACGAAGCTCACGCAGGCCCGGCGCGCCGCCATCGGCGACGACGGCGTCCGGGGGTTCAGTATCGAGGACCGGTAGCAAGACCGGGTGGCACTGGACGCTCTCGGTAAACAGCTCGAGGGGATGACGGATCCAGTCCTCGCCGAACGAGACCCGCGCCGGGGCGTCGCGCCGCGTCGTGGTCGGGCGCGGGTCGACGGCTTGCTTGAACAGTGCGACGCGCGTTTCCTCCCAGAGACGGTGGCCGAGGAACGTCGGAGAGTTTCCGGAGACCGCGAGGACCGCGGGTGTCGCGAGCTGGATCGCGTTGTAGACCGCGGCGAAGCGGTCGGGGTCTACCCGCAGGTGGATCTGGAGTGAAGTGGCGGCGCCCTCGTAGGTCACGTCGTGGCAACGAAGCGTCAGCGGGTCCTCGCCGTGAATGTCGAGCAGGAAGGGTTCCTGGCGGAGACGCCGCAGGCTGGAGGAGAGCGCGCGGTAGCGCATCGCATCGGTCATGGCGTCGGATTGGAGATCGGCCTCGGTAAGGGTCGGAAGGATGCCGATCAGGGCGATGTGCGCGCCGTGAATGGCAGCGGCCCGGGTCATCTCTTCGAGAGAGCCATGCATCTCTGCTGCGAGTGCAGCGAAGGGTCGGCCGCGCAGCGCGCTGTACTGGAGATTGCTTTCCAGGTTGAAGCGGTCGAGTTCAACGGTGAGTCGCGGGTCGACGCTCTCGCTGAGGACCTTGCTATTCAGGGGAAGCGGCCGTCCGGCGGAGTCGACCAGCGAGGCTTCGAGTTCTGCGCCTAGCGTTTCGGGGCCGACGCCGAATCCTTCTCGGGCCAGAAGGTCTTCGAGAACGTCGAGTGACCGCGCAAGGCGGCTGTCGAAGCGCCGGTACGCTTCCTCGTCGAATTCTTCGCGGTCGATCTCCAGGCCCATCGCGTGCCAGTGTAACGGCCTGATGACTTCGTCAAACCCTGTACGGCATCGATCTCAACCCGAGATGGGTAGGGTGCCGGCGCCGTGTCGATCTATTTCCGCAGCCCAGCTCAGCCGCTGGTTCACGCTAGACTCGAAAGTCAACCACTCGACGGCCTGGGGCGTGGATTGCCGAGGCTGCGAGGGGCGGGAGTACGGCGCGGATGCACACCGGAACCTGTCGCTGCGGTCGTTCCCGCCCGCGGGCGCGATGAGCTTGCGAGTAATCGAGGAATCACTCCTCCGGAGATGTCCGGTTGCCGGTCGCCGCCGAGGTCGGGCGTGAAGACGTTTTTCGGCAAGGTGTCGGCCGGTTACCTACACCTCATCCTCGGCCAGCCGGTTGCGGTACTGGTCACGTCCGCGCTCATCGTGGGGGCCTGTGCCTTCTATGTGCCGGACTTTCAGCTCGACGCATCCTCGGACGCGCTCGTACTAGAAAACGATGCGGCACTTCGGCTCTACCAGGAGACGAGGGATCGATACGGGACGGATGATTCCCTCATCGTGACCTATTCGCCGCGCGCCGAACTCTTCGCGCCGCCAGTACTCGGCCAGCTGCGTGGGCTTCGGGATGACCTGAGAGCGATCCCTCGCGTCGAGACGGTGACGAGCATCCTCGACGTTCCGTTGATCGCGAGTCCGCCCGTCACACTCGCTGATCTCCGAAAACACCTGCCAACGCTCGACAATCCGAAGCAGGATCTCGCGCTGGCGCGTCGCGAACTTCTCTCGAGTCCGCTCTACGAGAACCTGTTGATCAGCGAAGATGGCCAGACGACGGCGCTGGCCGTGACATTTGAGCCGGACACGCGATTTCGCCTTCTTCAGCGGGAGCGCGATGCGCTTCGGGGGAAGGAGCGGGTGGGCCAGGCGTCGAGTGCCGACCTCGGCCGGCTCGAAGCAGTGAGCGCTGCGTTCGAGCTGCAGAAGCAGCAGAACCAGCGAGACATGGCCGACGACATCGCCCATGTCCGCGCAGTCCTGGACGGGCACCGCGCGACGGCGCAGGTGCACCTGGGTGGCGTGCCCATGATCGTGGCCGACTCGATCGCATTCATCGGGTCCGACCTCGTGGTCTTCGGCACCGGGGTGCTGTGCTTTCTTGTCCTGCTGCTTTCGTTGGCGTTCAGGGCGGTACGTTGGGTCTGCCTGCCGCTCGCGACATGTGCTGCCGTTGCCGTCGTCATGATGGGCTTTCTGGGTTGGGCCGAATGGCCCATCACGGTCGTTTCCTCGAACTTCCTGTCGGTCCTGCTGATCATCACGCTGTCTCTGACGATCCACCTCATCGTCGCCTATCAGGAGGTGCAGGAGGCGACGCCGGAGGGAGACGCGCAGGCCTGGGTCAGGCAGATGATCCGCTCGAAGATTCGACCCTGCGCCTACACCGCGGCGACGACGGCGGTCGCGTTCGGCTCGCTGGTCGTGAGCGGGATTCGCCCGGTCATCGACTTCGGCTGGATGATGGTGGTCGGCGTCGCCGTTGCGTTCTTCTTTGCATTTACCTTGTTTCCAGCCGCTTGTGTCCTGCTGGCGCCGCCTCAGAGGCGTCGGGGATGGTTCTTGCGTCGCGTGACTGCTTCGGTCGCCGAACGAATCCACCGGCGTCCGCATCGGGTCCTTCGCGGATTCGCGGCCACCACAATCGTTCTTGCCGGGGGCCTCTTCTTCCTCAGCGTCGAGAATCGCTTCATCGACTACTTCCACGAATCGACCGCGATCCATCAGGGCATGCTCCGCATCGATCAGCAGCTCGGCGGGACGACGCCTCTCGAGATCCTGATCGATCCGCCCCCGATCGAGGACGACCCGATGGATCCTCTTGAGGGTGAGGAGGACGAGGACGACTGGGACCTCGACGCGGGTATCGCGGGGTCGAGCCATTGGTTCCGAAGCGCGCAAATGGGACAACAGGCGCGCATCCACGCTTTCCTGGACGACCGGCCGGAGACCGGAAAGGTGCTGTCACTCTGGACGTCGCTCGCGATGCTGGAATCGATCGAGCCTGGGCTCACCTCAGACGACATCGCACTCTCGATCCTCTACAAGAAATTGCCCGTGGACCTGAGTGCCACCCTCGTTGAGCCGTACTTCAACGAAGAAGCAGACCAGCTTCGCTTTGCGATCCGGGTGTTCGAATCCGACGCCTCCCTGAATCGGAGCCGGCTCCTCGAAGACATCCAGAGCCATCTCGTCGAGGTCGAGGGAATTGCTCCCGGGCGGATCCATCAGACCGGCATGGTGGTCCTCTACAACAACCTGCTGCAAAGCCTCTTTCGAACGCAGATCCTGACGGTCGGGGTCGTCTTCTTCCTGGTTGCCGTCATGTTCCTGTTTGCGTTCCGCAGTCTACGTCTGGCCGCGATCGCGATCGTGCCGAACGTCTTCGCGGGCGGAAGCATCCTCGGCATCATGGGGTGGTTCGGGATTCCGCTCGACCTGATGACGATCACCATCGCTGCCATCAGCATCGGAATCGGCGTCGATGACACGATTCACTACGTCCATCGCTGGCGTGAGGAAGTCGAGCGGGGCAACGGCGACCCATGGGCCGCCATCGCTCGAAGCCATGCCACCGTGGGACGCGCGATGATCTACACGACCGTGACGATCGCGTTGGGTTTTTCGATCCTGATGCTCTCCAACTTCGTGCCCACGGCTTACTTCGGTGCGCTGACGGGCCTCGCCATGCTGACGGCCCTCGTCGCAGACCTCAGCCTGCTTCCCGTGCTGATGGCCTCGTTCGGGCGGCTGCCGGCGGAACGGGGAGCCGCGGCCCGCGTGACGAATCGTTAGGGGGCTAGAGGGGACTCGGAGCGTCAGAACGCCTCGGTGAAACCGAGGAATGGGTCAATAAGGTCCATCCTCGGCCGGGGTCGACTCAGTCTTGGGACCCCGGGAGATCCGTCGTCCGGATCGGGCTGGGAGTCAGATGGCGCTGTAGCGCCGGGAGCCGGGCTCGTTCGGATCCTCGAGCGGCTCAGGCGGTGGCTCACGGTGGTCGCTGTCCGAAAGACCAGTGATCCGTGCAACCTGGCACGCTAGTTGCGTTATGTGCGCCTGAGTCGGCACATACAACGGGCCCCGAACCGGGCCCTGAGGGAGACGAGATGTCAGATCAGGAGCATGAAGGTCAAGGCGGCGCGGCCAACGAAATCGGAGAGAGCCGTCGTGACTTTCTGAAGGGTGGTCTGGCGGTGGGGGCCGGGCTCGTGACGACCGCGGCGCTGGGTTGTCGCGACGGGACTACGACGGCATCGGATTCGGCTCCGGCTGCCGCTCACGCTGAGGTCTCCGAGAACAAGACCCACGTCCCGCCGGGAAAGCTCGACGACTACTACGGCTTCTGGAGTGGTGGGCAGTCCGGCGAGATCCGAATCCTTGGCATTCCCTCGATGCGTGAACTCAAGCGCATCCCGGTCTTCAATCGGGACGCCGCCACCGGCTGGGGCGCCGAGGATTTCTCCAAGCAACTACTAGGAGGACGCAGCTCCGGAGACACTCATCACGTTCATCTCTCGTACACGGACGGCACGTACGACGGCCGTTACGTATTCGTCAACGACAAGGCGAGCGCGCGCTTGGCGCGCGTGCGTTGCGACACCATGGCCGTGGACGCGATCGTCGATATTCCGAACTCCCAGGGAACTCACGGGATCTTCCCCCAAAGGCACAAGACGGGGCTCGTGTTGTGCAACGCCGAGTTCCGGACGCCGCCGAACAATGACGGCCGCGACATGGAAGACCCCTCCAAATACGGTGCAATGCACACGGCCATCGACGGCGAGACCATGGAGGTGAAGTGGCAGGTGCTTGTGGAGTCGAACATGGACCTCGCGGCCACCGACTACACCGGCAAGTACTCGTTTGCGACTTGTTACAACTCCGAGGGCGGGGTCAATCTCGAGGGCATGATGGCCGCTGATCGCGATCATCTCTACGTCTTCAACCTCGCGGCAATCGAGAAGGCCGTCGCGGACGGAGAGACGATCCAGGTCGGAGACAGCTCGGTCCCTGTGGTCGACGCGCGCGGTGAGGACGGGCCCTACGTGCTCCGCGTCCCGGTCCCAAAGAGCCCGCACGGGGTCAACATCGACCCCACGGGACGCTATGCCATGGTCTGCGGAAAGCTGTCGCCGACGGTGAGTGTGGTCGACATCGAGAAACTGGACGCGGCCTTTGCCGGACAGATCACCCCGCGCGACACGGTTGTCGCCGAGCCCGAGGTCGGACTGGGCCCGCTGCACACCTGCTTTGATGGTCGCGGCAACGCCTACACCTCGATCTTCATCGACTCCGTGGTGACCAAATGGAACATCGAGAAGGCGATCCAGGCGTTCAACGATGAGACCATCAACCCGATCCTGCAGAAGCTCGATGTCCACTACCAGGTGGGGCACACGAACGCGTCGATGAGCGAAACCAAGGACGCCGATGGCAAGTGGTTGATCGCGCTGTGCAAGTTCTCGAAGGACCGGTTCCTGAATGTGGGCCCGCTCCATGCCGAGAACGATCAACTGATCGACATTTCCGGCGATGTGATGGAACTCGTTCATGACGGCCCTGCTTATCCCGAACCGCATGACGCCGTCATCGTCCGGCGAGACCTGATCCACCCAGTGAAGATGACGCCCCGCAACGGCGCCAGCTTCGAGTTCTACGAGCGGATCGCGGCCGAAGACGGCGTTGATATGCGGCAGGAGAACAAGGTGGTTCGGGTCGGTCCGAACAAGGTGCGCGTCTACATGGTCAGCGTGGCGCCCGTGTTCGGCATTCCGGAGTTCAAGGTGAAGACCGGGGACGAGGTGCAGCTGATCGTGACGAACCTGGATGCGGTGGAAGACCTCTCCCACGGCATCTGCGTCTCGAAACACGACGTGAATTTCCTGGTGAACCCCCAGGATACGAAGGGCATGACCTTCACCGCAGGATCGCCCGGCGTCTACTGGTACTACTGCCCGTGGTTCTGTCACGCACTGCACCTGGAGATGCGCGGCCGCATGATCGTGGAGGCCTAGGCCCGGTTGCACCGCATCGGCTGGAAATGGGTCGCGCTCACGCTGTTTTCAGTCGTGGGCGCGGCTGGCTTCTTGGAGCCGGCTCACGCGGGGGGAGCGGTCCCGTCGAAGCTGGACTGTGCGTCCCTCGCCTGCGCCGACGTTCTGCCTGGAGCTGAGTCGTTCGAGAGCGTACCCGGCGCCGCGTACCAGATTGGCCGTGGAGGCGATGGAGAGCTCGTCGGCTGGGTCGCACTCTCGACGGAATTCGTCGAGATCAAGGCGTACTCGGGCAAGCCGCTGGTGACGCTCGTCGGGCTGGATCCAAGCGGCCTGATCACGGGTGCGAGCGTCGTCCACCACAGTGAACCGATCCTGCTGGTCGGGATCCCAGAGTCCGAACTGCACACGTTCGTGGCAAGTTATGCGGGAAAGCGAGCGACCGAACGAATCGTCATCGGGCACAGCAGCCGTGAAGGCGACATCGAGATCGACGCCATTTCGGGTGCGACTGTTACGGTGCTCGCCCAGAACCATACGATCCTTGAGGTGGCGCGACGTCTCGGAGTCGAGGTAGGCGTCATCAGCCTGTCGGAAGTGAGACCCGGCAGCTTCGTGACCGATGTCGAACCCTGGAGCTTCGAGAAGCTCGTCGACGAAGGTGCACTCGGCCGGCTGACCGTGAGTGAAGCCGAAATGGGGGCGGGGGATTCGAATGAGCCGTTCGTCGACCTGTTCTTCACCATCGCCGATGCTCCGCACGTCGGACGTTCCTTGATCGGCGACCACGAGTACGCTTACTACATGAGTCAGCTGGCTCCGGACGAGCACCTGGTCGTGGTGTTGGGGCGCGGCTCGAGTTCGTTCAAGGGATCCGCCTTTGTTCGAGGAGGCGTCTTTGATCGTGTGAGGCTGGACCAGGGACTGCGCGAGATCAGCTTCCGGGACACGGACTATCGGAACCTCTCGGGGGCGGCCGTCGCGGACGCACCCGAGTTCAGCGAAGGGGCCATCTTCTTCGTCCGGAAGGGGTTGCTGGATCCGGGCGCGGAGTTCGATCTGGTTTTCCTCGGGAGCCGCTACGACCAACGCGGGGCGTTCAGCCGCGAGTTCCACGAGTTTCGAGCCGGTCTCCAGTTGCCGACTAGTGTTTACGTGTCGGAGGGTTCGGACCTCGATGCGCCCTGGCGTCAGGCGTGGCGCAATCGGGCGCTCGAGAGTGGGCTGCTGATGGCCTGGTTGCTGTTCGTCGGGGCGATCTTCGTATGGCGAAAGCACTCCACTGCCGACCCCGACCGCCTCAAGCAGCTGCACACGGCCGTGATGGCCGTGAGCTTCCTCGGGATCGGTGTGTGGATGAATGCGCAGCCGTCCGTGACCCAGATATTCACGGTGGCCGATTCTGTCCGGACCGGATGGCGTTGGGATCTCTTCCTCAGTGAACCGATGATCTTCACCCTGTGGATCTTCATTGCCGTCACTTCGCTGATCTGGGGCCGCGGCGTATTCTGCGGCTGGGTCTGTCCCTACGGAGCCATGACCGAGCTGCTTAGCAAGCTGACTTCTTGGCTTGGCTTCGAGCCGCGGGAGCTTCCCGAGCGCTGGCACCTTCGCTTGCGAAACGTTCGTTATGTCGTCCTTGTCTTATTGGTCGCGACGTTCTTGTGGGACTCGGTACTGGGGGAGCGTTTCGCCGAAATCGAGCCCTTCAAGTCGACGTTCCTGGTGCCGGCCTGGGGCCGAGGTGCGGGGCTGTTCGCGTGGTGGTTGGCATTGATCGCAGTCTCGCTGGTGATGTATCGGCCGTTCTGCCGCTACCTGTGCCCGCTCGGCGGCGGCCTCTCGCTGATCAGCAGTTTTCGCCCGCTCGGACCGCGCCGGCGGCGATTCTGTACGAGCTGCAAGATCTGTACGCGCGGGTGTGAGTCTCGCGCGTTCCGGTCAGATGGCAGCATTGATCCGCGCGAGTGTCTCTCGTGCCTCGATTGCGAGGCCACGTACCGCAACGAGAACGTCTGTCCTCCGTTGCTCGCGATTCAGCGGCTTGAGGTGCGCCAGGAAATCGGTCCGCGACACCGCCGCAAGCTCGAGGCCCTCGGGCAACAGGTCCGTGACGTATGACCGCGCGGCGACTGAAGTGCGCGGTCGTCCTTGCTCTCGGGTTCTGCGCCTCGGTGGGCGCCCCCGCCCACAGTGCGGTGCTCAGGCTGGGCCGGGACGCGCCTAGCCTCCAGGCGGCAATCAGCCGTGCCGAGGCCGGGGATGTGATCGAGGTTCCGTTGGGCCTTTGGCCAGGCAGCGCGAGAGTGGACAAACCGGTCTCCATTCGCGGCCTGGGTGGAACGATCGATGGCGGCGGCAAGGGAAGTGTCCTCGTCGTCGAGTCCGCTGGCGTCGTGATCGAAGGGCTCACGGTGACGAACAGCGGCTACGACGTCGGGAAGTCGGACGCCTGCATCTACCTGGCAGCATCTGCGACGAACGCGGTGGTGCGAAACAACGAGTTGGTCGACTGCGCATTCGGGATCTGGGTGCACGAAACGCCGGGTGCCAGACTGGAAGACAATCACATTCTCGGGCGCGCCGATTTGCGGCCGACGGACCGGGGAAACGGCATCCATCTCTTCAACGCGTCCGATCTGTTGGTTCGGGGGAACCAGATCGAACGAGCCCGGGATGGGATCTACGTGTCCGCCACCGAGAACAGCGTGATTGAAGGAAATCGTACGGGCCACCAGCGCTTCGGGATCCATTACATGTACTCGTACGACAATGTGCTTCGCGGCAACACGAGCCATGACAACATCGTGGGTTTTGCATTGATGGAGAGCAAACACCTGCTCGTGGAAGACAACGCCGCACGTCGAAATGAGCGCGACGGCTTGCTCTTCCGGAACGTACAGTTCTCGAAGATTCGGGAGAACCGACTCGAGAGCAACGGAACCGGGATGTTCTTCTACAGCAGCACCGAGAACGAGATCGAGGACAACTTGATCTCGGACAACGAGATGGGCCTGAAGATCTGGGCGGGTACCCGTCGCAACCTCGTTGCTGGCAACCGGATCCAGGGAAACCGCCAACAGATCTTCTACGTCGGTGCCTCGGACCAGGTCTGGGGCGAGGCTGGGCGCGGGAATCACTGGGGCGACTATCTTGGCTGGGACCAGGACGGGGACGGCGTAGGCGACCGGGCGCACCGCGCGGACAGCTTCTCGACGCGCCTGGTCTACCAATACCCGGCGTCGGTGCTGCTGCTGCGAAGCCCAGCGCTGGAGATGCTTTCTCACCTGGCCGAGGACTTTCCCATGCTCAGAACGCCGACCATCGTCGATGTCGCTCCGCTGTTCGAGGGAGTTCCACGGTGAAGACACTGGCCACACGTGGTGTGTTTGTTCGCTTTGGCGAGGTCGACGCACTGGACGATGTCTCGATCGTGCTCGAGGCGGGCCAGGCGACGATGCTGGCAGGGCCGAACGGCGCGGGGAAGACCACATTGCTCAAAGTCCTGCTCGGTCTCGTGCGGCCGGATCACGGCGCCTTCGAAGTGGATGGCGAGCGAGCGCTGGTCGACAACGACTGGAAGCGACGAATCGGGTACCTGCCGGAGGCCGTCGCGTTCTCAGAGAACCTGAGCGGTCAACAGCAGCTGCGCTTCTTCGCAAGGGCGCGGGGTGTATCGCGCGAGCACACCGAGGCCGTTCTGGAGCGGGTGGGGCTCCACGCTGCGCGCCGCAGAGCCGTGCGCGGCTACTCGCGCGGGATGCGTCAGCGTCTGGGGCTGGCCGTCGCGATACTGACGAAGCCCGACCTGCTCATTCTAGACGAGCCGACGGCGGGCCTTGACCAGGAAGGGCTTGCGGTCCTCTGGTCGGTTCTCGAAGAGTGGCGTGAGCAGCAGCGGATGGTGCTGGTGTCGACGCACGATCTCGCCTTGATGGAGCGCCGCGTCGACCAGATGTGCGTTCTCCAGAAGGGGCGCGTGCTGGCCCAGGGGTCGGCGAACGATCTCCGGATGGCGGCCCGGCTCCCTCATCATGTCTGGTTCGAAGTCGGCGACGACGACGCCCGTGTCCGGTTGCTATGCGAGGCGATGGAGAAGTGGGGCAAGGGCAGGGTGGAACGCGGCGAAGGAATCGTTGGCGTCGAGGTCGCTCCGGAGGCCATACTCGAGCTGATGGAGATCCAGAGCGGATTCCCGGGGACCGTTCGCGGACTTCGCGTAGAAGAGCCGACCTTGGACATCGTTTATGACCGACTTCTAGGGGTCGCATGATGGGCCGCGTGGGCAGGGCTCTGGTGCTGCACGAGTTCCTCGAGCGGACCCGCGACCGCTGGGTGCTGGTGATCAGTGTGCTCTTCGCGCTGCTAGCGTCCGCTGTGAGCCTTTATGGGCAGTCTGCTGACGCGGAGTTTGCGAAGCTCACGGGTCCGAGCCTGGTGACGCTCGTGAGCCTGTTCATCCCACTCGTCGCCATGGTCCTGAGCCACGATGCCATCGTCGGCGAACGCGAGCGCAACACACTCGGGCTGCTGCTGTCCCTGCCGGTCAGCCGTCTGGAGGTTGTCGTCGCCAAGTTCGTCGGGCGCGCGCTTGCCTTGGGGGTCGCCGTTGTGGCCGGCCTTGGGATGGTCGCGCTGGTGAGCGACGGTGCCGGTGCAGGCTCGCTCGCGAAACTCGCCGGTCCGACGCTGCTGCTGGGCCTGTCGTTTCTCTCGATCGGCATGCTGATCTCGGCGTGCACGCGCCGGCAGGTTGCAGCGGCTAGTGCCGTTGTGATCACCTGGTTTGCGCTCGTGTTCTTCTTCGATCTCGGATTGCTGGCACTCCTCGTTGTCTCGGACGGTGCGATTTCACAGCAGGTCATTGCCAACCTCGTCATCGCGAACCCGGCGGGTCTCTACCGGATCGTGATGATGCAGGCTTTCGCCGGTCCGGACGTGCTTGGTGATCTCGGCATGACGGCCAGCTTGCCGGGACCGATCGTGGTCGCCGGCATCTGGGCAGCGTGGTTGCTGTTGCCTAGCATCGTGAGCGGCGCGATCCTGTCGAAGGCGAGGATGTCGTGATGAGCCGATGCGCCGCAAGTCTCGCGATCGCGGCTTTGTTCTTGTGGGCCCTCGGCTGCGCAGAGTCGGATCGCGCTTTTGAGTCGCAGGACCTGCGGGCCGCACCGATCGAAGTTCACGAGGGGGCCGTCTGCGGCATGATCGTGCGCGACCAATCGGCGCCACGCGCCCAGGTGTTGCACCGGGATGGCACGCGTTCGTTCGTCTGCTCGATCGGCGATCTGCTCGCCTACCTCCAAGCGCCGTCGCCCCATGGTGCGCCCTCGTCGATCATGGTGGAGGTGATGGACCCGAGCGAGGCGCCAATGGAAAGCCACACGGAGCCACACCCATGGATCGAGGCCGCGGATGCCATCTATGTCGTGGGAATTCCTCGGAGGGGAATCATGGGCCAGCCTGTTCTGGTCTACGGCGATGCGGCGAGTGCGGCGATCGTTTTGAAGGGGACGTCCGGCGAGGCACTGAGCTTCGCCGAACTAGAGCGCTGGTGGTTGGAATTCCATCGCGAGACCTCGGATGCTTCTGGCGAGTAGGTTGGACGGAGAGAGCGGATGACGACGATTCGAGACGTGATGAGCCCTGACCCGATCTCCGTGGAGGCCACTTGTGCACTCGCCGATGCCCTGGAGCGGTTGCTCGAGTACAAGATCAGCGGGCTTCCGGTCGTGGATGCAGCGAACAAGATCGTGGGTGTGCTCAGCGAGCGGGACCTGCTGCGCGTGTATGCCGAAGATGACGCGCGCGTCGTCGGTGACCTGATGACTCGGGAGGCGGTCTCGATCGGCATTGACGAACCGCTCGTCGAAGTCGTCGACTGCATCATGAGCAATGATTTTCGCCGCGTCCTGATCCATGAGAACGGGAAGTTGGCCGGCGTCGTGAGTCGGGCGGACTTGATGCCCGCGATCCTGGACCTTCTACGAGAGCGCCAGGAGGAGAAACGCCATGAGTGATCATGAAGAAGCCGGAGCGGCTGTCCGCTTCCCACCGCCGTTGGTTCCGGTCATTGCATTGGCGATCGGGGTGGCGATCTCGTGGCTGGCGGGTCCACTGCCCAATCCCATCCACGGTGTTTGGCGTGCGGTCGTGAGCGTCGCGCTGCTCGCTTCAGGACTCGGTCTGATGGCGGCCGCGGTCGGACTCTTTCGCAAGTCAGGCCAGGACCCCGCACCCTGGAAGCGATCGCCCGAGCTCATCACGGATGGCATCTATCGCGTAACGCGAAATCCGATGTACCTGGGGATGGGGCTGATGCAAGCCGGCCTCGGCGTGCTCTTCGCGAGCCTCTGGGCCGTCGTCCTGGTTCCGGTCACGTGGACCGTGATCTACTTCATCGCGATTCGGCACGAAGAGGCCTATCTCGAACGCAGCTTCGGTAGCGCCTATGCGGAATACCGACGCACGGTGAGACGCTGGATCTAGAACCGATCATTCTTGACGGAGCGGAGCCCATGGACCCCTTTGAATGGATCGCGCGCGCGCCGATTCCCCACCTCGCCCGGTGCAAGATCCCGCGAGACCTGGACGAAGTGACCTGCATCGGTGAAGAGGCATCGCCGCGCCAGGCGCGAACCACGCGCGCCGATCTCGACCGCGTGTGGGGAAGGGTCCAGGCGTTGTATCGCACCGGGGTCTACCCGGGCCTCCAGGTGTGTATTCGACGACGTGGACACATCGTCCTGCACCGTTCGCTCGGGCACGCGTCCGGCAATGGGCCGGATGATGAGGAGGAGACGCCCAAGGTTGCGATGGACCTCGACACCCCGATCAACGTCTTCTCGGCATCGAAGGCCGTGACCGCGATGGTGATCCACAAGTTGGGCGAAGAGGGCGTGCTCCACGTAGACGATCGCGTCTGTGACTACATCCCAGAATTCCGTCGCCACGGGAAGAGTCGCATCACGATTCGTCACCTGCTGGGACATCGCGCCGGGATTCCCAACCTTCCGCACGATGCCATGGACCTCGATCTCTTGACGCAGCCGGGGCGTGTGAATCGGATCATGTGCGATGCCCGGGTCGAGACGCGACCGGGGCGGCTTCTGGCGTACCACGCAATTTCCGGTGGCTTCGTTCTCGGAGAGGTCGTGCGTCGCACGACGGGCCGAGACATTCGCGAGGTGATGCGAGAGAAGATCGCCGAGCCGCTGGGATGCCGCTGGATGAACTATGGCGTCGCGCCGGCCGATATCGATCGGGTCGCGCGCGGCTCGCTCACGGGGCCGCCGGTCCCGCCGCCGCTCTCCACACTCCTGACCCGAGCCCTTGGTGTGGAACTCGACGAGTTGGTCGAACTTTCGAACGACCCGCGCTTCCTCACGGGCATCATCCCGTCCGCCAATGTGATGACGACGGCAGAGGAACTCACGTCTTTCTATCAATGCCTCCTCGACGAAGGCGAGTACGCTGGAGTGCGTGTGTTCGATCCGCGTACGGTGCGCCGCGCCACGCAGGAAGACAGCATCTGGGAACTCGACCTCACCTTGGGCGTGCCGCTGCGTTATGGCCTTGGGTTCATGTTGGGTGGGAAGCGATTCTCGCTCTTTGGCACCGACAATCCGCATGCCTTTGGGCACCTCGGATTCACGAACACCTTCTCGTGGGCCGACCCGGAGCGAGAGCTCAGCGTGGCGTTCCTGACCACGGGGATGCCGGTGTTGAGCTTGCACGCGGTGCGGCTCGTCCAGTTCCTGGGCGAGATCAATGCGGCCTTTCCGAAGATCAAGCCGCGGCGAAAGCGGACTGCGCCGCTCGCCGTGACGGGAGGCGAGCAAAGGCTCCGACCGGCGTAGCCGAGTTTGGCTGCGAGGCGGCTCGTCGCCTAATCGGTGTCGAGGAGTGCGCGGAGTCCGGCGGGGGAGGACACCGTGATACTGGTGCCGCGCTGACGAACCAAGCCCTCGGTCTGGAACGCGGCCATCGCGGCGTTGACGCTTTGGCGGGTGGCCCCGATCAACGTGCCGAGCTGCATCTGGGACAGCTGGATCCTGAGACGGATGCCATCGGGGGTCGGGTCGCCGAGATGCTCGGAGAGTTCCAAGAGTGCACTGGCGAGTCTCAGGCGGACGTCTCGCAAGATCAGGTCCTCGACCCGCGCCTCCACTCGCTTCATCCGCTCGCCAACCTGGCGGATGACCTCGCCCATCATCGAAGGATGCGAGCGGACGAGCGTGCGAAAGACCTCGACCGGGATCTTCCATACGACGGACGCCGCGTGAGCAACGGCGAAGCTGTCCCGAGGAAACTTGCCGAGGCCGGGTAGCTCGCCGAACACCTCGCCCGGAGCGACATACCCCAGTGTGGCTTCCTCTCCTCCCGCCGAGATCCGGTAGATGCGGACGGAGCCCGCGCCGAGGAGGTAGACGGAGCGCGGCTCGTGGGTCGGCGCGAAGATCTGGCCTCCCGCCGGGTGAGCCGCGTGCACCGCGCGAGCACGTAAGGCCGCGAACTCCTCCGAGTCGAGCTCGGAGAACCAGTCGAGCTCCGCCAGGGAGTCCGCGTCGTACATCGTTGTCCGCCCGGCTTGCTCAGCCCACCGGTTCTCGACGGCGTATCGCGGGGACCTGGTGGGCGATGCGCTTGGCATAGTAGAACACCCGCCGGAGACCTTCGATCATGTCGGTTTCGATCGCGTAGGCTGCGATGCGTCCGCTTTCGGGCTGGACCAGCCTTTCCGCCTGATGGCGGGCCGCGCGATCGGCCAACTCGTTCAGGGACTGCTTTCGGGCCACCACGCGGGCCGCACGGGCCGGATCGTTCTCCTCGAACGCGCCGACCGCGTCGCGGCACGCTTGGACAACGCTCTCGTGGAACTCCCGGATCAGCTGGGCCGTGGCCGGGCTCACGGTGACCCCGTCTTCCAGGCGCTCGCGTCCGCGCCGTACGAGGTCGGTCTCGATCACGTCGCCAATGCTCTCGAACGCATTGCAGGTGTCCATGAGTTGGATCAGGTCGACCGTTTCATCGGGCGTGAGCGAACGTTGGCTTACGCGGCCGAGGTAGTCGATCAGGTCGGCGTGGGCCGTGTCGACCGCGCGGTCCATCTCCTCGACCGCGTCGAGTTGATCCTCCGCGCCGCTGAGCATCGCCGGCGCCGCCGCTTCGAGCATTGCGATTGCGCGTTCACCCACACGCGTGATCTGGCGCCGCGCTTCGCCCAACGCGAGTGCGGGCGAGTCCAGCAGGGAGTCGTCCAGGCGCGCGCGGATCGCGTCTTCTTCGGATAGCGGCCGATCCGGCACCAGCCGTTCGGCGATCGCGGCAAGAACCGACGCGAAGGGCAGGAAGATCAGGGTGTTTGCGATGTTGAATGCGGTGTGGGCGTTCGCGATCTGACGCGGGGTTTCTGCCGCCAGCCGGTCGACACCAACGAATTCGGGGGAGGATGGGGACATCCAGACCGTCAGCGCGGCGAGCCAGTCGATTAGACCGAACCAGATCAGCACGCCGAGCAAGTTGAACAGGATATGGACCAGCGCGGCGCGGACGGCGGCGCGTGGCTTGCCGATGGCCGCGAGCATGGCCGTGATGCACGTTCCCACGTTCGCTCCGAGGATCAAGGCGATGCCGGCGGAGAGGCTGACGAGTCCCTGGCTGGCCATTGCGATCACGACGCCCGTGGTCGCCGAGGATGACTGCACGAGACCCGTGAAGGCGGCGGCTGCAAGGATGCCGAGCGCGGGATGTTCCATCCGCGTCATCCAGTCGAGGAACGGCGGGTATTCGCGGAGCGGGGCCATGGCGTCGCTCATGACCGTCATACCCAGGAACACGAGACCGAGTCCGAGCGCGCCGCGACCGTGATGCCGCAGGGTGCCCCGCTTCGACAGGAACATCACGGCGAAACCGCCGCCAATCATCATCATCGACAGTTTGGTGACCTTGAATGCGATGATCTGGGCCGTGACCGTGGTCCCGATATTGGCACCCAGGATGACGCCGACGGATTGCGAGAGGGACAAGAGCCCGGAGCTGATGAAGCTGACCACGAGCACGGTGGTGATGGACGAAGACTGGATGACGGCGGTGACGGCGGCCCCAGAGATCACGGCCGCGAACCGATTGACGGTCAGGCGTGCGAGGACGGTGCGGAGGCGGTCGCCGGCGACGGCCTTGAGCGCCGCAGTCATGAGGTCGAGGCCGAACAGGAAGAGCGCGAGCCCACCGAACAGCCCGCTGGCGATGGCCCACCACTCCGGCGACTGGACGGCGTCTACACTCAACGCACCGACTCGCGTCCGTGGCTCTTGATCAAGAGCACCGGGATGGGCGACCGCTGGGCCACACGCTCAGCCTTCGAGCCAAGGAGGCGGTCCGCGAGGGCGGTCCGGCCCTGGGCACCCATGACGATGGCCTGAGCATCGTCGCGCGCTGCGACCTCCAGGATGCGTGTCGCGGGGAGGCCGACCACGACGTCGCTCCGTACCTTCGTCAGTGCGGCGAGCGAGTCGTGTTGGCTCTCAAGAAACGCGGCGAGCCGATCGCGCGCGACGACTTCGATGGGTTGGATCTCTTCGCCGTCGCGGCTCGCATAGCTTCCGGGTTCGTCTTCGGGGTCGTGTGCCACATGGAGGACATGGAGCGGCGCGTCGAACGCGTTCGCGAGCTCGACGGCCCATTCGAAGGCCTCGTCGGACCCGGCAGAAAAGTCTACCGCGACGAGGAGAGGCTGCGTGCCTGAGATCTTCACCTCAGCGGCGCTTCCTGCGAGGCCTCGACTTGGGGCCGCGACGCTTGAGACGTGTCGCGTTGCGGTACTGGCGCCCGGCCCGATCAATCAGATGCGCCTGAGCGTCACGGACGGGTTCGCCCAGGGGCGGTTCGAGCTTGGTGTAGGTGCCGTCTGGCCCCATCTCCCAGGCACCCGCCGTATCCTGCAGGAGGAGATCCAGGATCTTCGAGAGTTCGCCACGCAGTTCGGGCGCCTCGACAGGGACGAGGACCTCGACCCGACTCTCAAGGTTGCGCTTCATGCAGTCGGCGGAACCGATGTAGTACTCCTCGTCTCCACCGTTCTTGAAGTGGTAGATGCGGTGATGCTCGAGGAACCGGCCGACGACGCTGACGACACGGACATTCTCGGAGAGACCGGGAATGCCCGGGATCAGACGGCAACTGTCGCGAACGATCAGCTCGACTTGAACTCCAGCACGGCTCGCGGCGTAGAGGGCGCGCGTCAAGTCCGCGTCTTCGAGCGCGTTCGTCTTGATCCGGATTCCGCCCGGCGTGCCATCCTGTTGCCGAGCGATCTCCCGTTGGATCTTCTCGAGCAACGCTTCCTTGCAATGCTTGGGCGCGGGGAGCAGGCGCGCGTACTTTCGACGCGGCTTGAATCCGGTCGTAAGATAGTTGAAGAGTTCGGTCAGGTCCTGACCGATCATCGGATCACACGTAAAGAGGCCGAGGTCCGTATAGAGCCGTGCGGTGTCGGCGTTGTAGTTGCCCGTGCCGAGGTGCGCGTAGCGTCGGAGCCCGTCGTCATCCTTGCGTACCGCGAGGATCAGCTTGCAGTGCGTCTTGAGGCCGACCACGCCGTATGTGACATGCACGCCGGATCGCTCGAGGCGGTTGGCCCAGCGGATGTTGGCCTCTTCTTCGAAGCGCGCCTTCAGTTCGACGACGACGGTGACCTGCTTCCCGTTGCGCGCAGCTTCGATCAGGTAGTCGACGGCCTTCGACCCGGAGTCCGTCCGGTAGAGCGTCATCTTGATCGCGTGCACTTTCGGGTCACGGGCGGCATCTCGCAGAAAGCGCTCGACCGAGGTCGCATACGACTGGTAGGGCTGATGAACGAGGATGGGACCACTCTCACGAATGGCAAAGAACATGGACTGGTCGTCCCGTGTGAAGGCCGGATGGTCCACGGGTGCGAAGCTGGGGTACAGGAGATCAGGCTCGGGGATCGAGGTCAGCTCCATCAGGTCCCGGAGCGCGAGCAATCCGTCGGATTGGAAGACATCGGTGTTCTCGTCCAGGCCGAGTTCCGAAGCCAACATCCCGCGCTCGGGGCCGGCCATTCCGCGGGAGACCTCCAGCCGGACGATGGGTGCGAGCCGACGATCCCGCATTTCGGTTTCGATGAGGGCGAGCAGGTCGTCGGCTTCCTCTTCGTCGCTCTCGGTGTTCGCATTGCGTGTCACGCGGAATCGCTCGCAGCTCTCGACGACGGCACCAGGCAGGAGAAGGTCCAGGTTGCCGGCCATCACGCTTTCGAGCGGGACGTAGATTCGCTCGCCAGGAAGTTCGAGGAAACGGGGGATCCCGGCGCCGCTTGGGACCTTGATGCGTGCGAAGGAGGGTTCGGAGGCGAACGTCGCGCGGTAGACCACGAGCAGGTTCAGGGAGAGATTCGAGACGAACGGAAACGGATGCGCCGGGTCGGACGTCTGGGGAGTGACGAGGGGAAGGATGTTGTCGTAGTACGAATCGCGCAGGCGCTTGCGCTGGGATTCGCTGAGAGTCTCGTAGTTCGCGACGACGATGCCGTGGTCGTGGAGTTCCGACACGAGCCGGCGCACGAGCGTGCGCTGCCGGGCTTCGATTCCCGTGATCACGTGGAGGCATTCGGCGATCTGCTGCTCGGGCGATCGCCCATCGACCGTGAGGGCCCGAACACCAGCCGAGACCTGCTGCTTCAGGCCGCCGATCCGTTTCATGAAGAATTCGTCGAGGTTCGAACCGACGATGGCGGCGAATTTGACGCGTTCGAGGAGCGGCACCGAATCATCGGCGGCGAGATGGAGCACGCGTGAAGTAAACTGGAGCCAGGTCAGCTCACGATTCAGGAAGAGCGCCGGGTCGTCGAGCGATTCCCACAGTGAAGACCCGGGGGAAGCGGCCGCTTCCGCGTCGGGGGACGCAGCGTTCGCGGTCGGGCTGGGGGCCTCTTCAAGCTCGAAGGTGTTCACCGAATCTCCATGATTTCTTCGCATTGTCTATCGATCCGGATGCTGGGGGTGTCGGGGAGCCGACAGTCAGGGCGACTCAGGGAGGCGAGACTGCCGCGGATGCAGGCTCGATCGCAGCGAGGACCCGTTTGAATTCGTGAGGAGACTTCAGAACGCACCCGACTTGCCCCCGATGGGGAAAACCGAGTACCGCGCCAAAGCGCGGGATCTCCGTCAGGCGCTCTTTGCGGCGCAGAGCGACCTCCTGGAGGAACGTGTTTCCGGGGTCATCCTCGTGGCCGGAGTCGACGCAGCCGGAAAAGGTGCGACGGCCAATCAGCTCAATGCGTGGATGGACCCCCGCTGGATCACGACGCGGGCGTTCGACGGACCGACTGATGAGGAGCGCGAACGTCCCCGGTGGTGGCGCTATTGGCGCGCGCTCCCGCCATTCGGGTCGCTCGGCATCTTCCTCTCGGCGTGGTACTCGGAACCGCTCCAAGAGCGCGTCAATGGCGGAAACCGCGCAGCCTTCGACGCGGAGATGGACGAGATCCGGCGCTTCGAGCAGACCCTGGTGGACGGCGGGGTGGCCATCCTCAAGATCTGGCTCCACCTGGACCGCGACGCCCAGGAGGAGCGCTTTCGCCGACTGGAGGCGGACCCGCTCCAACGCTGGCGGGTCACCAAGGCCGATTGGGCGAATTGGCGCCGCTACAAGCGGTTTGCCGAAGCCACCGAAGAGATCCTCGATGCGACCGATGTCCCGGAGGCGCCATGGATCGTGGTGGACGGCTCGGATGAACGCCGGCGCGCACTCGACGTGGGGAATGCGGTTCTCTCAGGTCTCCGCGCGAGGATCCATGGCGCCGGCGCGCCGTCTCCGACGTCGCCGATCGAAACCCCTGTTGTCGGTGGTGAGGATTCCACAGTCATCGGTCTAGACGATGCTTCGGTTGCCCTTGTGAAACGGCGCTACCGCAGCGATCTCGCTGTGCTGCAGGCCAGACTGAGCCGCCTCCACCGACGGGCTCGGGAATCGCAGACGTCGCTCGTCGGGGTCTTCGAGGGGCGCGACGCTGCCGGTAAAGGGGGCGCGATCCGGCGTGCGGTCGAAGCGCTCGACCCGCGACGTGTCGACGTCATCCGAGTCAGCGCGCCAACCGAAGAAGAACTCGCCCATCACTACTTATGGCGCTTCTGGCGGCGAATCCCTCGAGACGGATACGTCGCTCTGTTTGATCGGAGCTGGTACGGCCGTGTCCTCGTCGAACGTGTGGAAGGCCTCGCGTCGCCGGACGAATGGTCCCGGGCCTACGATGAGATCCGCGAGTTCGAGCGACAGCTCGTCGAGCATCGGATCGTCCTCGTGAAGATATGGCTCGATGTCAGTGCGGAGGAGCAGGAGAGACGCTTCGAAGAGCGGTTCCGGGTTGCTCACAAACGTTGGAAGCTGACAGACGAGGACCTTCGCAACCGGAGTCGCTGGCACGAGTACGACACGGCGCTCACGGATCTGCTGCGCGAGACCGACGTCGCGCCGGCCCCTTGGCGGGTCGTTGCGGCGGACGACAAGCGCCGCGCCCGCCTCGAAGTGCTGCGACATTTCTGCGAGGCGTTGGAACAGCATCTCGAGGGTGTCGAAACGCCCTCGACCGCCGAACTTCCCCACGGCTGACCCGCCGCGGTTCGTCATGGCTTCCCGGCTCGGTCGCCGGTGCCCGGGCGAGGGTGCTCTCGACCAACTAACTACTGCGCGAAATCCGGGTTCTTCCAGCCGGGCGGCGCCTGGAGAGCCTCCGGTGGCACCAGGCGAGAGACGTAGTCGAGGACAGCGCTCACGTCCTCGTCCCCGAATCTCTGGATCTGGTCGATCATCTCGGCGTTGGCGTTTCGACGCTTGCCGTCACGGATCCATTGAAACTGGCGGACGAGGTAGTTGAAGTGCTGCGCGTGGATGCGTGGGACGTGCGCGGCAGCGTCCCCCTCGCCGTTGGATCCGTGACAGCGCACGCAATTCTCTGCGTAGAGCTGCTGGCCACGTTCGAGGTCGCGCCCGGGTCCCTTGCTGTTGTCGACGCTGATTTCGAGCGACTCGATGTAGGCGGCGACGTCCGCGACGGCTTGCGGGCCGCCAATGCTGTCGACCGATGCGTAGGGAACCATCACGAAGGCATCGCGGTTTCCGGCACGGATGTCGGCGAGTTGCTTGATGAGGACGGTACGGTGCTGACCCGCGATCTGGGGCACGGTCCCGCCCTTCAGTCCCCATCCTTCGGTGGTGTGGCAACCGGTGCATTCACGGAACGCCTTCAGGCCGTTCGTGGGGTTCGGTGTAAGAACCATGGCCGCTTGGAACTCGCGGTTGGCGCGCGCTTCGAGCTCTTCAGCGGTGGGACCGGGAGGCTCGGCCGGTACGGCCATGGCTTCCGTCTCTGAGATGCCGAGGATGGTCCAGCAGAACTTGAGGCTGCGCTCGGCGCGTGTGATCTCGCCGGCCTCGTAGAGTCGGACCGCGGAATGTCGCCGCGCCTGGCAGGACAGAACCGCCGGAGCGCCCACCCTTGCCGCGTTCGCCTGCAGCGCCGCGTCGAGTCGGGTGAGGTCGTCGATGAAGTCGGCCGAGGCTGGGACAGCGCTGGCCAGAACGATGGCGAGTGCCGTGATCGCCAACGGTGCGATGCGCCGGCTCCATTGGAAGCGGCAAGCTGCGGACGGGCTCATCGGGCTCCTTCCTCTTTCGAGGGAATGAAAGTGCACACCGCAACGCAGGGGCGCGCGGCACTGCAAGGTGCCACGGCATCGGGTCATCAGATGTCGGGCAGCCGACACCCGGCGCCTCGGCAACGCTTCCGGGGCGCCGGTCGAGCACACCGAGAGGGTGCGTTCAGACCCCTAGGAAAGGCGAACGGGCATGTGCTTGATGGCACTGATGAAGTTGGACTGGAGCCTTTCGGGGGAACCGATGAGGCTCACGTTCGGGAAGCGTCGCAGGAATTCCTCGAGCGTGACCCGCATCTCGAGCTTGGCGATATGGCTTCCCATGCAGAAATGCGTGCCGGTGCCGAAGGCAAGGTGCGGGTTCGGACTTCGCGTGATGTCGAAAACCTCGGGAGTCTCGAAGACGCGCGGGTCCCGGTTCGCGGCGCCGTAGTACATCACGACCTTCTCGCCCTTGCGAATCTCCTGGTCTCCGATCTGCGTGTCACACACGGCCGTCCTCCGGAACTGCATCACAGGCGACACCCAACGCAGCATCTCTTCGATGGCTTGAGGCAGGAGCGATGGATCCTTCCGCAGTCGGTCGAATTGTTCCGGGTGCTCGCACAGCGCCTGAAGCCCTCCGGATAGTGCGTTCCGGGTTGTCTCGTTGCCGGCGATGATCAGCAGGAAGAAGTTGATCTGGATCATCATGCGTGTGAGCGGTTTCCCCGCGTACGTGCCATTGACGAGACTGGAGAACGGATCATCGGTCGGCTTCTTCCGGCGCGCGCGGGCCAGCAGCGCCGACTGGACGAAGATCTGCAGGAGGGCGAGCCGGGCTCGCAGCAGGTTCGCGGGGCCGGGTTCGCCGAAACTCATGATGGCGTTGGTCCAGCGATAGAACCGCCCGGTGTACGCGTCGGGAACCCCAAGGAAGTTCGTGAGACCGCGCAGTGAGATCGGTGCCGAGACCGCATCGACGAAGTCGCACTCGGACTTTCCCTCGAGTCGGTCGAGCGTCTCGGTGGCAATCTTCCGGAAATGCGACTCGGTCTCGCGGACCGCGCGCGGCTTGAACTGGACGTTCATGAGGTTCCGCAGTTCGGTATGCGTAGGCGGATCCATCTGGATCAGTTGCTCGCGCGCCATCGAGCGTTCCAGCGGGCGGACTTCGTTGAGCGCGGACGTTCCGACGGCAGAGGAGAAGATTTCCGGGTGCTTCGAAACGAAGACGACGTCTTCGTAACGTGTGAGCGCCCAGTACCCCGGCCCCGGAAGGAAGACGGGGATATCGCACTCCGATTGCCGGTTCACGGGCGCCACTTCCCGGAGCATGCGGAAGTACGCGTGGGGAACCTCGCTGCCGAAGGTCTTGGGATCGGAAAGGTCCACGTCGCCCGGCCGAAGTTCCGCGTCAGCGGAGGGTGAGGCGCCATTCGACGAGAGTTCGGCTGCTGTCACGCCGGGATTCCTCCTGATTGCCCCGATTCGCTGGAGCGTGAGATCGGTCTACTGCGCGCCGCATGACCCGGGTTGATCATTGATCGGAATCGATCCAGGCCACGGGTTCCTTCAGTTCGTCCGGAGCCGTTCGTTCCCAGTAACGAGACGCGGCCGTGAGTGACTTCTCCATGACCGCGCGGGCCTCTTCTGGATCGCGACGCTCGATCGCAGCAAAGACCTTGTCGTAGCTGCGCAATGCCGAGCGGCGTTGCTTCTCGTCCCAGGGTGTGGCTCCCCCCTCGGACATCCGATGCAACGCATCCACCAGCAGTGCCAGAACCCGATTTCCAGAGGCCGTCGACACGAGACTCATGAATCGACGGGACTCTTCCGTGAAGAGCACATTGTCGTCCAAGCCGGTCCGCATGCGTGCGATGGCTCCGTGCAATGTTGCGAGGTCCTGGGCCGACGCGTTCTCTGCCGCTTGATAGGCCAGGACCGGGTAGATCGACCGCCGCGCGTCGATGACCGAGCTGAAGGAGGCGTCCGCGAACTGGAGGTGGAGGGAAAGGACGCTCGCTAGATGCTCGGCGCCGGGAACGCTGACGATGGGTCCACCGCCCGGGCCCGCCTTGATTCGTAGCGCGCCCTGGAGTTCGAGAAAGCGCAACGCTTCGCGGACGGTGGCGCGTGCAACACCCAGTTCTTCCACCATCTGGTGTTCGGAGACGAGCTTGGCGCCGGGTCGGAGGCGGCGGCGGCGAATCGCACTGACGAGCTCTCGTGCGACGCGAGTCGCTGCTCGTTGCGGGCTTCGTTGTTCACTCATGTCGCGGGCCCTCGTTGATTTCTTGCCGTTGACGCCTGTGGCTGCTGCGGGCGATTGGCAACAGCATAACTAGTATCATAGTATTGCCGCCGCCCGGATCGCCGGCAACGTCGGAGGAGCACGTATGTCGATTGCACTCAGCGAAGAGCACCGGGAACTCGCCCGTGTGGCTCGATCATTCTTGCAGCAGCACGAAGCCAGGGCTGAAAGTAGGGCGTTGCTCGAAGAAGGGGTGGATCGACTCCCGAGCTTCTGGCGGGAAATGGCCGAACTCGGATGGATGGGCCTACACGTCTCCGAGGCCGACAACGGTCAGGGCTTCGGCCTTCCCGAATTGGCCATCGTCCTGGAGGAACTGGGCTATGCCATGGCGCCGGGCCCTTTCCTTCCGACAGCGCTCGCGTCTGCGCTCTTGGCGGAGTGCGGCAGTGATTCCGCGCGCGCCAAGTTCCTGACGGCGTTGGTCGACGGTTCGGCCGTCGGCGGGGTCGGATGGGCAGGAGATCTGGAACTGCGTGGCGACGGACGGGTCACGGGCGCCGCGGGCCTGGTGCTCTGCGCCGAAGTCGCGGGGCTTCTCGTCGTTTGTGTGGGGGATGACGTCGCGCTGCTGGATGCGGGGCAGCCGGGGGTCACGATCACACCGCAGAAGAACATCGACCTCAGTCGTCGCGCGGCACGGGTCGATTGCGACAGCGTGGACGTGCCCGAGGCCAACCTGCTCCGAGGAGCGCGAAGTGCGCTTGTGCGATTGGCCCGCACACTTTCAGCAGCGGAAGCCGCGGGTGCTGCCCGCGCCTGCACCGAAATGAGCACCGCCTATGCGCAGGAGCGCCGGCAATTCGGTCGACCGATCGGGACCTTTGGCCCGGTGAAGCACCACTGCGCGGACATGCTGGTCGCCACGGAGCAGGCGACGGCAAGTGCGTGGGGAGCGGCTCGCGCCGACCTCGATGACGAGGAGCGAGCCCTCGCTGCTGCGACGGCGGGCGCACTCGCGCTCCCGGCTTTCGCGTTCTGCGCGAAGACGAACATCCAGGTGCATGGCGGCATTGGCTACACCTGGGAACACGACGCCCATCTGTACCTCCGTCGTGCGATCGCGCTCGAAGCGTTGATGGAACCGGTCGATCAAGCCCGCGAGGAAGTCGTCCGCTTGATGACGCGTGGCGTTCGTACGAAGGCGACGATCGAGCTGCCTCCGGAGGCCGAAAGCCATCGGGCGGAAGTGCGCGCCTTCGTCGCGGAGTACCGCGCACTTCCAGAGGAAGCCAAGCGCAAGGCCATCAGTGATAGCGGCTACCTCGTGCCGCACTGGCCCCGGCCGTGGGGCCGTGACGCGGGCGCGGTCGAGCAGCTCGTCATCGAAGAAGAATTCGCCGGCGTGCGACGCCCGGATCTCAGCATCAGCGGGTGGAACACGCTGACAATCTCCCAGCACGGTACGCCCGAGCAGTTGGAGCGCTTCGTTCGACCCAGCCTCGAAGGGCATCTCGACTTCTGCCAACTCTTCAGTGAGCCAGGCGCCGGGTCGGATGCGGCGGCCGTCCAGACCCGCGGCGTGAAGGTCGACGGGGGCTGGCGTGTCACGGGCCAGAAGGTGTGGACGAGCAACGCACACCTATGCAATCGCGGCTTCGCGACGGTGCGCACGAACGCGGACGGCCCGAAGCACGCCGGGATCACGATGATGGTGATCGATATGCATGGAGAGGGTGTAGACGTGCGCCCGTTGCGCCAGATCACGGGACATTCCCACTTCAACGAAGTCTTCTTCGACAATGTCTTCGTTCCGGATGAAGACGTCATTGGGCCCGTCGACAATGGATGGACGGTCGCACGGAACACGCTGGGCAACGAACGCGTTTCGATCGGCGGCGGGTCTTCGGGAGGGATGGGTGGCGGAGGACCGGACCTGCTCGCATTGCTCGAAAAATTCGCACCCGAGGATCGCGGGCTGGCGCGGCAGGTCGGTGCTGGGCTCGCTGAGACTGAATCGATCGTCCTCATGAACCTGCGTGGCGTCATCCGTGCGGTCGAGGGCACCGAGCCGGGCGCGGAAGCGAATGTCACCAAACTCCTGGGGTCGGAGGTCGTTCAGCGCAA
>JAJDAQ010000113.1 GCA_029261815.1 Deltaproteobacteria bacterium
TCCTTCTGGCCATGCTCCACGACGCGGTCTACCAGCGGCGCCTCCATCCGGTCTACGGCGTCGGCCTCCCGCTCATGGCCCTGGTGCCGGCGCGGAACCTGCTCGTCAACGCGCCGTACTGGCAGCAGTTCACGGACTGGCTTGCGAGCGTCATCCGCTAGCCCCTCACGGCCGCGACACGCTCCGGAATTTTCTTTCGAATCTGCTGAAAGATCCGCGCCTCTGGTCCGTATGTAGAGACAGAACACGCGCCCGCGTTTCAACGGAGTCAACCCATGCGTATTGCCGCCCTCTCGATTCTTGCCCTCGTCGCCCTCACCGGGTGCATCAGCCTGACGGCCGATCTCCCCGAAGAGATGATCCGACACGCCGCGCGCGAGGACGGCGCCGACATCGGCGCGAGCTGCTCGCAGGACGGAAACCGCTTCTCAGAGGGCGCCTTGGTCTGCATGGCCGGCCAGCGAATGGTCTGCGATCCCACCGGCCGCTGGATCAAAGACGGCGAGTGCTAGGCCCGGAGGACATGGGCTCTGCCCCGCCGGTGCCAGTACCCGATTTGCGATCGGTTCCGCGATCGCCCAGCCTCTGCAGATGGCCAGATCGTCAACTGCAGTGAGCACCTATCGATACTCGCCGGAACCGACCCGCAACCCGCTTCGGTATATGGACGCCGTCTGGCGGTTCCTACGGAGTGACCTCGCGGACGCCAACGTCGAGGATGCTGCGATCGTCCAGATGGGCTTCAACCGCTCCCGCATCAGGCGACGGTCGCACGATGGGAAGAAGCCGTCGCGCACCTTCGAACGCAGGAGCAAGCTGACGTCAACTGGCGACGAGGAGACGTCGGTGAACTCTTCGACGCATTCTCTTCCGGACTCGACGCTGGCAAGCGCGCGAAACCTCTCTTTGGTGTGCACTGGGACAGTGAGTGGAACACGCCCGTCTCCGAGCTGCGCGATCGATTGTCCCTCGACAACCAATCGACGGTCGGACGTGGGCTCCGGGTCGTCAACTAACCTAGTTCCGGCGCCGTTGTTGGCGCCACGATCACAAGGGAGCTTCCCGGGGTGTCCGAGGAATTGAGTCCGTTCGAAATCACGTTGGACCGTGCAGGGACGAGGGAGGCGCAGCACCCGACCCGGCCCGAGATCCAACTTCTCGACCCTGGGTTCTACGTCGACCCCGAGCCGCTGTTCGCCTGGATGCGCGACGAAGCGCCGGTCTACTGGGACGATTCGACCGGCATCTGGGGGATCACGCGATACGACGACCTGATGCACGTGTCACGGGAGTGGAAGATCTTCGGCTCTGGTGCCGGATCGCGACCCGACTCCAACGTCCCGAGCATGATCAACTTCGACCCGCCGGAGCACATCTTGCGGCGCCGGATCATCAGCGCGGGGTTCACGCCTCGTCGGGTGCAGGATCATGAACCGTTCCTGCGCACCAAGGTCAGCGCGTTGCTCGACGCGGTCGCGGCGGGCGGCCAGTGCGACTTCGTCCGTGACGTCGCTACGCCGTTGCCGATGTACATGATTGGCGAATTGATGGGCCTCCCCGAAGTCGACCACGCAACGTTGTTGCACTGGTCCGACCTGTTCGCGACCGGCGGGGACGAAATCCGCGAAGAAGTCGGCCCCGCCGTCATGGCCTACGCCGAGTACATGCGGAACATCATGGCGGAGCGACGCGACAGTGGGCGCGAGGACCTCGTCAGCCTTGTGATCGACGCCGAGATCGACGGTCGCCGTCTGACGGAAGAAGACATCATCTTCGAGACGATGTTGATCCTCGTCGGCGGCGATGAGACGACGCGTCACGTGATGTCCGGGGGACTGGAGGCCCTGATGCGCAACCGCGAACAATGGGAGGCCCTTCGGCAGGACCGCTCACTGCTTCCGAGTGCCATCGAAGAGATGCTCCGCTGGGCAACCCCGATCCAGAACATGAACCGCACGGCGACCCGCGATGTGGAACTCGGCGGCCAGCAGATCCGCGAAGGAGACCGCATGCTGCTGCTGTACCCGTCGGGAAACCGCGACGAGCGGGCATTCCCGGAGCCGAACCGATTCGACATCGGCCGCCATCCGAACGAACACCTCGCGTTTGGCGGCTTCGGCCGGCATCACTGTCTGGGAGCCCAGCTCGCACGGCTGGAATTGACGGTCCTGTTCGATGAGCTGCTCGACCGCTTCCCCGAGATCGCCCTGCAGGATCCGGACGCGCCGCAAGTTCGGCGACGCGGAAACTTCGTGCTGGGGCTCGAGCAACTCCCCGTCGTCCTCTAGGACGGCGGCGGCCCCAGCCGTCGAAGCGGCGCATCGCCGTCCCAGCCTTCGGCCGCCTGGCGGACCATCGCGTAGAAGCCGAGCAACGTCTCAGATGCTTCGTAGACCTCGACCATGTGCCCGAGCGCAGAGACGGTGTCCACGAAGGCGAATTCCGTTCCTGTGAGCGTCTCAGCCCTGGCCGCGATCTCGAACCCTCTGTCGGCGTAGTGGCGGTAGGTCTCGGGAAGCGAATCGACCATCGTCGCGACGTGGTGGATGCCCTCCTTGCCGGGCCCGTAGAGATCGCGAAACGGCGATGGACCCTCTTCATCCTGCTGCACGAGTTCCATCATCACCGGTCCCCACTGTCCGTAGGCCGATGAGTGGACGAACTGGCACGGCATGCCCCGATGCTCCCCCCAAGCGAGTTCGATGCGTTCGAGAAAGAAGAACGGACCCGCTCCGAACGTGCGTGCCATCCGTTCGGCGGACGCCTGCGCGTCCTCGACGAAGTAGGCCACCTGCACGATCGGATGAGTCAGCATCTCAGTTCCGAATGCTAGGCGAAGGGAACGCCGGTCAGCTCTTCGGACCGCGGCCATAGCGCCTCAGCGCCAGCCTGGTCATAGGCCCACGGAGCGAAGCCTGTCCGCGGATCTTCGGCCGTCGTCGGCCGGGTGCGTTGGCAGTCCAGCAAGTATTCTCCGCCGTGTGCTGCGAGCTCGGCCGCCGTCGCAGCCCAGACGGTCGTCGCGGCTCCCTGCGGAACCGTCTTCGGCACGATGCCGGCTTCCGCGAAGCTCGCCCGCATCCCGTCCACGACGGCTTTCGGAAGGTGGCGGGCCAGATCCGTCTGGATCACGCCCGGGTGAACCGACAACGAGAGCAGGCGATCGCCGTGGCGGCGCTGCAACTCCGATGCGAACCAGATGTTGGCCGTCTTCGACTGGGCATACGCCAGGTTCGGGTCGTAGTCGCGCGACTGCCAGTTCAAGTCGTCGAGGTCGACCGACCCGCGAAGATGGGCGCCGGAGCTCAGGGTAACGACGCGCGCACCCGGTGCGAGCGCCGGAAGGAGCTGCGCGGTCAGCGCGAAATGGCCCAGGTGGTTCGTCCCGAACTGGGTCTCGAAGCCATCCGCGGTCTGACCTTCCGGGCACATCATGACGCCGGCGTTGTTGATCAGCAGGTCGATCGGCTGCGCGCGGCCCACGAAAGACTTCGCCGCGTCGGCGACACTCGAGAGGGACGCAAGATCCAGAAGCTGTCCGTCGAACGAGGCACCCGGAACCTCACTGCGAAGCGTCGACAGTGCGGCATCGATCTTCTCTGCACTGCGACCGGCGATCGTGACCGAAGCGCCGACCGACGCCAATGCGCGCGCCGTTTCGATTCCAAGCCCGCCCGTCGCTCCCGTCACGAACGCGTGCTTGCCGTCGAGCCGAATGCCCTGAAGGACCTCGTCCGTGGTCGATTCTGCTCCAAACGCCATGGGATCTCCTTCAGGGTGGGCGGCTAGCGCCACACTTCGAGGTTGCCATCGCGTCCGATGTCGCGCGATAGCTTCAGTTCGAGGATGTCCGACATCCCGCAAGCGGCGAGCAGCTCAGTCGCTGCGCGCCGATCCGCTTCGCCCATTGCCGCGACCGCGTCCTGCACCCGCTTCAGCAAGTAGAAACGGAAGGGCTGTGCCATCGCGCTCACGGTCACGTCGCGCACCTCGAACTTGGCTTGGCCCACGCCGCGTTCGCACGGGGTGCCCGGCGGCAGCGCGGCCTGCGCCGCGATCCACTCATTGATCGCCGCGCAAGCCGCGCGGGTCTCGGGGACGAAGTCGGTGGCGATCTCGCGCAGAACGTCCACCAGGGTGTCGGGGACTTCATCGTCCGGGAGGTAGCCGGGCGCCGGGTCCGGGAACTCGCCGGCATCGGCATCGGGCCGGTTCATCCGCTCTACCCACCTGAGCACATGCATGGCCTCGGACTGGAGGATCGACAACGGCTTCGGATCCCGACCCAGGTGGCCGTACATCGGCGCGATCAGACCGAAGTCTCCGATGCATGGCCTTCCGCCCAGCAGATAGGGGTACCGCGCGAAGTGCGCGTCCAGCTTCTCGACCACGCCTGCGTAGAGTGCTTCGACGACGGCCAGCGTGTCGGGAACGGCCCCGAATGCCATGCAAGCCGCACGCATGCGGTCCATCCCACCCTCGGCGATCTCGTCCCGGTTCGGGACGTCGGGCACGATGGTTCGGAAATGGAACCGGAGCAGCGCCAGGTTCTCGTCGGGGAAGTTCCAGCGGTAGTGCATGGCCGGCCGCAGCAGCCCTTCGGCCCCGATCACGTCGAATAGCAGGCTCGCGACGCGTTGACGCGGCGAGGTCGGAGCGAACGGACCGTCCGATTCGGTCTCGAAATAATCGACGATGGCGACGCCGTCGCGGATCACTTCTCCATTCGCGAACTCGATCGTCGGCAGGCTCCACTTGCCGCCCGCCTTCGCAACGACGTGCTCGGCGAAGTGGGGGCGGTTGGGCGCCAGTTCTCGGTAGGCAATGCCGGCCTTGATCAGGTAGCTGCGGGCCCTACCCGTGTACAGGGAGTTGGGAATTCCATACAAGGTGCATTCCGTCATGAGATCTCCGTCGGCGGGACCCGCCGCGCGTTAGAGTGCCACACTTCGACATCCACCCCCTCTCACTCGATCAGGAGAACGCTGCATGGCACATCCCGCACTTATCGCAGGTCGAACCGCCGTCATCACCGGCGGTGCCAGTGGGATCGGCCTTGCCACGGCGAGTCGACTGGCAGCCGCCGGGATGAACGTGTGCGTCGCGGACCGCGACGGCAACGCGCTCGACACGGCTGCGAGGACCCTCACCACGCTGTCTGCGAGTGGAGCCGATGCGGTCCTGACGATCGAGACGGATGTCTCGCAGCTTGCTTCCGTTGAAGCGTTGCGCGATGCCGCACTCGGTCGGTTCGGCGAGGTCGCTTTGCTCATGAACAATGCGGGAACGGGCGGCGGTGGCGGCCCTTGGGAGAACCTGGACGGCTGGCAGCGAGTGCTGGGTGTCAACCTATGGGGCGTGATCCACGGCCTGCAGGTGTTCACGCAGGGAATGATCGAACAGGGCACGCCGTGCGCGATCATCAACACGGGCTCGAAGCAGGGAATCACCAACCCGCCCGGCGACGCGGCCTACAACGTCTCCAAGGCCGGCATCAAGAGCCTGACCGAGAGCCTGGCCCACCAGCTTCGAGGGGTTGAAGGCTGCCAGGTGTCGGCGCATCTGCTGGTGCCCGGCTTCACCTATACGGGAATGATGAAGCGCTTCTTGAAGGAGAAGCCAGCGGCTGCCTGGCTTCCGGAACAGGTCGCCGACCATCTCCTCGAAAGGTTGGGGTGCGGAGACTTCTACGTTCTCTGCCCGGACAACGAGGTCACGGCCGACATCGATCGGCGACGCATCGAATGGGGAACCGGCGACATGACCGAGAACCGACCCGCGCTCTCTCGTTGGCATTCCGACTACGAAGCCGCGTTCGAAGCGTTCATGGCAGCGGATCGGGACTAACCGACCTTCACCATCAGCTTCCCCAGGTTTCCGCCGCTGAACATGAACTGCAGCGCTTCGGGGTAGCGCTCGATTCCCTCGAGGATCTCTTCGGCCAGAACCAACGAGCCGTCCGCGAGCCACTCGCCCAACTCTGCAGTCGCCGGGGCGATGCTCTCCGGGAAGTGGAAGTATGCGAACCCTTCCATCGTCGACTGCCGTTCGGCCAGCCGCAGGTACAGCGACGGTCCCGTGACGTTGTCCATGTCGTCGTACTGGGAGATCGCACCGCAGATCACGACGCGAGCGTGCATGGCAATGTTGTCGAGTACGGCGTCGAGGATGGGCCCACCCACGTTGTCGAAGAACACATTCACTCCATCCGGAGCGAGTTCACGAAGGCGCGCGTTCACATCCTCGTTCTTGTAGTCGACGGCGGCATCGAAGCCGAGGCGGTCGGTGAGGTAGGCCACCTTCCGGGCACCGCCGGCGATGCCGATCACGCGTGCGCCGTCCCGCTTGGCGATCTGCCCCGCGATTGATCCGACCGCGCCAGCCGCGGCGGAAACCACGAAAGTCTCCCCCGGCTGGGGCTTCGCGACACGACGGATCCCGATCCAGGCCGTCACTCCGGTCGAGCGGCCTAGCACCCCAAGGTGCGCGCTGAGCGGGCCCGCTGATTCATCGACGCGCTCGAGTTCCCGCGGTGTCACGGTCGCGATCGTCTGTGCTCCGAAACCGCCACGAACGGCCTGCCCGACCTCCCAGCCTGCCGCCGTCGAGGCGATGATCCGTCCGACACCACCGGCCAGGATCGCCTCACCGAGCCCGGTCTGCGCATGAAAGCCCTCGCCCTTCAGCATGGTCCGCGTCCCGGCATCGACCGAGACGTACGCCACCGCCACACGGATCTCGTCGGGTCCCAGTTCCGCGAGTTCGGCCGTCTCGACCCTGAAACAATCGGGTGTCGCCGTGCCGACCGGTCGCTGCGCCAGCACGACACGCTGATTCGTCATCGTCATGGCGCGAGCGTAGGACAGTCGCAAGGGAGCAGTGGGGACGCGCGGCTCGCCAGGTCAGGGATCGTCACCGGGGCGGGCTCACCGCCTCGGCGATTGCGCGGAATGCGGCGTTGCGTTCGGCCTCTTCGGCATCGCCCGGAATCTGCGCCGCGAACTGCGCGATGACGACTTTGCGGCGTGTATCGATCCAGACGTACTGGCCGAATGCTCCGGCCCCATAGAACTCGCCCTCGGATCCGGGGGGGACCCAGAACTGCATTGCGTAACCGGACTCGTCATCGGTCGGCTCCTGGAATGACGCACCGGGCATCCCCGCTGTCTGCACCCATCCATCGGGCACCAACTGTTGCCCGTCCCAGATGCCGTCGCGCAGGTAGAACTCGCCGAGATGTGCGAAGTCGATGAGTCGCGTGGCCAGGCAGCAATGCCCATACGGAATTCCTTCGGGGCCCCTGGCGTGCTTCGACCAGATCGCGTCGCCGCCGATCCCGAGGCCGTTCCACAGCTTCTCCTGAACGACCTCCAGGTAGGGCCGTCCATAGGCACCGCTCAGTACCTCGGAGAGCACGTGGGTGTCAGTCGCCAGGTAGTTGAAATCGGTGCCGCCGGGCACGCGCCGACCCAGCTCGGCGGCGAAGTTGCTGAGGTCCTGACCGAGCCGGAAGGCTCGCAGATACATCCAGTTGCGATCGGGGAAGCCCTTGAAATGGAAGAAGTCGACGCCCGACGACATCATCATCACATGGCGGATCGAGGTTTCTCCATACGCGGTGCCCTGGAACTGCGACGCGTACTTCTCGACGGGATCGTCGAGGCTCTCGATCGTCCCGTCGTGAAGCGCCATTCCAATGATCGTGCCGGTAAAGCTCTTCGAGGCAGACCACAGGTGGTACCGACTTTCCGCCGTCGTCCGGCCCCGGTACTCCTCGAACGCGACCTCCCCACCATGAAGCACCAGGAGGCCCTGCACCTTCGCCCGGTCGAGGTACGCGGCGAGCGGGCGCGACTCGCCCTCGTACCCGTACCCGACATCGAGTTCGCGCGGCGAACGCGGAAAGGCGTGTGAACGTGGCGCCGCCTTCAGCACGCCGAATGGTAGGTCCCGGTCCCAGTTCCTAAAACTGTCGGCCAGCGCTTCGCGGTCGCCGTCCGCCACGATGCTGGCCCGCAGGGTTTCGGACCACGTTCGCAACGGGCGTGTATCCGACCACGGTTCGAACGCCCACGCCGCAAACACACCGATCGCAAGGAAGCCGACCAGCAGCGCACCGAACAGGCGAAGGATCCATTTCACGACGACGCTGCTCCTTCAGTCGTCACGATCGTGTCACGATTGTCGAAGTCCGGCGCGAGCAGGCGACCGTCATGCAGGTACAGCCAGAGACGCATGAGGTGTCGCTTTCGCTCGGGCTCGTCGTAGTCCTCGAACTCGCTGCGCGCGTGCATCACCTGGTAGTTGTTGACGAAGAGCATGTCGCCCTCTTCGAGCTGAACGTCAAAGCGAATTTCCTCGTCGAACGAGA
This sequence comes from Deltaproteobacteria bacterium, assembly GCA_029261815.1. GTDB lineage: Bacteria > Myxococcota_A > UBA9160 > UBA9160 > UBA6930 > JAJDAP01. The sequence continues at coordinate 8,372 of JAJDAQ010000113.1, forward strand.
AACGGTCGATCAGTGCCATCACCCTGGCCTGCGCATCGCTCATTCGCGGGCAGCCCTCGATGCGCTGCGCGGTCTTCGCATACCCGGAGTTGTGGCGTAGCGAGAGCTTCCCCTCGCGGACACTGGCCGCCGCCCGGCTGTAGTAGGGAAACCCATCCACGTGGACTTCTTCGCGGCAGTCGTAGTGGAAGCGCTCGTACAGCGTGTCGATCAGCTCAGGCGCTTCTTCCAGCAAGCGATTGTAGATCGTCAAGAGCGGCGCGAGGGAACTGCGACCTCCGGACTTTGCCCGCCGGTAACAGAGGAGGCCTAGCAAATCGGTCGATGTGTCCGTGTGGAACGGAAGTGCGATGCGCGTCTGGTAACCCCGAACGTTGGGGTCCGTCATGATGTCGCGGCCCGTGTCCTGGACGTGACCGAGCAGGTCGCCGCGTGCGTTCTGGCAGATTGGCCGACCGAATGCGGCGCCAAATGCGAAGTACGCCATGCCGGCTTCCTCTGGTGTCAGCCCCGCCACATCGAGCCCTCGGAGCACAACGATGCCCAGCCCGTCTTCAATCTCCGTGCGGACCGACTCGGCAAGCGCCACCAGTGAGCCGAGTCGAAACGTGTCGGGGCCGATATCGGAAAGGCCGATTCCACGTTCCTGCGCCTGTGAAATGAGCCCGCGCAGGTCGCGCTGGTGTTCTCCTGTGAGCGGAACGAGCCAATCATCGCCGCGTGCGAGTTCCGCACCCATCCAGGCGCCGCGCGTCTTGATCGGCGTTCGAACGATGGTCTCGGTCTGGGTCGGCATCAGGACTTTCCTTCGGTTTCCCATGAGGAGGGGTCGGTAGTCGGCATCAGCGCCGAAAAGTACTCCCGAGGCACGAGCGCACGACCCGCCAGAAACTTCAGCAGCGGGTTGGAGTGCTCGAGCAGGGCCGTGGCTGAAGCTCCGATCAGCCGGGCCGCCGCGGTATCGCGCCAGAACCAATCGCGCATCTCGGTGGACGTGCCGCGGCCGGGCTGACCCTGTGCGGCCTCCAGATACCAGGTGCGGAGGTCGTCGCAGCCGAGGCGCAGCCACTCCTGGATCGGGAGTTCGCTCTCTGCGTCGGGCGCCTCAACACCCTCGGCCAGCTCGCCTAGCAATGGAACAACTCTCTGCAACGAGAGACCACTCGATCCCGGCGCAGCGGCTCCTCGCTTCTCGACGTAGAGTTCATGCCAAGTTGCGAGGCGCGCCATCTCTTCGATCGTGGCCGCGACGAGTTCGGGATGCTCGCTGGCCGGCGGATGGAACGCGACCGGACACGCCCACGCGGCTTCTTCGTCCTCACCCGCCATCGCCGCCGGCGCGTCGTCCGGGAAGTCCTCCAGGAGAACGGGCCCGCCCGTACGCTCGAGCAACTCCAGCGCGGAACGAAGAACACGCCGTTGGAAGTCGGGTTCATTCGGTGCACCGAACGGCCGTCCCAATTCGAACGGAACCCACAGAAAACGCGGAAGCTGCATTTGCTCGGTGTGCTCGCGAACGAGACTGATGCCCGTCGTCGGAATGCCTTCGGACTCGAGGTAATGGCTGGCCGCGCCGACCGCGCGGGTGCAGTTGGGTCAGACCGGTACCAGGCAGACCGCATCGACATCGTCCTCGCGAAGCAGGCGCGCGAGTTCGCGCATCGTCGGCTCGATCTGGTGGGGCAGCCAACCGGCGCCCATCAACGAGTAGTGATAGTCGGCGATGGAGCCCACGACGCCCTCGGCTTCGAGTTCGCGCAGCCGGTCGATCGGGAAGACGAGATTGACGTCCTCGCGGAAACCAGTGCGATCGAAGTGCACCGACGAATGCGTCATGGTGAGATCGCTGGCTTCGATGTCCCCTGGAATCACGCGGTAGCTGAGGTCCACGAGCGAGAAGGCAGGGTCGCCAACCCGGTGAAGCCCTGCCGAGGTCACGAGGGCGACACGCCGCTTCGAGAGTGGCGGCCCTTCTGCCCAGGGCCGCGATTCGAATGGCTCGCAGACCTTCAGCAGAAGGTGATGGCGCTCGACCTCGGAAATCTCGGCGAGGCGGACCATGGGCGGGATCTCGATGTCACGGGCCAGAAGGTCCCGCGTTGTCTGCCTGGCGTGAATCCGCAAGCATTCACATTCCATACGAATTCGTGCCATTCTAGCCCGATGGCCAAGTCGCTGAAGGCGCCGCATCGGGTCCGAGTACCCCCGGGAAGCCGCGATTGGCTGCTCCCCCTCGCCGATCCCGGCGCACAACCTCTCCGGCGCGCAGGCATCGCGATCGTGGGCATCAGTGCAGTCGGCCGCGGCTTCGACTGGCCGGGGCCGGGCGCGACGCACCTTCTGCTTGGGACCATCGAAGGATCCGGGGTTCTCGAGGCCGACGGGAAGCGCCTGGATCTGGGCGAAACGGACCTCGTCATCTCTCCCGCAGGCGTCGCGCGACGCTTCACCACGCGTTCGGCCCATTGGAAGTTTCTCGCGATTCGCCTCATCGACGACCCGCGCTGGGAGCACCTTCACGCGCCGGGCGTTCAGCGGCTTCCCGGCCATTGGCTGCGGCGCCTGGTCCCCCCCGTCGAAGGCATGCTGGCTGAACATCCGCTCGGCGAAGCGGTGCCGTCCCATACGCCGCGGTCCCACGGCGCCGGTGAGAGCCCGGCCGAGTACCTGTCTTCACGGTACGCAGACCGCTTCGGCGATGCGGCCCTGCATTCGGATGCCGGCCCCCGCGCAGACGTCTTCGAACTCCATGCCACGATCCTGCGTCACCAGGTCGAGCGGATGCTGACGCCGCACGCAGCGGCGGCGCCTGACCAGGAAGCCGTCAGACTGGCGAGCCTGTGGAGTCGCGTCTCCGATCGGCCGCGCGGCCCCTGGGACGCGGCAGACCTCGCCGGTTCATTGGGAACCTCCCGCACCAGCTTGTTTCGCATCGTCCGACGTCACCACGGAACCACACCCGCGCGCGTCGTCGAACAGCTCCGCATGGCACAGGCCCAACGCCTGCTCGCCGAGAGTCGTCACCCGATCGAGGTCATCGCCGACCAGATTGGCTATGCCAGCGCATTCTCGTTCTCGACCGCCTTCAAGCGCGCGGTCGGCATGTCGCCGTCTCGCTTCCGATCAACTCCGTCTGGGAGAGGATCGGTCGCGCCCACGCGACAGGCGCGACCGCCACCTGCAGCGAACCGCTTGGTCAGGAAGATGCCATGCAGCAGCTGACAGCCACATTCACCCATCAACTCACCGCAGTAATGACCCTGCTGTTCCTGGCATATGCCCTGTTGCTGGTGACCTGGCCGCTCTTCCTCTGGATGGAGAAGCGATGGCCCGTGAACCCGACGACGCCCCGTTCCAACTACATCTTCAACTGGAAGATCGTTGCCAGTAACTTCGTCTTGACGCCGGTCTTGTTCGCGCTGACCGTGATGCTCACGCAGGCGGTCGCCAGTTCCATGGGACTCCCCGCGTTCCCCTACCCGTCTCTCGGAGTTTCGATCGACGTTCCCATCGTGGGCGCGGTCGTCGATGGCGTGATCCTGTTTGGCGTCGCCGCGTTCCTGGGCGACTTCTGGTACTACTGGTGGCACCGCAAGCAGCACGAGTGGCCGGCCCTGTGGGAGCTGCACAAGCTCCACCACAGTGACGAACACTTGAACGCGACGTCGATCTATCGATCGCACTTCTTCGAGCTCGCCGGCCAGGCGTTGGTTCGGGGCCTATCCGTCGGTCTGCTATTCGACCTTTCCGGCGCACCGCAGACCACGGTCGCCATCGTGGCCGCGGGCCTGCTTCCGCCCGTGTGGGATTTCTTCATTCACGCGAACGTGCGCATGGACGGCCTTCGACACCTGCTCCCATTCCTCTCGACGCCCCAGTTCCACTGGATCCACCACTCGCGAGAACCCGAGCATCAGGACAAGAACTACGCCATCTGGTTGCCCGTGTTCGACGTCGTGTTCGGCAGCTATTACGCGCCGCGCGTCGACGAGTATCCGCCGACCGGGCTCTCCACGCGCGAGCAGATCGACACACTCTGGGAGGCCCAGGCGGGGCCCCTGATCGCCTGGGGGCGGATGCTGAGAGGGGCCAGCGCCGGGTCCAAGCAAGACTGAAGCGACTGGCCAGACGACGGCTTCGGGCGTGCTACTGCTTCAAGACGCGCGCGCATCCAGCGCCGCATCCGAATCGGAGCCCGCCATGAAAGCCGCCCGCCTCGAAGCCGGTGTTCTCGAGATCCAGGACCTGCCCACCCCGGAGCCCGCGTTCGAGCAAGCGCGCATCCGCATCCACAGTGCCGGCGTCTGCCATTCGGATCTCCACATCGTTCGTGGCGACTGGGCCGGTGTCCCCGACACGATGCCGGTGGGCCACGAAGCGATTGGGACCGTCGAAGCGCTCGGCCAGGGCGCCGACCGCTACATCGCCGTGGGCGATCGGGTGATCCTGGGCCTCGGTGGCACCGGCGGCGGTTACTGGTGCGGCGCGTGCGAGTACTGCCTGTCCGGCGAGCCGCGACACTGCGCACAGACCCAGGGCATCATGGGCACCTTCGCCGAAGAGTTCTGCGTCTACGCGAAGTCGCTGGTCAAGCTGCCGGACAGCATCGGCGACGAAGAAGCGCCGCTCGCGTGCGGCGGACTCACGGCCTACGGCGCCGTCAAGAAGCTATTCAAGCACGGCGTGCGCCCTGGCAGCCCGGTCGCCATCGTCGGTGCCGCGGGCGGGCTCGGCCACTACGCGATCCAGATTGCAAAGGCGCACGGGTACACCGTCGTCGGCGTCGATGTCGGCGAGGAGCGGTTGAAGTTCGTCGAGTCGATGGGGGCCGATTTCGTCGCGAGCCCAGAAGATGCGCCCGCGCTCGTCGCGGCCGAGTTTGGTGGCGTCGCCGCGAGCCTCGCGTTCACGGCCCGGATCGCGGGCTTCCAGCTGGGCCTCCAACTGCTGCGCCGGAGCGGCCTCTTCGTCGCCGTCGGCATCCCGGCCACGAGCGAAGGAAACCTCGAGATCAACCCGTTCGAGTTCTTCGCAAAGGACCCGACGCTGATCTACTCCGCCGTTGGCAACGTGCAGGACATGCGCGAACTCGTCGACATGGCGGCCGCCGGAAAGGTGAAGAGCCACATCGGCCGGGTCGCAAAGCTCTCGGAGCTGGGGACCGTGTTCGACGAACTGGAAGCCGCCCAATATGTCGGCCGCGCCGTGATCACCGACCTCGGCCGCTAGGCGGGCCGGGTCAGCAGATGCCGAGCCGATGGGCGACGCGATCCGCGGCCTCCGGCCCGCTGAGTAGCCGGAGCAGGAGCAAGCCATCGATGATGGCGATCGAGGTCTCGGCTTCCAGCCGGCGGTGAGTGGGCGGTCCCTCGATGAAGCCGGATGCCCAGTCGATCCATGCCTCGACCAGCGCCGGGACCAGGCTGTGGTACGGAGTGCGCCCCGCCGTTGCCAGGCCATTGGCCTCGAAGAAGAGCGCGAATACCGGGTCCGCGTCCGAATGGGCAACAACGGGCCACACGGTCCTGAGAAGTTCGAGGTAGTCCTTCGCCGGCGAGGTGAAGGCCCGGCTCAGCGTTTCCTGGAGCCGAAGGCCCATTGCACTCACGACGGCCGTGATCAACTCGTCCTTGGTCGGGAAGTAGTAGACGACGATGCGGTCGCTGATCCCGAGCCGCTTCGCGATGCGGCCGAACGTGAGTTGGCTCAGGCCGTCTTCAAATGCCGCAGCCAGGGCTCCCTCGAGGATCTGTGCCTTGGTGTGCTTGTGGCCCATGGCAGCGATTGTAGCGGTCACTACGTTTCGTGTTACAGTGATCACTACAAAATGAGAAGGAGTCAATGATGTCCCAAACCTCAACACCGACGCAGGTGGTCGAATCCTTCCTCGATGCGATGGTCCGGATGGACTTCGACCGTGGGATCGCCTTCGTGTCCGAGGATTGCGAGTACACGAACATCCCGATGCAGACGGTCCACGGGCCCGTGGGCATCCGCGAAGTGCTCGATCCATTCTTCGCTCCGATCCACGAGAACGAGTTCATCATCCTGCGAAGCGCCGCGACGGGACCCACCGTGTTCATGGAGCGGCTCGATCGTCATCGGCTCGACCATGGCTGGCGCGAGTTGCCGGTCAACAGCGTGTTCGAGGTTCACGATGGGCTCATCACCGTGTGGCGCGATTACTTCGACCTCGGGGCAGCGGCCAGCATCCACGATCCCGCTGCCGAATAACAGACTCACAACGAATCAAGGAGATTGAGAGATGACTGCCTCTTTCGAGAAACCCGCCCTCGTCGCAACGCTGGTCCTCTTCGGCGCCTTCACGGCCGTCGCGCTCTGGGCCGACGGCCTCGCCGGCACCATCGACGCGATCACGTTCAATTGGGCATCGCTCCAGATCTACATCGACCTGGTCCTGGCGATCGTTGTTATTTCGGTGTGGATCTATCGCGACGCTAAGCGGAGCGGCCGAAATCCGTGGCCGTGGATTCTCGCCGCGGGCGTCGTCGGGATGTTCTCCCCGCTGGTCTACCTGGTCACCCGGGACGGCGACCAATGAGCGGCGCCAGCGAGGCGGGGGTCGCGTGGCCCGAACCCCAGCAGGCCCGCACCCACCTTGGTGCCATCGAGTACCGCGACATCGGCCAGGGGCCGGTCATCGTCTTCTTGCACCTGGTGCTTGCTGAAGCGTCACATTGGGACAAGATGCCGCCGCTGCTGGCCGACCGTTTCCGCTGCATCCTCCCGACACTGCCGATGGGTGCGCATCGTATCCCCGCCGACCCGGGCGCCGATCTATCCGTCGCCGGCCTCGCTCGGGCGGTCGCCGAGCTTCTGGAACACCTGGACGTGCATGATGTGACGCTCGTCGGCAATGACAGCGGTGGCGCCATTTCGCAGGTCGTCGCCATGAACCACCCTGAACGCCTCGGTCGGGTCGTGTTGTCCAACTGCGACATGTATGACGACTTCCCCCCGAAGATCTTCGGGTACTTCAACCTACTTCCCTACATTCCGGGTGGGCTGACGATGGCCGCACGAGCGCTGAAGACCCGCGCGCTGTGGGGACTCCCATTCGTGTTCGGGCGCCTCACCAACGAGGTCGACGGCGTAAAGATCGACCGCTGGGCCGACGCGATGCTCGCCAGCGCGGATGTCCGGCGCGACGCACGCAAGGTGCTGTTGGGCTTCGGTCCCGACGTCACCAACGAGGCTGCGGCCGCGCTTCAGTCCACCGAGCTCCCGTTTCTCGTCGCCTGGGGTGCCGACGACAAGGCGTTCAAGCCGGCCCTGGCCGAGCGGTTTTGCGCCGAGATTCCCACCGCCCAGCTCGTGATGATCGACGACTGCAAGACCCTCGTCTGCTGGGACCAGCCGAAGCGCTTCGCGGCACTGATCTCCGACTTCATCGGCGGGTGACCCACGAGCCTTCCGTGGATCGTCCGCTCCATCGCTAGACTGGCGCGATGGATTCGAACGGCCCGACGCAATGCTTCTCTCCCTCTCTTCTCCGCGGCAAGCTGGCGTTGATCAGCGGCGGCGGCACCGGAATCGGCAGAGCGATTTCGATGGAGCTGGCACGAGCCGGCGCAGACTTGATCATCGCCGCGCGGCGTGACGACGTGCTTCGGGAAGCTGCGACCGAGATCACGGGCGAGACCGGTCGATCGGTCCATGTCCTGCAAGTCGACATCCGGAATCTCGACAGTGTCGCCGCGCTCGCGGCCGAAGTCGCTGAGCGCTGGGGCCAGGTGGACATCCTCGTCAACAACGCTGGCGGTCAGTTCCCGCAGCGGAGTGAAGACTACAGCCCCAACGGCTGGCGCAGCATCATCGACCTGAATCTGAACGGAACCTGGAACATGACCCAGGCGTTCGGCAAGCAGATGCTGGCCGGCCGCGGCGGGACCATCTGCCAGATCATCATGACGGTGGGCCGCGGCAACCCTGGGATCGCGCATTCCGGCGCTGCGCGCGCGGCGACCGCTGAACTCGCACGGAGCTTGTCATTCGAATGGGGCCCGAAGGTTCGCGTCAATTGCCTGGGACCCGGATCCGTCGTGACCGCGGGCTTCGAAGGAACCTATGACGAAGACGTGCTCGCCGACATCAGCGACACACCGATTCCCCACCCGGGCTCCCCCGAAGACATCGCCAACGGCGTCGTCTTCCTGGTGTCGCCGGCGGGTCGCTTCATTACCGGCGAGACACTCATGGTCGATGGCGGCGTATCGCGATACGGCTCAAACCAGGCACTGAAGTCGTCCGAGTTCCCCCACCGCGGCGAGAGGGGCCCGGACTGGTAGGTGCACTACTTCCTCGGTCCGTTCGCCCGCTCGCTTGTTGCCGCGCCATCAAGTAGATGCGCCTCGAAAAATCCAACGAAACGTGACATCGCGTCGAGATCCTCACGGCCCCGCAGCAGGAGCATGAGCTGGGCCCCCCAACCGCGTCGTAGGAGCCAGGCCATCAACCGGCCATAGCGTGCCCGCGCCAGGAGATGGGCCGTCCCTTCAAGGAGGGCATTGCGACCTCCGAGTGCGCGGTGAAGCTGCAAGAACACCTTCACGTCGAGCAGCGAGTAGAGGTGCTGAATGCTCTTCGGGTGCGGGCAACGCGTACAGAGGGTTTCGACACCTTCCAGTTCCGGGATCTCGGCGTGCGCGAATGACGCCCGCGACGCGCGTGTGTGCTTGTTGTTCCAGACATCGGCGAACTGGACCTCGCCGGGAACAACCGTTCCGAAGTCGTCCTTCTGATTCCACGAAGCGCAGCACGGGGACACGCTCCCGTCGGCATTCACGATGGAGTAGCCGTAGTGCCAGGCGCAGCCCGTGGCGTCTCCCCGTTTCGTCTTCTGGGAAACGGGTGCCCAGAGTGTCGTTCCTTTCCACTCGTAGTCCTCGGAGACTGGCACCTCCTTCTTTCGATGTTCGGGAAGCCACTCGGGGTGATCGATGTAGCCGTCCCTCGTGTTGAACTGGATTCCCAGCTTCTTGCAGTACTCGCGGGCGGCAGGCACTTCGTGCTCGTTGAACTGGAATACGAGCAGATTCCATTCGATCGTCGTGTCCGTTCCGATTCGATCTCGTGCGGACACGATCCGCTCGAGGTTCTCCTTCACCAGGTCCAGTCGCCCACCGACGCGGTACTGCTCGTAGGTTTCCTGACTGAAACCGTCGATCGAAGCGGACAACGTTCCGAGCCCGGCCGAAAGCAACTCGTCAATCGTCTCGTCACGGATCCGTAGCGAGAGATTCGTATGAACGTCCGTCTCGATCTCGTACTCGCCTGCGCGACGCACATAGCTCGCCAGGTCTGGATTGAGAAGCGGTTCTCCCCAGTTGTAGAAGAAGATGTGGAACAGCTTCTCTCCGAGTTCATCGAGCAGCGCGTCGAATCGGTCGCGGCCCATCGCAGTGCGGCCTTTCCGATGAACGGGAAGGCCGGTGCGATCCTTCTGCTGCGCATTGTCGATGCCGGTGGGGCAGGTCGGACAACGGAGCTGACAGATGGAGGACGGGTCGATCGCCAGGAAGTAGGGCTGGGAACGGACCTCGATCGCACCCGTGTACATCTCGTACTTGGCGAGCAGGAAATTCAGGAAAGCCTGCTCGCTTGTCTTGCTGAACGCCCGCACTAACCGCCCGCCTGACTGCGAGCGACCGATCCGCCGGAGAGGGCGGTCCGCTCCGAGAGCAGGTGCTTCTCGTAGAAGTCGACGAACGCTTCGGTCTGCCGTTCGTCCCCCAGACCGACCGCGGCCTGCACCAGCGGCCAGAAGATCCCACGGCGATAAAGCGCCTGGACGATCCGGCCGTACCGAGCCCTGCCGAGCAACCGAAAACCCGCATCCAGTGCCGGTTCGGTCGCCCCGAACACCCGGTCGAACTGCGCAAGCACCTTCATGTCGTGCAGGGAGTACATGTGCTGCATCAACGTCGGGAACCGACACCGTGTACACGCGGATTCGACATGCGGGCCGGAACCCACCGTCTTGCCGGCGAACGCGGCACGCGCTGAGCGGTAGCGTGCGTTGTTCCAGACGTCGGAGAACTTCGTCTTGCCAGGCACAACCATTCCGAAGTCGTCCGCCTCATGGGCCACCGCACAGCAGGGTTGAACGGGTCCACCCGAGGTAATGACAGAAGATCCGTAGTGCCAACCGCACGCGGGTGCCGCCTTCGTTCCGCGCTCGGTTCCGAGGGGCGACCAGCGCAGATAGTGCGGGCGCGGCGTGTCCCCCGCTGCGGCCAATTCATCGAGCTCGGTTTCGGACAGCAGCGGTGCTTCGTTCTTCCGATGACTCGGGAGCCAGGTCGGATCGTCCGTGAACGCTTCCCGGGTATTGAAGTGCAGCCCGAGCTCTGTCGCATAGCGCCGCGCTTGCTTGATCTCGTGCTCGTTGTGGCTGAACACGATGAAGTTGTACGTGATCGCGGTAGAGAGCCCAAGACGGGTCCGTGCGTTCGCGAAGCGCTTCAGATTCTCCTTGACCAATGCGAGGTTCCCGCCGCGCCGATGGATCTCGTAGGTCTCCTGCGTGAAGCCGTCGATCGAGACCTCGATGTAGTCGAGCCCCGACGACAGGAGGTCGTCGATGTAGCGATCCGACAGACGCAGTGAAAGGTTCGTATTGATCTCTGTCTCGATCTCACGTTGGTTCGCGCTGCGGATGTAACTCGGCAGCTGCTGGTTGAGCAGCGGCTCTCCCCAGTCGTAGAACACGATCAGGAACAGGTACTCACCGAGTTCATCCAGAACCGCGTCAAAGAGGTCCTGACCCAACATCTGCCGGTCGCCCCTGTAGACGGTGGTCGCTCCCTTGTCGCGTCGGCTCTGGTTCTCGATTCCTGTCGGACAGGTTGGACACCGCAGCTGACACACGTCAGAGGGATCGAGCGTCAGGATGTAGGGATAGGACGA
>JAJDAQ010000114.1 GCA_029261815.1 Deltaproteobacteria bacterium
CGCAGGCTGCGCTTGCCAACCTGCGGCGCGACACCGTCGATCTCGCCGGCCGTCACGATAAAATCGGCGAGGTCGCCGAACTGCTTGCTGAGCAGGCGGACGAAACGGACGCCGCCTCGGGCCAGCCACATCGGGATGTACGTCAGCTTCGGTGCCTTGCCGAGCACTTCGAAAGCCAGTTCAGCCGCCTGGGTCTGCGTGTAGACGTCAGGCCCGCCGACGCCGTGGTCGATCGCATCGGACGCGACGGCGGCGACCGCAGTCTCTGCCACGTCCGCGCCGTGAACAGGGTTGAAGCGATTGCTCCCGCTCCCGATGATGAACGACCGGCCGCGCTTGGCCATGTCCATCAACGCGCCCATGTCGGAGAAGTATCCCGAAGGGCGTATTACCGCGTACGCGAGAGGCGCGTCAGCCAGCGCCTCGACGACCCGCTCGTGCGCCTGGGTAATGGCCAGATCCTCGATCTCTTCCGGTCCCCACATCGAGACGTAGATGAACTTCGGAACGCCGGCGTCGACCGCAAGATCGATCAGGTTCTTGTTCGCCTGATAGTCGACCTGCTCGAAGGTCAACATGTCGCGTTGCCTCGAGATCCCGACGCTTGAGAAGACGACCGACGCGCCATCCATGACACCCGCGAGTGTCTCGGGCTTCGTGACCTCTCCGATCACGACTTCGTCGCAGTACTCGCTCACGCCGGGAGCATGGAACGGACCGGGCGCCGCGATCCGCGCCTCATCCCGCGTGATGACGCGAACGCGGTAGCCCGCCTGCTTGAAGGCGATGATGGCGAACTTCCCGATGTAGCCAGTGCCGCCCGCGATGACGACGAGTCCCTTGTCCATTACCTAGGTGTACGGCGCATCGTTGCCGGCGTCGAGGAGGCCCTCCGGACGACCCGAACATGACGCCGCTACAGTAGGCCCCATGTCCAGACTCAGACTCCAGCACGCCCGATGGTTCCCTTGTTTGGCGCTCATCCTCGCCGTGTCGTCATGCGCCGATTCTCCGGAACTCCTCCAGAACAACGACCCTGCTCGGTATGCGCTCGCCCAAGATGTCCTCTGGGCATCGCCTTCGGGTTTCGACCTCACCATGGACATCTACACGCCCAGGTCGGATGCGAACGCACTACCCGTCCTCGTGATGTTCCACGGTGGCGGATGGCTGATCAACGACAAGTCGATCATGGACCAGGCATCGGCCTACCTTGCGACCCACGGCCGGTACGTCGTCTGCAACGTCGACTACCGACTGTTGGCCGACCGCGACAACACGGTCACCCTGAACCAGATCGTCGAGGATGTGTTTGGCGCCGTGCTCTGGGTGAAGGACCACATTGGCGACTACGGTGGAGACCCATCTCGTATCGCGGTCACGGGTGACAGCGCGGGCGGACACCTGTCGGCCATGATCGTCAACCTCGGCAATCGGCTCAGCTCCGAGCCCTTCTCGGAAACGTCGCTGGGCTTCCGGCCTAGCTACCTGCCGGCGGGGAAGACACCGGAACAGGTTGCCGAGGCGAACGGCATCGAAGTACAGGCCGCGATCCTAAGCTATGGCGCGTTCGACATCGTACAGGGCGCGCGTGACGGTTTCGAAGGTCTGGCGAACCCCTTCTGGCTCGTCAGTGGCTCCCTCGCGCGGGGCATGTTCGGCGATTCGTTCAACGTGGCCGACCACCCCGAGATGTACCGGGCGGTCTCGCCCATCCATAACATCCCCGCCGCCAGCGAGCGCAAGCTACCGCCTCAACTGCTCACGGTCGGGACAGAAGACCCCGTGGTCACCCCCGCGTCAGTGAAGCGCTACCTCGAGAAACTGCACGCGGCCGGACACCCTGCAGACTATTGGGAGTACCCGGGGAGATCGCACGCCTTCCTGGACTCCGGATCGAATGCGCTGCTGGGAACCAGCTTCGAGGCAGACGCACCCGAAGCCCTGGACGTGATGCTTGGCTTCCTGGACGAGGTCTTCTACACGACGCCACCGTCCCAGCTGGACTGACGGGTCCGCGACCGGGTTCCGTTGGTCTATCGCCGGACCCAACGACCCCTGTACGCGACGAGAGCTACCAGACAGCTCGACCGGTGGACGGGAGTAGAAACGCGCATCGACCTTCGAGAAGATCGCGCCAACCCGCGCTCGGCGATGAATCATTCCTGAGCAGAGGCGGCCTAACTTCTCGGCGAAGTCGGAAGTCGCTACCTTGGGTGCATGTTCGGTCTCATCAGAAGGTTCACGCGGCGAAGGCTCTCGCGACGCCCGATCCCGGAGACCTGGCTCGAACACCTGGACCGGCGCGTCCCGTTCTCGCGCGACATCGAGGGTCCGCTTCGCGAACGCTTCCTGACCCATCTCAAGGTCTTCGCATGGGAGAAGGAATTCATCGGGGCAGGAGGCCAGGAGATCGACGACGAAGTTCGCGTCGTCGTGTCGGCCGCCGCCGTACGTCTGGTTCTACACCTCGACCTCTCGTACTACGATCGGCTAACCGAGATCATCGTCTACCCGGAAGCGTTCCGACGCCCCGGTGAAGAGACCTGGGTTCTCGGTGAAGCCCACACCTGGGGAACGGTCGTGCTGGCCTGGAAGAGCGTGCTGCTCGGATTGGCGAACCAGGAGGATGCTCACGATACGGCCACCCACGAGTTCGCCCACGTTCTCGATCGTGCGGGCGGTGCGTTCGACGGCACGCCGGAGCTGCGGGCGAGCGCCCATTACCGACCCTGGGCCCAGGTAATGACCCGGAACTACCTGGCGCTGCGACGCGGAGCGGGCCGCGCGCGAAAGGTGCTGCGACAGTACGGAGCCACGAACGAGGCCGAGTTTTTTGCAGTCGCGACCGAGGCGTTCTTCGAGAAGCCCCAACAGATGCAGGAACACACGCCTGATCTCTATGTCGCGTTGGACCAGTTCTATCGCCGTGGCAAGCGCGCGAAGGATCCCGACACGTAGAGCATCGCGCAGACGCGAGCTTGTTTCGCGCGGCGTCCCTCGATCGCAACGATGTTTTTGCCCTCGTCTACGACGACTCCATCAGGCGCAGCCATCTCGCCATCCTTCGCGCCGATGCACTCTCAGACGGACCGATTGCGCGCGTCCATCTGAAACATCACACGCCGCTCAGCTTCCACGGCAGTTGGCTCCCGGCATGACCGACTGCGGGGAAGCGAGTCGGGCGATGGCTGGAGGCCATGCTCGCTTCGAGCTCGCTCGCGCGAAAGCGCTACGACAGCCGCACCTGGATGTCCTGGGGGACGACGAGAATCGGGTTGTAGAGGCCCAGCACGCTGAAGGTCGGCGCCTTCAAGATCTCGATGTCCTTCGTGCGAGCAAGGAGTTCTTCAAAGAGGATCGCGATCTCACGGCGCGCGAGGTTCGCCCCCAAGCAGAAGTGCGCCCCGCCTCCTCCGAATGCAACATGTTGGTTGGGCGTTCGCGCGATGTCGAAGCGAAACGGATCCTCGAAGACGTCTTCGTCGCGGTTCGCAGAGGGATACCAGAGGCTCAGGCGATCTCCGGCCTTGATCGGGACGCCGCGGATTTCCGTGTCGCGCGTCGCTCGCCGCGCAAAGTACGCCACGGGCGAGGACCAGCGAATGATCTCCTCTACCGCAGGGCGCATCGCTGCCGGATCGCGGCGCAGTGTCTCGAGCTGCTCGGGATGCGCGACCAACGCGACCAGGCCGTGGGCAATCGCGTTTCGCGTCGTCTCGCTACCGGCGATGGTCAGCAGCATGAAGAAGAAGTTGAGCTCCAGATCGCTCATCGCGGCCATCGTCCCATCTTCGGATTCGAACTCGGCGTTCGCGATGAGCGTCCAGACATCGTCCGTCGGCGTTTCGCGCTTCTCCTGACATAGCTTCTGCGCGTACTGGAACATCTCCACCTGAGACGCCGCATGCCTCGCCTGTGCACCCGGGTCGACGTAGTCACCGGGTTGCAGGAAGTCCTTGGTCCGCTCGAAGAGCGCCTTTCTGTCCTCCACCGGAATGCCGACGATATCGGCAATCATGTGCATCGGAAGCTGGTAGGCCACCTCCTGAACGAAGTCGCAGGTGCCGCGCTCGAGAGCATCGTCCACGATCTTCCCGGCCCAGGCGCGAGCCTGCTCCTCGAGTCGCCCGACCATGCGTGGCGTGAACCCCGAGCTGATCAACTTGCGTTGCCGCGTGTGATTCTCGCCGTCCATGCTGACGAGCATGGTTCCGCGCATCTCCGGGTTGCTGCTGAGCTGGGGGCCGTCGATGGCGCAGAACAAGTCCGGATCGCGGTTCGCGGCCTGAACGTCCTCGTACTTGGACAGCACCCAGAAGCCGGCGTCGGCAGTCTGGGTGTTCCCGGCCGGAAACTCCTGCCACCACACCGGCGCTTCTCGACGAAGTGTCTTGAAGACCTCGTGCGGGAAGCCGTCATTTGCGAGATCCGGATCCGTGAGATCGATGTCATCGAGCTCGATGGAAACCGGCTCGCTCGCGTGATGGCTCAATCTGATTCTCCTCATGGCCGGCCGATGGGGCTGACCTGATGACACCCCGCATCGGCGGGACGAGCCTCTGCGAGTAGCGGAAGCAACGAGCGCCCCAACGCCAGCCTGAAAACCTGGCTACGCGGTGGAGCCGCCTCGCCCCGCGCGCAACTTCTCGACCCATTCTCCGGTCGGCCACGGCGTCTCGCCGAGCTTCGGGTGCACCAGCGTGCGCCCTTCCGCGAACTTTCCGGTGGCAGCGTCGTGGATCTCCCAGTCCCAGTGCGGAATCAGGAGAGGCTGGCTTTCCACCGACACCACGACGCATTCGCCGGGCTCGAACTCACACTGCGGCTGAATGGCGCGCAATGCGTGTTTTCCATTCAGGTGACCGTCGCCGAAGTTCCAGCCGACGATCATGCCGCCGATGAGTTCGCCTTCGTACCAGTCGTAGTTCTCGATGTTGTCGACGGCTTGCGGCAGCGCTTCCAAGAGAGGGCGCCCCTGCAAGTGCATGAAGCGGCTCGACATCATCATCGCGCAGGCGACTTCGACCGCCTCGTCGTCGGGCATCACCTCGCGAAACTGCTCGCGAACCGTTGTGCTCGACTTCTTCAGCTTGTTGAACTTCTCGGCGGCGTTGCTGTCCTTGCGCAGGAGCCAGACGTTGTACGCCCAGTTCCCGGCGTAGTAACGCATCGACAGCAGGAACGAGACGTACTTGGGGAAGAAATTTCCGATCGTCGGGACCACGATGAGCGAGGCGCACAGGAAGAGCGCGAGCGGGAGATTCTCCCAGACCGCGAACACACTGATATCTGGGTTCACGCCGAAGCCAAACAGGTACCAACCGCCGTAAATCATCAGGATGTTCCACTCGATGGGCATGCCGTTCGGGTTGTTCAGCGCGATGAAGCCGTGGAAGCCTGTCATCACGATGAGCGAGATCACGGTGAGCATGAGATCGCCCGTGCTCAAGTAGAGGATCACGGGAATCGCGAACTCGGTCGCGCTGCCGAAGTGGGCCATCGTGGCCGCAAACCGCGAGGGCCGCAGATCGTCGGGATAGCTTTGGAACAGACCGTTCTTCAGGAACTTCGGAAAGAAGGGCCCGTTGTTCATCATGACCATGATGACGCCGGGGAAGTGGTGGTTGACCTTCGACATGGCGGCCCAGAACCAGATGAAGCTCCACACCATCTTGCACGCCGAGACCCAGAGGTCGTCGTTCGGTGCGAACGTCAGGCAGATCAGCGCCACGGTGTAGTGCTCGAAGCGCGCGGCCAGGATCAGGGTCTTGTCGAGGATTCCCATGATGGGGATCAACACGATCACGGGCAGCAGCATCGCGACGGTGACTTCGGGCTGCACGAGTGTGTAGAGGAGCGTGAGCAACACCGCGGCGTAGACGCCGACGTCCAGGAAGTTCCGGGTGTCGCCCCCGATGAGCGGAGCCCCACGGAAGAGCGGGAGCTTCGTCGTACCGGTGCGCAGCCAGTCGCGGGAGGCACTGAACCACGGGTTCACACGCGCGTTCATCGGCCCCCAGCCGCAGCCAAAGCCGATCAGTTCATAGAAACTCGCCCAGACGAGCGCCTTCTTGAACGCAGTCCCCGTCCACGCCCATTCAGCCGGCGACAAAAAGCCGGCGTAACCCGCGTTGAACGAATTCCAAAGCGCCCAACCACCGATGAAGACGACGAAGTACTTGATCCAGTACAACGCCATCACCGCGGGCGAATTCGGGCTCTGGGCCGCGAATGTGCGACACGCCATCTCGGCGCGTTTGTGGAAGGGGGCGGATAGGATCTTGTCGGGGTCGTACGGCGGGTAGCCGATGTCGGGCGCGCTCATGCCGCCGAATATAGTATGGCGGAGGCCAGAGTGGCTGCCTTCTGATCCGTCCAGCACCCAGGAAGTTCCGGCAGGATGAGGCCGGCCAGCCGACCCCGAGCAACGCGGCACCCGCCGCGTCGTGGGGCGATCTGCTCCAGTGGGCACGTGGGCCCGAGCAGGAAGGGGTCCGGCTACCTGCGATTCGGCGCGATGCGCGCCGGCGTATTCGGGCTCACAACTTCACGGACAGTGAAATCGCCCCGAAGATCTGGGAGTCCTTCTGGGTCTCGAACTCCTCGGTTCGCGTGACCGCGGTGAAACCCAGTTGCCAGCGGCTGTACTGGATGACGAGACCCGCCTGGGCATCGCCGACGAACGGCCGCCGATCGACCTCGGTGCTGTCGCGCATCGTGTTGCCGTCGAGAAAGATGTCGTACGCCACCGCGCGGCCGGAGATCCCGGCGAACACGTACCAGCTGAAGTGGTCCACAGGCTCGAAGAAGCCCCCGCCCGCGACACTGGGTCGAATCCGCGGTGGGCCGTAGTCATTGCGAAGGTTGTTTCCGATCCGGAGCGTGAGGCCCGCGTTCAGATCGGTGCGAACATTTCCCAGCGTGAATCCGGCGTTAGGCGTCAGATCGATGCCGAGACCGACCGCTTCCCACTCTGCAAGCGCCCGCCACTTGTGATCGTAAGCGAGCGCGACGCCTACTTCGTTCTCGAGCTGGTTGTCCCAGCCTTTTGGATCCTGCGCTCCGAACGTGTCGTGAACCCGGCGCTGCGTCCACTCGGCGCCCGAATCCGGGCCGACGAGGCCAACGTCGAGCGAGAGCGTATTCAGCGAGGTGCCCGAATCGACGAGGAGCGAGAAGCTGAGATACAACCATCCCGCGTAGGGATGCTGGTCCGGAAGGAGCTGCGGGACGTCGATATCCTGCGGCGTGAACATGCTCTGGCCAACCGCGATGCCCGTGTAGATGCGATCTTCGGCTTCAGCACCGAGCAGGTGCTCACCGAGCCATCGACCGGCGGCGGGGCCGCCATTCGCTTTCGACAGGTACGAGAATCGGACGCCGTTCGTGTAGTTCCGGTCGCTGGCTGTGAACGAGTCGTTCTCGAACACGATCGCGAAGGTGCCACTGTCCTCGTAGGGCAGTTCTCCGACGGGCTCCGCAGACGACGAACCTCCGATGAACAGCAGGGCCGAAACGAGCAGGAGGAGTGCCCAACGCTGGCGACCTTGCGCCGTCTTCTGCGTCGCGTCTTCAATTCGGTCCATCGGTGACTCCGTTCTCCAGTCAGCGATTCGTTGGCGGACCGTCGCTGTGCGTTCGAGCATTCAGGAAGGATGAGAGATCAGGCGGAATCCGCCATGCAGGTTTCTTGCAGCACGGATCCCGCGAGAAAGCCGAGTGCCATTCGGGGACCCAGTTCCGTTCGACCGCTCAGGCGCGCGCGATGGCTGCTCCAGACGGCTGAAGCATCCCGGCGCGCACTGCTGGGGTGGGCGCGCCCAGGGCCTCAGGTTTCCTTGCGCGGCCCCGAGGAGCGCGGCCGCCGGCGCCGACGTCGGCGCGGGCGCCCCTCGCCGGAAGAGGGCGACTCGGTCTTGGAGTCCCCCCGCGTTTCCGGTTTCGGATCACGCTCGCGGGGCGTCTTCGATCGCCTGGAAGGGCTGTCTGTACTCGCCGTCGTTTGCTCTCGGTCGGCTGCCGCAGCTCGCGGCTGGTTTCGACCCCGGCCGCCGCGACCGCGCCGCCGTCGCTTCGTCCCATCCCCCGTCTCGGTCCCCGACTTCGGCTTGGACCGGGACGGTGAGGCCTCGGCCGACTTGCCGCCCGTCCGCTGCCGCGATCCCCGCGTATTCGGTGTCGACGTCGCCTCCTCGCCTTTCGCAGCGGCGGGGCGACGCCGGCGGTTCCGGCGCTTCGCGGGCGGGCGAGTCTCCTGGGCCGTCTTCGACGGCTCGGCGCTGCCGGCCGCTGCACCCGGCGCGCCTCGGTCGCGAGCGTTTCCCGACTTCCGCGTTCGCGGTCGGTTCTCCTTGGTGAAGTCCACGACCACGCGTTGCGGCTTGCGCCCAGCGAGCGGCCGCTCGTCGCCGCGATCATCGCGGCGTTCCTGCTCGTCCGCGTCGGCGTCCGCGATCAGCGCCAGGACCTCGTCGGTGTTGGCCTTGGCTTTGGGCGCACGGTAGTTCCCAGAAAGCACGGTCTCCGGGTCGAGTCGGTTGGCATGATAGAGCGACCACATCTCCTGCCCGTACGGCCGGCGCCGATCTTCGGGTGCATGCCGCTCGAGGAAGCGATCAAGGTTGTCGACGTCGCGGAGTAGCAGCTTCTGGGCGTTCTGATTCGACGCAGGATCGACAGCCTGCGGAAAGTCGATGAATACGGGCCCGTCTTTTCCCATCAGGATGTTGAAGTCCGATAGATCTCCGTGGATTACGCCGGCGCATAACAAGCGGACGACGTCTTGAATCAGGCTCCCATAGATCTCGCGTGCCTGAGCCGGCGTGAAACCCAGATCCCCGAGGCGAGGCGCCGGATTTCCATCCGCGTCCTTGACCAGCTCCATCACCAGGACGCCGTCGACAAAGTTGTAGACTTCCGGAACCGGCACCCGAGCCCGGTGCGCGCGGGCGATCATGTCGACTTCGGCACTTCGCCAGGCCGCCTCGTCCTGCTTGCGACCGTGTTGGGTTCGCTTGCTGATGGCGCGTTGGTCCCGCGAGTTCCGCGTCCGTCGACCCTCCGTGTACTCGGCCCGATGCTTGAAGGTCCGCCGACCGGCCTCCTTGTAGACCTTGGCGACCGCTTCCTCGCCCCCGACCATGACCACGTAGATCTGGGCTTCCTTGCCACTCATCAAGGGCCGGACCACCTCCTCGATGATTCCGTATTCGATCAAGGTCTCGAGGCTCTCGGGCGTCTTCATCTTCCGCGAGTCGCTGTGGAGTGGGGCTGGGGCTGGGACGACACGCCGGGATCCTAACGGGGCCGGGTCGTTTCTCGCATCGCCTGGGTCAACGAGCGTTGCTGCCCGCCATTGGGCGGGCTAGGTTCGGAATCAGAATATTGATTCTGAACCACGAGAGACGGAAGCTTGGCGCTCCATACGCAATCACTCCGTTGGGTCCGCCCTCCCCTCCAAGCGCGCAGCCAGGCCACCCTGGATCGCATTCTGGATGCCGCGGAGGCGCTGACCGACGAGAAGAGCTTTGACGAGTCGCCCATCAGCGAGATCGTCCGGCGTGCCGGGTCGTCCGTCGGCGCCTTCTACACCCGGTTCGGAGACAAGGACGCCCTCCTCAACGCGCTGTACGAACGCTTCTTTGACCAGGCGGTCGCCACCGCCGACGAAGCGCTCGACCCGGAGCGCTGGAAGGGCGCGCAGATCCCGGAGATTCTCTGCGAGGTCGTGCGTTTCCTGGTCGAGATCCGTCGAGAGCGCCGCGGACTGCTGCGAACGTTCGCGGCCCGGATGTACGTCGATGCCGACTTCCAGCTCCGCAGCGAGCGGCTCTCGAAAGAGGTCTCGTCGCGGCTCGCCGTCTTGCTGCTGGAGCGGCAGGAGGAGATCGCGCACCCGGATCCCGTGCTCGCGGTGGAATTCGGCTTCCTCACCTTGATGGCGTCCCTCGACAATCTGCTGCTCCACGAGGAAATCCCGATCTCGGGTCGCCAACTCTCCGACGACGAGTTGTCGGCAGAGCTGACCCGCAGCTACCTGGCCTACCTCGGCGCTCCCTGAGCGCTGCGCCCTAACAAGGGCCCCAACCCCATCAGTCATTTTCAGGAGGTCTCCATGAGCGAAGCCAACCAAGTGTCCGACGCCTTCCCGTCCAAAGGCCAGGCGGGTGCAGACCCGTACTCCATCCCGCTCGACAAGGTCGATGTCTCGGATGCCGAGCTCTTCGAGACCAACACCTTGTGGGGTTATTTCGAGCGACTGCGAAGAGAGGATCCGGTTCACTACTGCGCCGAGAGCGAATTTGGCGGTTACTGGTCGGTGACGCGTTACGACGACATCGTGCACGTCGAGAAGAACCACGAGATCTTCTCCTCCGCCCACAGCATCACCTTGAACGATCCGGACCCCGACTTCCCGCTAGAGGCCGGCTTCATCACGATGGATGGTGAGCGGCATCAGGCTCACAGGAAGGTCGTTCAACCGGCCGCTTCCCCGCGCAACCTGAAATACCTCGAACCCTTGATTCGACAACGGGTCATCGAAATCCTCGATGGCCTGCCCGTCGGTGAGACTTTCGACTGGGTGGACAAGGTATCCATCGAACTCACCACCGGAATGCTGGCCACACTGTTCGACTTCCCCTGGGAAGACCGGCGCAAGCTCACCCACTGGTCGGACATGACCACCGCGAGCGAAGAGCAGTTGGCCGCCGAAGGCCTGACCGAAGCCGACCGGGAAGCTTCCCTCCGAGAGTGCCTCGCCACGTTCACCGAACTCTGGGAACAACGGAAAGGTCGCGACGATGGCGAGCGACTCGACTTCATCACGGCCCTCGCGAACGGCGCGGCGACCCAGGACCTGGACCCGATGGAGTACCTGGGCACGCTGATCTTGTTGATCGTTGGCGGGAACGACACGACGCGGAACTCACTCACGGGCGGCGTCCTGGCCTTGAACGAGAACCCGAAGGAGTATCAGAAGCTCCGCGACAACCTGGATCTCATCCCCAACATGGTCAGTGAGATCATCCGTTGGCAGACGCCGTTGGCGCACATGCGACGGACCGCGACCTGCGACACGGAGCTCGGCGGCAAGTCGATCAAGAAGGGTGACAAGGTCATCATGTGGTACGTCTCGGGAAACCGGGACGAAAGCGCCTTCGACCGCGCGGATGAGTTCCTCATCGACCGCGAGGATGCGCGTCGCCACCTCTCGTTCGGGCTCGGCGTTCACTTCTGCATGGGCAGTCGCCTCGCCGAAATGCAGATTCGAGTCGCCTGGGAGGAGACGATGAAGCGCTTCCGCCAGGTCGAAGTCGTCGGCGAGCCGGTGCGCGTTCGCTCCCCCTTCGTGAAGGGTTACGCCGAACTGCCGGTTCGCGTGCACCCTTGGTAGGCGAAGGAAACGCCCGTCCCGCTTGGCGCTGACATCGCTCGAACCGGCCGCTCCCAGACGTCCGATCCGGGGTCCCCTCCGGGGTCGACGCCAGATTGGGTGGGTCGACGCCAGATTGGGCCTGGCTTGGCGATTTAGGCTACCTACCCTAAGTCGTCCGCGGCGCGGTTGACGCGGCCTCATTGCATCGGAGCGATCGGTGAAAAAGTGGTTCCTGCGGATCCTCTTCCTCGGGGTTGCCCTGTTTGCGGCTGCATTCTGGCAGCTGTTCCTTTCGGCCCGGCCACCCCTCATGACCGACCCGGCGACCCTCGCGGGCGACGGCAGCACGATCGACTACTGCGCGCTTCCGATCCTGGATGGCAGCGGAAAGATGGCGACCGACATCGCGAAGGGGAACACCCCGGGCTGCCGCTACAGCCACTTCCCGCTCCCCATCCTGGCCGACTGCACCGAACCCCTGCCCGCCGACGCGGCGGACATTCGCGGCCTCTGGATCGGAGTGGAAGGCGGCCACACTGGCCACGTGGAGCGCGTCGAGCAGTGCGGCCTGCGCACCGTGGTCACGTCCTCCGGGATCATCCACGACGCCGGCCCGAACAGCACTGGGGGCGAGACCACCAATGACACGGAGGGCGGCGTCCTGTTCAGCATCGGCGACCGTGAATTCTGCCCGCGGACATCGGCCAGCATGGTCTGGAATGAGCGCGTACTCGACTTCCATGCCTTCGGGTGGGGACCCGTCGTGGTGCGGCGCTACCTGGACGGCGACCAACTGATCTGGGAGTACGCCGACGGAAGCGTCACGCGGATGGACCGGCTCTGCACGCTTCCTCCGGCGCTCAAGGTGCCGCCGCCACGAGGCCGGAACTACCGACTCTTCTGAGTCCGCGCGGTTCCGCTCAGTCGCTGGGGCAGGGATCGAATCGCATGGAAATGGAGCCTTCCCCCGCTTCACTCGGGTAGAGACCGATCGCGGCAGAGACACGGGCCACCGCATACTTCTCGAGCTTGAGGGCGTGAATCGTGGTCACCGTCTCGCGGTCCTCGTAGAGAACGGGGACCACGCATCGGACCTCGCCTCCCCTGAGCATCTCCAGACGTGCGCCGTCCAGGGAATGCTCCACGGCCTTGGTTCGAGGCATGCCGACCCACTCGCCGTTCTCGTGGTCCACGATCCAGAGCCGAAGCTCCGCGGCTTGGCCGGCGCTGTCCGTGGCGTAGAGCGAGATGACTTCTTCGAGCTCGGCCATCGTGGCGTACAACCCGAAGAAGAGCACGACCGGGCTCGCCGCGACCAGCAGCCACCCGAGCGCCCTGGGCACCAGGGGCCACACCAGCAAAGCGCCTAGCAGCAGCGCTCCCAAGCCACCGAACAGGTTCCCGCCGCGAGGCACCGCGTAGGCACCCTCGTGCACGAGCCGCACGGCGAATACGGCCGCTCCTACGGCGAGCAATACACCACCAACCACGATCTGGAGCTTCGAAGACGAACTGGATTCACTCACGGCGACCCTCCTGGGAAGGAGAAGCTACCGCACACGACATCCGCGGCAGGTCAATCCATCGTTTTCGCGTTCCGGAAGTCGAGGCCCTCGAACTGGCCGGAGTTTCGCCACTTGTCGATGAACTCGAAGAATGCGACGGGCCCCTCCGGATACCCACTGCCATTCAGCTTCTCGCGGCGCCCCGCAGGCTTGCCTTCGTTGTTGTAGTAACCCGGCGTACAGTCGGGATTGCCTAGCATTCCGGCTTCGTTTCCCTCGAGCATCGACACCCATGCCTGCTCGGCCGCTTCGTCCACTTCGACGACCTCGGCCCCAACCTCCTGGGCGTGACCGAGGATCTTCGCCAACGTCGAACCGGCCTCGGTGAGGTTGTGCGTGATGTTCGAGATGAGGTTGGCCGCCTGGTTCATCCCGATGATGAACAGATTCGGAAAGTCATGAACGTGCATGCCATGCAACGTCTCCATGCCGTCGGCCCATCGCTCGGAAAGCGTGACACCACCCCGACCGATCGTCTCGTAGCCGCAGCGACGCCCGTAGTCCGTGCCGAACTCGAAGCCCGACGCCCAGACAAGGCAGTCGAGTTCGTAGTGCACGGCGCCGACCCACACGCCGGTTTCGTCGATCCGCTCGACGCCCTTCCCTTCGGTATCGATGAGGTGCGTTCCGGGCGTGTTGTAGGCCTGCAGATACTCATCGTGAAAGCAGGGCCGCTTGCACAGCTGCCGGTACCAGGGCTTCAGGAACTCGGCCGTCTGCGGGTCCTGGACGATCGCTTCCACGCGCGCGCGGATCTCGGTCATCTTCTCGTCGTCGCTCTCCTCGTAGGCGTCCACGGCCAACTGGGGGGTCAGCGTTTCGCCATCCTCGCTCACCTTCTTGACGATCCGATCGCGAATTCGTTGGGAGATGTCGGTCCAGCCATCCTTGACGAGATCTTCGTCGGCGAAACCACCGGTCTGCAGCGTCGCAAAGTTGAGCAGCCACTTCTTCTGCCAACCCGGGCCCAACTCATCGAAGAACTCGGGATCGATCTCGTGGTTGTTGCGAATGTCGATGGAGGACGGCGTCCGCTGGAACACGAAGAGTTCCTGCGCATCGCGTGCGAGCGGGCCGATGCACTGCACCGCCGTAGCGCCGGTCCCGATGATCCCCACCCGCTTGTTGGCGAGGCCGCTCATCGGCTCGCCATCGGGCGTCCCGCCCGTGTAGCCATAGTCCCAGCGACAGGTGTGGAAGGACTTCCCCGCGAAGGTTTCGATTCCGGGAATGCCCGGCAGCTTCGGTCGATGCAGCGGGCCGGTTCCCATCGACACGAATCTCGAGCGGATCACATCCCCGCGGTTCGTGTGGATGACCCAACGGGCGGCCGCATCGTCCCACTCGAGCTTCGTCACCTGCGTCGAGAAGAGCACGTCACGATAGAGATCGAACGTCTCAGCGATCCGCTTGGCGTGGGCAAAGATCTCCGGAGCGAAGACGTACTTCTGGCTCGGCCGATGACCGGTCTCTTCGAGCAACGGCAAGTAGATCATGGCGGCCGTGTCGCACATCGCGCCGGGATATCGGTTCCAGTACCAGACGCCGCCGAAGTCGCCGCCGCCTTCGATGATGCGGAAGTCGTCGATGCCCGCCTGGCGCAGCCGCGCGCCGGTGCAGAGCCCCGAGAAGCCGCCTCCGATCAGCGTGATCTCGACTTCGTCCGAGAGCGGTTCGCGTGGCACCACTTCGGTGTACGGGTCGTCGAGAAGCGACGCGAACTTGCCCACCGGCTCGATGTACTGGTCGTTTCCATCCGTGCGAATCCGCTTGTCGCGCTCCTCCTGGTAGCGCGCACGAAGCGCCTCGCGATCGATTTCTTCGGGGGTTCCTGCTGCTGTGGCCATGGGGGCTCCTGCGTGGGGCGGCGCGCAACGCCGTGCTGCGGCGAGTGGCGCGGAGTCTCATTCTCGAAGGGCTGTATCGCAAGTTCGATGCCATGCACGCGCGCACGACCGGCACCCTCAGTCGCTGCGGCGAGGCAGCTTGACCCATCTCCGGGCGATTTTCCTCGGCGGAACCGCGATGAATGGCCACCGCGCTCTCGACGACAAGTTTCATGTGGCGTTAGGTCTGTAACTCCGAAAGAGCGAGCCCGGGCGAACCGCACCCGGACGCGCGATGATGCGAGACAACCCACTGAGCGCGAAGGGATCGGACCCAATGGACAATGAGAAGATCATCAGGGATTTCGTCGAGGCGTGGTCTCGCCTCGACGCCAGTGAACTCGCCAGCTATTTCGCCGAGGACGGCGTCTACTACAACATGCCAGCGGCGCCCGTCGAAGGTCGCGCGAATGTCGAGCAGATGATCCGCGGCTTCATCTCCAGCTGGACCGAGACGCAGTGGGACATCCTGAACCTCGTCAGCGCCGGAAACATCGTGGTCGCCGAACGTCTCGATCGCACGAAAGCGGGTGACAAGGGCGTCGACCTCCCCTGTACCGGCGTCTTCGAACTGGAAGACGGCAAGATCAAGATCTGGCGCGACTACTTCGACATGGCGACCTATGGCCGGGGAATGAGCTAGGCGACGACGGCGCCAGGGCCCGGCTCAGGACTGTTTGAGTTCGATCAGGAACTCGTGGTAGGTCTCTTTCCCGACGTTCAACGCCCACTCCGTTCCGCCCGCCGGTACACGAACCGTGTTGCCGGCCGCGGGGACCTTGCCGACGAACGGATCGGCCCCGCTCCCCAGAGGCGGGATCCCTGCGACGAAATCGCCGGAGTCGATCACCAGTAGATAGTCGACGGCGTGATGGTGGAGATCGCTGTGCTCGCCGGGCTCGAGGTTCATCTCCCAGACGCGCACGTTGTCGTCCTCATAGAGCAGCGTGTTCGCGACGTCGCCGATCGGCTCGCCCTGGTGTTCGGTGCGGAAACGCTCAAGGCGCTCGCGCATCTCGGCGGTGACTTCGGCGTACTCGGGCGGAGTGTGTCGCAAGGGTCAGAGTCCCAAACGCATCAGGACCATCGCGGTGAGCGCGAGGGGGATCGCGATCGCGATCAGGCCGAACAAATCTGCATCGGGTCGCTCGAGGGTGTGGGCCTTCGCCATGGATTGCTCCTCCTGGGTCTGGTGGTTGCACACGGCATGCCACGCGACCTCGCACGAGGCCTGCGCAGCCCGTGATCGTTGGGGATTCCCGACCCACGCCCTGCGGCGCCTGTGGCGAGCTGCCCCGCGCTCCACGCCGCGCCACATGGAGCGTGCGCCGCGGCTGGTACAGCGGTTGCAGTACCTGCTGACCCAACGCAGAGGATGAACCGGATGAGCACGATCGACTACGACCCCTTCGACGCCGCAGTGAGAAAGGACCCGTTGCCCTTCTACCGGTCGCTTCGCGAAGAGTCGCCGTGCCATTACCTGGAGCCCTACGACGCCTGGGCACTCTCGCGGTTCCAGGACATCTGGGACGCTTCCAACGATTCGGACACCTACTCGGCGGCCAAGGGAACGACGCCGGCCCAGTGTTTGACGAAAGATCAGCCGGTCACGCCGATGCTGAACGTGATGGATCCGCCCGCCCACACGAAGCTTCGCTCCGTGATCCGGGGTTGTTTCCTACCGCGCCACCTGCGAAGCCTGGAGCCCGCCATCCGCAGCTGGACCGAAGGCTATGTCGACGATGTCCTCGAGCGCGGCCACGGCGACGTCGTCGGAGAGATCGGCGCACGGCTGTCCGTACGCGTCGCTTGCGCCGCGATCGGCCTGCCGGAAGAAGACGGGCCAATGCTCGTCGAATGGGTGCAGCGCTTCTTCCATCACGACCCAGGTCAGGAAGGCATGACACCGGAGGGGATGAACGCTCTCACTGAGTTGACGGCGTATTGCCGCGAACAGGCAGAGCGTTGCCGCGCCGCGGATGACGACGGGCCCCAGGGCCTGCCCTCCCTGTGCCGCTTCGAATGGGACGGACGCTCATTCACACTGGACGAGATCGGCTCCCACGCGACGATGCTGGTGATCGGCGGCTCGGAAACATTCCCGAAGACGCTGGCCAACGGCATCCTCCGTCTCGCGCAGCACCCCGACCAGCGCGCCGCATTGGTGCGGGACCCTGCCGGGATCCCGGCCGCGTATGACGAGATCCTCCGCTACGACATGCCGACGCAGTTCCTGTGCCGCACCCTACGCCGCGACACAGAGCTCCACGGCCAGAAGATGCGAGAGGGCCAGGCCGTGATGTTCCTCTACGCGTCCGCCAACCGCGATCCTCGCGAGTTCGAACGGCCGGACGAATTCAACGTGGCGCGCCGCGCGCCGCGGATGCTCTCGTTTGGCGCGGGCACCCACGCTTGCCTCGGGACCCACGTCGCCCGAGCCGAAGGACGGGTCACCCTGGAGACGATCCTCGATAGAATGCCCGACTACGAGGTCGACCTCGCCGGCGCCGAACGGTTCGAGACCGAGTTCGTCCAGGGGTTCTCGAAGCTCCCGATCCGCTTCGGCTAGGGCGTCGCCCCCCCGTCAAGCAGACCTAACGTGCGTCGCGCGCGCGGCGAACCCACAAGAATGCGCCGGCCGCGAGGAGTGCGGTCGCCAGGGAGGGCTCGGGAACCAGGAGCGCGGCGCCATGGATCTTGCTGACGCCCGCAACCCCGAGCTCCGGGACCGTGGGAAACGTGTAGTCCTGGAACAGTGTGCCGGCGCCCGTCGTCGGATCGATCGTGACCACCTGCTGGTTCGAGAAGCCGTAGAGCGTCGAACCGACGGCCACCATGCCCCAGACATCGGGGAAACCGATGGCCCCAACCTCTACGCCAATGCTGGCAAGCGGCGAAACGACCGCCGAGGGATCCAGGCTCCAAAGGCTCGGGGCGATGCCGGACTCCGTGAGGTAGAGGAGCCCGCCCACCTGGGCAATGTCTCCGCCGGCGCCGAAGCTGGTGTTCACGGCCGCCGTCCAGGTAGAGGCGCCGGTCGCCGTGTTGATCGTGTAGAGGCGTCCGAGAGATGCGGACGCGGCCCACAATGTGCCGTCTGAGCCGAAGGCCAGCGAGTTGCCGCTCGAGATGCCATGGGCGCCGACCAGAGATGCGGTCCCGGTCCCCAGGTCGATCGAGTAGAAGTTCGACGCCGAGAGCCCGTAGGCTTGACCGCCGGGACCGACCGCAATGTCGGTCATGCTGACAGCCCCGAACGAACCGATGGCCGTGACGGCGCCCGTGCCGAGATCGATCGATGCCAGGCTGTCGGCATCGTGCACCAGGACGATGGGTGCAGCCTGACCGGCCGTAGACGAAGTCAGGATGAAGGCGAACGCGAGCACGGGAGCAAGCAGAATACGCAGCAGCATGAAATGGTTCCTCTGTCTGTGAACGTGGTCCATCCGCGGCCATTGTGTCAGAGCGAGCGACGGGAAACCACTACAGATACCGGCAATCACCCAGTAAGTGCCGCGCGCTTCGCCCGACATAAGGGAAAGCCCTAAGTCGGTCTGGGTCTAGACCTTTTCCGTCCGTCCCTGGATGCTGCATGTGGACCGGGTGTTCGACGCGACGGACTAGCCAGCCGGCTGCTCGATGCCGAAGAAGCGGGCGGCGTTGCCGCCAAGAATCTTCTCGCGCTGGCCATCCGTGAGGTCACCCATCGTTCGTTCGATCGCGGCGGCGGAGTGGGGCCAGGTGCCTTCGTGGTGCGGGTAGTCGTTGGCCCACATGAAGTTGTCGACGAGATCGTGTTCGACCGCGAGCGCGAGGCCCGAGCGATCTTCCCCGAACGACGAGTAGCCCTGGCGCCGGTAGTAGAAGCTCGGCGGCTCCTTTAGATCGGGCGACACCCACATGCGATGCTTGTAGAACGCCTCGTCCATCGCTTCGAGCAACCACGGCACCCAGCCGATGCCGGCTTCGATCGTGGCGAAGCGCAGCTTGGGGTGCCGCTCGAGAACGCCTGAGGCGCACAGGTTCGCGACCGGCTCCTGGCTCGCCGCGCAGCAGTGCACGGCATAGTTGATGACCGCACCACCCGGACCGGAAGAAGCGCGGGGGTCGCGTCCGGTCGAAACATGGATCGTCAGGGGAAGGTCCACGTCCTCGATCGCCGACCACAGCGGCTCGAACTCAGGCTGGTTGTAGTTGCGATGATCCATCCCGGTCGGCCCGTACTCGGGCTTGCACGGGATCGTGATGCCGCGAAAACCCATCTTGGCCACGCGTTGGAGTTCGACGATGGCGGCGTCGACGTCGATCGTCGGGATCATGGCCATCGGCAGGATGCGTTCGTGCGGGCCGTAGTCCTCGTGTGCCCAATCGTTCCAGGCGCGGCACATGGCCATGGCGAAGCCGGCATCCTGGGTGCCGAAGCTGTGCATTCCCTTGTTGGGGAACACGATCTCCACGTCAACGCCATCCTTGTCATGGTCGGCGTTGCGCTCCTCGGGCGTATAGCCCGTCTTGTTGCGCAAGGTGTCCTCGTCGCCCCAGTCGGTCTGGTCGGTGCGGATCTTCCAGGGCCGGTTGCCGTCGGTGATGATGTAGGACTCGCCGTCGCGCACTTCGAGCCGTGGCAAACGATCCAGATAGTCCGGATCGATGCGCGACTTCACCCAATTCCTCGGCTCGTTCGCGTGGCAGTCGGCCGACACCACGAAGTACTTGTTCGGGTCGCCCGCACGAGCGGTGCGTGCCCACCCCTCGGTTCCCGGGGTCTCGGTTCGCTTCGTCAGCGTGGTTTCAACAGAAGGCATCTTCGCTCCTCCGCTCGTGGGTTCACGAGGTTGGTGTGAATACCGGTAGCACCATATCGGTGTCGTCGATCGGCTCGAACCTGGCCTCGACGGCCATTCCGACCGCGAGGGCGGCGGGGTCGCAGCCGACCAGGTTCGTGATCATGCGCGCACCCTCTTCGAGCTCGACGATCGCGACAACGAGCGGAAGTTGCGCCGCGAACACCGGGTGGGGCGCGCGATGCGCCACCGTGTAGCTATGCACCGTGCCCCGGCCCGACACCGGCGCCCACGAGAGCGACGACGCGCCGCAGTCCGGGCAGTGCGCGCGGGGCGGGAACGGCCGAAGCCCGCAACTGTCGCAGCGCTGCAGCGCGAGTTCGCCGCGGCGTGCGGCATCCCAATAGGGCTCGGTGAGCGCCGAAGTCGGCGGGATCGGCCGGGCGCTCATCGCTCGGCTCCGAACACGAGCCCGACCTGCTCGGCGATGATGCCGCCGTTGCCATGCGCGTAGGCGAGTTCGAGACCCGGCACCTGACGGTTGCCGCCGCGGCCCTGGATCTGGCGGACGGCTTCGGTGACGTGACTCATCCCCCCGGCCATTCCGGCTTGTCCGAACGAGAGCTGGCCTCCGTGGGTGTTCAACGGGAAGTCTCCGGCCCAGGTCAGGTCGTGCGACTCGACGAACGCGCCGGCTTCGCCCGCCTTGCAGAAACCGGATTCCTCGAGGGTCAGCAAGACCATGATCGTGTAGCAGTCATAGAGCGATGCGAGGCCGATGTCCGACGGGCCGATGCCGGCGCCCGCGAACGCGGCACGCGCCGCGACCCCGATTCCGGTTTCGCCAAGGTCAGGCGCCTGGGCCAGCGAGGAATGCGTGACCGACTCGCCGGCACCGAGCAGCCAGGCAGGACGTTGGGAAGCCGCGGAGACCCGATCGGCCGCCGTCACGACGAGCGCGGCCGCGCCGGCCGCGGGCATGACGATCTCGAGCATGCGGAGCGGCTGACAGATGAGCTCGGAGCCGAGAACGTCATCGATCGTCAGGGGTTGGCCATGAAAGATCGCGGCCGGGTTGGCGTTGGCATTGCGACGCTGATCGACCGCCACCTTCGCCCGCTGGGCATCGCTGAGGTCGTACTCGTGCGCATAGCGTGTGGCGAGCATCGCGTAGCCGACGTTCGCACCTAGCATCCCGTAGGGTGCATCGAACTCCGCCTGCGGCGAACGGTCCCGCCCGGAGGAAACCGAGCGCGGCTCGCGCGCGA
>JAJDAQ010000115.1 GCA_029261815.1 Deltaproteobacteria bacterium
CGGGGGAAAGGGTCATATTTTTGGGCACTGAGCCGACCGATCGGTCGGTCGGCTCTTGAAGCGAGGACCGGGCCGGGCACGCCGGATCGGTGCCCGACCGACGACAGCATTTTCCACCCGTCTGCGCCCGCCACGGAGCCATCCGATGTCCATCACCAACGGCTACGAACTCATTCATCCCGACTTCTACGCCGAGAACGGTCCGCCATTCGCCGTCTGGGACCGGCTGCGCGCCGAGTCTCCCGTGCACGCGTGCAACGTCGAGAACATCGAGCCGTTCTGGGCCGTCACGCGGCAGGACGACATCAAGTACATCTCGCGAACCCCCGAGCTCTTCCTCAGCGAGCCCGGAATCACGCTGATGCCGACCGATCGACCGATCGATGAAACCGAGGGCCTTGGGGCCATGCGGGTCGTCATCAACACGGATCCGCCGGTGCACCGCGATCTTCGAAAGGTCGCGAGTCCCTTCCTGACACCGCGCGCTTTGAACTCGATGCAGGACGTCATCGAGAAGAGCGCGAAGGCGCTCGTCGACTCTCTTGCCGCCGACGGCCTCGAAGGCGAGACCGACCTGGCGATGGGAATCGCCGTACACCATCCGCTGCGTATCCTGGCGAAGGCCATCGGTGTGTCCGAAGACAAGGAGGCGCAGATCCTCAATCTGTCCAACCGGCTCTTTGCCCCGGACGATCCCGAACTCGGGGGCGGACAGACCAGCCCGGAAGACTTCGCGAAGCTAGGCCAGGAATTCCTTGAGCTGTTCCTGCCGATCATCGAAGACCGTCGCAAGAACCCGACCGACGACCTCGCCAGCGTGATCGCAAACGCCCAGATCAATGGCGAGCCGATGGGCCCGATGGAGACGCTCGGCTACTACCTGATCGTCTTCAGCGCGGGCCACGATACGACCAAGAACTCTCTCGCCGGTGGCTTCTGGCAGCTGATCGAGAACCCGGCCGAGTTCGCGAAAGTGAAGCAGGACCTCTCGCGGGCACCCGACGCCGTCGAAGAGATGATCCGCTGGGCTTCGCCCGTGAACTACATGAAACGAACGGCCGCCCAGGACACCGAGGTGGCCGGCCAGAAGATCCGCGAAGGCGAACGTCTCGTGATGTTCTACGGGTCTGCGAACCGGGACGAAAGCGTGTTCGAGGACCCTTACACCTTCACCATCGAGCGCAGCCCGAACCGGCATATCGCGTTCGGGTACGGCGAGCACTTCTGCATGGGGACCCACTTCGCGCGCCGCAGCATGCGGGCGATCGTCGAGCAACTGGCGCGTCGCGTCGAACACTGGGAACTCGCCGCCGACCCGGAATGGATCCGCGCAAGCTTCGTCGTCGGCCTCAAGCACCTTCCCGTCCGCTACAAGCTTCGGGCCAGCTGACCGCCGGATCGCGACACCCGGACTTCGGGCGCGTGCGTATACTGGGTTGATGATCCGTTGCCTTCGCGTCGCGCGCCGGACTCACATTCGCGGGCTCGCGCAGCCGCCCCTCCGTTCCAGCGGGGCGCGATGATTCCTTCCGAACTCGCCATGCGTGCACTCGTCGGTCACCGGTTCCCCGGCGGCACGTACCGCATCGAGCACTGGGAGAACTTCCTGCTGAGTGAGGCGACCGGGGTCGCCCCGCTGCCGGACGGGTTGGCTCATCCTGCCCATCTATTCCACGTCGCGATCAACGGTGTCGGGACGAGCATTCGCGAACTCTTCGAGCTCGCAGGATCGGCCCCCGGCGCCCCGGTCTCGATCGCCTACTACGATTGGCAGATTCACTCACCGCTCCGCGAGGACGAACCCTACACCCTCTCGGGCGGGATCACGGAATTCGAGCGAAGTGAACAGCTCGGTCCATCTTTTCGCGACACCTTCACCTACGAGATCAACCTCGCATCGATGTCGGGAGAGCCCGTGGCCCAGGTCTCTTTCTGCTGGAACTTCTGGCGGACTTCGGAGGATGGAGCGCAGACATGAAGATCGCGGTCGGCGACACGATTCCGCCCTTCGAGATGGAAAGCGTCACCCCGGAACGGATGAAGACCGTGGCGGCCATCTTCCGGGACCCGTTTCCGGTGCACTGGGACCGGGACGCCACGCGCGCGATGGGGTTCGAGGGTCGGCTCCTCAACCAGAGTCCGATCAACCTGGGCTACGTGCTCAACATGCTGATGGCGTGGGCGGGCCCGACCAGCGTTCGGCGCATCCGCACCGAGTTTCCCGAGCCCGTCTTCGACGGTGACACGGTTCGCGCCGGCGGCCGCGTCGTCGCGCTCTCGACCGACGCAGGCCAGACCCTCGCGGAGTGCGAAGCCTGGCTCGAACGCCAGGATGGCGTGCGCAGCGTCGCCGCGCGGGCGTGGGTGGTGTTGCCGGAATCCACCGACTAACGGACTCCGTTCCCGAAACAAAGGAACTTCGCCCATGGCCAGCCTCGAGGAAGTCTCCGCCTACACGCTCGACGAGGCGGACCGGGAGCGGCTCTTCGCCCTTCAGCGCGTCTGTTCGGTGTGTTGGACCACGAAGGACGGCTGGCCGGTCGGCGTGACCCACCGTTATATCTGGGCCCGCGGTCGGGTCTGGGTCACGACGAGCGCACAGCGCCACCGGGTCAAGGCGCTCCGACAACGCCCCATGAGCTGCGTGATCATCTCCGGCGACGGCACGGAACTCGGCCCCGATCGAACGCTCACGCTCAAGACCACGTGCACGGTTCACGAAGACCGCGCGACACGCGAGTGGTTCTACGAAACGTTCGCGAGGGCGTTGCACCCTGGGAACACCGCGGCCCAGCAGGGCCTCGCCGCGATGCTCGACACACCGCGACGTGTCGTTCTCGAACTCGAGCCCGTCAAGGTCATCAGCTACGACGGTGCGAAGCTCAACGCGGCGATTGCCCAGGAGGGTGTAGACGAGACCCCGGACACGGTGCGCTAGGCAAGAGCGTCGACCCGAAGCTTTCCAGCATCGTCGTAGACGGTGCCCCGATCATCGGCGAGCCAGAGGCGATTGACACTGTCGAGGAAGCCCTCGACGCCCTGGAGTGCACTCGCCATCTGGAAGTAGTTCTCGTGGGTGAAATGCTTCTCGAGCGATGGCGCATCCGTCCAGAGCTCATAGACCTGGATCTCGGTAGGAACGGCCGGGTCTGGCGCGAAGCAGTACATGACGCAGCCCGGCTCCTCCCGCCGCGTTGCCGCCTGCATCGGGATGCTCGCTTCGACCGCGGCGTCCCGCGCCTGCTGGTTCGCGAATGCCAGCCGGGCGGTCACAATGATCACGAGGCACCTCCTTCTGTTGGTTGAAGAGACGCT
The DNA here is from genome assembly GCA_029261815.1 of Deltaproteobacteria bacterium. Lineage (GTDB taxonomy): Bacteria > Myxococcota_A > UBA9160 > UBA9160 > UBA6930 > JAJDAP01. The sequence continues at coordinate 3,316 of JAJDAQ010000115.1, forward strand.
ACCGCGCCCGGACCTCGAAGGGGAAGTCCCGCTCGGGACCTGCCGCGCCGAATGTGAACCGGCTCAATCCTTCTCGATCCATTCCTCCAGCAATTGGTGGAAGTGTCGCGGCTTGGTCTCACCGTAGTCCGCCAGGATGACGAATGGATCCTTCAGGCTCTTCATCCCGCGCTGGACCCTGGGCATGTTGTAGACGTCCTGGTTGAACACCTTCGCCAGCATTCCGAGTTCCGGCGCATCCACCCAATCGTCGTCGGGTCCGAGCCAGTGGATCGGCGCCGCTGCGGGGCGTGGCTCTCCCGGCGGAGCGGGCGCGAAGTACATGCATTCGTGAATGCACTCCTCCGGGTTGTCGCCATTGGGCCGAAAGCGGTAGACGATCTGGTTGAACGACCCCCACGGGTGAAAATTCGGAAAGAGCGTCAGGTAGATCGAGTCCACGAGTTCAGCGTCGCTGATCTCGTCAACGGCATCGCCTAACGTCTCTCGCAAGGCCTCCCGGCTCGGCGCCGCGATCGCGGCCCGCAGATTGGAATAGCCGGGCGGGACACCTGGGTCTCCGGCAGGCACATCGCCAGCGCCGTCCAGCTGTCTTCCGCCGATCCAGTCGCACATGTTCGGATCGACCTGACCGAGGTCCCCTTCGATGCGATCGCCCGCATCGGTGAAGACTCCCGTCCGACCATCCGGTGTCGTGACGCGGACGCGGCGTTCTTCCAGCCGTTCGTAGACCGCGCCGCTCAGCGGGTGGCGTAGCTTGGTGTAGAAGCGCCCCCCCTCCAGCGCCTCCCCAGACGAAGCTCCATTCAGGTGAGGACTGGGCGTCCCATTCGGCGAGATCGCCCGTGAGTAGTTGCCGAACACGTCGTACTTGGAGTTCGCGTCTCCAATGCTCCCCAGGATGGTCGGATGCGTCGCTACGACATGATAGGCCTCGGAGAACGCTTCTTGCGCGACCTTCCAATTGCAGCGGAGAACCTTCGCGACGTGCGCCTGCTTGTACCTTCGCTCGTACGGAAGCAATGTGAAGTGCTCCGCGAGGTCGCCAACGAAATCCTCGAACGGCTCCGCATGCTCGTCCGGATTGATGAAGAGGAATCCGCCCCAGCGACCGACCCGTGCCTCCGGCAGCCGATACGCTTCGGGGTCGATGGAAGGGAAGTCCCACTGGCACGGGATCTCCTTGAGTGCACCGTCGATCTTCCAGGCCCAGCCGTGAAAAGGGCAGCGGAGGTCCCGGGCCCACTTCCCATGGCCGTCTCGCAGCTGCCGACCGCGATGGAGGCATGCATTGTGGAAGGCCTTGAACTCGTCGGGGCCCGTACGGACGATCAGGAATGAGAGACTCGCGATGTCGTAGACGTGATAGTCACCGACGTCGGGAATGTCGTCCTCGTGGCAGGCCATCTGCCAGACGCGTTTCCAGACTTTCTCGACTTCCAGATCGTGAAACGCCTTCGAGACGTAGCGGTCGACGGGGACGCGCGTCGGGCCCGGCGGCAGCGGCGACTCGACGCGGAGGATGTCACGAACCGGGTGGGTGTCTTCGTCCAGAAGCTCCTGATACCGGACGCCCGCGGAGCGATCTGTGCCTGTTCGTGTCTCCGTCATCGTCCCACCGTCCGCAAGCGCGGCGCGCGCCCGACTTCAAGGTTCAGTTCGCGCAGACCGCGCAGGATGAAGCTCGGCTCGTACTCGAACCTGCAATCCTTCGCGGGCTTCAACGTCTCAACCCGCGAGGCCAGTTCCTCCAGCAGCACCTGGATTTCGAGCCGCGCCAGGGGAGCTCCGATGCAGTAATGGGCGCCTCGGCCGAACGTAACGGCCTCGTTCAGGTTCGGACGGTCAGGATCGAACCGGTCCGGATCGGCGAACACGCGCTCGTCCCGATTCGCGGAACCGAACATCACCCACAACATCGAGCCCTTGGGAATCGGGACGCCGCCGACTTCCGCATCTGCAGTGCTCAACCGGAACAATCCCTGGTTCGGGCTCGCGAGTCGCAGGCCTTCGTCCACCACTGCCGGAATCACACTGGGATCCGCCTGAATTCGATGCCATTGGTCCGGGTGCTCGGCGAGCAACCTCAGGATCTCGCTGATCCCCTTGGTCGTGGCCTCGTTCCCGGCCACCATCAGTTGTTGCAGGATGCTGAGGATCTCGGGAACGTCGAGTTCGCGCTGGATCCCTTCGCCGTCCGAGAACTCGGCTTGTGCGATCGCCGTCAGGATGTCGTCTTCGGGCTTTGCGCGGCGTGCCGCGATGAGTTCGGCGAGCGCGTTCTGCATCTCGACGATGCCATGGGCCGCCTCGAGGGCCCGATCGCGGCTGATCTCCACCCCTATTGCGGATACGGAGTCATCCGACCAACGCTTGACGTCACGCTCTCTCTCCGGGGGAATCGAGAGCGCATGCGAGATCACGCGAACGGGGAACGGCACGGCCAGGTGCTTGACGAAGTCGACGGTGCCGTACCGAGGGAGCGCTTCGATCAAGTCGACCGCGATACGCCGGATACGTGGCTCCAACGCTTGCATTCGACGGGGCGTGAATGCCGGACCAACCGCTTTCCGATACCGCGTCTGGAGCGGCGGGTCGAGCGTCAGCATCGTGTTCACGGG
>JAJDAQ010000116.1 GCA_029261815.1 Deltaproteobacteria bacterium
CGGACATAGTCGGCCGGTGATCGGGCATCGCGTTGCATGAGATGACCTCCCGTGTGGCGCGGCGTCCGCGGAGACGGTCGCCCAACCAATCATGCGCTGCCGAGGATGTCGATGCCAACGCAGCAAGACGATCAAGGGGCCTACGCGATCGGCGAACGCGAGCGATTTCGGCTGACACCTTAGGGTGATTTCGGCCACATAGACGCTGGAACCAGGCGATCCGCGTGGCGCCCGATGCGCCATGTTGCCGTAGGAAAGGCTCCATATGTTCGTCCGCAAGATGCTTTTCGCCCCGTTGATCATCCTTGGAGTGATGTCCCTCCCGCTCGCCGCGTCGGCGACCACGATCACCCTGCAGTTCACGGTCGATGTGGGGGCGTCGAGTTCGCCGACATTCGTGTCTGGTCAGAGCTATGCCGGCACGTTCTCGTGGTCGGATACCAGTTCCGTCGTAACGCCGGGAACCACGCTGGTCGAGTACGACGCATCGGGAACCGGCGCCATCACGCTTGGCGGTGTCGCGTCGTCCCTTCCGATCACCAGCCTTCTGGTGGCGAATGACCATAATTCGGGTGGCGTTCGGGACACCTTCGTGTTGGCGTCGGCGGACGGGTCGAGCAGCCGCATCTGGCTCGACGACACGACGTTCTCTGCGCTTTCTTCGGTCTCGGTCCCGTCCGCGCTGAACCTCTCGGACTGGAATTTCATGCGCTTCGACATCGCGGTGCCAGATGGCCAGGTCTTTGGAACGCTGACCTCGATTACGGTGCCCGAGCCGGGCGTCGTGGCACTCCTGGCCCTTCTCCCGTTCTTCGCCCGGTGCGCGTCGCGCAACAGGTAGCGCCGTTGCCTCAGAGGGCCTGCGGATAGAGCAGGAGTCCGGCCAGTCCAGCATCCAGGACGATGGCGGCCCAGATGCGGGGCTCGCGGTTGCCGAGGGCCACCTCGATCCAGCGCGTCAGTGTGACGCCGATGAACGCGGCGCCGATGGCGGCGAATGCCAGTGCATCCTGCGACCACAGGGCAAAGCCGGCGAGGCCACAGAACACGCCACCGGTGCCGCCGCGCAGCTCCGACCGGCCGAACGGAGAGAGGATCTCGAGCGCCATGAAGCGCGCAACGAATTCTGGCCGCGTGACGGCCAGCAGCCCCACGGCCAGGACCAAGATCGCACCAAGGTTATGAAGCGCCTGAGGCAGGCCCACGGTTCCTCCAGCACCCCGATGCTAGCGGGTCGCGGGGCGCGGTAGACTGGCCCGATGTCTGAGAACACCGATTTCGTGCTGTCCTTCATCGATGCCTGGTCCCGCAACGACATCGAAGAGCTGATGACGTTCTTCGCTGCGGAAGCCGTGTACCACAACATCCCGCTCGCACCGGTCATCGGTCTCGATGGCATTCGCGCAACCATCACCGGGTTTTCCGGAAGTGCCGACGCCGTCGAGTGGATCGTTCACGAGATCGCGGAGACATCGGCCGGTGTGGTGTTGACCGAGCGCACCGATCGCTTCCGAATTGCGGGCCAGTGGGTCGAGCTGCCCGTGATGGGGACCTTCGAGGTACACGACGGAAAGATCACGGCGTGGCGCGACTACTTCGACATGAACCAGTTCACGTCGCAGCTTCCGGCGGCCGGCACGGGTTCCTGAACGGAGTCGCTAGGGAAGGGTCGGGAGCCGAAGGACCAGCGACCACTCGTCGGGGCTCGTCTGGTCGGCGTGAAGCGACCCGCCCATGGCATCGACCGTCCGTCTCGCGTTGACCAGGCAGCTCCGCAGGAGCGGGGTCGTTGCGCGGTCGGGATCGTTGACTGCTGCCGGTGCTTCGCCGTTGAGGGACTCCGAGCGGACGTGGAGCGAGAACCGCGCGTCTCCGTCGGAAACGTCGAGGGTTCCATCGAGGGTCGAAAGCTCCCCCGACGCGTCGGCCGCGTGTTGGATCAGGGTCGTGAACAGGAGATCCAGGTCGGCTGCGCTCGTGGGAACGGCTACCCATTCGTCGGGCAGGGCGATCCGGAGAGGATGCGAACGCCCCAGGGTTTCACCGAGCAACGGTTCGAGCTGCCGGAGTACCCCGGCGGCATCGGCTTCCGAGCCGGCGCCGTCAGGACACGCGAGCAGGCCGCGGGTGATGCGAACGCTTCGCTCGAGGGCCTCCAGGATGATCTGGCAGCCTTCGACGATCTCGTCGTCATCCTTGCGCTCGTCCAGCAGGTAGCTGGCCTCGCCCAGTGCGGCAGCGAAGGCGTTGTTCAGGCTGTGTGCCGCGCCTAGCGACAAACGTCGCATGGCGACCAGCGCGGCGATATCGCGCGGATCGATCGGGTCGAAATCGGGCATCCTCGCCCGCTATCGGCGCAGGCCGGGTGCAACTCAAGGGCTGTTTTCCGGTAAAACCTACCCTGGCAGTCGGGAATCGGATCATTCCGCACTGGTGTGCTATGGATTCTGAACTCCAGCCTGTCCCCACTCGCGCCGATGAGGTGCCCGCATGAGCGCAGCACCCAGCCCGCTGACTCCCCTGACCGGAAACACCTTGGATTCCAGCATCTTGGATGAAATTCGGTCCGGCCGACTGGAGAGTCTGTCCGCCGAGGAAATCCTGATCTGGGGACTCGGTAATTTTCATCCGCGGATGTCGCTCTCCTGCTCATTCGGCAACCCGGAAGGCCTGGTCCTGTTGCACATGCTCAGCCGTCTTGAGCCCTCTGCACGGGTCTACATGCTCGACACTGGCCGGTTGCCGCAAGAGACGCACGATCTCGTCGACCGCGTACGCGACCGATACGGCGTCGAAGTCGAAGTCGTCATGCCCGAGGCGTCGGCTGTGCAGAAGATGGTCCGCGAGCACGGCCAGAACCTCTTCTATGAGTCGCTCGAGAAGCGGCAGCTGTGTTGTCGGTTACGCAAGGTCGAGCCGAACGCGAGTTACCTGGCCGAACTCGACGCGCACGTCACGGGTTTGCGCCGCGAGCAGAATGTCACGCGTACAGACACGGCGAAGGTCGAACTCAGCGCCGACGGTCGTCTGGTCAAGATCAACCCGCTCGTCGACTGGAGTCGCGAGGACGTGATGCAGTTCGTGCGCGACAACGGTGTTCCCGTGAACCGCCTGCACCAGCGCGGTTTCCCCACTGTCGGATGTGCACCGTGTACCCGCGCCATCGAGCCGGGCGAAGATATTCGCGCCGGGCGCTGGTGGTGGGAGAGCCCCGAAGACAAGGAGTGCGGCCTACATGTCGGCGAAGAGAAGGATGGCTCCGGAATCTAGGGAGCGCCGCGCGCTCCTGAAGGGTGGGCTCGCGCTCGCAGCGTCTTGCGTGCTTCCTGGCGCGTGGACGCCCGCGCACGCCGTATCGGAACGCACCGAGCGACTGCTCAAGACGAGTGAATTCGTCTACGTCTCGCCGCTGCTACGCGACGGTCGCGAGAGTACTTGTCACGGCGAAGTCTGGTACGGCTGGGACGAAGGAAGCGTCGCGCTCATCACGGCACGGACGACCTGGAAGGGCCGCGCGTACTCCCGGGGCCTTCACCAAGCGCGGGTCTGGGTGGGCGACCACGGCCGCTGGAAGGGGTTCTTCTCCAACAACGAAGACTTCCGAAAGGCACCGACCTTCGACACTCGGGTTCACGAAGACAACGATCCCAAGCTCCTCGAGCGCTTGATGAAGACCTACGCGGCGAAGTACCCGGCCGAATTCTCGGATTGGGAGGGACCGATGCGGACGGGCTTCGCATCCGGTGAGCGCGTGATCCTGCGCTACACGCCGCTCTAGCGCGAATCTTGCACACGAAGCGGCAGCTCAACCGCAGACCGCCCGCAACCGGACCGGAATTACACGGGAACTGGTCGGATCGAGCCTCAAGCCCCGGCCACCCGCCGCCGATGGAGACTTCGAGGGGTTCGGATCATTTCGGGAGGTTTCCCCATGTTCGACGCTTATCGCTCTCCGAAGTTGTTGCGCCAGGTGCCCGCGGTGGCGGCCTTCGTCGCGCTGTTGGTGCTCGGTGCCGGCGGAATCGAAACGGCACAGGCGGAGACGGCAGCACCGGATCTGGCGCCGACGGCGAAGGAGCTGTTCGGAACCCCGGCGCGACCTCAAGCGATCGCCTTGCCCACCGGTGCGTCCTGCGATCCGGCATCCGTGAAGCGGGCCCAGGACCAGCGCCGCGAAATGATGGCGCGCGTAATGGCCCAGATGACGGGGAGCGATGGCAGCCGCGGCCGCGCCCTCCCGAACGGGCATGGCTACCGCGTCGCTCGCAATCCGATGCGCGTGCTCGACCAGGTCGAGCGCGAAGCCGCGGTCCAGCGAGCCGGTCTGAACCGCTAGATCACGCGCTTGGCTCGCCTGCGCCCCTAGGGCGCCACTTTGACGCGCCGGCCCGCCGTTCCGTACCATCCGACTCCGCGCCGGAGATGGAATGAGCGCTACGGCATCGACGCGTTTTCGGCAGGCGACCGCACTCCTGGCCCTGCTCTGGGCCATCCTGGCGGTCGGAGTCGGGTTGCGCGCGAAGATCGAGGTCGCGCTTCGGCCCTCCCTGCCGATCGCCTACTCGAATGCGGCCGGGGTTGCCTCGGTACACGCAGCCACCCCGGAAGCCGCTGCCGCCGGTGTGGCTCCCCGTGACCGGTTGCTCACGGTCGATGGAGAACCGGCTGGGCAATGGGCGCTCGATGGCGGGCTGACCGGCCTCGAGGAAGGTCGCGCCGTTCGGATCCTCCTCGAGCGGCCGGACGGAACACGCTACGAAGCGTCGCTGCTGCCGCTGCCTCCGAATGTCCGACCGTTTCCGGTCGAACGTCTGGTTTCCTGGGGCGTTCCAGTCGTGGGTCTGGCGTTCCTGATCATCGGGTTCGGAGTCTGGCGACTCCAGAGCGAGCGGCGCGAGTCCTGGGCGCTCCTCCTCTTCTGTGCGGTCACGAGCGCACTCCTGTTCCTGGCGGGACCCGGCACACCCCTCGTTCTGTTGCTTGTCGGCGTGACGGTTCCGTTCGTCGGCGCCACCGCATTTCATCTGTTCACGACCTATCCCGTCGAACCCAGTTGGATCATTCGTCATCCAGCGTGGCGACCCGCGATCTACGGCGCTGCTGGCCTGCTCTCCGCGACTTCGCTCTTGCGTCCGTGGCTGGGTGCCTTCGCGTCATGGGTCGAACCGTTGGCCACATTCTTTCCAACGTCGATCACGGTCGTGTGCATGGGGATCGTTCTGGCAGAGCGAATCCGCAATCGACAGCATCCGTCTGCGGAACGCGCGGACATCATGTTGCTAGGTGCAGGCTTTGCGTTCCTGCCGATCGTGGGCATCCTGACCTGGCATGTCTTCTGGGGGACGCCGTTTCCGTGGATGGTGAGCTTCCTCGGTTTCTTCTTGTTCCCGCTGGCCGTGGGCTTCGGCATCGTGCGCCGCGAGCTCTTCGACGTTCGACTCGCGGCTCGGAGCTCTGCCGCGTATGGCGCCGCGACGCTGGCCATCACGGGACTCTTCGCGCTGTTGATCACATCGACGACCGAAGGCTTTCGCCAGCTCAGTGGAGATGAGCCGTCTCCGGCGATCTCGATCCCATTCGTGTTCCTGGCAATCCTGGCGTTCAACCCGGTCCGTGAGCGCTCGCAGGCCTTCGTCGATCGGTTCTTCGATCGCGATCGGGCGGCCTATCGCCGCGCCGTTCGTGAGATCTCCGAGGCGATGGTCTCGATGTTGTCCGCGCGCGAGATCGTCGATCGGATCCTGATCGCGCTGACGGCGACGATGGGTGTCGAGCGGGCGATGGTCTTGTTGGTCGGCGATCAGGCCGGCGATTCGCTGCGCGTTGAAGCGTCTCGCGGAGACTGGGAGGAAGAAGCCGAGGAGTTGGTGCTTTCACCCGACCATCCGGCTTGTCGCAGTCTCTGGATGCGCCGCCGCGAGCTCTCTCGCGACGATTTCGACGACGAGCCCGACCCGGAGATGCGTGAGCAGAGCCGCGACGTGTTCGACACCCTGGAAGTCGAAGTGCTCGTCCCAATCCTGTTCGGTGTCGATCTCCTCGGCGTGATCGCAGTGGGCCGCAAGCTCACGGGCGAGCGCCTCGGGCCGGACGAGCGTCAGCTCCTGCGGACCCTGGCCAACCAAAGCGCGATCGCGATCGAGAACGCGCGGGCGTTCGACGAGATCGCCCAGCTGAACCGGACGCTCGAGATGCGCGTCGACGAGCGAACCCGCGAACTCCGCGAGACCCAGGCGCAGCTCATGCAAAGTGAGAAGATGCGCTCCCTTGGTCAGCTCGTGGCCGGTGTCGCGCACGAACTCAACAACCCCATCGGTTTCGTCCACGCGAACCTGGCTCTGCTCGACGACTACGTGGGGCGCTTGACGCGGACCGATCTCCCTCCCGAGCGTCGGCAGAAGGCACGTGAGGCCATTGCCAAGTTGCTTTCGCGGAGCCGCGAAGGGACGACCCGCGTGAAGGAAATCGTGCAGGACCTGCGCGACTTCTCGCGCACCGACCAGGCCGACCTGCAACGGGTTTCGCTGAACGAGGAGATCGAGCGGACGCTTGGCTTGATGGAGCCCCGACTCAAGGGGGGCGTCGAGATCGAACGCGATTTTGGCGACCTGCCGCAGGTGCGCTGTTTCGCGGGCCAGCTCAATCAGGTCTTCATGAACCTCTTGATGAATGCCTGCGATGCGCTGGAGGGACGCGGTAGGATCGCGATTCGGACGCGCCCCGAGGGAGACACGGTGCTCCTCGAGTTCGAAGACAATGGTGCCGGGATGCCGGAAGAGGTGCGAGATCGCATCTTCGAGCCGTTCTACACGACGAAGCCGGTTGGCCAGGGAACCGGGCTCGGGCTCTCCTTGTCGCATGGCATCGTCGAAAGCCATGGCGGCACGTTGGAAGTCGAGTCCGTGCTGGGCGAGGGCACCACGTTCCGGATGCGCCTCCCGCTCGAACCGCCCGCCGAAGTCTTCGAAGACGCGCCGGAACACGCCGAGGCCGTGCTGTGAGTCCCGAGAGCACCCAGCGCCTTCGCAACACCACGTCGATCGCCGCGACGTTGTGGGCGCTAACGGCACTGGGTCTCGCCATCTGGGGACAGGTATCGTCCCCCCGCACGATCGAACCCCCGATTCACACGACCGCGGTCGGCGGGATCGCCGTCGTCGGTTCGATGAGCCCCGAAGCCCAAGCCGCCGGCGTCGAGTTCGGCGATCGCGTACTCGAGGTCGACGGCCAACCGATCCAGGAGTGGTATCGAGGCCGTGGCTGGGAGCAGATCGAGGCCGGAAAGGCGGTCCAGTATCGGATCGAAGGAGACGGTGGCCGGCCGTACGATGTCGCGCTCATACCGCGCGAGCGGGCTTCGCTCTACGAATGGGTCCAGGTCCCGATCTTCGCCGCCCTTTGTCTTGCGGGCCTGATCTACCTCGCGGTCGGTGTCTTCGTCTGGCGCTTGCGGCCGGACCGTGCCGAAGCCTGGGCATTCCTGCTGTTCTCGTGTGCGGTGGCTGCCGGCCTCTTCAGCGCCGTCAACGTGTACGACGCGCCGCTCGGATACGAGCGCATGATCACGAACCTGCCGCTCGTCGGCGCCACAATGATCCACCTGTTCACGACCTTTCCGACGGAGCCGGACTGGGTCGCCCGACGTCGGCGCATTCGATATGTGCCGTACACGTTTGCCGCGTTCTTTGGGGTTCTGGCCGCCGTCGAACGGCTCACGGAGCAGACACTGCCAGGCGTTTCGACCGGCAGCTTTGGCGTCAGCATGCTGGGCGGGTTGTTCGCGATCGGCATCCTGGTGAACGAGCGCTGGCGCCTGCGAGGGTCGAATAGCGACACCTCGGCTGCGGACCTCGTCTTGACGGGGACGCTCGTCAGCTTCCTCCCGGTCGCGCTCATGACGGTGGCCTACACGTTCACGCGGGTGAGCTGGCCCTACTCGCTTGCCCTGATCTGGTCGATCGCGTTCCCGCTCGCCGTTGGCTACGGCATCGTGCGGGGCCATCTCTTCGATATGCGCGGTGCCGCGCGGTCGTCGGCCGCGTATGGTGCGGCCACGTTGGTGATCACGGCGCTGTTCGCTTCGCTCATCGCGTTCGCGGACACGGCCTTTGGGCAATTCAATGTCAACGCGAGTTCGCCCTACTTCCAGGGCACGTTCCTGTTCTTTGCGATCCTGGCGTTCAATCCACTGCGCAATCGCCTGCAGACGCTGGTCGACCGGATGTTTGATCGCGATCGTTCGGGCTATCGCGACGCGGTCCGCGAAATTTCCGAGGCCATGGTCTCGATGCTGTCATTGAACGAGATCAGCGAACGGCTGCTCCTCGCCGTGACCGATACGATGGGTGTCGAGCGCGCAATGGTCCTGCTGATGGACGAAGACGAGCGGACGCTAAGACCGAGCGCGTGGCGGGGCGATTGGGACCCCGAGTTCCGCGACTACGTGCTGCCCGTTGATCATCCGATCGGAAAGCATCTCTGGATGCGCCGGCAGGAGCTTTCGCGCGCCGATTTCGATGACTCGGCCGACCCTGAAACCCGTGAGACCTGTTGGGATGTTTTCGACTCGCTCGAAGTGCGTCTACTGGTCCCGGTCCTGTTCGGCGTCGATCTATTGGGCGTGATTGCGGTCGGCGCAAAACTGTCCGGCGAACGTCTGGGCGCCGACGATCGTCAGCTGCTGCGCACGCTGGCCAACCAGAGCGCGATCGCGATCGAGAACGCCCAGGCGTTCGACGAGATCGCCAAGCTCAACGAAACGCTGGAAGCCCGCGTCGACGAGCGCACCCGCGAGCTCCAGGACACCCAGGCCCAGCTGATGCAGAGCGAAAAAATGCGTTCGCTCGGGCAGCTCGTTGCCGGAGTGGCGCACGAACTCAACAACCCGATTGGCTTCGTGCACGCGAACCTGCAGTTGCTCGAAGGATTCATCGAGAAGCTCGAGGTCGCGCAGGCTCGTGGCGAATCCACGGAGCGGCCGCGGGAGGCCATCCAGAAGCTATTGGCCCGAAGCCGCGAGGGGACCGAGCGGGTGAAGGGCATCGTGCTCAACCTCCGAGCCTTCTCGCGCATGGACCAGGCCGAGCTCGCGGACGCGAATCTCAACGAAGAAATCGAGCGCACCCTGGGGCTGATGGAGCCGCGGCTCAAGGACGGGATCGAAGTCGAGAGTGACCTGGGCAAGCTGCCGCTCGTTCGCTGCTATCCCGCGCAGCTCAACCAGGTCTTCATGAATCTCGTGATGAATGCGTGCGACGCGCTTGAGGGAAAGGGCACGATCCAGGTGCGGACGCGGCCTGCGGAGGAGAGCGTCGTGGTCGAGATCATCGACGACGGACCCGGTATCCCGGCCGAGGTGCGCGAGCGCATCTTCGAGCCCTTCTTTACGACGAAACCGGTGGGCCAGGGCACGGGGCTTGGTCTTTCGATCTCACACGGCATCGTCGAGCGCCACGGCGGCAATCTCGAGGTCGAGTGCCCGCCATCCGGCGGGACGCGGTTCCGCATCGAGCTTCCGTTGGTGGCGAAGCCGCCCGACGACGAGGACGGTCTCGCGGCCTAGGCGAGAAGGTCTTGTGCGGCGAGTCTCTCGGGCCCGCCACGATCGGCGTGGGCGGTCCGTAGTGCTGCCAGCACGCACCGGTTTGTCGGGACCGCAAGACCGTGGGCGTCAGCAAGCGCCAGGATCCGCTCGTGATAGCCGTCGGCTTCGAGCGGTGTTCCGTGCTGCAGGCTGCACCAGACCTGGTTGTAGAGCGGGAGTGCGCGTGCGCTGGTTCCTGCGGAGATCGACTGCTCGTGGTGCGCGATCTCATCGGCCAACGAGCGGTCGCGCCCGTCGCACGAACGAGCGATGACCCCGGCCGCAGAGAGGACGGCTTGCGCCTCGCGCAACAACCGGATCTTGATCTCGGCGAAGGCCGCGGCCGTGTGATCCGACCGACGGATCAGGGCGTTCGGCGCGCTGGTGAGGTTCACGCAAAGCTTGAGCCACTTGTCTTCGGCGATGCACGCGGAGACGCCGACATCGATGTCGCCGCTGCGCAGGAGCTCGGCGACCGCCTCGACGGTGTCATCGCGGCCTTCGGGGTGCAGGCCCAGGACGGCGCGGGCGGGCCGGTCTGTTTGGAAGCGAACGCGCGCATCGCCGAGCGCCGTGCACGTCTCGCGCCAGACGCCGCCAATGACGGTGTCGAGATGGCGTGCGGCGCGCGCCTCGAAACCCACATCATTCTGGAAGGTCACGGTTGGCGTGCGCGCATCGACCCCGGCGAGTTGTGCGACTGCGGCATCGAGACCATCGCCCCGCACGCAACAGGCGACGGGCACGCCCGGTGGCACAGAAGTGCTGGCACCGACGGACACGGTGAAGGTCTCCTCGGTCGCGGCATCTTCCGCCACGAGCCCATCTGCGAGGCAAGCGGCCGCTTCCGCTCGGCGCGTGACGACATGGATGTCGTGGCCGGCGCGCGCGAGGCGTGCGGCCAGGGTCAAGCCGACCGCGCCGCCGCCGAGGATGGCGAGGGAAACAGACACGACTGGAACGTAGCGTCAGCGCGCGGGCCCAGTGGACGAGCGGCCCACATCGCGTGCCTGATCGCCCGCAAGCGTCGTCAGCCCCGGCATGGGCAGGTCGGATGGCTGGCGTCGCTCGCACCAGTCGCGGACGGCCTGGAGGCTGACGGCTGCGAGGTCCGTCGCGAACCGCCTTACATCGAAGCGATCAAGGCTGCCGCCAACGATGGGCATTCTGTTCGGCGCGGCGACGCGCAGACCGAGGCGGGTGCGGGCGGGACCCAGCGCGGTGAGGGAGAAGGTCTCCTCGAAACGGAACAAGCCGAGGTGGATCTCGGATCGGAGCTTCTCGCGACCCAACGCGACGACGCGGATCTCCTCCAGGACCACGGGCACGTCGTGCAGCCGCGTTCGGAATCGGAAGCGCGGCCGCCCCTGCTCGGACGACCACTGGGCCCGGCCATCTTCGAGGCGTTCCGAGACGCCGGGGCGCCAGTGCATGGCCTCATCGGGGTCCGAAACAGCCTGCCACACCGCGGGCTGCGGCGCGTCGATCTCCGTGGCCATGGCCAGCGTGATCAAGCCTTCGAATCCCCCTCGATCCGGTCAAGCGTCACAATGAAGCGTATACCTGTGCCAGGGGGAGGTGGCAAGCCCTGGGCTCATCCGGCCAGCTTCGCCAGTCGCCGAAGGGCCTCATCGATATCGCTCGCGCCGAGCCCCAGATGGGTGACGGCACGGAATACGCCAGGGCCGCTCAGGCCTAGCCATACGCCGACTTCTCGACCGCCGCCTAGCCAACGCCCGGCATCCGGTACATCGAACATCACGATGTTCGTCTCCGGAGGAACGAGGATCGTAGCACCAAGGGATGTTAGGCCGTCGGCCAGCCGTGCCGCATTGGCGTGGTCGTCCGAGAGACGGTCGACATGGTGCTCGAGGGCGTAGATCCCGCCTGCGGCCAGTAGGCCGGCCTGGCGCATTCCGCCTCCGAGCATCTTCCGAGTCCGGCGCATTTCCGCAATCAGGGCGCTCTCGCCGGCGACCAGGGAGCCGATTGGCGCTCCCAGGCCCTTGGAGAGGCAGATCGAGACGGTGTCGAACGGAGCCGCCAGCGTGTCCGCGGGCTCGCCGCTAGCCACAGCAGCGTTGAAGAGCCGCGCGCCATCGAGATGCACGGAGAGCCCAAGCCCGCGTGCTGCCTGAGCGGCCTCCACGACGTCGTGCTGCCGCAGTACGATTCCACCGCCAAAGTTGTGCGTATTCTCCAGCGCCAGCAGCGGCGTCCGGGAGTGGTGGAGCTCGTTCGGGTGGACACCGGCACTGACATCGGCCGCCGTGACATGGCCGTTCACACCCAGCGTCTTGATCTGAAGTCCAGAAAGCGCAGCAGCGGCGCCGGTTTCCGCGCGTAGGATGTGGCAGTCGGCAGACGCCAGGACCGTGTCGCCGGGGCGTGTGTGTGTTCGGAGACACGCCTGATTCGCCATCGTCCCGGAGGGAAAGAAGAGGCTCGCCTCCTTGCCGAGTCGCTCTGCGGCCATGTCCTGGAGGCGGTTCACCGAAGGATCGTCGCCGTAGACGTCGTCGCCCACCGGGGCGTCGGCGATCGCGCGACGCATTGCGGCCGTGGGTTTCGTGACGGTGTCGCTGCGAAAGTCGATGGGCTCCATGCCCCGAGCATAGGAGGACGGTGCCGGGAATTCCTGACCCGGGGTCCGCGGCACAGATGCGGACCCCTCGAAATCGGGCGCGAGACGCCGTCTCGGGGCCGTTTTTCCTTTGACTCCGACGAACGAACCCGTAACATCGGCTCGCCTACGAATGAACGTGGGGATTTGCCCGGCATCACCCCGCGACCGAGGACGATGGGTCCTTTGTGTCGAGGAGCTGGGTCAGCGAGAGGTTTGAAATCATGGCAGCACGGAAGAAGGCCGCACGGAAGAAGGCCCCGGCAGAACTGATCATTTCGAAGGCGCGCACCAAGAACGCCGTCAAGAAGTGCAACGTCGGTGGCGAGTTCTACGAAGCGCTCGACAAGGTCGTCCGCGAGCTCATCAAGGACGCCGAAGCCCGCGCGATCGGCAACAAGCGCAAGACGCTGAAGGCCGTCGACCTCTAAGCCAGGTCACATGCCTTTACGGAGCCCGCGGGAGCCTCGCTCTCGCGGGCTCCTTGCATTTCAGGCTTCGCGCGGTCAGGAAGAGGCGTCTGCCTCGTCCTTCTTCGCCGGTTTGTTTGGCGTGAGTTGGTGGCCGACCTGGAAGAGGCGCTCCAGCGAGACGCGCATCAGCACATCCGCGCCAGCCAGCCCGTGCGCAGCCATGAGGTGTTCGAGACCCTTGCTTGTTAGTTCCGCGGCGCGTTTGACGGTTTCTTCGAGTGTCTCGGGTTCGCCCAGCGGTAGCGAATCGGCCATTGCGACGCGGTTCGCGAGCACCAGGAAGGTCTGACGCACGCGTTCCCGGTCCTTGTCGGGAAGGGCCGCCATCGCGCGGAAAACGGCGTGTTCGCCGGTCGTCTCCGTCGGAAGCGGAGGCATCGTCATCGGCAGGTACGGGTCTTCTTCCTCGTCGTCCAGGTCTTCCGACGGATGCCGCACGTGGACCGGAGACGGTGCGGGAAGGTCCGCGAGATTGGCCGTGCGGATGAACGAGTACACGCGTCTTGCGTCGTCCGGATCGGGGAAGCCGAGGTCTTCCATCCGGCCGCGGCGCCAACGGTAGGCCCACTCTTCCGTCTCGACGTCGATTTCCCAGATCGCGCCCTGGGCCAGGCGGAAGTACGTCCAGTACTCGTTGTTGAAGAGCGTCCCGATGAGCGAGAGGAGCTCGCCCATGTCGTCGCCCATGACGCGCGGAACGAAGTAGAAGACGCCGTCGATCGTCTGGCCCCCATCGGGCGGTTCCCAGTCGTCTTCGTTGGTCTTCAGCACGACGATCGCGCGCTGACGCAGATGCAGGACGAGGACCTCGAAGTCGATCACGCGCGTCGCGCGCAACATCGTTTCCTCGCCGGCGTCAGCGAAAGCGGCGAGCCATTCGCGCAAGCGCATCTGGTCGGGAACGAATCCGTCCCACGCGTCGATGTCGACTGACGCCTGCAATTGTTCGTCCGTGGCGCAGCTCAGCAGCCAGCCCGCTTCCTCGAGGCCGATCGAACGTGCCATCAGGCAGACGTCGGCCGCCGGGAGGGCGGGAATGACCTCCTCTGGCTGGTCGACGAGGTCAAGCAAAGCGGTGCGGCGCGAGATCGGCGTCTCCAGTAGGAGCTTCGCCTGATCCGCCGCACTGTGTTGCGCCAACGCCTTCCGCGCCGTGGCGCGATCCGTGCGCGCCAGGTCGAGAATTCGTCGGGCCTCGGCAGGAAGAACCGGGAGGTGGGCCATCGACTCGAGGAACATAACCGGCGGCGGAGCTCGCCGCCGCCCGGTACGCTGCCTCCGTTCGGGAGGCAGGCTTGATCTGGCGGCTGTGGGCATTCGTATCCGGAACGCCGTTGGGCGTGCTCGTCCTCTGGGCCGTGCTTCCCGAAGCGGGGCAGGAAGAGGCCATCATGGCTGCGCTTGCAGGCGGCGCGCTGATGATGGGCGCCGCACACGGCTTTGCCCTCCGCCGGGAAGGGCTCGATTCGGACAGCGCCGGCCACGCGATGCGGGCCGCCACGGCTGGCTGGCTGGCGTGGCCCGGGGTCTGGGCCGTGCGTTTCGATATCGGTCCGCCCGCGCCCGTGTTCGCCTTGCTCGCGTTGGGCTGGGTGCTGTTGGCGTTCTGGCGCCACGGTCGGACCGACGCCGGGAGCCCGACGGCGATCGGCCATCTCGGACGCTGGCTCCTGGAGTTGGCATTGGGCACGGCGTTGGTGCTCGCGATCGGCGGCCTCTGGGCCAGCGCAGATGGCGGCATGGTCGACCCGGATGAACGTATCCAGGCAGCGACCTGGGACATCGACGCCCGCGTCCCGCTCGGTCCGAAGCACGCCTGTTCGATCACGCCCGTCGCGACGCAGGTCCTGTCTGCGCGCGGCGTCCACCCCCAGCTCTCACCGGATGGCACGGCCGTCTGGTACGGCTCGGCTGGCGCCGACGGACGCCGCCAGATCCATCGCCTGACGCTCGCGACTGACACGAGCGTGTGTTGGACCTGTGGCGAGCGCGGTCAGAACCGACGACCGCGCCCCCATCCGAGCGGCAATGTCCTCGTCTTCGACACCGACCGCTTCGCGACCTGGCGGCATCCGGGCGCAACCGATGTCATGGTGGTCGACGCGCGTGGAGAGACTGGCCCGAAGCGTCCGTCGCGGCGGGTGACCTATCGCCAGGACGTCGACCGGCACGCATTCTATGACCCGACCGGGAACGGTGTGGTGTGGGTACGCGCAGAAGCGGGGCGCGCAACCGTACGCCGCGCGGCGATCCAGACCGGCCACGGCGGTGTCCTGTTGACCAATGAGCAGGACCTCTACCGCGCCAGCGCCGGGTGGGTCGTCCCGCTTGCCTGGGCCGCGGACGGCCGAGCGCTGGCGGTAGCGCACGGCCACGGGTTGGGCCCGCGGCGCGGTGAGATCCTGGACCCGGCAACGGGCGAACGTCGCTCTCTTGGGAGCCACCTGGGTGCCGGCGTTTCGGTCGCGTTCTCGGGCGATGGGGCATGGATGGCGCTGGCAGAGACCTCGACGATTCGAGCCGCTTCGCTGCTTCCCGAATCGTTGGGCTTCGCCGTCGCCCGGATTCCGCGCTTTGCCGAACGCGACCCGGCCGCGCTCCGGGATGAGACGGTCGTGCGCATCGGCGCCCGCGACGGAGAACTCATGGCGCTGGAACTTCCCCCTGAAATCGCAGGATGGGGCGCACCTTCGGGCCTGACCCTGGCATCCGACGCACGGTCGCTGGTCTTTGGCCAGCTCTCTCGCACGCGCGACGAACGACTGGTCCGCGTCGAACTCGATTGCGACTGACCCGGGGTCCCGCGCCAACCCGCTATCCTGCTTGTGATGTCCATCGACCAGATCCGCCGCGGGCTCCAGGACTACGAGCCGACCCTCGTTGACGACGACGTGGAGCGCCGCGCCGCAGTTGCCGTGGTGTTGCGCGAACGCCGAGGCGAGCCCGAAGTCCTGCTGATCCACCGAGCCGACAAGGACGGTGACCCCTGGTCGGGCCACATGGCGTTCCCGGGCGGCCGAATGGACCCCGAAGACCCGCACATCGAGTTCGTGGCGCGTCGCGAGACCTTCGAGGAAGTCGGCGTCTCCCTCGACCGCGCGCCCGTCCTGGGGCGCATCGACGACCTCCAGGGTCGCAATGCCGGCAAGCCCAACAGCATGGTCATCTCGGCCTTCGTCTATCACGTGGCGGAGCCGCCCGCGCAGCTCGTCCTCGAGGAGGCGGAGGTTCAGGGGGCGTTCTTCTTCCCACTTTGGGAGATGGCGAACCCCGACCGCCACGTCCGGCGCCAGTTCCACGAAACGGGTGAATGGGAATTCCCCGGCATCGTCGTGGGTGACCCGGATCTCCATGTCGTCTGGGGGCTGACGTATCGCTTCATCGAGGTCCTCTACGGCGCGGTTGGCCGGACCTTCCCGGGTGGCTGGGCCGAGGGCTGGGATCCGCAGCGTCCCGAAGGGCGTTAGGTCCCGGACTGTCCAAGCCGGCGCGCCTCCGCTCGCTAGCGATTGGAGTCCGGGATATAGGCGACTTCGATCTTCAGTCCATCTGGGTCTGCGTAGAAGCTCGCATAGTATCCGGGTGAGTAGCCGCGCTGGCCCGAGTAGTCGGTCGGCGGGTCGAGCACCTTCGCGCTGACCGCGAGCAGGTCTTCGTGGATGCGATCCACATCCGCTGCGCTCTCGGCATGGAAGGCCATGTGGTGCATTCCGGGCGCATAACGGTCGACGGGTCGGTCTTGGTTCGGCCCTGACGACGGGCGGACCTCGATGCCGAAATTGGCGCCATCCCCGATCTGCACTTGCCATGCGGCGCGTCGCGGAGACGGCCCTTGAAAGTCCGGTAGGGGAATATCCAGGCGCTCGTATCCGAGCGCCTGGAACAGGGCTTCGTAGAACGGAATCGCCAGGTCCGGGTCGCTGATCGAGAGATCGAGATGGGTCAGGGGTCCGCGGGTCGGCATGTTGACTCCTGTGCGCTTCGCGATGGCGTGCTCCGTCGCTAGAACGCGTACTTTCCCGGCTCGGCGTTATCGACATAGTCGGCGAACTCGTCACGAAAGTGGTGCCGCCGCAGCTTCCAGAAGTGGCCGAACGCGGCTGTCGATGCGACATCGGTCAGGGGTGTCAGCAACGCGTGCCAGATGTCGTCTGCGAGTCGACCCGCACGCCACTGGAAGTACGCGTCCTCGAACGACTTCAGCGCGACGGTCAGGTAGATCACGAATCGGATCCGCTGGGACGGCGTCAGGCTGTCGTAGTCGTCGTGGGCGGTGACCCATACGTCGGCCAATTCGGGTTCCAGAAGCGCCGAGACCGCAGACTGATAGGAGTCGAGCACCTGATGCACCGACGCGGCGCGTGACTCGGCGTTCTGGATGCGAATCTGGATCGCGAGGTACCCGAGGGAGGCAACAACGGCCATGGCTCCAATGATCTCGCCGACGGCACCGATGGCGTCCCAGTTCATTGTCCGTCCTCGCTTGTCGGGAGCCCTTCGCGCCAATGCGGGAGAAACGTCGTCCAGTCTGGTGCTCCCGGCCCGCGCTCTGCGAGTGCGGCATCCAGGTAGTTCGAGATGTCGTCGCCGATCACATTGCGAATACCGGACCACAGGACGCGT
>JAJDAQ010000117.1 GCA_029261815.1 Deltaproteobacteria bacterium
GCTCATCATCGCGCTCCGGCTCGAAGGATCCGAAGAGTCGGTCCCAGACGATGAACGTCCCGGCATAGTTCCGGTCGCAGTAGACGAGGTTCGATGCATGATGCACACGATGATGGGACGGCGTGTTCATGATCCACTCGATCGGCCCCAGTCTTCCGACCAGCCGCGTGTGCAGCCAGTACTGATAGAGATGATTGAGCGACAGGAGTGCGATCACCATTACGGGATCGATGCCCAACAGAAGCGCTGGAATCATGAACACCGGTTCGAACCACGCCTCGACAAACGAAGAGCGCAGGGCAGTGCCGGTATTGAGGTGTTCGCTGGAATGGTGGTTCACGTGCGCGGCCCAGCCAACGCGGACCACATGGATGGAACGGTGGTACCAGTAGAACAAGAAGTCGACGATCACGTACGCGCCGACAATCAGCATCGAGTTCGACGCCCAGTCGATGTCGAGCACCGCGAAACCATGGACCCAGTAGAAGCCTAGGAGGACGCTGCCGGCGGCGAGGGCGATCGTGGCCGCGTAGAGAAGGCCCATGAGGACCGAGCAGACGCTGTCGGGGAGCTCGAAATAGTCTCGCCGCAGGATCCAAACAAGTGCGACCTCAACAACGATGAGGGCGAGGAGAATGCCAACCTGATCGACGTCGCGAATGTTGAGGAGGCTGGCGAGAATTTCGTGCACGGTGAAGGCTCCAAGCCTGAGAGCTCTATTGCGAAACAGACGTTGCGCAATAACGTATTACAAAACATACGTTGCGTAAAGGGCGAACGCCCCGCTAGGCTGCGCGCATGCCGAAGATCGTGGACCACGAGACCCGCCGGCGAGAGATCGTTGAGGCCAGTTGGCGAGTGATCGCGGCGGAGGGCCTCGCGGGTCTGACCCTGCGGAAGATCGCCGAATCGGCGGATTGTACGACCGGGCGCCTGACCCACTACTTCGCCAATCGAGAGGAAATCGTGCTTGCGGCGCTGCGTGCCGTGTACAGCGCCGCGAAAGGCCGAATGGCCCGCGTGCACGAGTTGGACGCTTCGCCTCAGGCGAAGCTGCTCGCCTCACTCGACGAAACGCTGCCGCTGGATTACAAGCGACTGCTCGAATGGAAGGTTTGGATCGCCTTCTGGAGTGCCGCGGCAGCCAATCCATCGCTGGCCAAGGAGAACGACAAACGTCTGGCTGCCTGGGCCGCCGTGCTCGTGCCCTTGATCGTCGCGGCAGCCCCGGGGAGCAACGCAGCGTTGGAAGCCGAGATCCTGGTCGGCCTGGTCGATGGCGTTGGCCTCCAGGCCGCGATCAATCCGACCGCAAAAAACAAGCGCCGTGCGCGCGCAACGGTGGCCGGCTACGTGGCCGACTTGACGCGCGAAGGTCGCACGGGGTCGCGGCCAGTAGCCCTCTCGGGACGGTGATCTCGACCGTATCCAGTCCGTCGCCCGGCCGGCGTGCCTGGAGGAGAAGCATGAGTACAGACGCCATCGATGACTCCGAACGACGGTGTCGGTGGGGCACGTCGAACGTGGACTACATCGCCTATCACGATCACGAATGGGGGATGCCCGTCGACGATGACGACCGCTTGTTCGAAAAACTCTGTCTGGAGGGTTTTCAGTCGGGACTTTCGTGGCTCACGATACTGCGCAAGCGCGAGAATTTTCGGCGTGCCTTCGCGAGCTTCGACTTCGAGAAGGTCGCGCGCTTCAACACCCGAAGCGTGGACCGGTTGCTCAAGGATGCGTCGATCGTTCGTCACCGCGGCAAGATCGAATCGACGATCAATAATGCGCGCCGCGCCTGCGAGCTGCGCGACGCCCGCGGATCGTTGACCCGCTACTTCTGGTCGTTCGAGCCGAAGCGGCGCCCGGCCCCCGTTCCCATACCGGGATACACCGAAGAGTCGAAGGCCATGAGCAAGGACCTCAAGCGTCTCGGCTTTACCTTTGTCGGGCCGACCACGGCTTACGCATTCATGCAGGCGATGGGTCTGGTCAATGATCACGCACCCAAGTGCCGCGCGCGCGCCCGTTGCGAGAAGGCTCGCAAGGCACGCGGAAAGTTGGACTGAAGGCTGAGCTAGGGGATGAGCGCCTCGGGTTGGGCTTCGAAGCGTATGCCGTTAGGCGCTCTGGCTGGCTGGAAGCGTGCGTCCAAGCGTGGCATCGCCTTCGATCGTCGTTCGATGGATCAGTCGCTTGACTCCCGGCGCGGTGCCACGAGTGCAGTGCATCACGCGCCAGTTGTCCCAGAGGATCATGTCTCCGCGCTGCCATGTGTGGAAGTAGTGGAACTCGGGGCGACGGGTGTGATCTACCAGGCGACGCAGCAGCGCGTCCGCCTCGTCCGGCGTCAGGCCTGCCTTCTGCGGTTCGACGACGCGATTCAGGAACTGCTCGACGATCTCGAGAATGTTCTGGCCGGTGACCGGGTGCTGCACCACGGCCGGGTAGGCGGCGTCCGGAAAGTCCGGGAAGCCGATGTCGGACGGTTTCTGCGGGCTGTCAGGTCCGGGTTCGTAACCTTCGAGGTCGACGAAGCGCATCTGTCGCCGCTGAACGACGAAACGGTAGGCGACCTCGACCTTCGCGATGCATGCCTTCGTTTCCGGATCGAGCGCGTCGTACGCTTTGGCGAGATCGCCGAACCCCGTCTCGCCGGCTTCCGGCGCAACGACCACCGCTCGAAGTAGCGCCCCATGGTTGGGGCGCGCGGTGTAGTGGAGATCCATGTGCCAATCGAGTCGCCCTACGACCGGCTCTCCCCCGTAGTAGGCGGTCTGGAACTTGTCGGCCGGCCCACCGTTTTCGAGTTCGAACAGTTCGGGGTGGTCGCCGGAGCGTTTCACTTCCAATGGATGGAGCTCGAGCGGCCCGAAGATGCGGCTGAACGCGATCTGTTTGGTCGGGTCGACGTCCTGGTTTCGGAACAGCAACATCCCGTGTTCGTACCAGAGCGCCTTGAGTTCAGTCTTGGTTGCTTCTGTCAGCGGTTCGTTGATGTCGAAGCCGAACACCTCGGCGCCGATGTTGTCGAGCGGTCGGGATTGGATCGAAGTCATCTGGAAGTTCCGTTCGAGAGAGGCGTAGCGTAGCGAAGAGGACTGCCTCAGATCGATAGATCTGCCTTTGGGTGAGGTCGGCGATGTCCAGCACGCACGAGATCTCGGGGCCGAAGATGCGATGAATCTGGCCCGCTCGACGATAGATCAGGAAGCCGGCGGCCGAAGAAGTTAGGCGCTTTCCGGCGGGACCCACTTCACGCGCTCGAAGTGTTTCAGGATTCGCGGCAGATTCTTCGACATCTGTCGCCGGCCCCAGGCGACCGCTTCATCGAGGTCGTCGGCAGGCGGCAGCAGGTTGATCGGAGATAGTGTCGGACTGAACTCGATCCGCCGGTGGGCATAGCGTTCGGCCGACGCGACTTGATAGCCGATCAACCGAGTGACGGGCTGGAACAAGATGTGGCCGGGCGTGTACTGCGGATGGAACGAGTCGAAGGCCAGGTAGTAGCAGTTGCGCGTACCGATCTTGCCGTCCTGCACCTGCCTCCAGGCTGTGCGTGTCGGAACGTTGTTGGCCACGCCTCCGTCAACCAACGCGACCACGTCCTCGCGGGCCATGAGAGACGTCAGCATCTCGTCCATGTGCGGGTCGTCGCGCGTGACGTCGTAGTGGAGGATGCCCGGGATCGCCGCCGAGAATCCCGCAGCGTCGATCGCGTTGAAGTCGTGCGTGAGTTCGTCGCGTCCGAGCACGATCTCCTTCACGACCCGAGGGTTGATGAAGGCCGTCAGACGCACGAGCTGTCGCGCGATCTGCGCGCGAAGCTGGAGGCCTGAAGGTCGCTTGTCTTCGGGAAGGTGATGGGAGAGCGCGTACTCCGCGGGAGATTCATCCATTGCGCCGCGCCGGACACCGGCCACAACGGCCTCGAAGGGGATCTCGAGGTCCGACAGCAGGAGGTGGTTTCCCGCATCGTCTTCGAATGCCGAGCCGATACCGGCACGGAGGAACAGGCGCATGATGCCGGGGAAGCCGAAGCGCGTCCGGACGCTGGCGTACCGGAACAAGGTGTCAGCGCTCATGGCCTTGGCCAGCGCGACGTCCTCGTCGAAGTCTTCCTGCTTGGCGCGGGCGCGGAACAGCCCCAGCACGGCACCGATGGACGCGCCGATCACGTAGCCGGGTACCAAGCCCGCGCTCTGGAGCACGTCCCAGGCACCGATATAGACGTAGCCCGATCCGCCGCCACCGCCTGCCACCGAGACCAATGTCTTGATGCCGATCTCCTGATCGAGCTCCACCGCCGAAAACTGGCCCTGATACTTCTGGATGACCTCGGTTCGGGTCCGTTCGAGTTGCGGGAGCAACGGCCTGAGGATCCGGGCCGCCAGCTCGACGCGTTCCTTGCGGTCCTCCGTCTGCACCAGTGCGTCACGGAAATGGCCGAGCATCCGTTGACGCCAGCGGCTCAGCTTCGGAGACCGCACGCGGACATCGGGACGGTTGGTGCGCCCGCCCTTGATGGCCGCCCCCGGCTGGAAGGTGTCGAGCGCGGCCAACCCGATCGCATAGCGGAGCTGGTGCTCGGTCCGGCGGTGAACCACGCCGGGGTGATCGAAGAGCCCCCGTACAAGCCGCGACTCCATGCGCTGGAGTCGGAGCAGGTTTTCCTCCCG
>JAJDAQ010000118.1 GCA_029261815.1 Deltaproteobacteria bacterium
AACGTGGCGACAGAACGCGGGCAACTCGATTCCGGCACCTACACACGCCCCGTGAAGGTGCGGTCGGACGCGCCCGGCGCACCCGATGAGCAGGATTCCAACGTTTCGTGTCGCGCGGATCGCGTGGGCGGTCGCGGGGTCCGGGAACGAACCGAACTCGTCGAGGTCTCCGCCACTGCAGAACGCGGGACCGGCGCCCGTCCAGATCACGCTCTCGATCTCGTCGTCTTCGTGCACCAACGCAAGGGCTTCGCATAACGCATCGCGGAGTTCGGCCGAGAACGCATTGCGTTTTTCAGGTCGGTTAAACGTCATCAGGAGCCGCGGCCCTTCGCGGTCGAGGCGAACGGCTGGCTCGCGCGAAGGCATCGAGGCCTTTCGCGTGTACGTTTTCTGCCAGGCGGAGAACTCGGGACCGGCCTGAAGCGTGCTGTACGCCTGCGACTCCGCCAGGATCGCGTGCTGCGGCGGCATCTCGCCCGTGCGCCGCAGGAGTTGCACGAGCGTCACACTCGCAAGCGGGTTCGCCTGAACCGCGGCCGCCACCGCTTCGGCTTGATCGCGGGTCTCCACCCGCACATCGACTGCGTCGGCCACCGCCTCGGGGAGAGACGACGCCACGCCAATGGTCACGGCCGGGAGCCACGCCAACCCCTGGAGATCCGATGCGAGAACGTCGGCTGGCGCGCCGTCGAGGATGACTGCGGGCGAGCCCGCGAGCGGAGACCACCGTTCGGAAATGCGCGGACGCGCGAGCGCGACCGCCATCTCCTTCGCCGACACGACCGGGGTCTCCATGGTCGCAAGGATACCGCGCGACTCAGTCGGAGCGGCCGGCCACGAACGCACCCCCGAGGATCAGGAGCGCGCCAGCGCCGGAGGCAAGGTCCGGCTGCTCACCGAAGAACAGGAAGCCCCACGCCGCCGCGAACACCACCTGCAAGTATGAGAGCGCCGTCGCTCGGCCCGCCGGCTCGTGCTGCATCCCTCGCGTCAAGGCGACCTGGCCGATCTGGGCCGCGACGCCGACACCCAGAAGCGCCGCCCACTCGAAGCCTGCCGGCCACACCGCGCCCTCGGCCATGAGCGGGATCGTCGCCGGCGCGGTCAGCACCGTGACCAGTGGGAAGTAGAGAACGATCACCAGCGGGTGCTCTCGCCGTCCGAGTTTTCGCACGCAGACGTAGGCGCAGCCGGCGAAGAACGCGCCCGCGACCGCGGCCGCCACCGCGACACGATCCAGCGGCTCCCCACCGAGATCGCCGAACAAGAACGCTGGCTTCGCCACGAGGAGCATGCCCGCGAGCGACAGCGGAATGCCCCACCAGATCCCGCGTCCGACCCGTTCCCCCAGGAACAAGGACGCCAACAACGCCGTGAAGATGGGGTGGAGGTAGGTGAGTGTCGTCGCTTCCGCGAGCGGGAGGCGAGTCACGGCGAAGAAGACCGAGGACAGGCCGCAGAACCCGAAGATCCCTCGCAGCAACAGCAACGGCTTGTTCTCGCCCAACATCGGGACGCTCGCACGCCGAAGCAACCACACGCTGAGCCCCACGGAGATCAGCGCGCGCGCGAACACGATCTCCTGGCTCGGGATCCGGTCGCCGACGAGCTTCACTAGCGCGTTCATGACGCTGAAGGCCAGCGCGCTGGCGATCATGAAGCGGATGCCGGGACGGAGCGCGGTCAACACGGTGGGTTCGAGCCGATCTGCGCCGGGGCGGCCACCTGGAGCTCCTTCATGGCGGAGCCCGAGCCCTGCGCCTTCACCGGAAGCGGCATGGTACCCTAGCCGACCCCCCTCTCTCCGACGGAGACCCAGAATGATCCCGACGCTTCCCTTCGGACGAACCGGCCACGAAAGCACCCGCCTCCTGTTCGGTGCGGCCGCCCTGGCCTACATGCAGCCCGACGAGGCCGCGCCGGTCCTCGAACTCCTGCTTGAGTCCGGAGTCAATCACATCGATGTCGCCGCCGGATACGGTCGCGCCGAACGCCGGGTGGGCGACTGGATGCCCGCCCACCGCGGCGACTTCTTCCTTGCGACCAAGACCGACCAGCGCACGGCCGAAGGCGCCCGAACGCAGCTCGACAAATCGCTCGAACGACTCCAGACCGATCACGTCGACTTGATCCAGCTCCACAACCTCACCGACGATGCGGGCTGGGAAACAGCGTTCTCTGACGAAGGAGCGGTCCGCTTCCTGATCGAAGCGCGCAACCAGGGGCTCGTGAAGCACATCGGCGTCACCGGGCACGGTACGCGGGTCGCGGCCATGCACCTTCGCAGTCTCGCCGAGTTCGACTTCGAATCGGTGTTGTTGCCGTACAACCATTCGATGATGGCGCAGCCCGACTACGCCGAGGACTTCGAACACCTCCTCGACGTTTGCCAAGAACGGCAGGTCGCGGTCCAGACGATCAAGAGTGTCGCGCGCAAACGCTGGGAGGACGGCACCAAACCCTTCACGACGACCTGGTACGAACCGCTGACGAATGAAGATGACATCCGGCGCGCCGTCCACTGGGCCCTCGCCCGGCCCGGGATCTTCGTCAACTCTGCGAGCGACGCCGGCTTGTTCAAGATCATGATCGAGGCAGCGCAGTCGTTCGCGTCGAGTCTTCCGCCTGAGGATTCGGAAATGGCCGAAGCCGGCCAGAACCTCGCGATCGACCCCTTGTTCGTTCCCGGGATGGACGAAGTGCGGCTACCGCAATGACCGAAGAGTCCTTTCTCGACGTCAGCTACGAAGACGGCGTGGCGTTCGCGACGATCCAGGCACCGCCCATCAACGTGATGCGCATGCCGGTCGCCGCCGAACTCTTCCGTTTCGCGCGCGAAGTCGCGGCCGATGACGCCGTTCGCGCGGTCGTTCTCCGAAGTGATGATCCGGACTTCTTCATCGCGCACTTCGATGTCGAGGCGATCCTCGATTTCCCCACCGAGGGACCGGCCCCCCGCGCCGACCGCATGGAGGACAACTTCTTCCATGCGATGTGCGAGACGTACCGAACCATGCCGAAGGCGACGATCGCCGAGATCGGCGGCCGGGTGGGCGGCGGGGGGAGCGAACTCGCGCTCTCGTGCGACATGCGGTTCGGGGCGCTGGGCAAGACCGTCATCAACCAGCCCGAGGTCGCGCTTGGCATCCTGCCCGGCGGCTCTGGCACGCAACGGCTCCCGCGGTTGCTCGGACGGGGACGCGCGCTCGAAGTCATCCTCGGCTGCGACGACCTCGACGCCGAGACCGCGGAACGCTGGGGCTACCTGAACCGCGCACTGCCGCAGGGAGAGCTGCGCCCGTTCGTCACGAAACTCGCGAAGCGCATCGCTTCGTTTCCGCCAGAAGCCGTCGCATTGGCCAAGGCCTCGGTACACGATGCGGAACCGTCGTTCGACGCCGGCCTGATCGAAGAGGCGCACCGTTTCCAGCAGACGCTGCGGACCGAGGCCTCCCAGCGCCTGATGCGCCGCTTCCTCGATGCCGGCGGCCAGACGCGCGAAGCGGAGCTGCGCCTCGGCGAACTCTGCGAGGAGATCGCACGCGGATGAGCCAGATCACCTTCGACGAAGAGACTGCCCGGGGCCTCGTGCGCATGTACATGACGCCCGATGTCGTCGGACAACGGGCCCGGTTCGTGCAACTCACGGGCGTTCGCCCCGGCGAGCATGTCCTCGATGTGGGCATCGGGCCGGGTTTGCTCTGTGCCGACATGGCGCCGATCGTGGGGGAGCAGGGACGCATCGCCGGCGTCGATCAGAGCGCGGCCATGATCTCCGTCGCGCGCGAACGTTGCGCTGAGTTCGGTTGGACGGACTTCCGTGAGTCCGACGCCACCGAACTCCCGTTCGAGGACGCGTCTTTCGACCTCGTCACGTCGACCCAGGTCTACGAATACGTGCCCGACATGGCTGCCGCGCTCTCCGAAGTGAGACGCGTGCTGAAGCCGGGCGGCCGGGTCTGGATCCTCGACACGGATTGGGACAGCGTCACCTGGGCCACCGACGATCGCGCCCGCATGCGCCAGGTCATGGATGCCTGGGACGGACACCTGTTCGACCCGCACCTTCCCTCGACCCTGGGCGCGAAGCTGGAAACCGCGGGGCTTCGCGTGACCGGCGTCGAAGTGATCCCGCTCGTCAACACGTCCCTCCACGGCCACTGCTACAGCGGCGGGATCCTGGGCGCGATCCAGGGCTATGTCGCCAGCCAGACCGATCTTTCCACCGAGGTCGCGCAGGCCTGGGCGGACGAGCAGCGCGCACGGAGCGCGCGGGGCGAATACTTCTTCAGCATCAACCGAACCTGCTTCGGTGCCGTACGTCTCTAGGGAGGGTCCATGTCTCGCCTCGAAGGAAAGACCGCATTCATCACCGGAGCCGCCTCGGGCATTGGTGCCGCCTGCGCGCGCCGGTTCGCCGAGGAAGGCGCCCGGATCGCGGGCTGCGACCTGCAGAAGCCCCTCCCCGGCGCCGACTGGAGCGCGGCCGAGGCCGCGGCACCGGACCATTGGTTCCGTGACGGCCTCGATGTCCGCGACGAAGCCGCGATCCAGGACGCCGTCGCCTCGGTCGAAGACAAGGTCGGACCGATCGACATCCTGGTGAACGCCGCCGGGGTCGCTGGCGTCGGACCCGCACACGATCTCGCAGCCGAGGACTGGGACCGGGTCATCGACATCAACCTCAAGGGCTCCTTCCTCTCTGCCAAGCACGTGCTGCCTTCGATGATGGCGCGCGGCACCGGGAGCATCATCCACGTGGCCAGTGTCGAGGGCATCGAGGGAATGGCGGGCTCGCTCTCGTACAACGCGTCGAAGGGCGGCGTGGTGCTCATGACGCGCAACATGGCGCTCGATTATGGTACCGCCGGAATCCGCGTGAACTGCCTCTGCCCTGGACTCATCGAGACGCCGCTGACCGAAATCGTCTGGCAAGCCGATGAAGTACTGCGTCAGATGGTGAGCTGGCACGCACTGAACCGCCCGGGCAAGCCGGAAGAAGTCGCGAATGCGGCGCTGTTCCTGGCGTCGGACGAAGCGTCCTTCGTGACCGGCCACGCGATGGTCGTGGACGGCGGCTGGACCGCGGGCCGCAGGTTCACGAGCTGATGCCCCGACGTCGCCACGCGGCGGCCGCAGCGCTTGCCTTCGCACTGCTGGCTTCTTCTGCAGTTTCCGCAGAAGAAGTACCCCCCGCGCCGCCGCCGGTTCCAACCTACGACGAGCGTGCGGCCGAACCGAATAGCAACCAACGTGCGCGCTTCGAAGAGCGCATGCGCAAGCTTCGCGAGCGCGAAGGCGACGGCGAGTTCACGGACTTCGAGGACGAAGCGTTGACCGAGGCGGAGCGCCAACGCCAGGAAGCATTGGCGGAGGGGCGTCGCCAGCAAGCCTCGGGTGAGATCGATCCAATTGAAGACGAGATGCGGCAGGAGCAGTTGAATGAGTCGGGCGCATTCGGCGGCACCGGCTGCTTCTCGCGCGTCCCCGATCTCTCCGAGCACCCGGATCTTCGGCTCGCCAAGACCCTCAGCCGCGACGACTTCCTGGAAAAACGGCCCGACCGGACGCGCCTCCCCGGCGACATCGCGAACGCCATTGGCGCCACGGTTCACGCCACGATCAGTTGCGCCGTCGGGATCCGGCTGACACAGGAACGCGACGATCTTTGGATCGCCGAACCCAAAGGGGTCCGCTACTTCGCCCTGATCTCTCGCACCCGTTCATGGTGGAACCGCGACAGCGACCGGAATGCGAAGGAGGTGCTCGCGCACGAACAACTCCATGTGCGAATGGCCGAGCTGCTCGCCGCCGAACTCCTGGAGCGTTTCGAGACCGGAACGTTTGCCCTCCGGACCGAAGGCCGGAGTGAAGCCACCGCCACTGCTCGCTTCCAGGGCCGCTGGGGCATGCATCTCCAGCAGGGCCGCGACGAACTGCGCCGGATGGAAAAGGACTATGACCGCGACACGCGCTACGGGGCCGATGCGGCTCGACAAGCGGCGTGGGCCGAGCGCATAGCCGGTGGACTCGCAGAAATCCGGGCCGGAATGGATCTCTGAGGCTATTCGCCCCAGAGGCTTCGTCTGACTTGCGTTGTCGCTTCCGACACTGAATGGTGTTTAGCGACTCTTCGCACGCGGCGACGTACACTTCAGTGATGGGTGGCCAAACGATTGCGTCCCGTCTTTTCGCCGTCGATGTGCGTGCACTCGCGGCGCTTCGGATCGCGCTCGGCGCGATCTTCGTCATTGACCTGATCAACCGCTTCGCGCTGATCCCCGAGCTCTACACCGACACGGGCGTCCTGCCGCGGGATCTCGTGCCGTATGGCCCGTTCCCGGGCCCCGCGATGTGGGGCGGCTCCGTCGCCTTTGAACAGGCATTCTTCGCGGTCGCGATGCTGGCTGGCGTCGCCATGACGCTAGGCCGTTTCACCCGCGTCGCGACATTCATCTGCTGGCTGACGGGCGCATCGCTGTGGTGGCGGCACCCGGGCTTCCTGAACGGCGGCGACCTGGTCCTCGTGCAGCTCCTGTTCTGGAGCCTGTTCCTTCCGATGGACCGCGTCTGGAGTCTTCGCGCCGCCTCCTCGGACGATCCGCCCGGCGGTCATGTCCTTTCGTTCGCGAGCGCTGGCCTCATCCTCCACATGCCACTCGTCTACCTTTTCTCGGTCTTTCACAAGATCGCCGGAAGCGGCTGGCTCGAGGGCACTGCCAGCCTCGTCGCGGCGAGCCACGACGCCTGGGCGCGTCCATTCGGGCACTTCCTGGTCGAGAACCTTCCGTGGTCGCTGAAGCTACTGACCTGGGCCACGCTCGGCCTGGAGGGACTCGGGCCGCTGTTGCTATTCGTCCCATGGGCCACGGGCCGGATCCGCATCCTCGTCTTCCTGGGTTTTGCGGCGCTCCAAACCGGCCTCGGCTTTTCCATCGTGCTCTGGATCTTCCCGTTCGTCTCCATGGCAGCACTCCTTCCCGTCCTCCCGAGCGAGGTGTTTGACCGGCTGACCGGGCGCGCAGAGGGGCCCACGATCGATGGGCTCCCTGTCGCCGATCGCTTCAAACCGGCACTCAGCGTGTTCTGCGCCGTCTGCCTCGGCTATGTCGTGTTCTCCAACATCCAACGCCAGACCGACTGGGTCCCACCCAAGCCCATCAACCGCGCGGGACGGCTCCTCGCCCTCAACCAGGGATGGGTGATGTATTCGGAACAAGCGAACTGGGACCAGCGCCTACTGGTCCGCGGGCGCGGCCTGGACGGCCAGGTCCGCTGGCTCGACGACTGGGGCCAGACCTCGAGCTGGCCCGCGTTCGAGAAGCTACGAGAGAGCTATCGCGGTCGGCACTACCTGCTCCGCCAGGCCGGCCACCGGATCCCGCCCGAGCTGAGGGGCTTCACGCGCTGGGTCTGCCGAACCTGGAACAACGGGCACCCGCCCGGCGCCCGACTGACCGAGATCGAACTCGTTGCCTGGACGCGGACGATCCCGCTCGACGGCAGTGAGCGCGAAACGCGGCAGAAGGTCATCGGCCGGCGAAACTGCGCCGGCCCGAACGCCGGGAACTCGTAGAGCCAGGGGCCTTCAGGCCTCGGTGCCCAACGCCTCGCGAACCTTGCGACGGAGAAGCTTGCCGGTCTCGTTGTAGGGGAGCTCGTCCCAGAACTCGATGCGCTCCGGAACGCGTGACGAGCGTAGATGCTGCTTCACCCAAGCCTGGAGTTCTTCGGCAGTCACTTCACCTTTGAGTACGATCGCGGCCGCGACGGCTTCGCCCCATTGCTCGTCGGGCACCCCGACGACGGCGCAGTCCGCGACCGCCGCGTGTTCGTGCAGGACGTCTTCGATCTCGCCGGGAGAGAGGTTCTCCCCTCCCCGGACGATCACATCGTCGATCCGGCCCAGCACGAAGAGATAGCCGTCTTCGTCGAGGAAGCCGCCGTCGTTCGTCGGGAACCAGCCGCCTTCGACCAGTTGGCTACCGCGTCCCAGGTACTCGCCCGAGACCTGCTCGCCGCGGACCCAGATCTCGCCGCGTTCACCGACGGACACCGGCTTTCCGTCGTCATCGCGAATCTCGACTTCGACGCCGGGCAGCGGCTTTCCGGCGGAACCGAGCCGACGCTTCACTTCCGGGTCGTCGTTGAATGCGGCGACGCGATGGTCATCGGGACCGAGCACGGCGATGGTCGAACTCGTCTCGGTGAGCCCGTAGGCGTTGGTGAAGTCGACCGTCGGCGGGAACAGGCTCATCGCGCGGTCGATGACCGGGAGCGGCATCTTGCCGCCTCCGTAGGCCAGCGCGCGGATCGACGTCGGCGCAGCGCCGCCCGTCTCCTCCAGTTCGGCCACGATACGCTGAAGCATCGTCGGCACCACGAACGCGTTCGTGATCCCGGCCTTGTGGGCAACGTCGAGCCAACCGTCAGCGGTGAAGTTCGGCAACTGCACGATGCGTCGGCCGGCGTAGATCGACGAGAGGACCGCGGCCATGCCAGCCACGTGGTAGGGCGGCACGCAAACGAGCGCAGCGTCCTCTTCGGCCGCGGCCATGAACTCCACGGAGCCCAGGATGTACGACACCATGTGACGATGACGCAGCACGGCCGCTTTCGGTGCGCCGGTCGTTCCGCTCGTGAAGAGCAGGATCGCAATGTCCTCGGGCTCCATCGACCAGTCGGACTCAGGTGTCGCAGCGTCGCCGCGTGCGATCGCCAGGAAGTCTTCGCGCGTGATCACCTCGAGCCCATCGCGGCCCGCCAGTTCCTTCGCGCGTTCTGCGTCGGTCACGAGAACCGCGGGCGTGATGCGCTCGATCAGGGCGTCGAGTTCAGCCCCGGTCAGACGATAATTGAGTGGAACGAACGGCATCCCGGCCCAGCCCGCGCCAAAGAGCGCCAACGGAACGGCCGGACTGGAGGTGTCGAGGATCGCCAGATGTTCGGCGGATGTTCCGCGCACGAACTCGGCGACGCGCCCGGCCCCGGCATAGAGGTCCGCATGGGAGAAATGGTCGTCGTCGCATTGGACGGCCACGCGGTCGCCCATCGCGCCCGACGCCATCTCGAGCAGCATCATCACGTTCATGA
Source organism: Deltaproteobacteria bacterium (assembly GCA_029261815.1). Lineage (GTDB taxonomy): Bacteria > Myxococcota_A > UBA9160 > UBA9160 > UBA6930 > JAJDAP01. The sequence continues at coordinate 9,097 of JAJDAQ010000118.1, forward strand.
TTCGATCCTCGGGCGGGACCCGGGCCTTTCGTTGTCCGGATGTTAGTCCGAGGAGGGAAGCGCCTTGGCTTCCTTGAGCGTCAGTGCTGCACCGGCGACCGCCAGCGATCCTTCGCCCGGCTTCGTGCAGAGCAACTCGAGGTCGCCCGCTTCGTTCACATAGCGCTTGCCGATTTGCGTGCCGTTCTTGTGGTCCGCGGCCACGTCGCCGCCAGGCGCATCTGCGGTCACATCGACCAGCGGGGCACCGCCGCATGTCAGCTCGAGGTCGCCATCCGGGGTCGCGATCACCATCACCTGGGTATCGCATACGCCGCTCTTCAGTCGGGAGCCGGCCTTCAATTCCATCTGTGGAGTCTCCTGCGTCGGGTCAGTCGCGAGGCCATTCCGGCTCCCGCTTTTCGAGAAAGGCTCGCATCCCTTCAACCATCTCGGGGCTCAGGATCGAGCGTTTGAACAAGTTCGCATCCGGCTCCGGGAGGAGCCGCTTCATGTCGTCCTTCACCATCGCACGGCTCTTCGGGCCACCGCGAAGGACGGCCTGTACGGTAGCGCGAACTTCGGCCTCGAAACGCTCGTGGGGCACGACCTTTCCGATCAGGCCGGCCCCCAGCGCTTCGGCGGCATCGAAGACCTCGGCGGTGTAGAGCCAGTACTTGGCCCGCCCCATCCCCACGAAGGAGGCCAGCCGGAGCCCCAGGTAGGGGTCTGGTGCGCCGCGCAGCAGTTCCGGCGCCCGGAACCGCGCCTGGTCCGAAGCGATCGAGAGATCGCTGAAGAGCAGGAGATTGAGGCCCCCGGCGTAGCAGAGGCCATTCACGGCCGAGATCACGGCCTTCGAACAGCGCTCTAGATGGCGGAACGGGAAATGGTCGGTGGGGTCGAATTCTTGTTCCAGGTGCTCGCCGTCGGCCGCCCCGCTCATGTCCCCGCCGACCGCAAAGACATCGGACGTCCCCGTAAGCAGCAGGACATCGACCTGGGGGTCGCCGTCCGCCAGGATCGCCGCGCGCTTCACGCCGCGATACATCGCCTGGGTCATCGCGTTGCGCCGATCGACCCGATCGATCCGGACCGTGAGGACATGGTCCGCAATTTCGGCCTTCAGGAACGGGCTCCCGAGATCGATCTGGCTCATGCCCCGACCCTGGCCGGGCGGCTCCCGATGATCTGGTCCGTCGCCAGTTTCTCCAGATCTTCGTCGCTGCAGCCGACGGAGCGCAGGATCTCGTCGTTGTGTTCGCCCAGCGTCGGCGGCGGAAGATCCACCCAGTGGTCGCGCGACGCGAAACGGAAGGGAAGCGTCATCACGCGCTGTCGGCCGACGACGGCATGGTCGATCTCCTCGAAGAATCGGCGTGCCACGAACTGCGGGTGATCCCCGAGCGCACGGGCGTCGACCAATGGCGCAGCCGGAACGCCCTTCGCGAGGAGTTCCTCGACGCAGCGATCGACCTCCAGGTCGGCCAAAGCCTTCCGCAGCGCTGCATCGATCTCGTCGTGCGCCGCCCGGCGTTCGGCCAGGCTCGCGTTCGTCAGAGGCGCACTCCATTCCGGATGATCTAGCCATTCGAGCAGGGCGGCCCACTGTGCATCGGTCTCGATCGACAGCGCCAACCACTTCGGCGTGGCGCCCGCGTCGTGTCCGGCGCATGGATAGAGTCCCTGGGGCGCGGCCCACGGCGCGCGGTTGCCCTCACGTTCGAGCACGACCCCGTAGGCCGAAGACTCGATCACCTGCTCGGCAGCCGCATTCAATGCGCCCTCGACCATGGTGCATTCGACGTGCACGCCGTGACCGAGGTGTTCCCTTTCAAATAACGCGACGATCGTGGCGAAGACCGCGTGCATGCCCGAGATCGGATCACAGGGTCCACGCTGGATGCGCGGACGATCATCGGGATGGCCCGTACACCAGGCCAGCCCCGTCATCTGCTCCATCGTCTGCGCGAAGCCGACATGGTCGCGCCACGGCCCATCGAGCCCGAACGCGGGCATTCTCGTCATGATGGAGTTCGGGTTGAGCGCGTGGATCGTCTCCCAGTCGAGACCGAAGCCCTCCATGACCCGAGGAGAGAAGTTCTCGATCACGATGTCACTTTCGGCAATGAGCTTCTTCGCTAGTTCACGGCCTTCGTCGCGCGTCAGATCGAGCGTCAGCCCGCGCTTGTTGGTGTTCGCGTTGAGGAAGAACATGCTGTACTCCCACCACGCGTCCTTCCCACCTGCGAACATGCCGCCGGTCGAACGCATTCCGTCGGGACGCTGGATCGACTCGACATGGATCACGTCAGCACCCAGACACGCCAGCATGTGGCTTGCCGAGGGTCCGGCCCACCATGCTGTCGTGTCGAATACGCGCAGGCCTTCGAGGGGAAGCGTCCGTGCGTCCGTCGCCACAGGTCGCACCGCTTTGTGGGCTTCGACCTTCCCGGTGTGTTCGCCGAGCGCCGGCGCCGCCGTCGGCGTTCGGGGTTCCTGGCCGTCGACCTTGTATGGCGGGCGAGGACGGATGAATCCCCCTGAAGGGTCCTCGGAAAACACGCCCCGTGCCTCGAACTGCTCGTGAATGGGCACCGTCGCACCGCTCAAGACGGGCGCGACCGGAATCCGGAGCAGCGCGGCCTCTTCCACGACCTCGGCCGTCGTTCGCTCGGTCGTATAGGCGTGGACGATCGCCTCCCACTCCTCAATCCGGGCCGAACGCTGCCCTGCCAGATTGAACTCGCCGGTCTCTCGCAGATCGGGACGGCCTAGCATCAGCAGGAAATCCGAGATCTGCTGAGCGCTATTCGTATTGAAGCCGACGTAGCCGTCGCGCGTGGGTTCGATGGAAGGCGTTTCGGTGCTCTGCACGGACCCCTCGACCGGCGGGCGACCGAGCAACCCCCACATCGTGTCCATGAAGTTCGTCGTGCCGTACGCCATGACTTCCTGGAGCGAAAAGTCGATGAACTCTCCGTGGCCCGTAGCGCGCGCCAGCCTCACGGCCGCGATCGCGGCGACGGCCGAAAAGACGCCCCCGATCCACTCCGTGGTGCGCCCTCCGGCCTGGTAGGGCTCCTGGCCAGTCAGGCCGCGAACGCTGATCGAGCCGCACTCGGCCTGAATCGTGAACTCGCTCCAAGGGCGGTCGGCGTATGGGCCTTCCAGGCCATACGGCGAGATCGAGAGCCAGACGAGGCCCGGATGCTGCGCCACCAGCGTCGCTCGATCGAACGACGCGGCCGGACCCTCGGTATCGACGACCAGATCGGCAGACGCAAGCAGCGCGTCGACGTCGGGTTCTCCTACGGCTCCCACCACCGAACGCTTGGAGCCCGACAGGAATCGGAAGAGTGCGCCGTCCCGGCCATCACGCTCATGCCCACTAGCGGTCCAACGTCGAAATGGATCGCCGCCTTCCGGCTCGACCTTGATGACGTCGGCACCAGCATCCGCGAAGAGCTTCGTCGCATAACCACCAGCGATTCCACTCGACAAGTCGACGACTCGGATTCCCTTGAGACCCTGCATGCGCGCGCTCCCTACTCGATGCCGTAGAGTGCTGCAGCGCTGGTGTGCATCACCTTTGCCACGACGTCTTCGCTGATCCCGGCCATCGCCTTCTCGGCGTAGAGCTGCGGACGCGTGCCCACGCTCGCGGGCCCCGGCGACTGGCATGTTGGATGCGGATAGTCGGTCTCGAAGAGCACATTGTCCGGATAGAGATCGAGCGCCGGCGCGATGCCTTTCTCTTCGAACCAGAAGGAGGCGTAGATCTGTCGCCGGAAGTACTCACTCGGCAGCAGGTCGTACTCGGGGTGCTCGGTGATGACGCCGTTGTTCTGCCACTGCCAATCGAGCGCCTCGAGCACGAACGGAATCCAACCGACGCCGCTCTCGACCGAGACCATCTTCAGGTCAGGGAAACGGTGCGGAATGCCGCCCAGGATGATGTCGCCGAGCGAACGACCGTTGTCCAGGAATGCCATCGAGGAAACGCGAGCGAAATTCGCGCGCTCGCCGATGTTCGCCGGGTCCTGCATCTGCGCGGCGAGGTCGCCCCCACCTACGTGGAAGCTGATCGAAAGGCCCGCCTCCTCGGCCGCGGCCCAGATCGGATCCCAGTGCTTGTCCCGCAGGGTCGGCTGGCCGTGCTCCTGGGGTTGGTTGCAGAAGAGGATGGCCCGGTAGCCCATCGCGGCCACACGTCCCACTTCCTTGACGGATTCGGCCACGTCCCAGAACGGCATCGCCGCGACCGGGATCAGGCGGTTCGCATCGGCGCTGCACCATTCGAGCAGCCAGTCGTTGTAGGCCTGGAGGCATTCGAGAATGAGCGCGGGCTCATTGATCCGCAAGAAGCCGCCGGCGCCGAAGCCGCCCACGTTCGGGTACAGCACGTTGGCAAATAGTTTCTCTTCATCCATCCACGCCAGGCGGGCCTTCGCGTCGTACATCGCCGCCGGGATGTCGTCGTAGGTCATCCGAAAGTTCGGATAGTAGTCGTCATGGCCGGCAGCCGAGTAGGCGCCAGGCATTCCGACCGGCTGGTCGCCGATGAACCACAGGTCACGCCCGCCCATCCGCTTGATATGCGGAACCTGGTCGCCCCACTTGCTCGCGACCCGGTCGGTCCAGACGTCGGCGGGTTCCGTGATATGCGTGTCGATGTCGATCACGCGGTGTCGGTCGAAGATGGCGTTGCTCATGGGGGTCCTCGGTTTCGAAGGATGGGATCAATGGGTCGCGGGCGAGGACAGTCCTGCCAGCATGAGATCGATCGCGGCCACGATCTGGCGTTCCCGGTCGACGCCGGTCGCGGGGTCGGCCAACACCTGCTGTGTGACGCCGACTTGCAGGCCTCGGAGGGCCAGCGCCGCCGCCGCCGCATCGACGTCGGCGCGCAGTTCGCCCGTCGCGATGCCACGCTCGAGAAGCGACGACAACCGCGCCAGCCATTCGTCGCGAAGCTGAACGCGCCAATCCGTCCACGCGCCGGTGCCTTCCCCGCCTTCACTGACGAAGACCGCGCGCGCGAGCGAATGACGGTCGCTGTCGGTCAGGCAGAAGCGGAGCCACGCGGCCAACGCATCGCGGACGCTCGCGGCATCGGAGATCACGGCTTCATACGCGGCGAACCAATCGCTGAGCGCCGCTCGCTGCACCTCGGCCAGCAACTTCTTCTTGGAAGAGAAGTACTCGTACACCAGGGCACGAGAGACCCCGGCGCCGGCCGCGACATCCTCCATCCGGGTCCGGGCGAAGCCGTAGCGCGAGAAACAATCGGCCGCGGCCGCCAGGATGCGGCTTTGCGTTTCGGCCGCGCGCCCCTCCAGGGGAGGCGCCAGCGGTGCGTCCGGTGCGGAAAGGGTCACGATTCCGCACGTTGGACGAAACCGTCCAGTTTGTCAAACGCCCGAAATCAGCGATCCAAGGAGCGACCTCGCGTGATTCCGTAGAGCAGCGTCTGCGCCAGGCTGCGGGCTTCTTCTTCGGCCGCAAGCGGGTTCGCATCGTTCGCGCGCCACATCAATGCGCCGTAGATCAGCGAACCCAGGACGCGGGCGGCCTCGAGGACCGATGGCGCGTCGAGCACGCCCTCGCGCTGCCCCTCTTCCAGGAGGTCGGCCAGGATGGCCTGGACCTCGACCCGAATACTGTCGGCCTCCGGCGCCGCCCGATCCTCTTGCTGAAAGAAGGGATCGAGTCCCCGAACCTGCATGATCGCGGAGAAGAAGGACTTGTAGTCCCCGACATAGTCAAGAATGGCGCGCAGGAATGCGTGCAGGCCCGCTTCGAAGCCCGTCGCGGCCTCCACGGCTGAGCGAACGCGTTCGCTCAGTTCGACCCGGTTCTGGGCCAGACACTGGTTCACCAGGTCGTCCTTGCCGTCGAAATAGACGTAGACGGTGCTTCGGGCGACGCCTGCGGCTTCAGCGATCTTGTCGACCGAGGTCTCGGCGTAGCCGATCTCGCCGATCACGCCCCGCGCCGCAGCCAGGATCTGATCGGTGCGGAATTCGCGGAGCGCCTCTTCGCGCGTGCGCGGCGGGCGGTCACGTCGAAAGGGCTCTGCCATCGCGCGAAGATAGCGGTTGCGCGTCCGCTGTTTCGGACGCGTCGTCCGATCCGGAGGGATCTGGCGACCGGACACCTGATTCGCGGCCTGGAAATATGCCTGACTGGCCATTGCAGCCACGCGATGCTCGGGTATCGTCCCGTTCCTGATGAAAATGAACACCATTTTCAATTTCAACTCGACCCCGCCCAGCGCCTAGAACCACGATCCTGATGCCCCTTCGACTCTCCTCCACCCTCCGCTTCGCCTGCCTGCTGACTTCGTTGGCAATCGTCAGCCCGACGGCTGCAGCTGCGAACGATGCGGACCAGATTGCGCGCGATGACCGCATCCAGCAGCTCGAGAAGCAGGTCCAGATCCTGGCCGACGAACTCAGCCGCGTTCGCACGCAGGTCGCCGTCCCGGACGAACCCGAACTGGCGACCGCCTATGGATTCGGCCCCGCAGCGTCCAAGATCTACGGCGTCGAGCGCGGCCTCTCGATCGGAGGCTACGGCGAGTACAACTACACGAACTTCGTCGGGGATGAAGACTCGGGCCCGGACCTCGACCGCGCCGATGCGCTCCGTACGGTCCTCTACTTCGGATACAAGTTCAGCGAGTCGATCGTGTTCAACTCGGAGATCGAGTTCGAGCATGGCTCGACCAGCAACGTCGCGAACGGAAATGGCGGCGGCAGCGCTTCGGTCGAACTCGCCTCGCTCGACTTCTTCTACAAGCCGGAGCTGAACTTCCGTGCCGGCCTCCTGCTCGCGCCGATGGGGTTCGTGAACGAAGTCCACGAGCCGCCCTTCTTCTACGGCGTGCAACGACCTGAAGTCGAGCAGCGCATCATCCCGAGCACGTGGCGCAACCTGGGTGCCGGCGTCTTCGGCCAGATCGGCGAGAACTTCGAGTACCGCGCCTATCTGATGACGGGCTTCAATGGGTCGCGCTTCAGCGACGCCGGCTTCAGGAGCGGCCGCCAGAAGGGCAACCGGGCGCTGGCCGAGGACCTCGCCATCGTCGTGCGCGGCGACTACCGGTGCGAATGCCTGCCCGGTCTCGAAGTCGGGGGCTCGATCTACCACGGCGATGTCGACCAGGACACCGGCAAGACCCTGATCAACACCGGGAACCCCACGGCCGACGGCATGTCGATCACCGATGCCCGACTCACCATGGCCGAGGGACACCTCCAGTACCGCAACGGTCCACTCTCGACGCGCGTCCTGGCGGCGTGGACGAACCTGGACGAGGCCGCCGACTTCAATGCCTCGCTGGGTCGATCCTCGACGGCTCCGATCGCCGACAACATGTTCGGCGCCTACGCCGAGGTCGCCTACGACATCTGGCCGCACTTCTTCAGCAACGAAGACAGGGCCCTCGAACCCTTCGTTCGCGTCGAATACGTGGACACGCAGTACAAGGTCCCGGCCGGGTACACGGCCAACCGGAACCGCGCGTACTGGGTGCACACCGGCGGTTTCAACTACTACCCGCACCCGAATGTGGTCCTCAAGCTCGAGTACCGGAACCTCAATGCACGGGGTGGAACGCGACCCGACGAACTGGCGCTGGGAGTCGGATTTGCGTTCTAGCCTGCAAGGACTGGTGCTCGTGCTGGCCTTCGTCGCGGTTGCAAACGCGGCGGGGGCCGAGGTCTTTGCGTCGAAGCGCGAAGCCCTGGAGCAGGCCTTTCCGGGGGCCGACGCGATCGAGCACCACACCCTGGTTCTGGATGATGGGCAAGCCGCGCTCGTCGAGAAACGAGCGCACGCCAAACTCGAGAGCAGGCTTGCAACCATCCACACCGGCATGAAGAACGGCGAGGTCATGGGCTTCGCCATCATCGACATCCACACCGTGCGCACACTTCCCGAAGCGTTCATGGTGGTCCTGGAACCGGATGGACGAGTGCGCTCGAGCCGGATCCTGGCGTTCTACGAACCTCGCGACTACATGCCGCCGCAACGCTGGCTCGACCAGTTCGAGACCCGGCGCCTGGACCGTACCCTCAGTCTGGGCGGCGAGATCCACGGCATCTCAGGCGCCACGCTCTCTTCACGGGCAATCACCAATGGCGTCAGACGCGCGCTCGCATTGCACGAAGCCTTTCTGACCCATTCTGTCGCGGCAGCTCCCCCTGCCCGCTCGGTCGGCACCGTCGCCGCCGGCGGCGAATAGCCTTTGCGCTTCGTCGTCACCGGAGAGTGGAGTCGCAACCGGCTCCTCCAGACCATCGTCGTCTTGTACTGCGTCTACGTCGCAGGACTCTGGATGACGAATACGCTGCTCTACTTCGACAAGATGTCGCTGACGCCCGAGTCCGTCACGACCTACTACCTCGGCGACGAAGAGACCTTCCGGCCTGCCCGCACCTACCAGGGGCTGCTTGAGGTTTCGCACTTCCACCTCTTTGCGATGGGCATGCTGCTGCTCGTCCTGACGCATCTCGTGCTCTTCATTCCGCTCTCGAACAAGATCAAGGCATGGCTGATCGTGCTGCCATTCGTATCTGCATTGGCCGAAGAGGGCGCGAGTTGGCTGGTTCGCTTCGGCCACCCGGCCTTTGCATGGCTCAAGATCGCTGGCTTCCTGGCATTGCAGGGAAGCCTCGCAGCCCTGATCCTCCTCTCACTATGGTCGGTCTTCCGCGGCACATCCAAGAACTACCGCAGCGGAGAACCGACCGACACGTGAGGCATCGAGGCCTTGCACGGCTGGCAGCGATCCTGCTTGCCGGCGCCTGTTCCTGTTCCGCACTGCCGGACGTTCAGCCGGAGCTTCGGCACCGGACGCAGCGGGTCATGGGAACCGTGCTCGAGATCTCGGCCGTCACCACGGACCCTGAACTCCTCGACATGGGCATCGAACGGGTCAGTGCGCTCGAACGTGTGGTCAGTCGCTGGCGGCCGGAGAGCGAGACCAGCTCGCTCAACGCCGCGGGTGGACACTGGCGACCGGTGTCGGAGCCCATGCGCGACCTTCTCGACACCGCACTACGGCTCCACACGGATACGGCCGGTGCCTTCGATGTCACGGTCGGACCCGCCATCGCACTCTGGACCCAGGCCGAACGAGCGGGCATGCCACCGACCGTGGATGAACTCGGTCGTGTCCAATCCCTGGTGGATGCCGCCCGGATCGAACAGCGGGCGGGGCAAGCGCGGATGCCCGCCGGAGCGCGCCTCGACTTCGGCGGGCTCGCCAAAGGGTGGGCCCTTGATCGCCTGGAAACGTGGCTTCGTTCGAACGGCGTCGAGCACGCCCTGCTCAACTTCGGCGGGTCGAGCCTGGCCGCGATCGGATCGCCGCCAAACGGACCCGCCTGGCGCGTACTCGTCGAAATGGGGGAAGGCGAAGCCGGCATCCTGACGTTCTCGGACCAACACATTTCCGTGTCGCATAGTCTTGGACAGGCTCGCAGCATCGGCGGCAAATCGTACGGTCACGTCATCGACCCGCGCACGGCCCGGACCTTGGACCACGCTGCCGTCGTCATTGCCGCTGCTGAATCCGGAGCGAACGCGGAGGCCTGGAGTACTGCGCTGCTGGTACGCGGCCGCGAAGGGGTTGGCGCAGCAGAAGCCCATGACCTCTCGGTCTGGATGCGCGATTCCGACGGCGTGCGTTCGAGCCCGGCATTCCCGTCCTACCAGCCCCTCCCGGCCCGTCCGTGATCGACCTCCTCCTTCGCTTCGCCTTCCGGCTTGCCTCCTGGGCCTTCCGGGGCTTCGCATGGCTCGCCCATCCGGTGATGACGGGTGCCGCGGTCCTGGTCTGGCGCGGCGACGAACTCTTGACCGTACAGCCGAGCTATCGGGCGTGGCGCACCGTCCCGGGCGGCCGCGTCGAACGTCGAGAAGATCCGCGATCCGCCGCTGCCCGCGAGCTCCAGGAGGAGACGGGGATCCAGGTTCCCGCGTCGGAGTTGACCGCACTCGGGGTCTGGCGCATCGGCCACTCGAACACCGAGGATCATGTGCACGTCTTCACCTGCGCGCTGCCTCCGGATCAACCGGTCCGCGTCGATCGCCGGGAGATCCTCGAAGCCAGCTTCGCGACACCTGAATCGCTCGCGGACCTCGTGTTGTGGCCCCCGCTGAAGCGGCTGCTCGAACAAGGACTCGCCAGACCGTGAGGAACCGCGAAACGCGTGCGATCGAGGTCCTGGTGGCCGCCCTCGACGACCTCGGCGTCGAGGGTTCGATTCGGGTCGCCGGCATCGGAACCGCGGACGTCTGCCACGCCCTCGGCGAACAAGCCGATGCCGCCCTGGCCTGGGAGCGCGGTGCAGGGGGCACCCCGTGGCCTGGCGATGAACCGACCGACCATGCGGTCTTGCGCCTTCCGAAGGGACGCGAAGCCTTTCGGATGGCGCTGCACGCACTCGCCGCGCGGGTCCGTCCCGGCGGGCGGATCTTCGTCTACGGCGCGAATGACGAAGGCGTGCGCTCCGCCGGAAAAACGCTCAGCGAAGTTTCGTCCGACGTGATCACCCTGGACGCGCGCAGACATTGTCGCGTCTGGGCCGGTCGGGTCGGTGGCTCGGAAGGCCTTCGCGGCGAACTCGCCGAATGGGCGGTCGCGTGCACTGCACCGACGGCGATGGGCCCGGTGGACTGGGTGTCCTATCCCGGCCTCTTCGCCCACGGTCATCTCGATCCCGCCACCGAATTGCTGCTCGAGGCGTTGCACGGGGCCTCGCTAGGCCGCCATGTCCTCGACTATGGGTGCGGCTCCGGTGTCATTGCCGCCGCGCTTCGGACCGCCTCACCCGAACTCGAACTCCACGGGATCGACGTAGACCCCCTGGCGTTGGCCGCTACGAAAGAGAACGTCGACAACATCGAGACGACGGCGGGCGAACGCCTCGACGTGCTGCAGGAAGGCGTGCGTTTCGACGCCATCGTCAGCAACCCCCCGATCCATATCGGCAAGGACCAGGATTACGACATCGTCGAGGCGCTCTGCACCGATGCCGGAGCTCGACTCCGCGCGCACGGCTCCCTGTGGATCGTCACGCAGCGCCCGATCCCGGTGGGCCGCTGGCTCGAAGGCCGCTTCGCCGAGATCCATGTGCGCGCTGAAGATCGGAGCTTCATCGTGTGGTCGGCCCAGCACCCGGTCCAAACGCGGCGTCGACGCTGACGACTCCCTAACGAACGGGAACGAAACGCTCCTGCGCGAGCTCGCGCAGACGTGCGATGTCCTCGGCGCGGGAGATCGACAGGGGAACGGTCGACGAAAGCTCATGGACGAGCATGGCCGTATCCAGCGGCTGCTTCTCGTGCAGCGACCGATAGAGCCCGGCGATCACGGCCTGCTCGATCTCCGCCCCACTGAAGCCGTCAGAGGCGCCGACGAGCTGCGCCATGTCGAAGCTTCGTGGATCCTGCTTCCGTCTCTCCAGATGAATGTGGAAGATCATTCCCCGTTCTTGTGTGTCGGGGAGGTCCACAAAGAAGATCTCGTCGAATCGGCCCTTTCGCATCAACTCGGGCGGGAGCTTGAAGAGATCATTCGCGGTCGCCACGACGAAGACGGATTCCTTCTTCTCTTGCAGCCAGGAGAGCAGCGTCGCGAAGATCCGTTGGCCCGGACCGTCGCCGCCGTCCTGCGAACCGAAGCTGGCGAAGCCCTTCTCGATCTCGTCGATCCAGAGAACCGCCGGCGCCATCGACTCCGACAGCTCGATCGCGCGCCGCAGATTCTTCTCGCTCTCTCCGTAGAACTTGTTGTAGAGACGACCGGCGTCGAGCTTCAGGAGCGGCATCGACCACTCGCGCGCAATGCATTTGGCCGCCAGCGACTTTCCACACCCCTGAACGCCCACGAGCAGGATGCCGCCCGGCGCCTTCAGGCCCAGATCCTGGGCCTCCGGGCTGAAGCCGATCCGCGCCCGCTCGAGCCACGCCTTCATGCGGTCGAAGCCGCCTAACGTGTACTCGTTGTCTTCGGCCGGAAAGTATTCGAGGAGACCGTCTTGTCCAAGTAGTTCCGCCTTCTTGTCCAGGACCTTCGGGACGTCTTCCGGCCCGAGCCGGCCATCATCCAGGATGACGCTGGCCACGACCTGTCGGACCTGATTGGCCGTCATGCCTGCAAGTGCCTGGAGCAGGTCGTCGAGCTGCGGCTTCGAGAGTTCGACCTTCGCGCCGATGCGCTCGCGCAGCGATCGCACCACCGTAGCCACGACCTCGCCCAGCTCTTTCTTGCCCGGCAACGACAACTCGAAGTGGACGATGTCGGATTCGACGTCCGGGGGGAAGCGGTGCTCGGCGCCCGTGATCCACATCGAGGACGCGGTTCGCGAGAAGTTGAGCGCGGCGTCCCGGAACGCGCGACAGACAGCGGGGTCGCCCAGGAACTTGGCAAAGTCCTTGAGGATGAAGATGCCCTCGACCGACAGGCTGGCCAGGTGTTGAAGCACCAGGATCGGCTCGGACGTGCTTCGGTTGGCATGGGCCGTTGGCTTCTGGACGAGACCGCTATTCACCGTCCAGACGAAGATCGGCATCCCCAGCTCATCTGCGACGCGGTCGGCCAACTGCTCGACGCGCTCCTCTTCCACCGTATCGAACGCCACCGCTGGGTGGAACGACATCACCAGGGTCTTCAGGTCGTGCAGAGTGCTCGGGTTCGCCACCCCGGCCGTATCGGATCCTCGCGCGCCGGGCTTGATGGGCGTCCGGCGGCAGGAATCAGTCGTCTAGCCGGCTGTCGAGGATGCGCTTCAGGCGCTCTGCGCTTCGTTTCAGCTGAATCGTCCGGCCCCGGTGCACATAGACGAGGCCCGGCTTCGCACCCGAGGGCTTCGTGATGTCCTTGCATTCAGCGACGTGCACGGGCGCTCGGCTGGCATTCTTGGCCTTGGAGAAGTTCACCGACAATTCGGCCGCTTCCAGCAGCGCTTCCGGGGGCGGGTCTCCCTTGCCCTCGGTCCTCAAGATCACATGGCTCCCGGGGTTCCCCTCCAGATGGAAGAAGAGATCGTTGCCACGCGCCAGCCGCGTCGTCAGCATGTCGTTCCCTTCGTCGTTCTTTCCGACCCAGACTTCGAGCCCTGCGCTCGTCACATAACGTTTCGGAACGAGTCGCGTCGGAAGTTCCCGCTTTCCGATCTTCCAGACCTTCTTCTTCGGTGCGGCTGCAGCGGCCTTGGGTTCCGGGAAGTACCGGTCGAGGAGCCGCTCGACTTCCGGATCGCTGGCGATCTCGGCCAGGCGATCCTCATCGGCACCCTCAGCGTCCTCCTGCAGACGAAGGGCCAGGGTCAGGCGTTCGCGTGCGGTGTCGATGTCACCCGCCGCTTTTCGCGCACGCTTCTCGGCCTTGCGCGCCTTCCGGAACAACTGGTCGAGGTTCTTCTGAGCCGACAACTTCGGTTCGAGCGGGACGTCAACCGGCTCGCCGGTCTCGAAGTCCGAGATCGAGATCGATGTCATGCCGGGCTTCACATCGCGCAAACGCGACTTCAGAAGCTCACCGAGGCGCTCCCATCGCGGGGCCGCTTCGCCGGCGGCGAGATCCTCTTCGAGCAGACGCACCTTCTTCTCCAGCGCAGCCACACGCTTCTTCAGCGCCTTCCGAATCCGAGAGCGACGCTGGTCGTCCTGCGTGCCTGCTTCCCGGTCTGCATAGTGTGCTTCGACCGCCGCCAGGTAATCGCCATCGTCAAACTCCGCGAAGCGGTCATCGCCCGCCCGCGGCGGACTTCCGTCGGGGTCGGCCCAGGGCGCATTCATCGAGAGGTCGCGCCGGGTCTCGCCCAGTGGGCGCGCCGAGGCCACGACGTGGTCCTGCTCATCGAGGGCGTACAGGTTGCTACGAGGCCCGAGAAGCGAAACCAGGATCGACCAGACGCCCTCCCTCGTTTCGACCCTCAAGCGGACCTGCCGGTCCGCGCCCTCGATCTTGACTTCGCGCAACCGCCCACCGTCAACATGGGCTTTCAGATATTGGGCGAAGCCCGGTGGTTGGGCCGGCGCCTGACGCGGGCGCGGCAGTGCCGAGATCCGGCCGGTCTGCTTCCGACAGGACAACAGCAGCAGTAGGCGATCACTCGCCTCGAGGTCGGTGCCCCCCGACAGATGGAGGACGATGTCTTCGGGATCGCTCTGCACGATCTTGTCGATGCGGGCACCGATCCGCGTCGCACCGAGTACGGAGACGACACGTTGAAGTTCGGCGAAACTCAGCATCCACCACCCCTCAACGCTGGCACGCGGGGCAGTAATGGGCGCTGCGCTGGCCGATCACGATCCGCTTGATGGCGGTTCCGCAGCTGTGACACGGTTCGTTCTTCCTCGCGTAGACCCGACGTTCGTCTTGATAGGCGCCGTCTGAGCCATCGGGGGCCACGTAGTCGCTGATGGACGATCCACCGGTTTCGATCGAACGTCGCATCACCTGCCGGATCGCATCCGCGATTCTGTGGCACTCCTGCCGACTGACGCGCGAGGCGCGGCGACGCGGCCGGACCCCTCCCAAGAAGAGTGCCTCGTCTGCGTAGATGTTCCCGGTTCCTGCAATCACGGCCTGGTCCAACAGCAGGTTCTTGATGGCCACGCTGCGCTTGCGCGTGGCCTCGAAGAGTTCATCCCCTCGAATCTCGAGGGCGTCGGTCCCGAGCCGATCCAGACGTTCAGAGGCCTGGCCCGGCGCGAGCAACTGGACCTTGCCGAACTTCCGCACATCCCGAAAGAAGACCTCCGGACCGCCATCCTCGAAGGCGATGCGGAGGTGCGTGTGGTCGTCGGGAGAGAATTCGGCCTGTGCCTCGGGCGCCAGGGATGCCCGGGCCGTCGCCGAGAGCAGCCGAACGCTGACCACTCCGGAAGAAAACAGCTGGCCCGTCATTCCCAGATGCAGCAGCAGCCTGTGATCGTCCTCCAGACCGGCAACCAGGTACTTCCCGAAGCGATCGAGCGAGAGCAGACGCTGGCCGACGAGCGCGGCCCGGAGCTCGTTCGGGGGCGTCAGGAAGAAGTAGCTCTGGGGCGTCGTGGCCAGTTCGGCGATCCGACGGCCCACGAGGACGGGCGCTATCCGCTGGCGGGTCACCTCGACTTCGGGCAATTCGGGCACCGGGCCCTCCGGAGGCGGCGTACGGGTTCGGGGCAGCGACCTGGCTGCGGCCCGCCCGCTGCGGCAGACACAGCATACCGACCCAGCCCGCCCGCCGGAAGTTCGCGGAATGGCTCGCTAAGTTCCTCGACCATGACTTCGCCCGGCCAACCCTATCCCGACGTCCCTCCCCAGCCGAGCTTCCCCGAGATCGAGGAGCGCGTCGGGGCGCGTTGGCGCACCGATCGGACCTTCCAACGCTCGATCGAACAGCGGGATGCGGGCCCAGACGGAGCGAACGAGTACGTCTTCTACGACGGCCCTCCGTTCGCGAACGGCCTGCCCCACTTCGGCCATCTGCTGACCGGGTACGTCAAGGATGTCGTGCCGCGGTACCAGACGATGCGCGGTCGTCGGGTCGAGCGCCGCTTCGGGTGGGACTGCCACGGGCTTCCGGCCGAAATGGCGGCCGAGAAGGAACTCGGCATCGCCGGGCGCCTCGCGATCATCGACTACGGCATCGAGAAGTTCAACGACCACTGCCGGCGGTCCGTTCTGCAATACACCGAACAGTGGCAGGAGACGATGGTCCGCGCTGGGCGCTGGGTCGACTTCAAGAACGACTACAAGACCATGGACGCGCCTTACATGGAAAGCGTCATGTGGGCATTCAAGCAACTCTGGGACAAGGAACTCCTCTACGAGGACTACAAGGTCATGCCCTACTCCTGGGCAGCACAATCTCCGGTCTCGAACTTCGAGACGCGGATGGATGATGCCTACCGGGAGCGACAGGACCCGGCGATCACGGTGCGCTTCGAACTGCACCCCGTCGGCGATGAGCCGCCGACCGATCTCATCGCATGGACCACCACGCCGTGGACGTTGCCGTCGAATCTGGCGCTCGCCGTGGGTCCCGACATCGACTACGCCATCGTCGAACACGACGGGCGCCGCACGATCCTGGCCGATGCGCTGCTGGACAAATTCGCGCCCGAGTTGGGCGACGCAGAACGCGTCGGCAGCGTGAAGGGCCGGGATCTTGCCGGGCGCACCTACACGCCGCTGTTCCCGTACTTCGCAGACCGTGAAGACGCCTTCCGAATCCTGGCCGCCGATTTCGTCGAAGTCGAGGAAGGCACCGGCGTCGTTCACATGGCTCCCGGGTTCGGCGAGGACGACATGGAAGTGTGCCGGGCCGCCGGCATCAGCGTCGTCGTGCCCGTGGACGAAGCCGGACTCTTCACCTCCGAAGTCAGCGACTACGCCGGCATCCAGGTCCACGCGGCCAACAAGCCGATCATCCGCGAACTCAAGGATCGCGGCCGCCTGGTCCGTCACGAGACGCTGCTGCACAGCTATCCGCATTGCTGGCGCACCGACGAGCCGCTGATCTATCGCGCGACGAACTCGTGGTACATGAAGGTCACCGCCCTGAAGGACCAGCTGCTCCGGAACAACCAGGAGATCAACTGGATCCCCGGGCACATCAAGGATGGGCTCTTCGGGAAGTGGCTGGAGAACGCGCGGGACTGGTCGATCAGCCGGAACCGGTTCTGGGGCGCGCCCATTCCGGTATGGAAGAGCGACGACCCCGCATACCCGCGGGTCGACGTGTACGGCAGCATCGCCGAACTCGAGCGGGACTTCGGCGTCCCGGTGACGGACCTCCATCGTCCGGCCATCGACGAGCTGGTGCGGCCCAACCCGGACGACCCGACGGGCAAGAGCATGATGCGCCGGATCCCCGAAGTCCTCGACTGCTGGTTCGAGAGCGGGTCGATGCCCTACGCCCAGGTGCACTACCCGTTCGAGAACCGCGAATGGTTCGACAACCACTTTCCGTCGGACTTCATCGTCGAATACGTCGCCCAGACGCGCGGTTGGTTCTACACGATGTTCGTGCTTGGCACGGCGCTCTTCGACAAGCCCCCGTTCAAGAACTGCATCTGCCACGGTGTCATCGTCGACGTCGAGGGGCAGAAGCTATCGAAGCGACTGCGCAACTATCCCGAGCCCGAAGAAGTCTTCGCCAGCCATGGCTCGGACGCGATGCGCTGGTACCTCTGCGCATCGGCGGTCTTGAAGGGCGGCGAGTTCAAGGTCGAGAAGGACGGAAAGCCGATCGGCGAAGTCGTCCGCAACGTGCTGATGCCGATGTGGAACGCCTGGTACTTCTTCTCGCTCTACGCGAACACCGACGAGATCACCGCGGGGACACCCGAGCAGGGGCTCACGGTGCTCGATCGTTATGCATTGGCCAAGACGCGCGAACTCGTCGAGGATGTCCAGCGGCAGTTGGACGACTACGAGATCGCGGCCGCGTGTCGGAGCATCGTGTCCTACCTCGATGCGCTCAACAACTGGTACATCCGCCGCAGCCGTCCGCGATTCTGGGCCAGCGATGCCTCGGCCGACAAGCAGGCCGCGTACGACACACTCGGGACCGCCTTGAAGACGCTCTGCCAGGTGTCAGCCCCGCTTCTGCCGTTCCTGACGGACGAAATCTATGCCGGCCTGACGAGCGGGCTGGAACTCCACCTCAGCGACTGGCCCACCCTCGATGCCTTCCCCGCCGAACCTGCGCTGGTCGCCGACATGGACACGGTTCGCGAGGTCTGCAGCGCGGGCCTCTCGATGCGCCGCACCGAGAACGTTCGTGTGCGCCAGCCGCTCAAGCGCCTGACGGTTGCCGGCCCCGGAGCGGAACGGCTCGCACCCTACATCGCGCTCATCGAAGACGAGATGAACGTCAAGGAAGTGACCCTCTCGTCCGAGATCGACGCCTTCGCAGACTTCCGCCTCCAAGTGAATGCCCGCGCGATCGGCCCGCGCCTGGGTGGCGAAACGAAGTCCGTGATCGCGGCCTCGAAGAAGGGCGACTGGCAGCGCGCCAACGACGGCACGGTGACCGTCGGTGGCGCCGTCCTCCAACCCGACGAGTTCGAGTTCCGACTCGACGCCAAGGAAGGTGTCGCGTGCCAGCCGTTGCCGTCAGGCGACATGATCGTCGTGGTCGACTTCGATCTGACGGACCAACTGGTGCAAGAAGGCTATGCACGCGACGTCGTCCGACTGGTCCAACAGGCGAGGCGGGAGGCCGGCCTACACGTCTCCGACCGGATCCACCTCTCGATGAACCTGCCTGCCGTCCATGCCGATGCGGTCGACGCGTTCGCCGAGTACGTGAAGGACAACACCCTGGCGACGGCCCTGACCCTGGGCGATGCCGACGACGGCGAAGAAGTCGCACTTGGCAGTGACACCGCACGCATTCGCGTCACGAAGGAATCCGCATGAAGGTCCACGTCCTGGGATCCGCCGCCGGTGGAGGGCTCCCGCAGTGGAACTGCGGCGGCGACAACTCGGTGCGCGCACGCGCGCAGGATCCGAACGTCCCTCCCCGTTCACAGCCCTCGATCGCAATCGGCACGGGTGAGGGCCGCTGGTCGGTCATCAATACGAGCCCCGACATCCGCGACCAGTTCATGCGCTTTGGCGGGCTCCATCCTCGGCCGGGGACGCGGGACGTTCCGATCGACAGCGTCGTCCTGACCAACGCCGACCTCGACCACGTCATGGGTCTACTTGTCTTGCGCGAGTCCCTGCCCTACCGCGTGGTGACCACTCCCTGGATCCGCGACGTGCTGCTCGAGAACAACGCCACCTTCCGCCTGATGGCACCGGCTTTCGGATGCGTCGGCCTCGACGAACCCTTCGACTTGGACCGCGACGGCCACCTGGAGGCCAAACTCTTCCCGGTGCCGGGAAAAGTCCCGACGTACTTGCAGGAACTCGCCTCCAACTCCCCCGAAGCGACGCTCGGATTGCGCGTGACAGACCGGCGCACGGGGAGTCGCCTGGTGTATGCCCCGGGCCTTCAGACGCTGGACGAAGCGACCCTGGCCGAGCTGCAGGCGGCTGACGTGCGTTTCGTAGACGGCACCTTCTGGACCGCGGACGAACTCCTCCGCATGCGCCCGGGCGCGCCCGACGCCTGGAAGATGGGCCATGTCCCGATCAGCGGAGACGACGGCAGTCTCGCGCGCCTTCGCCTGATGGGCGGCCGGACGTACTACATCCACATCAACAACACGAACCCGATCCTGGACGATTCATCCGACGAAGCCGCCGCCGTGCGCGCCGCCGGCGTCGAGATCTCGAACGACGGGCTCGAGGTCGAGGTGTGAGCGCCGGCCTGGAAGCCCGCCTTCGTGGCATCCTGGCCGAGCGGTACCACGACCGGCACCCGTTCAACTTGCGACTCCACGGCGGCGATTGCGAACCCGACGAAGTCCGACGTTGGGTCCGCAACCGTTACTACTACCAGACCCGCATCCCGATCAAGGACGGCGTGATCCTCACGAAGTCCGAGGACCGGGCGTTTCGCCGCGGGTGGATCCGCCGAATCCACGACCATGATGGCGACGACCGGAACCAGGGCGGCCTCGAGCTGTGGTTGCAACTCGCGGTCGCGTGCGGCCTCGACCGCGACGAGACGGCAAGCCTCCGGCAAGTGCTTCCGGGTGTGCGGCGGGCGTGCGACTCCTACGTCACGTTCGTTGAATCCCATGACCTGCTCGAGAGTGTCGCTTCGTCGCTCACCGAGCTCGCCGCCGGCGCCTACCTCGGTCACCGGGCCGAAGCCTTCCGCAAGTACTACGACTGGATCGCGGAGGACGGACTCGACTACTTCCTGTCGAGAACGCACCAGGCCCCGCGCGATGCCGAAGAAGGCCTTGCGTTCGTTCTCGAGCATGCAGACACGACGGAACGAGAGGAGCGCTGCGTCGCTGCCCTCGAGAAGAAGTGCTCGATCCTGTGGCAGCTCCTCGACGGCGTCGAATGGGGCGGTCGACGACCGCAACTCGCGAACGGCGTACGACTCCGCACCGGAGACGAACCGATGGTTGTCTCGCCCGAACGCGCGATCCGGATCGGCGGTAGCGGCGCGTCGATCCTCGAAGCCTGTGACGGAAGCCGGTGCGTCGACGAAGTCGCGGTCTCCGTCCGCGAAGCCTTCCCGGACGCACCCAATGGCCTGGAGTCCGACGTGTACGCATTCATCGAAGAGATGGAGCGCGCACACGTCCTCGAGCTCCCCGAATGAACGCACCCCGCCCGCTCAATCTCGTCGCCGAGCTGACCTACCGCTGTCCGCTTCAATGCCCGTACTGTTCCAATCCACTCCAGCTCGGCGCCGTCCGCGAGGCGCTGGATGCCGACGACTGGGCCCGCGTCTTCCGAGAGGCCGCAGCCCTCGGCGTCGTGCATGTCGGATTGACCGGGGGCGAGCCCTCTGCACGCAGTGACCTCCCCGAGATCGTGGCCGGGGCCGAAGCAGCGGGTCTCTACTCACACCTCGTCACCGCGGCCGTCCCCCTCGACCCGGACGGTCTCGCAGTTCTTGCGGAGCGCGGACTCTGCAGCGTCCAGATCTCCCTCCAGGACGCGGACGCCGAGCACTCGGATCGGATCGCGGGCACCCGGAGCTTCGATCGCAAGCAGGTCCTCGCTGCCGCCACGAAGAAGCTCGGGCTTCCGCTGACCCTGAATGTGGTCCTCCATCGACATAACCTCGACCGGACGCGCGAGATCATCCGTCTCGCCCGTGCTCTCGACGCCGACCGTCTTGAACTCGCGAACGCGCAGTACCAGGGTTGGGCGCTGTTGAATCGAGCCGCACTCCTCCCGACCCGCTCGCAACTCGACCACGCCGCCGGCGTCGTTCGCGAGGAATGTGCGGAAAGCGACCGGCCCGAAATCCTGTTCGTGCTCCCCGACTACTTTCGCGATCGCCCGAAGCCGTGCATGGCCGGGTGGGCCCAACAACACATCGTGGTGGCCCCGAACGGCCTCGCCCTGCCGTGCCACGGCGCCGCGGAGCTTCCGGGCCTCGAGTTCTGGAATGTCCAGGAGCACGCGCTCGCGGAATGCTGGTCCGATTCCCCCGGAATGAACGCCTACCGCGGCGAAGACTGGATGCCGGAACCGTGCAGGAGCTGCGACGCCCGCAAGCAGGATTTCGGCGGCTGTCGCTGCCAGGCGTTCGCGCTCACCGGCGATGCCTCGGCGACGGACCCTGCCTGTGGCCTGTCCCCGCATCACGCCGCAATCGAAGAGGCCGTTGCCGCGCCGAAGGAAGATGTTTTCCGCTTCCGGTTTCCCGGGAACGCCGCAGACTAACGACCGTCACCCGAGAGATCGTTGCGCGGCGTGAACGTTCGCGAAATCTCTCGCCCGTGATCGAACTCCACGACCTTCTGGGTGCGGCCGTCTTCCCACCACGCTTGCCACGTCCCGTGGCGCGCGCCCTGGACGAACTCGCCGCGTGCCTGGAGTTGACCGTCCGAGAACCAGGTTCGCGCGGGGCCGTGTAGCTTTCCGCGGGAGAACGACATGTCGCCCATCGCCTGCCCGTTCCGGTGCCAGGACAGGGCGACGCCATGCTGCTCGCCAGCATCCCAGGCCTCTTCCCACTTCTTCTTGCCGTTCGGATAGAAGGCGATGAATCGGCCCTGCTTCTGGTCCTTGCGGTACACGCCCTCGAGTTTCAGCTGACCGTTCGCGTGCCACTCCCGGTATCGCCCGTCGAGCCGCCCGTGATCGAAGGTGGCCTCCGCCAGGCGCTCCCCAGACGGATAGAACGACAATGATGGCCCGTGTTGGCTCCGGTCCGCGAGCACGCAGGCGATGCGGGTTCCGTCGGGCGGTGCAGCACCTTCGACCGAGGCGCCTGCAGGACAGTCGAGCGTCTGGCTCGCAGCACCGGTCGCCCCGAGGACCATGGCGAACGCCCACGCGAGGCCAAGCCGCCACCCGTGGGCGGCACCCGTAGCCGGAGGGGTCCACCGAACCATCCGCAGACGTTAGGGGGAAAGCTCGGGGTAGAGCCAGCCCACCGCCAGGAGGTAGACGGGCCAGAAGATGCGACCCACGAGGAAGAAGGCACCCATGATGCCGAACATGGCCAGTGCCGGTTGTGCCATCCACTCCTGGACCCGAAGCGCGTTCTCCTCGGAGAGGAACAGACCGATGGCACTACTGCCGTCGAGCGGCGGCAACGGAATCAGGTTCAGTACCACCATCAGCAGGTTCATCGAGAAGAGCAAGCTCAGGGTCAGCGCGATCGCCTCCCCGGCGCCCGCTTCGTCCGGGCTCCCGACCAGCGAGATGAAGCTCAAGTGCGTCGGCCACGTGAGGAACTCCATCGCGATCGCGCTCCGAATCAGCAGGGCGGCCACCACGACAAGCGCCAGATTGGCCGCCGGCCCCGCCAGCGCCATCTTCGCTGCCCGGTGCGGATGAGCCCTCGCCCAGACCGGGTCGTACGGCGCGCTGGCCCAGCCCATCATGAAGCCGTTCAACGCGAAGCTCAGCAGCGGAATCACGACCATTCCGAACGGCGAACGCTGAATGTGCGGCATGGGATCGAGCGAAACCTGTCCACCTTCGTAGGCGGTGAGGTCGCCACCACGCATCGCGACCCAGGCATGCGCGGCTTCGTGAACCGTGGTCGACAAGAGGAAGACCACGTACCAGGCGATGCCCACGGCGAGTTGATCCAACGGCGGCTCTCCGATTTCCGCGGCGGCGGAAGCGGGCGAACGATAGCGACCCTCAGAGCGCGCGGGGCGGGCCGACGTAGCGCGCACGGGGGCGCAGCAGCTGGCCGCTCTCGGACTGCTCGAGAATGTGCGCGACCCACCCAGCCGATCGTCCCACGGCAAAGATGCCGGCCACGGCGCCGGCCGGCATCCCCAGCGCGGCGCGAAGAGCGACCGCGGCCGCATCGACGTTGGGCCGGGGACGATGGGCGTCCGCCATTGCGTCGAAGAGCGCGAACATGCCGTGAAGCTCCTCCGCGTTCGTGCTACGTGCGTCGGGACCGAAACCGCGCGCGATCTCGATCAGCGCGGTCGCACGCGGGTCGCCCAGACTGGCGGCGTAGAGCGGGTGCCCGAACCCCGGGATCGGCTCGCCGCGACGCGCCCGTTCGTTCACGACGCGCGTGGCATCGGACACCGATGCGATCTCGCGGAGTACGGCCTCGACCTGGTCCGACGCACCGCCGTGCAACGGACCCGACAGCGTCGCCAGCCCCGCCTGGACGGCGGCATACACGTCGGCCTTGGCCGACGCCGCGACGCGAGCCGCGAAGGTCGACGCGTTGAGCTCGTGGTCGGCCATCAGCACAAGCAATGCGTCGACGGCGCGGACGGCCGCATCCGACCGCTCGCATCCATACGCGATCAGGACGGCTTCAGCGATGGTGCGCGCCTCCCAGGCCTCCGCCGCGCGTTCTGGCGAAGCCGGCAATGCCAACGATGCCGCCAGCAGGCGCGAGACGGTTCGTGCGCGCGGCAGCACCGCTCCGACATGGCCATCGAAGCGGCCGGGATCGCGGGCTGCCCATGCCGCCAGCACCAATGGGCGAACGCTTGCGGGCGGTGCATCGGCCGGGAGGAGCCGGGCGAGTCCTGCCAGCCGTGGAGAAGCGGTCGGGACCGGCCAGACCAGGTCGGGCGCGACTTCCTCGCCGCGCCACAGCCATTCGGCCACGGTCTCGAACCGGGCGCCCGCGCTCGCGAGTTCGAGCGCGGGCTTCCCGCGATAGATCGGTCCTTCGGCCAACATCTCGGTGATGCCCGAGTCGAGCACGGGCTCGCCGAAGCGAAGCGCGGCCGCGGCCGCCGCGCTGCCACGGGTCCGGTCGCGCAGGGCTTCGATGTCAGCGCGCAGATACCGCCGCGCGCGGCTACTTCCCGTGCCCGGCAGGCTTCGCAGCATCCCTCGGCTCACGTAGGCGTACAGCGTCGGGAGCTTGACCCCGAGCAACGCGGCCGCCTCTTTTGCGCTCAGTTCCTTGCCCGGCTTGCCGATATCTTGATTCATTGATCAACCTTGATTCATTGATTGATGAACGTATCCTACCTCGCCAAAGGAGAAAAGTGATGGAGACTTCCACCTCGACCCCCGATTCCACCGTTTCCCCGGGCCTCGACGGCATCATCGTCGCGCAGACCGCCCTCTCACAGGTCGACGGCGAGCAGGGACGCCTCATCGTCCGCGGCCACGACATCGAACAACTCGCTGGCTCCCACTCATTCGAGGCGATCTGCGGCTTGTTGTGGGACGGCGCGCTCCCGGACGCCGCTCGCCTGCGCACGCTCCAGCGTGGCCTGGCCGAGGGCCGCAGCCGCGCGTACAACCAGCGCTGGCGCCTCGGCGCAGCGCTCGAGGCCAGCAACGCCATGGACGCGATGCGGGCGGCCGCGGCCACACTGGAAGCCGGCCCGACGGCGACGGCGGAAACGCGATTGCGGCTCACCGGCGCCATGGCCGTGTTCGCCGCGAGCTGGGCACGCGGCCAGGCCGGCCAGGCAGCCCTGCCACCGGACCCCGCCCTGGGCCACGCCGCCGACCTGTTGCGCATGCTTCACGGCGAGCGCTCCACCTCGGCGCATGAGGCCGCGCTCGACAGCTACCTCGTCACGGTGGCCGAACACGGCATGAACGCCTCGACCTTCACGGCCCGCGTCGTCGCCTCGACCGAGAGTGATCCGGTTTCCGCCGTGGTCGCCGCCATCGGCTCGCTGAAGGGGCCTCGCCACGGCGGCGCACCGGGGCCGGTTCTCGACATGCTCGACGCCATCGGCGCCCCCGAGCGCGCCGAAGCCTGGATCCGCGGCGAACTCGAAGCCGGCCGTCGCATCATGGGCCTGGGCCACCGGATCTATCGCGTCCGCGATCCGCGCGCTGCGGTGCTCGAGGTCGCAGTCAACACACTCGAGAAGCACGGCGTGGAAAGTCCGTACCTGGAGCGCGCTCGCAGCGTCGAGCGCGTGGCGGTGCAGGTCCTGGCCGAGCGATACCCGGAGCGGTCGCTCGACACCAACGTCGAGTTCTACACGGCCGTCCTCCTCGACGTCCTCGGGATCCCTCGCAGCCTCTTCACGCCGATCTTTGGTTGTGCCCGCGTCGCAGGCTGGCTGGCGCACATCAGCGAGCAGGGCGAGAGTGGGCGAATCATGCGACCGCGTCAGCAGTACACGGGCACGGTCCCGCCGCGCCCGGCCCACGCTTGAGCAGAGCAGCGCCATCGAACTCTTCGACCTAACGATTCTCTGGAGTGTCGCGTTCGCAGCCGCGATCCTGTCGGCCATCGTCGGGATGGCCGGCGGAATCACGTTCCTGGCCGTGCTGCTTCTCTTCCTGCCGCCGCTCGTGGCGATCCCGGTCCACGGCGTCATCCAGCTCGCATCCAATGGATCGCGCGCGTGGATCCAACGCGAGCACGCGCAGACTGACATCGTCTGGCGTTATGCGCTGCTGCTGCTGCCAATGGGCGTGCTGGGCCTCGGGGTCGCGCAATCCCTCCCGGAGGACGCGATTCGCCTCGCGATCGGCGTCTTCGTACTGCTGGCAACCTGGGTGCCCCGGGTCCTGACGTTGGGCTACGAGGGCGGCGACCCGACCTCGCGCACCAAGTTCATCTGGCTCGGTGCCGTGACCGGATTCGTGAACGTGACGATCGGCGCGACGGGACCACTGATCGCTCCGTTCTTCCTTCGGATCGGACTCACGCGCCAGGCCCTGGTCGGGACCAAGGCAGCGTGCCAGGCGCTCGGCCACCTCGCCAAGATCGCGATCTTCGGGGGCGTCGGCTTCGCGTTCGGCGATCATCTCCCGCTCCTCGCAGGTGGGACCGTGGCGGTCGTGGCCGGAACCTGGGTCGGCAGCCAGCTACTCGAGCACGTTTCCGAACGCGCCTTCGTCATACTCTACAAGAGCGTCCTGACACTCATTGCGCTGCGACTCTGTCTCGCTGCCGCCGGGCTGTAGGCCGACTCCCGCGACCATCCGGTAGGATCCCCGGATGGATGCTGCGTGGCTCTGGGTGCTTGCCGCCGTACTGGTCATCCTCGGGATGGCCGGACTGATCCTGCCCGCGATGCCGGGCGCGCCCCTGGTCTTTGCCGGGCTCGTTGTCGCAGCCGCGGTCGATGACTTCACGATCGTGGGTCCGTGGGCGCTCGCGGGGCTCGGGGTGCTCGCTTTGTTGACCTACGCGGTCGATTTCATCGCAGGCGCGCTCGGAGCCCAGAAATTCGGCGCGTCGAGGCGCGCTGTCGTGGGCGCCGCCATCGGCGCCGTGGTCGGCGCGGTCGGTGTCCTCATCGGCTTCGTCGCGGGGTTGCCGGGCCTGATCCTCGGGCCCTTCGTCGGCGCCGTGGTCGGGGAACTCTCGGAGCACGGCGATCTTCGCAAGGCGGGATGGGCGGGCTTCGGAACCACGTTGGGCGTCGCTCTCGGTGCCGCTGCCAAGATCGCGCTGTGTTTCGCGATGGTGGCGATCTTCGTCACCCTGCGGTTCATCCTGCCGAGCTTCGGGAACTAACCTCCGGAATCAACCCCGGCGTCCCGCAACGCCAGGACGCTCGACACGGTGGAGACCAGATACGGGACCAATACCGTCAGGCCGATCTGGAACCAGCGCCCGCCTTGCACTTCGCCCGCCAGGAGCGCTGCCCCGTGGTTGATGGCCACCAGGATGGCGCCGACCACCACGGCAAAGCCCAGGGCTCGGACCACAACGGCTCGCGAGAACGCGACCTGGAGCGAAGCCATCACGGCAGACAGTCCCTCGGGTTCGCTTCCGCCCGGCGAAGGCGGGACTCATACGCCACCAGCGCGAGGCGTTCCCCGGTACTGCGGTACTGCGCGGTCGCACAGCCGGGCACCCGGTGCACCGTGCCTTCGTGTTCCACGATCAGGGTTTGCGCCGCGATGACACAGATTCCCGCGCCGGGCGACAGATGCTCGCAACGGTAGACGGCGGCGCGTTCGATCTGGATCTCCTGATAGTCCACAGATCCACCCGTAAGCGATGCAATGAACTCGGCCTTTGACTCTGCCCGCCCGTCGGAGTGCCGGTAGACCAACGCTGGGTGCAGGACCCTATCGAGCGCGACCGGATCGGCCGCGACCTGGGCTGCGCGCCGATCAGCGTCCGCCTGCAGATATTGCGCGGCCTGGGGACCGATCCACAGGACCGGCTCGGGGGGGCCTGAAGCACAGGCGATGGCTCCGGCCAGGACGAACGCGAGACCCGCACGCATCATTTGGTCGTGGCTGCGCCACCGTCCACCGGCAGGACGACGCCGGTGACATAGGCGCCCGCACGGGAGGCCAGGAAGATCGCGACCCCGGCCATGTCCTCGGGCGTTCCGATCCGGCCGCGCGGGTTCGACGACGCGATCTGCTCGCCGAAATCGCGCAGGGTCTGAGCCATCATCTTGCTCTCGAACGGTCCGGGAGCCACGCAGTTCACCGTGATCTGATCGGACGCGAGCCGGCCCGCCAGGACGCGTGTCATGTGGTGGACACCCGCCTTACACGCGGAGTACGAGTACGTCTCGAGTGCCGGCACCTGGATGCCGTCGATCGATCCGATGTTGATCACGCGCGACGGGTCTTCGGCCGTTGCGTTCTTGCGCAGCGAGGGCAGGAATTTGACGGTCGTGTGGAAGACGCCCTTGAGATTCAGATCGAAGACCTTGTCCCACCCCGAGTCCGGAAACTCTTCGATCGGTGCACCCCAGTTCGCGCCCGCGTTGTTGACGAGGATGTCCACGGCCGACTCGTGCTCGGCCACTGCGGCCGCGAACGCCGCGGCACCTTCCTCGGTCGCCAGGTCGGCCGGGATTCCGATGCAGCTGCCGAGCTCGGACAGCTTGGCGGCCGCCTCGGCACACGCGGCCGCGCCGCGGGACGCCACGATCACGCGCGCGCCCGCCTCCACGAACCCCTGGGCGATCATGAAGCCGATGCCCCGGGTGCCGCCCGTCACCACGGCCACCTTGCCTTCAACGGAAAAAAGTCCCTCGATCACGGCTTGCCCTCCTCGCGGCGGCCGAGCATAGCCTCCCTTGAGATCCGGGCGCCGTCGGCCGATGAGACAAGCCATGGGCGACGGCAACGAAAGCACGACCTGGGTGGTGGAACCCCTCCATGGATCGACCGAAGGCGACGAGCCGACCCTGGTGATGATCGCGGGCCCCGAAATCGGGCGACACATTCCGCTGGACCAGCCTTCGATGACGGTCGGTCGAGACGCGGCGTGCGAACTGTCCATCCAGATGCCGGGCGTCTCGCGCAACCATTGCGAGTTCGTCACCAAGGACGGAAGCGTCGGCGTGCGCGACCTCGGATCCACGAATGGGACCTGGGTCAACGAGAAACGGCTCGCTGGAAACATGGTCACGGCTCTCGACCGCGGAGACCTGGTCCACGTGGGCGGCATCGCATTCAAGCTAGTCGGTGGCGGTGACCTGGAGCAGGAGTACCACGAAGCCGTCCATAACATGATGTTCCTGGACGGTCTGACCGGCGCGCGCAACCGCCGCTTCCTGATGGACCTCCTGGGCCGCGAGATCCCGCGATGCCTCCGCCACCAACGGCCCCTCTCGGTGATGCTCGTCGACGTCGATCATTTCAAGGACGTCAACGACACGCACGGCCACCTGGCAGGCGACGATGTGCTCCGTGGCATCGTCGAGCGCATCCAGGAGATCACTCGCGAAGAGGACTCGATCACGCGCTATGGCGGCGACGAGTTCGTGGTCGTGATGCCCGAGTCCACACTCGAGGGTGCGATGGTCTATGCCCAGCGCGCCTGCGATGTCGTTGCAGAGCGCGGCTTCGAGTCGGCCGACATGCGCATCTCGGCCACCATCTCGATCGGCGTCGCTGAGTTGAAGCCGAATCTCACGACGCCAGAAGCCCTCCTCGCTGTGGCCGATCGTGCGCTCTATCGGGCGAAGGACGAGGGCCGCAACGGAATCGCCTGAACGCGACGCTAGTTGACGCCTTGTGCGGCGACCAGCGTTGCCGGTTCGATGCCCAGGATTCGCACGGCCTCGGCCCAGAGGTCATCCACGTCGGTGTCGAAGACCAGCGCCCGTTGGAGCGGAACCACAAGCCAGGAGCCCTGTGCGATCTCTTGCTCAAGCTGGCCCGCGCCCCAGCCCGCGTACCCCAGAAAGATGCGGTGCGTGAGTCCCGACCGCTCGACCACATGCTTGAGACAGTCTTGAGACCGGCTCCAGTGCAGGTCCGCAGCCACCGGCACCGCGTCGGTCCCATCGGCCGCGGCATCATTCAGCAGGACCCAGCCGGTTTCCTCGCCCACGGGGCCGCCCCAGCGCACGCAGGAGGCGTCGTCGCCGCGCCACCGAAGCTCGAGCTGTTCGCAGAGGCTCGCAACCGGGTAGTCGGTTTCCCGGTTCACGATGAGGCCGAGGGCCCCCTCTTCCTCGTCGTGCTCGAGCATCAGGACGACGCTGCGGCGGAAGTTGGGGTCGATGATGGTGTCCATCGCCACAAGAAAGCTCGGCGCGAGATCCGTCTCCACCTACGCATCCTAGCAGCCAGGCAGCGGACTCAACGCCCGCCTACCCTGCGGAAGTGGAACCCGCCCGTCGGAATCTTGCGCTCGTGTGCATCGCGATCGGCACCCTACTGCCGCTGATCGCCGAGCAAGTGATGCCGACCGATCTCGCGCCGGGCGAGCGAGATCTCTGGGCACTGCTCGGCCTTCAGGTCGTGATGATCTGTCTCGCATTCGGAACCGCCGCCTTCCTGCCGCATGCGGTCAGTGAGACGCTTGGCTGTCAGCGCGGACCGATTTCGGGCCGCCTGGGCTGGGGCGCGCTGGCCCTGGCTGCGGTCGGCCTGCTCCTGGTCTCGCGCGGCCTGAGCGACTGGCTGGTCGAATTCCAGGTCCGCGACCAGGGCACTCTGGCCGAGATCGATACCCTGCTGCGCGGCGCCCGTGAGCGATCGGTCGTACTCGCCGTCGTCGCGGTGGGCATCGGACCCGGCATCGCGGAAGAGCTGCTCTTTCGTGGCCTGGTACAGCGCTCGCTCGCGCGCCATCTGCCAGCCGGCGTGGCCATCGGACTTGCAGCGGCCGCGTTCGGAGCCGTCCACTTCGACCCGCTCCATAGCCCCGTGGCGCTCGTTCTCGGGCTCTACCTCGGCACCGTCGGATGGCTAGCAGGGAACGTCTGGGCGCCGATGGCGTGTCACGTCCTGAACAACACCCTCGCGGCGAGTCCCCTGCTGGGGAACATCCCGCCGGAGGCGGGCGCCGGGGCGGTACCCGCCTGGGCCCTGGTGACGAGCGGCGGAATCGTGCTCTGGGGGGCCTCGCGGTGGGCAGCGCACCGGCAAGCCGGGGTTCAGTCGGCGGAGCGCACTGCCGATCCCTAGGAGGTCCTTTTAGGGCCTGGCGCCGCCCGCGCGCCGAGGAGAGGCAATGTCCACGTCCGCACCGGTGGTAATGGTTGACGACGGCGAGCTCGACGACGTTCGAGCCGTCCTCGAGGAACTCGGTGCCGAGTTTGCCCACCTGCGCGGCGGAGCCATTCCGGGCGAACTCGATCCGCCGAACCAGCTCTTCATCGCGACGCCGCGACGCGCGATGCTGGCCAAGGACTGGCCGTCCGGACCCCTGCCGATCAAGGTCGGCGTCGTGACCGAGGACTCGAACACGCTGCGTGGCATGTTGAAGCGCATCGGCTTCGACCTGCTGATCCGCCGGCCCGTGCACCCCTACGCGCTGCGCCTCGTACTGCTCCGCGCGCTTTATTCCGGCAGCGAGCGGCGGCGCGATCCGCGCTTCCCGCTCGGCGTGGAAGTGTCGTTCCGCGGCGGCTTCCGCCGCAAGACGGCGACGCTGGCCGACCTATCCGTGCGCGGCGCCCGTCTACTCGTCGACCAACCCGTGAGCCTGGGAAGTCGCGTCACACTGCAACTCGACCGCGAGCTCAGCGGCGACAAGGCCATGGCACTTCGGTGCAAGGTGGTTCGGGTCTCCGACGACCCGGAGCGAGACGGGAAGTTCGTGATCGGCCTGCAGTTCGAGAAGCTGACGAAGGCCGCCGTCTTGCAGCTTCGGGCGACGCTGCGCAAGGCCGAGGAAGGCCCGTCCGTTCTCGCCGGGCCCAAGAACGGCGAAGCCGCAGCCGAGACGCCGAACGAACTCCCGGCAGCTGCGCCGGCCACTCCCGAGAACCGTCGGAAGCATGACCGAGCAGTCTTCCGCCGGGAAGTGGTTCAACTCGACGAAGAAGCCAGCTCTGTCCTGCTGGGCCGTGACATCTCGCTAGGCGGCATGCGGATCGAATCTGAAGCCAACCTGGGCCTCGGCGACCAACTCCGCCTCGCCATCTACGGCGGACCGCGCGAGGATCCCTTCATCTTGCGCGCGCGAATCGTGCGTCAGGAAACCGCAACAACCTACGGTCTGAGCTTCGACGACTTGAAGCCCGCGGTCGCCAACCAACTCGAATCGCTCGTTGCCAAACTGCCGGCCGTCGAATCGCTCAACGGCGGCGAATCCGATGCGCTCGGTAGCGTCGTTTCGCGCATTCTCGAGCGCGATGCCTGCCCGGACGACGATGGGGATGAAGAAGCGGCCGCGGACTGAAGCGACTGCCGTGCCCTCAGAGCCGGACGCTCCCGAGACGAGCCGCCACGTAATCGCCGATCGCGCGCTCGTCTCCGTCGTCGAGCTGATCGAATGTGACCCCTACACCGGCCTCACGGCCCGGTGTCGCTCGGCGCGACTGATGCGTCACGATCGCGCGTAGCATCATCGTTCGGGCACCCAGGGTCATCTCGACCATCAACGGCGTCCCGAGCGGCGGCGGATCGGTCAGCTCCAGGAACATGCCGCCGGCACTGACGTCGCAGACGCGCGCCGGAACGATTCCGCCAGGACGGGCGACGTCGATCCGCAGCGAAACGGGCACCCGCGGCACCTTCCGTGCATCGGCCCACGTCGAGGCGCCCAGGGCGGCCGCGACGCCGAGGTGCAGTTCCTCGGGGGTAAAGGGAGATCGCACGAGCCAGGGGAAACCCTGATCGGAGAGCTGCCGGGCTTCGGAACGCCCGAGCACCTCGCCAACCAATACCATCGCCCGCGTGCCGCCCTCGATCATGGGCCCCAGCGCATCGACGACGGCGACGAAGTCGTCGCCTCCGAGAGCGGCCGGCAACAAGACGACTCCGGCGCGACCTTCCTGCATCGTCAGCCACTGCTGGGCCGTCACCAGGGACGCCACCACCTCGACTTCGAAGCCGTGTTCGGTGAGGACGAATGCTTCCCGACCCAGACCGGAGGCGGTCGGATCGAAGATCAGGGCATACGGGTCGAAACGCGGAATCGGCGGCCTCGAGTCGCAGGAAAAGGGTGGAATCGAACCACGGCCACACCCAGGTGCGGCCATCGCTCCGCTTCAATCGGCCGGCCGGCGCTGCCGCTTGATCGGGCGATCCCCTTCCTTTCACCGGCAGGTCCCGCGGCAAGTGCCGAACTGTGCGACCCTGCGGGCCCAGGGGGAAACGTGAAGTACCAGGAATTTCTCGATCGGGATCACTTCGACGACGAAGAGATCCTGGCATTGAGCCACGGGGCGCTCGTCGAGGACGCGCCTTCGGACGGGCTCCCAAGACTCCCGGCGCCCCCGATGCTCATGATCGACCGCGTCACCGACATCGTCCGAAACGGCCGGAGAGGCCGAATCGTCGCGGAGCGCGATGTCAACCTCGACGACTGGTTCTTCCAGTGTCACTTCCGCGGAGACCCGGTGCAGCCGGGTTGCCTCGGCGTCGATGCCATCTGGCAGCTCGTCGGCTTCTACTGCGGTTGTTCGGGCGCCCTCGGCGCCGGCCGCGCCCTCGGAATCGGCGAGGTCGAGTTCCTCGGGCAGATCCGGCCCCATAACAAACGGGTCACCTACGAAGTCGACATCGTGCGTTTCTCCCAGCTCAAGGAGAGTGGCGTCTCGATCGCGATTGCAGACGGTACGGTGAGCGTCGACGGCGAGCTCATCTACAACCTCAGGCGCGCCAAGGTCGGTGTCTTTCGCGGCATCGAATACCCGGACTATCCGCTGCGGAGCGAGAAGTCCGTTGGCGGCATCATGGACAGGGGATGAACGTGAACTCGGAACCTCTCATCGCAGTCTTCATCGACTTCGAGAACCTCGCGCTTGGAACCAAGGATGGCTCCTCCGCCGGAACCAGTTTCGACTGCGGAATCGTCCTGCAACGCCTGCTCGAGAAGGGTCGGATCGTCTACAAGCGCGCCTACTGTGACTGGAACCGCTTTCGCGGATCGACCAAGAGTCTCCACGAAAACGGCGTCGAACTGGTCGAAATTCCCCAGACCCGGCAGAGCGGAAAGAACAGCGCCGACATCCGCATGGTCGTCGACGCAATCGACCTTTGTTATGCCAAGCAACACATCGACATCTTCGCGCTGGTGACCGGAGACAGCGACTTCTCGCCGCTCGCTTCGAAGCTCAAGGAGAACGACAAGCGCGTTCTCGGCTGCGGCGTGCGCCAATCGACCTCGGGTCTCCTGATCGGAAGTTGTGACGAGTTCATCTACTACGACGACCTGGCCCAGAAGAAGCAAGCACGAAAGCCACGCAAGAAGACCAGCGCCAAGTCCAGCAGCGGTGCCGCGAACGACACCGGCAGCGACGCCATCACGAAGGTCGTCGAGATTGTCGAATCCCTCGAATCGGACTACGAAGTCATGTGGGGTTCGATGTTGAAGCAGGCGATTCGCCGGGTGGACCCGGGCTTCAACGAGAAGGCGCACGGCTACGACAGCTTTGCCGCCCTGCTCGAAGCCGCAGATGACGAAGGCGTCCTGGAAATCGACTTCGACGAATCACGCGGGAACTACGCCGTCAGCCTTCCCACCCAGCGTCGCAGCAAGGGATCGCGCAAAGGCTGAAACGCCGGTGCCTCAGACCCGGACCAGCAGTTTCCCGGTGTGCCCCCCG
This sequence comes from Deltaproteobacteria bacterium, assembly GCA_029261815.1. GTDB lineage: Bacteria > Myxococcota_A > UBA9160 > UBA9160 > UBA6930 > JAJDAP01. Next base: position 43,078 of record JAJDAQ010000118.1, read on the forward strand.
TTGAAGAGCATCAAGAGGGCCTCGGGGAAGCGGTCGATGCCGTCGACCACATGTTCGCGCAGCTGCACCTTGCCGTCGGAGAGCAGGCTGGCCAACGCGGCCTCGGCCTTCGGGAAGTCTGCCTGGAAGTGGGTCACCGCGAAGCCCTCCATGCGCGCATGGCGTTCGGCCAGACGCAGGTAGAGCGACGGGCCCTGAACGCGGTCCATGTTCTGGTACTGCGAGATCGCACCGCAGATCACGACCCGAGCGCGTTCACGGATCTGGTCGAGCACGACATCGAGGAGTTCGCCGCCAACGTTGTCGAAGAACACATCGACGCCATCGGGCGCCACTTCGCGCAGCCGGGCGGCGACATCTTCTCCCTTGTAGTCGATCGCCGCATCGAAGCCGAGTTCATCGGTGAGGTAGGCGCACTTCGCAGCGCCGCCCGCGAGACCCACGACCCTGGCGCCAGCGAGCTTCGCGAGCTGACCGGCCACTGAACCGACGGCGCCGGCCGCCGCGGAAACCACGACGGTCTCGCCGTCCTGAACAGCACCCACCTCGTGGATGCCGAACCAAGCGGTCAGCCCCGTGGTCATTCCGAGCACCCCGAGTCGCGCGGTCGCCGGGGCAACCGTTTCGTCGATCGGCTGCACCATCCCGGCGGGAAGACGTGCATGGCTTTGGGCGCCGAGAGGCGCAAAGACCGCCTGACCCACGTCGTAACCGGCCGCTTCGCTCGCCACGATGCGTCCGACCCCGAGCGCCGGGATCGTTCCGCCGATCGGGACCGACCCGTGGTAGGCCTCGTCTTCGAGGGTGGTGCGGATGAACGCATCGATCGAGAGCGCCTCCGTCGCGACGCAGACCTCTCCGTCCCCCAGAGGCTCGACCGCGTCCTCTTGTAGACGGAAATCCGAAAGCTTCGGCATTCCCTCCGGTCGATGGGCCAGCACGATATGGCGATTGATCTCGGACACGGGTGATCCTCCTCAGGAACCGACGCTACCATGGGTTTTCCCCACTGCCCGGTCGAACTGCTGTGCCGCGGCCAGTGTCTTGACTTGACGCGTCCCCATCTCGTGCGGAGCCTCACCGAATGTTCTTCGACCCCCTGTATCTCGCCGTCATGGGCCTGGGCGCCCTCCTTTCGTTTGGTGCCAGCTGGCTGACCAAACGGCGCTTCAAGAAGTACTCGCAGATGCCGACCCGCTCCGGCATGACGGGGGCCGACATCGCCCGCTCGATCCTGCGTGACAAGGGCATCTTCGACGTTGAGGTGGAACCCGTCGCCGGCACCCTGTCCGACCACTACGACCCGCGCAGCAAGACGCTGAGGCTCAGCGAGCCGGTCTTCGGCGGCCGCAGCATGGCCGCGTTCGGAGTCGCTGCCCACGAGGTGGGACACGCCATCCAGCACGCCGAGGGTTACCTGCCGCTGCGCTTCCGCTCGGCCTGGGTTCCGGTGGCCAGCACCGGCGGCAACATCTCGCTCTTCGTCATCATCGCGGCCGCGGTGATGGGTGGCGTCACCACGACGTGGGGCGCTGGGCTCGCATGGATCGGCGTCGCCCTGTTCGCGACGACCACACTATTCACGCTCGTCACCTTGCCCGTCGAGTTCGATGCCAGCCGGCGCGCGCTCGCATGCCTCGACGGTCGCTACGTCAGCGAGGAAGAGGCGGACGGGGCTCGGAAGGTGCTGGGAGCGGCCGCCATGACCTACGTGGCCGCTTTCGCCGCGTCCCTCATGACCCTGATCTATTGGGCCATGCGGCTGGGCTTGCTTGGCGGTCGATCGAACAACTAGCGGTCCGAGACGCGCGCGTAGAACCGTGCGATCTCGTCAGAGACGCGATCCACCTGGGCTTCCGTCAGACCCGGAAACATCGGGAGCCGCAACAGACAAGCGGCGGCAGCGTCGGTCACCGGAAGCTCCCCAAACGGGCGCCCCACCTTTTCGCCCATCACGGACGAATGCAACGGGACGTAGTGCGAGACGCTGCTGATCTTCGCGGCACGGAGCCACGCCATCAGTGCGTCGCGCTCGTCGCCACTGCGGGCGCGGACGAAGAAGGCATGCGCATTGTCCCGCGCTGCCGGGGGCGCGAAAGGCAGCCGCAGCAGTCCTGCCGCCTCGAGGGGCGCGAGGCGCTCGCGGTAACCGTGGGCGCGCGCTCGGCGGTCCCGGGTCAGGTTCGCGGCGGCTTCCAATTGCGCGAACAAGAACGCGCACGGAATTTCGCCTGCACCAAACGACGATCCCAGGTCGACCCAGCTGTACTTGTCGACTTCCCCGCGCAGGAACTTCTGACGGTTGGTGCCCTTGTCCCGGAGGATCTCGGCACGCTCAACCAGGGCCGGGTCGTTGATGCACAGCGCGCCACCTTCCCCACAAATGACATTCTTGGTCTCGTGGAAGCTGTAGATGCCGAGATCGCCCAGGCTTCCGAGTTCGCGACCTCGATAGGTCGCGTCGATCCCATGGGCGGCATCCTCGATCAGCCGGATGTGTGCGTTGCTAGCGGCCTCCGCGAGCGCGTCCATCTCGCACGCCACGCCGGCGTAGTGCACGGCCACGATCGCCCGCGTGTTCGGCGTGACCGCTTCGGCCACGAGGCGTTCGTCGAGATTGAGCGTGTCATCGCGAACGTCTACGAAGACTGGCGTTGCGCCATTCCGAACGAACGCGCTGGCGGTCGAAACAAAGGTGAATGACGGCATGATCACTTCGTCGCCAGGTCCGACATCACATAGCAACGCAGCCATCTCGAGCGCGGCGGTCCCCGATGCCGTCATCAGGACCCGCGGGATCCCGCCTCTCTCCTGCAGCAGGGCTTCGCACCGCCGCGTGAATGCACCATCCGCCGACAACTGACCGAGGGCGATCGCCTCTTCGATGTAGCCGAGTTCGTTGCCGCTAATGGCGGGGCGATTGAACGGGATCGGGTCGCTCACGACTCGGCCCGCCCGGCAGCAGCCGCGATCTCGCGGGCAAGTCGGATCGCGTCGCGACGGATGCCGCGAAGCATCCGACTCGTGAAGTCGGTCTGGCCGTCCAACCCGAGGAAGTAGAGACCGCGTGCCGCCTGGCACTCAGCACCGTCGAGCGCCGGCAGGCCGTTCACCGGGTTGAGTGGAACGTTCGCGGGCAGATGGCCGAGAGCGGGGCGATAGCCGGTGGCCCAGAGCACCGCGTCGGCCGTCTCCACCTCGCCTCCAGCGAGATGGATCTTGTCCGCATCGAAATGGTCGATGGGACCGACGGTCCGGATCGTGCCCTTGCGCAGGAGCCGCGCGATCCGGCCACCCGCCATGTTGAGCCCAGAGCTGCGTTGTGCGAAGCGTCCGAGGCGCAGACGGATCGCCTCGTAGGGGTAGTAGGCGAGGAACCCGAGCTGTTGGAGAACGATCGGCGACGCGAACTCGATCGGGGAGCGATGCGAGATCCAGACGTCGAACCCAGCGTCGCAGAGTTCCAGGGCAAGCTGGCCCGCCGTGATCCGCTTCCCCACGATCCCGATCGTCCGGCGCCCCGGTCCCACGCGCTCTCGGACGGCGTCGACCGAGCCGTAGTCGGGCACCGAAAGCTGCAGAATCGAGCTTTCCTCGCGGCCAGGCGGCATCGGGACCACGGGGTTGGAGAAGTACCCGGTGGCGTTCACGACACGTCGTGCGAGAAGGGTCCCGCGTGGTGAATCCAGCCGAAATCCGTCAGCACCACTTGGTGCGATCGCAACGACGGGCCAATCCGTTCGAAGCTCGATCCCGTCCGCACGCGCGCCTTGCTCCAGGTGAACGTGGAAATCTGCCCGTCGAAGACGCTTCGCATAGCGCCAGAGCGGAACCCGCGTTCCAGGAAGGCAACTCGCGCCCCACGCGGAGTTCAGCCGCATGTCTCTGGGCATTCGACGCCATGAGTCGCCCGCGGTCGGCCCCGCTTCGAGGACGACGACACGTCGGCCCAGCCGCGCCCATTCGCGCGCGAAGGAGATCCCAGCGGGGCCCGCGCCTACGACGACGAGATCGACACTTTCGGCACTCACGGCATCACCCCTTCGCTGAAGAGGGCATCGAGCGCGGCCCCGAGAGTGGCCGAGTCGCCACCCCGGGTCAGGGCCCGACCCACCTGATCCCTGCTGTCATGGAATGTCCGCACCGTGTCGCCGACGGCAACATCAAACTCGACCGAAATCACATCGGGAAGGACGCGTTGGATGTCTCCGAGCTCGGGAATGCGCATGACCGTCCCGGCGTGGGTCGCGCCGAGCGTGTGCGCGGCGGCCGGCGTCGTCACCCCGTCGATCCGCACGGATTCCGGGGCCTCTCCAAGTGCCGCCTGGATCGCGAAGTGCGCCAGATCGAAACCGGTCGATTCGCGCACCAGGTCACGAATTCCATTCCCGCCGAGACGTGGCGACATTTCCAGCACCACCGGCATGCCATCCGGACCCAGCCGAACGTCCGCGTTCAGGACGCCGCATTCGAAGTCGGCCGCCTGGACATGGGCCTGCAGCTCTCCCGCGATGCGGGCCTCGAGCGCCGGCGACAGGCCCGACGGCAGGAGGTGTCCGCGCACTCCGCAACCGTCGAGGCGCTTTCGGGTCACGAAGAAGTGAACGAGCTGCCCGGCGAGGACAACGCCGTCTCCGCCGAACTCATCTCCCTCGACAAAGCGCTCGACGCGCGCGCGACCGGAAAAACTCACGTCGATGGCTTCCGCGACCGCGCGTGCCATGCCCTCGCTGTCACCGCCGTCCACGACTCGCACGGCGCGCGAACCCGAACGGTCGACCGGCTTCACGACGTAGCGACCCTGCCCCATCGACTTGTCATCGAGTTCTTCGGTCGAGGCACAAACGAAACCGTCGGGGGCGCGCAGGCCCGCGCGCGCCTGGAAGGCGCGGAAGCGCTCCTTGTCGAGCCAGTCTCGCGATGCGAGCCCGGTCGCATCCCGCAGACCCAGCGCTTGCGCCACGGCGGCCACACCCGGGACCGCAACATCGGAGGCCGCGGTCATGACCGCATGAACGGGGGAATCGGTCGCCGCACGAACGAGTGCCGCGGTGTCGCGGGTACTGACGTTCCATTGCTCATGGGACCATTCGTGGGCCGGATTCGAGGGCACATTGTCGGCCGTGACCACGTGGAGACCCATCTCGACGGCGCGCTGAACGAATGGAAGCTGGAGCGCACTGGCACCGAGAACGAGCAGTCGCGAGCGTTCCCGAGGCGCCTGTTCCCGCGCCGCGGTCGCTGGGTTGCCCCGCTCTTCGCGGATCACATGACGCGGTTGGCCGGTGACTTCGGCGACAACGCGCTGCACGTACTCGCCGACGATGCCGATCGACAACAACATCGTGCCGGCAATGAACGTGAGCAGCAGGACCAGCGTCGCGAACCCGGGCTCCTGGATATAGCCAAGCGCCCACCGTCCCAGGTAGAAGAGCGAGAGGACGAAGGAGCCCAACGCGACGCCGAACCCCGCGACGGTCATCACACGCAGGGGCGCGAGCGAGGCCTGGAAGACGTTGTCGAGTCCGAGCTCGATGAGTCCACCCCAGGTGTAGCCAGACTCCCCATGGACTCGGTCGTGGTGGTCCACCTCGACGTTCATCCGGTGCTGCGGCTGTGTGCTTTGCAGGATCAGCGCGCCGAGTTGCGGGCGCCGCGTGTCGTACGAACAAAGCACCTGCGCCACCGAGCGACGGATCAGACGAAAGCTCGTCGTCTGGAAGTCCTCGGGTTTGCCGTAGAAACGCTTGTAGAGCGCGGAGACGATTCGACTTCCGACGTTGCGCAACAGGCTGTGCCGCTTCCGCGCGTACGCACCAATGATGACGTCCATCTCCGGGTTCTCGGCAGCCGCGCGCAGGAGCTTCGGAATTTCTTCCGGCGGGGTTTGGAGATCGTCATCCAGCGTCGCCACCCAATCGCCGGTGGCGTGCTCCATTCCAGCCAATGTCGCCCGGAACTGGCCCACGTTGAACTGGAGCCGCATCGCGCGCACCCAGCCACGGTCTTGTGCGGCCTCTTCCAGGGCCGGCCAGGTCACCGAATCGGGTGAGGCGTCGTCCACCAGGATCAGTTCACGGCGGCCCTTCAAGTCGCGCGTCGCGTGATCGATGCGATTCACGAGATCGGCCGTCCACGCTCCGCTACGGAAGCACGGCACCACGATCGTCAGCGATTCGCGAAAACACGCCTGCACCAGGAACTCCCAGTTCGACCTGTCGGACGGCGATGCCCGACATCAGGTGGGTGGGAAGCGGAACGCGGAAGGGTCCGGTTTTCTGGGCGACGCGCGGCGGAATCGTCGTCATCCTTCACTGCAGACGCCAATGATTGACCCTGAGAAGCTCCAGACCTGGCTCAGCCGCCCCCTCCGGGGACTAATTGCGGCCGCTCTGCTGGTTTCCGCTTCTGGATTTTGGGGCTTTACCTTGGGCGCTGATGAAGGGTGGAACCTCGTCAGTGTAGCCGCCGTGATCGGCCAGCCGGAGATTGCGTACGAAAACGCCCCCGTACTATCGAGTACCGGCCTCTACGCGGCCCTTCACGGTGCCGCCTTTCGTCTCGGGATCGAACAGCTGGCCGTGCATCGCGCGCTGTCACTTGGCGCGGCCCTGGTTGCCTGGTGGTTGGCGCTGCAGCTCCTACCCCGCGAATCTCGCGGGCCCGATGCCGGATGGCTCGTCGCAGCCGGAATCGCGGCCGCTCCCGGAGCGATCACATTCGCCAGCCTCGCCTTCGCGGAATGGCTGGCCGCCGCTCTCGTGGTGGGATTCGTCGTGGCCCTCGAACGCGACGGGAGCCGCGGGTGGGGTCGCAGCCTCATTTGCGCAGGACTCCTCGGGCTGGCGATGGCCACACGATCGACCGCGATCGCGGTGGTTCCCGGGTTCCTGATCTGGTCGTGGATCGGGCCTGCGGGCCGCTTCGAACGGGTTCGCGACGCCGTCATCATCGCCGCACTGGCCGGGGCCCTGTTCATGGGCTTTACGGCCGCATACTCGTCGATGGCGCCAACGACGACGGTCGCCACAGAGACGCTGACAACGATGGGCTTGCAGGGCCTGGTTCCCGACTACCCACGGCTGATGAATCGGTGGCTCGTCGGCGAGCGGCTCCTCCCCATCGCCTCCCTGGTAGCCGCGAGCGTCCTGCTGATCGGCTGGGGCGTGCGTCGAGCGGGCCGCCTCCCCCCTTGGAGTCTGCTGCTCGCCATGGCATGGAGTGGCTGGGCCTTGTGGATGTTGCGTGCTCCGATCGCGCATCTCCGCTACCTCTGGCCCGCCGTCGCATTGCTAGGCGTTGGCGTGGGGCTCGGCCTCGCGATGCTGGCACGCCGCGAAGGGCGTCACTCGCGAACCATCGCACTCGCGCTGGCGATTGGCATCACCATCGGTCCGGTCATGAGCGCGACACGTCACCTGGTCAACGGGAATAGCGACATCATCGCCTGGGAGTGGTCGGGCGAGGCCGCGCTCTCGTACACGCGCCGTTTCCAGCAAGTGCGCGACCAACGCGACATCGCAGCGTGGATGCAGGCAAACGTGCCCGCAAGCGAAGAGATCGCGATCTTCTCCCAGCCCTACGCGATGCGCTTCCTGTCTCGCCGGAATCTCGTCTCCATGTGGAACTACGCGGACGCATCCGAGGTGCGCTGGAAGAGTGAGAGGCGGCCTGTCTGGATTCTCCTTCAACCCACCAATCATGCCTTTCGCTACCTCCCGGCCGCCGCGATGAACTGGATCGCAGCGGCATGCACGCTCGAAGCCCAGTTCGGCGCCTACGTGCTCTACCGCGTTGACGGCCCCTGGCCCGAATCCGCGACACCGTTCCGGCTGGAAGGTCGTCCCTACGAGACCTACCCACTCGCGGCGCCTCGATTCGGCGGATGACCTCCCAGCAAGTCCAGTCAGGGTCGACGGGCCGGCGATCGAAATGGTTGGGCGTGGGCATGGGTGCCCTACTGCTGGCATTCGCGCTCTGGAACGTGCCACTGGATGCTGTGCGCAGCGCCCTCGCCGAGGTGTCGATCTTCACACTCGTTGCGATCGCAGCGCTGACACTGCTCCAGCAGGCGTTTCGAACCGCTCGCCAACGCGTCCTCCTCGAACCACTCGCACCCGGGATCGGCTGGCGGCGTCAGCTCACCATCTTCTTTGCGGGCTTTCTCGCGATTGCGGTATTCCCCGCGCGCCTCGGAGAGTTTGCACGCCCGGTGCTGCTCGAGCGTGGCCACGGACTCCCCGTCGCTCGCGGTCTCGCATTCGTCGTCGCCGAGCGGACCCTCGACATGCTGGCCGTGCTGATCGGCCTGGTTTGGGCACTCGGGGAAGCCGACGCCGGGCACCCCGCCGGTGCAGTGGCCCTCGGGCTGCGGCCGTATCTGGGGGGTGCGGTCGTGCTGCTCGGTTGCGGCTTCGCGGTCGCCACCTTCTGGGGCCAAGCATGGGTCGCCCGCCTTCCCCGCCCCACGTCGTCCTTCGGTCGCCGGCTCTACGAGGCCGTCACCTCGTTCGTCGCCGCACTGGCCCAGTTCCGTGGGCCACGCGCGATCGTCGGAGCGGGACTCCTCACCGTTCTTCACTTCGCCTGCATGGTCGGCAGCGCCTGGCTGCTCGCAACCCAGCTCGAGCTAGGCGACATCCTGACACCGCTGGCCTGCCTCGGGATCCTCGGCATCACCATGATCGGTCTCGCGCTTCCGGCGCCGCCGGCCCAGGTCGGCGTCTTCGAGGGGTCCGTGGTCGCGGCAACCCTTGTCTTTGGCGTTCCAGAGACGCTCGGCGCCCAGGCGGTGGCCTTCGCCCTCGTCCTGCATTGGTGGCCCCTTTCGGTGCACGCGATTGCAACGTGGCCACTGCTTGCAGGAGACCGGATGCTTTGGAGAGAGCTGCGGAGTGGCGTTCGACGTGCGGCGTCCGAGACACCGCCGCCACCCGAGCAACCCGCCTAGCCCCGTTCGGCCGCGGTCGGTACGCGCGCGACCGCGCAACGCTCGACCGACCATGCGCCCGCCCCTGCGTTCGAACGTCCGCGGTAACGCCTGGCGATCTCGTCCGCGCCAACGTCTTCCACGAGCGCCAGCCCGTGCGGCTCCAGGAGTCCGGGCAGCGCCTGTGGCGATACTGCGAACTGCCACGGCTCGCCCGCCCGCTCCGCCGCTGCCGCGCTCTGCGAGGCCAGGCCGTCGGGCGTGATGTAGGTGAACGCGACCTGACTCCCCGGCACAGAGGCTCCGATAAACGCCAACGTCGCCGACACTGCCGGCGGAGAGAGGTACTGACTGACCCCCTCCCACAGAAACGCCGTCGGGCTGTCCGGTGCCATCCCGGCGCGCGCCAACGCGTCGCTGAGTGACTCGGTCTCAAAGTCGATGGGCGCAGACACGATCGCGCGCGGCCTGGGTGCGCGGCCAAGGCGCTCGGCCCGCCATCGCAAATTGACGGCACGGTCGAGTTCGAAAACGGGAGTCGCTGCGTCCTCGGCGATTCGGAACGCGCGACTGTCGAGACCCACCCCCAGGATCACGCCCTGTTCGCACGCCGCGAGGCCCTGGCGGAACGCATCGTCGAGGTAGCGCGTGCGCAAGACCAACCCCTCGAGAACACTCGGAAAGCGCCACTCGAAGATCGCTTCGAGCGCCCACCGGACCGGCGGAAGCCCGCAGGCTCGCGCGGCGAAACGTGCGGCGGGGCTCAGCAAGAGCCCGGCTGCGAACGGATCCTCGAAGAGGCGTTCGTGCGGGGACCGACTCGACTCGATGGCCCGACTCATCGCGACCGACTGCGCGGTTCGGCTCGGACCCGGTTCCGTCACGCGTTTACTCCATTCCGGCCATCGCGCGAAGCGCGGCCGCCGTCGGATCTTGGCATCGGCGCGGGTGGAATGCGATGCCGATCCACGATTCCTTTCCCTCGGTCGCCCGGTCGAGGATCCGATACCCTCGGCCCGGAACACACCGGACTCGCCCGTGCGATTCCGACGGAGGGACCTCGATGAGCAGTGAACTGCTGGCCTTTGTCGCCTTGGCTGTCACAGGAACGGCAACGCTCCTCTGGTTTCGGGCGATGCAACGGGTCGCCATCCCACACGACCGGAGTCGATTCGTCGCGGCCTGGGTCGGCGGCGCGTTGCTGGGCGCGCTGGCACTCTGGAGCGGTGACGGCGCGCTGACGGCCATTCCCGCAGGACTGGCGCTCTTCATGGGCACCATGTTTACGATGCTCTTCGCCATCAGCCGACAGGTCGCGGCCCCCGACGTCATCTCGGTCGGCGATCGGCTGCCGACCTTTGTGGCGCTCGACGAGCACGGAAATCGCGTCGACCAGACCGCCCTCGCCGGGCACCCGACATTGATCAAGTTCTTCCGTGGGCACTGGTGACCCTACTGTGTCGCCGAGTTACGGCGATGGGAAGAACTTCGACCCGAGTTCGACGCGCGCGGAATCGAGATCGTCACGATCAGCACGGACCTCCCCGGCGAGATTGCCTCCGGACGGAAGAAGCACGGTCTGAAGGCGCTGATGTTGTCGGACCGGGAACTCGAAGCCACGGACCAATTTGGCCTGCGGAACCAGGGCATCCATTCCGGGCTGCCGGTTGGCGGTGCAAAGGCACTGCCCGTGCCGACCTCGATCCTTGCCGATGCCGACGGCCGCGTCCTGTGGATCGACCAAAGCGAGAACTATCAACAGCGCTCGGACCCCGAAGTCGTCCGCGCGGCCCTGAACACCCACTTCGCCTGAACCGGCGAGGCTGAAGGAGCGAACATGGATCTTGGACTGGCCGGCCACGGGGTCGTGATTACTGGCGGGAGCAAGGGCATCGGCCGCGCCACGGCACTCGCCTTCGCGGACGAGGGTGCCAACGTCGCGATCTGCGCCCGGTCGGCGGACGCACTCGAAGACACCCGGAAGGCGATCGAGAGCCGCGGCGTGAAGGCATTCGCAGCCTCGTGCGACGTTTCCGACGGCCCGGCTCTCGAGGCTTTCCTCGATGACGCCAAGGCCGCACTCGGCAACATCCGGGTCCTGGTCAACAACGCGTCGGGCTTCGGCGTGTCGGACGATGAAGCGGGTTGGCAGCGCGGTTTCGAGATCGACATGATGGCGTCCGTACGCGCGACCTGGAAGGTCACGCCTTGGCTGGCCGAAGCCGGCGGCGGGGCGATCATCCACATCGCCTCGACATCGGGACTCGAAGCCGGTTCGCCGCCGCCCTACGCCGCAGTAAAAGCGGCCCTGATCAGCCACTCCAAGACGTTGGCGATCAATCTCGCACCCCAGAACATCCGCGTGAATACGATCGCGCCGGGGTCGATCGAGTTTCCAGGCGGAATGTGGGAGACGATCCAGAAGGTGAACGCACCCGCTTACGAATCGATCCGTGACTCGATTCCCTTCGGCCGACTGGGAACCGCTGAAGAAGTCGCCGCCGCCGTGGTCTTCGTCGCGTCTGCACCGGCGAGCTGGATCACGGGTGTGACGCTTTCGGTCGACGGCGGCCAACACAAGGGCAATCTATAGACGGCAAAGCCGCTCGGTCGTCAGAACTCGTAGCCGCCGATTCCGTAGAAGCCGCTCGACGCCGTGAACTCGCCCGTATAGTGCGGCCAGGGCGCTACGCCCTCGGGCGCCTCCGGATGGTCGCCTAGCACGGTGACACGGTGCAGGAGACGGCGCTCCGCCGTGTCGTCCACGACCGCATGGAGCGTCACCCGCTCGTCCCACAGGGCCACATCGCCCGATGTCCAGCGGTGGCGGCAGCTGAATTTGATCTGCTCCTGCCAACGGAAGAGATAGGCCAACAAGGCCTGGCTCTCGGGTCGCGAGAGCTGCGGAATGCGACGGCTGAACTGTTTGTTCACGTAGAGGCTTCGACGACCCGTGTCCGGGTGCACGCGCACGACGGGGTGTTCGGCTTTTCGATCCCCAGGACCGGCGGCCTCGTGGATACATGTCAGCCGCGACAGGAACTCCTGCATGGGAACCGACAGCGAGTCGAACACGTCCTGGCAGCTGATCCACATGGTGTCTCCGCCGTGCGGCGGGCTGTCGACCATGTGGAGGAGCGCGGCCACCGGCGGCGCTTCCGAGAACGTCACATCCGTGTGCCAGAGATCGGCTTTGGGCGTCGCCGAGGTGTCCAGCTCGCATACTTCGGGCACGCGGTCATCGGCCTTCGGGATGTAGGGGTGGACTTCCAGGGGGCCAAATAGCATTCCGATGTCTCGGAGTCCTTCGAGGGTCGGCGCCAACCCCGGAAGGAACAGCACCTGGTGATCGACCAGCGCCGCCTGCAGCGCCGCGGCCGTATCCGGCCCCATCGTGCCCGGATCGAGACCAAGCACTTCCGCACCCAGCCTTCCGCCAACAGGCTTGATCTCCAGCGGACTGGACGCGTTCATCGGGCTCCTCGCAGACAATTGAGTCAGGACCCGTGCTTGGCGCAGCGGTCTGCCGCGCGCACGGCCGCGCCTCCAATTCGAACGATCCGCGAATCGCCGAAAGGCGTTCCCACACCGCTGTTCACGGTGAGCGCAACAGCGAGATCGCGCGTCGGATCGGCCCAGGCCCCCGATCCACCGAAACCGAAATGTCCGAACGCATGCGGCGCGCGCGCAAACAGGGCGAAGACGCGGTGGTAGCCAAGCCGCCAGCGCATGGAGACCGGAATCACGCGACCGGCTCCGCGATTCTGTTCCTTCGATGCCGTCTTTATGGTCTCAGGCGATAGCAGTGCCTTGCCGTCCAGCGTCCCGCCTGCCGCGAGGCATGCGTACATCCGAGCCAGGGATCGCGCGGTGAACATCCCATTCGCAGCTGGAATGGATGCGGCCCGAAAGGCCGCGGTATCGAAGTCGAGCTCGTCCATGCCCTTCGGCATGAGCGCGGCAATGCTGTCACGCGGGTCCCATTTCACACCGACCCGTGACAGGAAGCGCTGCGTCTTCGCCGCCTTGCCGTGCATGCTCTCGGTGCGTGCCCGCCGCTCCGCCGGGGTCCCGTCCATTCCCACGGCCAGCAACTCCGCGCAACGATGTTGCTGCTCTTCCGGCACGCCGCAGTACAACCCCTCGAGGCCCAACGGCTGTGCGATCTCGCGCTCGATCAGTTCGGCGAAGGGCTTCTCTCCGGCGACCCGACGAACGATCTCACCCGCCAACCAGCCATAGGTCAGCGCGTGGTAACCGTGGGCGGCGCCGGGAGCGTGTCGCGGCGTCGCTGCCGCAAGGCGCGCGACCATCTGCTCCCATTCGAGCATCTCCGAGGCGTGCTCGACCATGTCGTCGAGGGCATAGAGCCCAGCTTCATGGCACATCACCTGTCGAACGGTGATGCGCTCCTTCCCTTCGGCTGCGAACTCGGGCCAGTACTGGGCGACCGGTGCGTCATAGTCGATCAGGCCCCGGTCGGCGTAGATATGGAGCAGGGTCGAGGCAACGCCCTTCGTCGTCGAGAACGAGACGCTGAGGGTGTCCGCCTCCCAAGGGCTTCCCGCGGCGTCGCGCGAACCGCCCCAGATGTCGACAACCTTCTCCCCGCGGTGGTACACGCAGGCCGCGGCGCCACCGGGGCCCCGCTTCGGGAGGATCCGACGCAACTCGTCGGCGACGGCTGCGAAATCGGGATGGAGATGACCGTCAAGCATGGGTGTCCTCGCCGCTGGGCCCCGAGCTTACCGCGCGGCGCGCCTAGAAGCGCCAGGTCACGCGCAAGAAGCCGCCTACGCCGGGGCCGGGAAGGCGCGCATCCGGATCCAAACCCGCAAACGCGTTGGAGCGGAACACCGGCACATCGCTCCCGACGACCCGGTTGTAACCCGAGAGCGCGTCCCGGTACCTGTGATCGAGCACGTTCTCGATGCCGCCGGTCAGAACGACGTCGTCGCGCGGTGCCCACTGTGCGTAGAGGTTCACGACACCGTGACCAGCCGCTTCGACCTCCCCATTCGTCCTTGAGACGTGGTCCTGCCGATCGACCAGGACCCCTTCGACCGTCAGGCTCCAATCTTCCGTGCCGTAGGTGAGCGCGACGACGCTGCGGAGCGGCGTAATGCGGTAGAGGTCGTCGCCAATGTCGCGACGCTTGCCGCGGACGTAGGTCAGGACTCCGTCGAGTTCCAACCGATCGTTCCCAAGCCACAAATCCTCGGCCAGGATCCAATGGAGCGACGCATCGAAGCCGTAGAGCTCCGCATCGACATTGCGACTCATCAGCGGTGTGGCGTCCCCGTTGACGAGACTCACGATCTCGACCGGACCGCTGGGTGCAACGCCGCCAGGACCCATGAACTGGGCCATGAACGCCGCCGGGCCCGCCGGCGTCAGCGGACTGGTCAGTGCGGTCGCCGGGTTCACGCCAGCCGCCAGCGTCGTGGGCGTCGCATCGAACGGCGTGCTCTGGATGAAGTCGTCGATCCGGTGATAGAAACCCCGAAGAGTGAACGTCACGTCGTCGCTGCGCCAATCGAAACCGAGGTCGAAGAGCAGGCCCTCCTCCGGTTCCAGATCGATGTTTCCGATCGTGTTGTTCCCATCGGCCAACCCTGCCGTCACTTCTACAGGAAGGAACGCATAACGTTCGACGTAGAACGGGCTCCGCACCTTTCGAGCGATACCCGCATGCAGGGTCAGCGATGGATCGACTTCGAACCGCAGCTTGAGCACGGCGTGGAGGTTGTCGTCTTCTCGCGCTCGGTCCTGGGCGTTGAAGCCATTGACGAGCGCGACAACGGGCGGCGGCACCGGCGGCGACGTTCCGAGGAAGACGTCCTCGGTGTCCATCTCGACCCGCTCGTAGCGGATGCCGGCCTCCACCGACCAACGCTCGCGGAACGTAGTCGTCCACTCCGCATACACGCCGGTGTGGTCTGCCTCGGCTTCGTTGAAGATGCCGATCTCGAAGCCCGGAGTGTCCGGACGCGTGATGGTCGCGCTGTGCTCCGACCGCAGGCCATCGGTCCCTACCTCGAGCCGTCCTCCCAGCAACGGCGCCTCGACCGAGACCTTCCAGGTGAATGTCTCGCTCTCTGCAGGAACTTCGACGCGCGGGACCCCCGCCGGGCGCGGCCGCGTCAGGTAGTTGGCCATCTCGTGGTCGATCCCGACCCAGCCGACTTCCAGCGCAACCCCGACTTCGCCGAATGTGCCGGCGTAGCGCGCCCGCGCGAAGTCGCTCTCGAACAGTGCGATATCGAGCGGAAAGACCGGGTTTCCAGTCGGGTCGGTTTCATGCCGCCGGTAGTCGAGCGAAATCTCGTGTCCGTCGGCGATCCGGAAGGCGTACCCGACGCCTAACGTCAGGCGCTCGTACGAACTCCCGACGATGTCCCCGCCAGGAAATTCGGCATCGTCGCCCTGCTCGAAGTGTCCAAGGACCTGAACCCGATGGCGGTCGTTCGCAAGCGCCAGCCACGCGCCCGCGTCATAGCCTTCGTCCACGGTACTGCCGGCGGCCGTGATGCGGCCGGTCGGGCGGAAGGTCGCGTCGGCGCCAAACGGTGCGTCGACCAGGTGCGCGTTCACGTGGCCGCCGATCCCGGACCCGGTACTCACCGACGCGATTCCACGATGGACTTCGACAGTCTCGAGCAAGGCCTTCGGCGCGTAGTGAAGCGGCGGGTCCATCAAGTTCGGGCCGCCCGGGGCCACGCGCTGGCCATCGACCCGTGTGTTCACGCGCAGACCGGACAGGCCGCGAAGCTGTACCTGCGAAGAAACCGGCCCGTTCCCCAACACGGCACCACCGGGCGTCCGGGACAACAACGCCGCCGCATCAGCCTCGTGACTCCCGGGCAGTGCCGGATCTACCCGCAATACGCCTTCTGGGGCGAGCGGTGAGCCGAAGACCCGAATCTCTTCGATTCCTTCCGGCGGGCCCCCTGCGGCCGCATCCTGGCCGAAGGCACCCGACGTCGACAGCACCATCATGGAGACGCCAACGGAGCCTCGCAGCATGACCCGGACCCACTTCCGCATTCGTCTCCCCTTGATATCGAGTCCCCTCGGAATGAGTTCCCAGGGCGGGTACGCGGCCGCGAAGAGTAGGCGTCCTCCGTCGCTGGGTCATGGGAAGTGCGCCGCGGTGTTTTCCCTTCCGTCGCCGAGTTGCCGCCGGATTGCGACCTTCTTGCGGTCCAATGAATTCTGTTCGGCCATCAGGACGTCCCGGCCGGAACCGAGGGGTTTCCGCTTCGGCGGTCCGCTTCGGCGGCCGATACACCTACCCACCCCTCGCGAGAGCCCCCAACTTGTCGATCCGCTCGCTGCTTCCGTTCCTCCAAGGCCTGCGCCCGTTCGGTCGCGCCGAATGGCTGCTGTTTTTCGGCGCGCTGGCGCTTCACGGCCTCGGGATCGCGTGGGGCCTGCCCCCGGGCACAGGACCCGACTTCACCCACGGCTGGGCGCCGGACGAAATCGCGCCGCTGGGTCCCCTGACCGAGATCTTCCAGTTGGTCTTTGGCGCAAACGAAGACCGCTTTGTCGCGTACCCGCTTGCCCAGTACCTCATCAACGGCGCGCTCTACGCGCCCTACATGGCGTGGCTGTTGCTGACGGGCCAGTGGGCGCAACCGACGGGGGCCTACCCGTTCGGCTTCGCGGACCCGGCGGCCGCGCTCGGCGGGCTCACCCTCATCGCACGGTCCGCTTCGCTCCTGATGAGCGCCGGCATCGTGGTCGCCACTTCTCGTTTGGCACGAGCCCTGTTCCCGCAGCACGAGGGCATCGGCGGCATCGCGGGCCTGTTCGCGCTGGCGATCCACCCGCTCGCCTACTTTGGCAGTACCGCGACGCTCGACGTTCCGACGTTGTTCTGGTGCGCCCTCGGGCTGGTGCTGGTGGCGCGAATGCTTCGCGAGGCCCCGTCGATCGAGCAGATCGTGGCGCTCGGCATCGTGGCCGCCTTCGCCGCGGGCACGAAAGACCAAAGTGTCGCCGTCTTCGTCGGAATCGGCGTCACGCTGCTGGCCGCACTCTGGCGCTGCAACGACCGCGCCTTCGCCACGCGTGCCATCCTCGTCCTGGCGGGCACCGGACTCGGCGCCTACGCCGTAACGAGTGGTTTCGTGCTGAGCCCGAGTCGATGGTTTGCCCACTTCGACTTTCTTTTCGGCGGCAACGTGTCCTACCCGGCAATCGCGGGCAACGGCGCGTTGGCAGCTGCCACATTGGACACCTGGGTGGCCTCGCTCTCGTGGCCCCTGCTGCTGGTCGGTGTCGCCGGGATCGTGGCCTGTTCCGTGCGGGACAGGCACGCGCTCTGGATCCTGGCGCCGGCCGTGATGCTCTTCGCCATGATCGTCATCCCCACACGCTATGTCACCACGCGTTTCCTGCTCCCGACCGACCTGCTCATCGTCACGTTTGGCGCGGCCGCGGTCGTGATGAGCACGCGTCGCCTCCCGGCCGCTGCAACGTGGATCCTCGCCGCACTACTCGCGGCCTGGCCGCTCGCATGGGCTGTTGAACTCGGGTGGCAGCAGCAGAATGACGCGCGCATGGCCGTCGCTCCGTGGTTCGAGGCCGAGACCTCGGGGCCGCAGCGCGTCGCGTATTTCGGGCCGGAGACCAAGCTCCCGGCCCTACCCGAGCGCCTCTCGCTCGTTCGGCCGGTCTCGTTCCAGGGCACCAACCACCTCGTGGACTACGAAGCCGCGGAGATCGCCGAAATGGCGGCAGCCATTCGCGCCACGAACCCGGACCTCATCCTGGTGATCCCGGACCACTCGTCCTCACCGCGGTATCCATGGGGAACGACGCTTCCGCCGGCGCTCTTCGCGCAGCTCGAAGATGGCTCCCTCGGCTATCAGCAGGCTGTCCAATTCCTGCCCCCGAGCTGGCTCCCGACCGGTCGCCCCGCGCTCGACTACCGCGTGGTCAATCCCGAAGTCAGGGTCTTCGAACGCATCGGAGCAGACGATGCGGCGCCCGTCACGGACGAGTGACCCCGCCCCAAGTATCTGGGCGCGTGCATTTGACTAGGCCATCTGAGGGCCGAGGTTCGCCTTGGAGTCAGGCGACGATTGTCGACGGCAAATCGACACGTCACGTGATCGGTTCGCCCTCAAGCAATCCAGCGGAAGGCCCCCGGCAACTAGCATGAAATCTCGCCCCCATCAGGAATCGCCAGGTCACGCGTCGCCGTGTCATCGCCACTCATCCAGGGCGCCGAACAACCACCCGGCGCCTTCCTGGGGACGAGGATGATGATGGACTTTGGCGTACTCGGCGGCGGGATCAGCGGGCTCGCGACAGCGCGACGCCTACTGGACCGCGGACACAAGGTGACGATCCACGAGGCCGGCGACCAGGTTGGCGGCCTCGCGGGCAGCTTCTCGGCCGGCGACTTCGAGATCGAGAAGTTCTACCACTGTCTACTGCCGGCGGACGGTGCGCTCCTCACGCATATCGACGAACTCGGCATGACGGGTGATCTCGCCTGGCGCGAAACCAAGATGGGCTTCCGTGTCGGCGACAGGACCTGGCCGCTCAACACCCCGGTGGACCTGCTTCGCTTCGGCCCGCTGCGCTGGATCGATCGGATCCGACTCGGGTTGCTTGCCGTGCGCGCGCGCATCGCGGGCACCGCGCCTGAGCTTGACGATGTGACGGCGGCCGACTTCGTGCGCGGCATCGTCGGGGAACAAGCTTTCGAGCTGATCTGGAAGCCGCTACTCGCGGCCAAGATCGGCGACCACTACCCCGCGCTTCCCGCACTCTGGCTGACCAGCCGGCTGCATCGCGAGAAGAATGTCTCGAAGGAAGAGAAGGGGTGCCTCCGTTCCGGCTATCGCGGACTGATCAACGCATTCGAGCACGACCTCGTGACCCGCGGCGCCAGGGTCCTCACCAAGAGCGCGGTCGGGCAGCTCGTGAACACGGAAGACGGCATGCAGGTCGTCGGGACGGATGGGAGCACGTATGACTACGACGCTGTCGTTTCGACACTCCCGCTGACGTCGTTCCAGCGGGTCGCACCAGAGGGTCCCGTGAGGGACGCGGTCTCCGACCTCGGGCTCGACTATCAAGGCGTTGTCAGCGGCGTGTTCGTAACGGACCGAGAACTCACGACCGACTACTGGGCGCCGTGGGTTGATTGCGGAACCACGTCGCAGGGACTGATCGCCATGTCGAACGTGGTTCCCCGTGAACTCACGGGCGGACTGCACGTCCACTACCTCGTAAACTACGCCCACCGTGATTCGGAGCTCTACGGCCTCGACGACGAAGCGATGCTCGATCGCTACCAGGCGGATCTGCTCCGCGTCCACCCGGAAGCCGAAGGCGCCATCCAAAGTCGCCACGTGTTTCGTGCACCGTTCGTCGAGCCCATGTGGACCACGGGCTACGCCAGCCGAAAGCCCGCTTTTTCGCTCGACCCACGGCGCCTCTACATGGGATGCACGGCCCAGCTCTACCCTCGCGTGAACAGCTGGAACGCGTGTTGCGAAATGGTCGAAGACCTGGTCATCGCCATCGACGCCGACCTGGAGGGCCCCGCATGATCCACGTGATGCTCTGTGCCTACAACGAAGAGCCCGACATCCATCGGCTGCTGGTGGACATCGGAAACGTGCTCGTTGCCGGCGAGGCTCCGTGGGATGTGCTGCTCGTCGACGACGGCAGTCAGGACGCGACGGTGGCGGAGGCGCGACGCGCCGCCGCCGGGTTCAACGGTGCGATGAACCTCGACGTCTTGTCGAAGCCAAACGGTGGTCTCGGCTCAGCACTCTCGGCGGGCTTTCAGCGACTGCTGGCTTCCGTCCCCGATGACGACATCATCGTGACGCTCGACGCCGACAATACCCACCCGCCGCGGCTGATCCCTGAGCTGGTCGCAGCGCTGGAGGACGACGTGGACGTCACGATCGCGTCCCGTTTCCAGCCCGGCGCCATCGTCCACGGTGTTCCCCGACATCGCGTTTTCATCTCCGAGATCGCGCGTTTCCTCCTGCGCGCACTGCTTCCAACGTCGGGAGTGCGCGACTACACCTGCTGCTTTCGCGCCTACCGCGCACGGATCCTGCGGAGCGGCTTCGACGCGCATGGTGAGAACTTCATCGTGGCCAATGGCTTCGAAGCCGTCGCAGACATCCTGCTGCGGCTCCGCCCGCTCGGACTTCGCGCGAAGGAAATCCCGCTCGACCTCGACTACTCGGGGCGTGTCGGCAACAGCAAGATGCGCTGGGTCCCGGCTGGACTCGGACTTCTGCGCCTGGCCCTTCGTCGGCGCTTCGAAGGCCCCCCCCGCATCGTTCGAGCGGGGTCGGTCGCATGATCACGATCATGGTCGGCACACGTCCCGAGATCGTAAAGATGGCGCCCGTCATCCGCGCCTGTGAAGCGCGCGGGGTGGCGTTCGAGTTGGTGCATTCGGGCCAGCACTACGACTACGAATTGGACGGTCTCTTCTTCGACCAGTTGGCGCTGAAGCGCCCCGACGTCCGGCTTGCGGTCGGATCCGGCAGCCGAGCGGAACAGGTCGGCCGCACACGCGAAGGGGTCGCCGCGCACATCCGAAAGAGTCACAGCGAGATGGTGCTCGTGCAGGGCGACACCAACACCGTGATCGGCGCCGCCCTCGCCGCCCACGATGTCGGGATCCCCATCGGGCACGTCGAAGCCGGGCTCCGCTGCGGCGATCTTTCGATGGTCGAAGAAATGAACCGCCGCGAATGCGACGCCATCGCCGACCTGTTGTTCGCCCCCACGGAAGAAGCCCTGGAGCATCTTCGGGACGAGGATGCGCCCGGCAATGCGTTCCTGACCGGAAACACCGTCGTGGACGAGTTGAAGCGGCAGCTCGCGCATGCGGATGACGCCGTGCTGCGTGCCCACGGCCTCGCGCCGGGAGGCTACCTGCTTGCAACGGTTCACCGCGCAGAAGGTGTCCGGGATGCCGCGACGCTGCGTGCCTTGTTCACTGGGATCGCCTCTGTCGCCGAGGAG
>JAJDAQ010000119.1 GCA_029261815.1 Deltaproteobacteria bacterium
GCCCGTCACCTGGGAAAGCCGGGTGGCGATCGGAACACCGCCCAGCTCGAGTCCCGCGAGCGCATCAATTCCTCGCGGAACGAGTGATGCCAGTGCGTCGGCGATCTGACCCAGCAAGTGAGGGTCGGACTCGAACTGATACTTGTCGAAATAGCGTTCAGCCACGGCGCCCGAGCGCAGACGGAAGGATCCGTGAAGCTCGGACACGCGGACGATCTCGGCAGCCAGGCTCGTACGGTCCATGGGGTCTCCGCGCGGAACTCTAGCGGCTCCCACCCGCTACCTTGCTCACCATGTTCAACGACATCTGGTGGGAACTCCACGGCACGCTCGGGCAGCAGGGACCCGGCAGTGACGCATCGACACTCCGTGCGCTGGCAGGGCTGCCCGACCTCCCAGCAACACCCCGGATCGCCGATCTCGGTTGCGGCCCTGGCCGCCAGACGGTGGCGCTCGCCAAAGCGACCGGCGGTACCGTATACGCCCTGGACTTCTTGCAGCCCTTCCTCGAACAACTCGAGGCGCGCGCCTTGAATGCCGGCGTCGCGGACCGCATCCACACAGTGAAGGGCGACATGAACGCGCCTGCTCTCGGCGATGAACCGTTCGACCTGCTCTGGTCGGAGGGTGCCATCTACATTCCGGGTTTCGAGACGGGCCTCGAGCGCTGGCGACCCTTGTTGCGTCCGGGCGGCTGTGCCGCCGTCTCGGAGCTTTCCTGGGTGTCCGGTGCCGCCAACGCGACCCGCGCATTCTGGGCCGATGCCTACCCCGGAATGTCGGACGTCCCCGGGAACTGCCGACGCGCCGATCGCGCCGGCTACGACGTTCTCGACACCTTCGTGCTCCCCCTCTCGGATTGGTACGCCTACTACAGTCCGATCGAATCTCGTGCACAGCCCCTGCGCGAGAAATATGCCGACGACCCTGCAGCGCTCGAGGTCGTGAACGGCCACGTGTCCGAAGTCCGCGTCCTCGAAGAAGCCGGGGGCAGCTACTCCTACGTCTTCTACCTGTTGCAGAAGCGTTAGGCCAAGATGGGACTGCCCCGGCTCAGCTCGATCGCGTCGTCCGCCACGACAGTCCGAGGCTGACCGCGAACGCGACGCCCGACACCGCGACCCAGAGGGCCAGAACACCGAAGCGACCTTGTGTCGATTCCGGAACCCGGTTCTCCAGCAATCGCAGGAACACCGTCCACATCGCGAAGCCCACGGTGCTGAAGGTGAAGCCCCAGGCCCCGCAGAGCAATCCGGCCGCCCCGTCTGCGCGCCAGGCCCGAATGCCCGCCGTCAGCAGCAACACATCCGCGCCCAGATGCATCCAGAAGAACGGGAGGAACTGGCCGAACATCGCGTGATTCCACCATTCGGCCAATCCGTGCGCGATCGCGAACAAGATCGCGACGGCTCCCAATCCTCTTTCCATGTTTCTGCCCATCAAGCGAGACTATCACGCGCGGTGCATGGGAGAAGGCGCAGGCCCCTTGCCTTTGCCAGACTGCGCAGATGCCCATGGACGCACCGGTCAACGACTTCGCCGCCATCGACTGGGACCGATGGACCGCCGTCGACCGTTGCACGCTCGTTTTCGTCCTCGACGGCACGCGGGTATTGCTGATCCGCAAGAAGCGGGGCTTGGGCGCCGGCAAGATCAACGGCCCTGGGGGCCGACAGGAGCCCGGTGAAACGATCGAGGACTGCGGTGTCCGCGAGACGCGCGAAGAGGTCGGTCTCGAGGTGGGCGCGCTCGAACTCGCCGGAATCCTCCGGTTCCAGTTCGCAGACGGTTATTCGACGCACGTACACGTCTTCTTCACCGAGCAGTTCGAGGGTGAGCCGATCGAAACCGACGAGGCACTGCCGTTCTGGGTCGAACAGGACCAGATTCCGTTCGATGAGATGTGGGCCGACGATCGCTACTGGATCCCGATGATGCTCGCGCGGCAGCGCTTCGACGGACGCTTCCTCTTCGACGGTGACCGGCTGGTCGACTACGAGCTGGAGCCCGCGGCGTCGCGCTAGGGCCGATTCGCTTCTTCGCTGAAGCGACCGTGGCGGAGGAAATGCGCGGTCTCGGCAGCAACGGATTCGGAACGCAACAGGAAACTGTGGCTGCGCTCGACCGTGATGAAGTCCGTTGCTCCGGGCAGTCTCGCGCTATGAAGCGCGACGGTTCCGTCGCTCTCGCCCTCGATCAGGTGCTTTCCAACCGGATTCTCGCGCGTCCCGGCGATGACGCCGTACGGAAACTGCGGAGCCGGGAGTTGGTTCGGGAAGCTATCGGGCCCCGTCCCAAGCGCGGCCGCCGTCGGCCCCAGCCACTGGAAGAACTTCCAGCCGCCGAACTCATCAACGAGTTCCGAACCCGCATGCGGCGGACCGACGAAGACGACGCGACCAATCCCGTCGGGAGGTGCCTCTCCGTACGCGGCGCGAACGAGCAGGCCGCCGAGCGAGAAGCCGACAAAGTGCAGCGGCGAGTCCGCCGCACAACACGCATCGACCTCCTGCTTGAGGTGGCGGACCAAGGCAGCGGGCGGTTCGCTCGTCGAGGGATAGCCGATGGCGACGGTGCGGTAGCCCTCCGCCTCGAGTCGATCACCAAGGATGCGCGTCGACGCTGGCCCTCGGCCGAGGCCGTGCAGCAAAATCACCGTTTCCGGCGACGCTTCCGGCGGAGGAATCCTCCCGGCTGCGACCGGCATCGCAACGACCGCGAAGGCGGTCAGCAGCACCAGCGTCAAGCCGCGCCTTATGGCGTCGGCTCCGCGACCGGCCGGCTGCTCGCTTCGAGGCCCGTCAGGGGCTTTCCATC
>JAJDAQ010000120.1 GCA_029261815.1 Deltaproteobacteria bacterium
GCATCGCGGCGAGTGCGGGCATGTCGTTCAGCGCCTGGGCCAGCACCGGCCGGTCGTCCAGCAAGCGCCGGCCGATCGCGTGCTCGCGCATTGCGAGCCGACGCTCGTGGATCGTGCGACCCCCCATGTGAATGGCGATGCTGAACGCGCGCGACGCACCGCGCTCGCTGACGGGTCCGGAGAGCCAGACGAGCCCGTCGCGAAAGGCGGCCCCGAGGTTGCGTTCCGGGTACGCGTACGTCGTGTGGGTCGTCATCCGTGGCCTCCGATCGCACTGCGATTCGTCGGCCCAGTATATCGCGGTGCTGCGCAGCCGCCGTCAGGGAGGCGATCTGCACCCGTGCAGCGGCTCGAGGCCGGCCCAGCATCACCCGATCCCCAGCCGCTTCATCCTCTCGTAGAGGCCCACATTGCGAAGTATTCCGGCCGGCAGGTGCAGATCCCCAGCGAGGGCGTCTACAGCTGCAGCGGCACCCGACATGGGATACGACGCGCTTTGCCCCGGAACCGAGGGACCGAAGACCGCAGGCCGGTCATCCCGCTGACCAGATCGCCCACCCATCGAGCCTCGATTCCACGGCCTCGGCAAAGCACGTCGCGCAAATGGACCACGCATCCCGTTGATAGGCCAGGACGAATCGCTCATGAATCACGCTCATGCTTTTCACCCGCTCGGTGGTCGTCCGAAGATCCGATCCAGCGCGACTTTCAGATGCGCGTCGGGGTCGTCTGCGATATCCCGCGCGCGCCAGGCGACGTGGCCGTCCGGGCGCACGATCAGGGCCCCATCGTCGAGGATCTCGCGCACGCTCGCCCAGGCAGCGTTCGGATCTCCAATCTCTCCACCATCCCCGATCATGAACGCCTGCAGCTTTGCCTCGCGTGCCGCTTCGAGCCAGCGCGTGCCGCCCGGTCCCGTCAGCAACACGGGATCGCGCGGGTCGACCAAGTCGAGACTCGAGACGAGCGCGTCGCCGCGCGTCAGCCATGCGTGGGGCAGGCGGGCGCCGGGACGGGTTGTGGGCAGGTAGTCCGACACGAGGCTCTCCGGAGCGGGGGGCGCAGGTGACCCATCCGGGACGAGCGCCCCCGTGTGGTAGTTGTGCCCGAGGTCGAGACCGAGCGTGTCGAAGTGCTCGACCTGCTCATCGATTTCCCGCTGGACGCGCGCGATGCGGGCCGGCTCTTGCGGGAGGCCTCGGATCTGCGCACGAGCCTGCTCGGCGTCGAGTTCGGCGGAGACCCCGAGCGCCCCGACGACGGCATCCATCTTCAGGTGGTTCGCGAGACTCTGCTCGGAGTTCACCAACGCGACGCCGCGACGCTCGGTCTCGTAGCTTCCGAGTAGCGCGGAGGAGGCGCGTCCGTCGAGGACGGCCACGAGCTTCCACACCAGGTTGAACGCGTCCGCGACGCCTGTGTTGAGGCCTAGGCCGCCCGTCGGCGGAAAGCGATGCGCTGCGTCGCCAACGAGGAACGCGGGATCCTCGCCGTAGTGCGCCGCGACTTGCGCGGTCATGACCCAGGAGTCCATCGATCGGATCTCGAAGGGTACGTCGGCGCCCAGGGCGCGTTCGACGAGCCCTCGGCAGACCGGCTCGGTGAACGAGGAGGCCTCCGTCTTCGTCTCGTCGTAGGGGTGCATGTAGACCCACATCGAATCGATGTCGTGGGCGACGAAGATCCCGGGCTCCGCGGGGTCGAGGTGCCAGAAGAGAACGCCGGCGCGGTCCGGGAGAAGCGAACGCAGGTTCGCCTCCACGCAGATGTTCATGACGGTCTCGACCCGGTCGGGGCCGATCATTTCGATTCCGAGCGCGCGGCGCACCCGGCTCCCCGCACCGTCGCAGCCGAGCAGGAAGCGACTGCGCACGGTCTCCTCGGCTCCCGTCGCCACGTCGCAGAGCGTGGAGCGCACGCCGCCTTCGTCGCTCTCGAAGGAACGCCACTCGCAGCCGAAGTCGACCTCGGCGCGGGCGCCGCGGGCGGACTCGAGCAGCAGCGGCTCGAGCCTGGACTGGGAGACGTTGGCGAAGGGTGTGGGGGTCGCCCCGAGCATCTTGTCGACCCGCTCGGGAGTCGCGAGCAGGATCCGGCCGAGCTCCGGTCCCGCGAGCGTGTGGACCCACTGCACGCTCGAGAGATCCGCGATCGGTGCCGCGATGGCGCGAACCGCCTCCTGATCGATCCCGGCCGCGCGCAGGATCTCCATGGTGCGCGAGCTGATTACGTGCGCCTGCGGCGCGCGGTGCAGCCCTTCACGCTTCTCCACGACCCGATTCGAGATTCCGGCATGGCTGAGGAGGATCGAGCAGATGAGCCCGACGGGACCTCCCCCGACGATTAGGACCTGGGTGTCGACGTTGCTCACATTCGTACCTCGAGGATCGGACGATTCAGATCACGGGGTCGTGCCGACACTCGACGCGATCCGGATCAGCAAGTGTTGAAACCAACCGAGGTAGGCGCGCGGAATGGTTGTGGGGCTGCGAGGCGCGACGTCCTTCCAGCGCACCAGTACGCGCGGCGACTCTCCCGCGTCCAGGCGAGCGCAAAGTTCGTCCGGGTTGAAGTCGATCCCAATCGGGTTGGTCACGAAGTCGGGCCCGGCGAGGAACGCGTTGGCCTCCTCGTTCGTCTCGAAGTTGTCGATCTGGAGCTCGAGCTGGTTCCCATCCGGATCGGCGTAGTACATCGAGGTCGTGCCGCCGTGGTTGATGCACCAGAACGGCTGGATGC
>JAJDAQ010000121.1 GCA_029261815.1 Deltaproteobacteria bacterium
TCCCCCGTACTGACTCCTGGTGGACGGGCGCAAACATCCCGGGCAAGCCGCGTTATTTCTCCGCGTACCTGGGTGGCCAGCTGTACTACATGCGCGTCGCGGATGTGGCGGCCAAGGACTACGAGGGCTTTGCGTTCGAGGAGGCCCACGGGACCGCTGGCGCCGAGGCCGCTCCGCAAGCCTGAGGGGGCGCCAACGCGGAGCGTGCGACGCCAGGCTCAACCGGGCCCGCTGCGAGGGCCCCGTGTGTCTACTGGCCGCGAGCCAGAGCGACGTTCTCTCTTCTGCGAAGCCCGAAGAGAACACGCACAACGTCAAACCGCCGGATGCCGAGTTCGTAGATCAGCAGGGCACCGCCGCCGGTAAGCGTGATGAGTGCGATCGCCTCGATCGCGGGTGGTAGCTGCACCGGGAAGAGGAAGTAGGCAGCGATCAGGAGAAGCGGTTGGTGCAGGACGTAGACCGGAAGGATCGCAGTGTTCAGGTAGGTCAGCGCTGCGCTCGGTTGGTCGAGGTGTCGCATCGCGAATCCCGAGATTGCGAGGATGGCCGACCACCCGTAGAGGCCCCTGAGGATCGCGTTGGCGATTCCGATCCAAGATGCGTCTGCGCCTGATGTGCGAGCGTAGAGGCTGCAGCCGAGCTGCAAGATCAGAAAGAAGCCCGCCAAGGCGGCAATCGACAATCGGTTGTCCCGAGCCGTTTCCCAGAACTCAGAGCGCTTGGCGCAGGCGACACCCGCACCGAACATGCAGAGCCAGCGGATGTGTGCCGCCCAGTCGTTGACGAGTTCGTGTGTGACCGGTTGAAACTCCGACACCAGGATATTTGCGACGCACAGGCAGATGCCGGGAACGATGAACATCAAGCCAACGCGCGAAGTTCCAGCAGCACGCGAGAACGCAGAGGGTGCGAGGCGGACGGTTGCGGCGAGCGCCAGCGTGTACGGCAACAGGTAGACCAGGAACCACAGGTGGTCCCAGGTGGGCAGGGTCTTGCCGGGATAGGGATCGCCTAGCAGGTACGAGGTCAGCCAGAATTCGAGGTAGCCCGTGGTGACGAGACCGCGGTGGTACAGCTCGACGTACGTCTGCGGTGGAATCACGACGAGCATCCCGAACAGGATGACGGTTCCCAGACGGCGCAATCGATCGCGAGCGAATGTGCCCGGTCGTAGTTTCTCGATGAGAAACCGACAAGCCACGCCGGAGATGAAGAAAAGCAGCGCGAGGCGCCAGGGGCTCAACGCATTGAGGGCGAACTCGATTCCCGGATAGATCCGGGGGCTCTTCAGGTTGTAGTGCCAGGTCGAATAGAGCAGCCCGACGTGGAAGAGGATCAGCAGGGCAAAGGCGATCACCCTCAACCAGTCAAGGAAGTACTTTCGGTCGGTCGTCGGAGTGGGAACCTGCATCGCCAGCCACTCTATCCCTGACATGAGTACTGTGATAATGATTTCTAATCATGCATGAATTCAATATGGAGAAAATCAAGAAGCTCGATGGGAGCCTGCTCCTGATCTTCAGGGAACTCGTTGAGGTCCGGAACGCCAAGGAAGTGGCCGCGCGCCTCGGCTTGAGTCCTTCCGCGATCAGCCATTCCCTCTCGCGGCTTCGCGATCTGTTCGACGACCCCTTGTTCGTCCGGCAGTCCCACGGTCTCGAGCCGACCGTGCATGCGCTGGCGCTGCAGTCACAGGTCAAGGCGCTGCTGGCCCAGGCGGAGCAGTTGCTCGACGTGCCGCGCTCCTTCGATCCGGCGGCGGCCAAGCGTGTGTTCACGATCGCGGCACCCGAATACATGACGGCCCAGATCGCGGCGCCACTGATCAAGCGCTGGAAGCGGCACGCGCCGTCGCTCTTCGTCTACTACAAGCACCTGGCCTCCAGTGACACCATCACCGACATCCGTCGGGGTGAGATCGACATTGGGATCGGACGCTTTGAAGACGACCTGCCCACCGGGCTGGTGTGCGAGCCGCTCTACAAGGATTCATTCTGCGTCGTCGCACGGCGGAATCATCCGCGCATCAAAGGGACTCTCTCACAGGCACAGTACGAAGCCGAAGGGCACGCGCTCGCCGCGTCGTTCAGCGAAGTCACGCTCAAGGAGTCGACCAGCATCCCCAAGATGCCGAGTGGAGCGGTCGTCGGGAGTTGGACGACGGCGCTTCTGATCGCGGCGGAGACGGACTCCCTCGTGACCTGCCACCGACGGCTCGCCGAGCGACTCGCCAAGGTTCTTCGGCTGCAGGTCCTGGACCTGCCCTACCGCCCGTATTCGTTCACGGTCTCGGTCGTTCGCCGAGAGGATCAGGACGCGGGCGTCGGATGGGTGCTGGATGAGTTGCGAGAGTTGGTCGCCAGCAGTTAGCGGTGCGCCAATGAGCCGAAGGGATCGAGGACAGGGCCGAACGACCTAGAGGCCTTGCACACTCAGCCCGAGCCGCCGCATGTCACCCAGGAGACGGGCAGACCGTCGTTGTCGGCTCCTTCGTGACTTCAGTCCTTGAACTCCGGGGGGCGGTCTTCCTTGCGAGCCCGCACCGCTTCCTCGAAGTTCTTTGTCGTCATCCGGACGAAGAGCTGCGTGTGGCTCTCCAACTCTATCGCCGCGCGAAGGCTGGAGGTCTCCAGGCCCGCCCACATCATCCGCTTCGTGAGGGCGACGCCCTGCGAACTCCAACCGTTGATCTGCTTCGCGAGCGCGATCGCCTCCGGCAACAGGTCGGCGTCGGGGACGACCTTCGATACGAGCCCCATGTCAGCGGCTTCCGCCGCGCTGACGTCGCGCCCCGAGAGCATGATCTCGAACGCTCGCGACGAACCGATGGCGCGCGGCAGGAGGAAGCTCAGCCCGAGCTCCGTCGCCGTGAGTCCGTTGTTGATTCCGGCCGCTCGAAAGTAGGCCGACTCACTCGCGATCCGGATGTCCGCGCCGAGGGTCAGACAGAAGCCGCCCCCGATCGCGGCGCCATTGATCGCACAGATCACGGGTTGTGGCATCCGTTGCATTGCTGGAACCAGGTCCGAAAGGATGGTCATCGCCCGTGTTGCGATGCGCGTGAGTGTGAGTCCCGCGATGTTGGGCGGCGGCTCCGAGTGCTGCGTGTCGGCACCGGAGCAGAAGCCGCGGCCCGTACCGGTCAGGATGACGCAGGTGGTTTCGTTGTCTTTGCCGATCGTCTCGAAGGCTTCATGGAGCGGAACCATCAGCTCGAATGCCATCGAGTTCAGGCGCTCGGGGCGGTCGAGAACGATCACGCTGATGTCGGGAGTCGGTTTCTCGATTCGAACGAGACTCATAGTGGACCTTTCTTCTTGGGTGAGAGTTCATCTGGGCCGTGCGGATCCGCGCTGCCTAACGAATGCGCGTTGTCGCGCTCAGGAGTTCACAGCTCGAGTCCAAGCCGAGCGCTTCGTTTAGGACTCGGCGCCCTCCATGTCACGGTCCAGGGTCCTCGAGACGAGCAGGTAGCAGGCGCCGGCCAGCAGCAAGCACACGGACTGGACCCAGATCAGCGACTGTCGAATGCCGGCGTCGCCGTACTCCGCCTGGAACGAATCGTTCATCAGGCCGACCACCCACGGCCCGACTCCGCCGCCGAGAATGCTCACGACGAACAAATGGATCGCCACGGCCATCGCGCGCATTCGGGGCCGAGCAAGCCCCTGGTTCATCGCGTAGAGCGGCCCGATGTACATCCCGGTCAGGAATGTCATCGGCGCGAACCAGGCCATTGCGACGAACGAGTCGTCGCTGAGAATGAACCCGATTGCAAACGGCAGCGAGCCGAGAGCCGCGAATGCGGTCGTCCGTGCGTACCAGGCACGATTTGCGCGTGCGAGCCGGTCCGATACGACACCACCCGCAAGCGTCCCCGCTGCGCCCGACAGACCCGTCACCAGGCCGAGAGAGATTCCGACTTCGGTGAGCGACATGCCATGCACCCGAAGCAGGAAGGTCGGAGCCCAGTGCGCGATGCAGTATGCGGCGGCTGCATGAAAAGAAGCTGCCGCGAGCAGGGCCACATAGGCAGGCTTCCTCAACAAGTAGACGACCACCTCGCGCAGCGGATGAGACTCGACAGCTGTCGTTCGAGGCGGCTCGTCGACGGTCAGGTACAGGAGCAACGCGATCAAGAGCCCGGGTGCCCCGACGACCAGGAAGGTAAGACGCCAGCCGAGTTGCTCGCCGAGCCACCCTGCAGCGATGTAACCGAACATGATCCCGACGTAGACGCCCATCGCGTAGACGGCGAGGGCGGTGGCCCGGCGTTGCGGTGGGAAGTAGTCCGAGATCATGGAGTGAGCGCTCGGCGTGCCCGCTGCTTCGCCGATCCCGACACCCATGCGGGCG
>JAJDAQ010000122.1 GCA_029261815.1 Deltaproteobacteria bacterium
TGAACAACGCGCTCGCGAAGCAGGAGGCTCGGCGCCAGGGAGCGGATGAGGCGCTACTTCTCAACAGCGTCGGCAACATCGCCGAAGCCAGCGTCGCGAATATCTTCCTGGTTCGAGAAGGCGTGTTGCTGACTCCTCCGCCCATCGACGGCGCACTGGAGGGCATCACGCGGCGCACGGTGCTCGAACTGGCATTGGCGGCCAGCATTCCGACCGAAGAGCGCAGCCTGGGCCGCTTCGATCTGTTCGCCGCCAGCGAAGCGTTCCTGACCGGAAGTGGCGCGCGCATCGTTGCGGTGCGTTCCCTGGACGGTGAGATCATCGGAAAGGGAGAGCCCGGGCCGGTGATGGTGCAGCTCGATCAGGCGTTCACGGAATTGGTCCGGTCGAGCGGGACGCCGATCGACTAGATCAGCGCCAAAGGGCTTCAATCGACTCTCCCGCACTCGACCGATAGAATGCAGCGATGACGACTGAACGGCTCCACTTCGACGACCTGGCGCCTCATCTGCTCCTGAAGAACGGGAACTTCCTGTACAAGGTGCCGTTCCGGGACGGATTCGCCGTGCTCAAGGTCTACTACGGCAGCCGAGGCACGTTCGGGCGCTTGAAGAAGAGCCTCGCCAACTACATGGCCGGGCAGACGACGTACATGCCCAAGACCCGCTGCCGCGTGGAGCGGGAAACGCTGAACCTGTGGCGCAGCCACGGATTCCGCACCTTCGATGTCCTCGATGTCGAGGTCGATGCGCCGACGTGTGTGCCCGGCGGGTACCTGATGCTCGAGTACGTGTCCGCTCCCCTGCTCGTCAACATCATGAAGGATGAGACGCGAAGCGCAGACGAGCGGATGGCACTTTGGCGCCGCTTCCTGCCGGAATGGGGTCGCCGTCACGAACTCGCCATCGAGCTGCGCGAGCCGCGTCTCGTACACGAGAACGGCGACTGCAAGCACGTGATGGTGATGGAGGACGAACTCCTGTGGTTCGACCTGGAGATGGTCTACCGCCACGCCAACAAGGTCGAGTTGCATGTTGCGCACGAGATCGCCCAGTTCCTGTGGCAGCTGTTGAAGAAGCTGACGCCCGAGATGCAGGAGCGGGTTCTCGAAGAAACCGTCAAGCACTACCCGTCGAAGGCGCGCCTGCAGAGTGCGTACGATTTCTTCTATCGCCATCCGAACCCGGCGATGCGCTTCGGACGTGCACTCGAACGAAAGTACCGGGCGAAAGCGCAGAAGCCGACGAGCAAGTACCACGTGGTGAAGCGCCTGGCGGAGCGTTTGTAGGCCGGAATGATTCGCGTCGAGAATCCGGCGATCGAAATCGCCGCAGCGTGCCGCCAAGCCTCTCGCGGGAACTTGATGTTCCGCGTGACGACCGAAAGCGAAGACCTCGTCCTCAAGCTCTACCGCGGCCGTCGCACCTGGTTCGAAGACGCCACCATCAATCCATTGACGGCGTGGGCCGAGCAGAAGCGCGGCACCGGGCCGGGCGCGCGTTACAAGACAGAGAGCCAGTGCCTGGCACTCTGGGCGAAGAACGGCTTCGACGTCTTCCGCACCTTCGACCGCCCGATGCCACCGGGGGTGCGGGCGCGTGGAATCTGGATGGAGTTCCTGGAGGGCCACACGCTCGTCGACCGGCTTCGCGACGAAACCGTCGGGTGGCCGGAAAAACGCGCACAGATCCAGCGGCTCGCATCCGAACTCGGTCGCCGTCACATCGCGGCCCTGGAACAGGACGAGATCTTGTTGGTGCAATCGCACCCAAGCGGAAAGCACGCGTTCCTCTCCGGGGAGCGGATGGTGTTCTTCGATCTCGAAGGAGGCTTCCGCTCCGGTTTTCCGGTCGGGGAGGGGTTGACCCAGGAGATCGCTGGATATCTGCGGTCAATTCTCAAGCCGGTCCCCGAACATCAGGACGATGCTCTCCAGGCCTTCATCGGGGGATACCCTTCGCGTCGGCTGCTCGGGGATCTGGCCGCATGGGGCATTCGTGGCCGCGCGCCCTACCGCATCTTCAAGCGCTTCCAGGATGAGCGGAGACGCGCGACGTACTCGAAGACCAGCGTCCTGCGTTTGCTCGAAGCGCAGTTGTTGCGAGACGGCGAGGGCGACATCCGTCGCCCGCCGGAGCCGACGCGCAGCCCGCCCGACCGAGGATCGCTCTCCGGCTGATGTCGTGTCGCTTTACAGCCTCGATCGAATCGGGGACGTTCCGGCAATGAAGTGGACCCAGGCCTTCATTCCCACCCTGCGCGATGACCCGGCCGATGCCGAGGCCGTGAGCCACAAATTGCTGGTTCGCGCCGGCTTCGCTCGCCAGCTCGTGTCTGGGATCTACTCGCTCCTGCCGCTCGGCTTCCGTGTCGCGCGCAAGGTCGAGGGGATCGTGCGCGACGAACTCGAGAAGATCGGGGCGCAGGAATTCCAGCTTCCGTGCATGCATCCGACGGAGATCTGGGAGCAGACGGGCCGCGGCGAGATTCCAGAGAGCTTCCGGCTGAAGGATCGTCATGGCGCCGACCTCGTCCTTGGGCTGACGCACGAAGAGATCTTCACGCACTTGTCCCGGGAGCTGCGGAGCTACAAGGAACTGCCGCAGACGTGGTTCCAGTTCCAGACGAAGTTTCGCGACGAAGAGCGACCGAAGTCGGGGCTGCTGCGCGTACGCGAGTTCGTGATGAAGGACTCCTACTCGTTCGACTACACGCTGGAAGGCCTGGACCACCAGTTCCAACAGCACTTCGAGGCCTACCGCCGAATTTTCGAGCGCTGCGGACTCGACACGGTTGCGGTCGAAGCTTCGTCCGGCGCGATGGGCGGCAGTGAATCGATCGAGTTCATGGTGCAGACCGAGTCCGGCGAAGACTGGGTCGTGACCTGCGAGCTGTGTGGCTATGCGGCCAACATCGAGAAGGCGACCTCGACGCTCGCTCCGGCCGAGGACGCGCCGGGGATGGACGCTCCCGAAAAGTTCCCGACGCCCGGCGTCGTCACGATCCAGGCGCTGGTCGACTTCGAGGGAGGTGCGCCGGCGGACGGCCAGATCAAGACCCTGGTCTACGTCGTCGATGGCTCGCCGTTGTTGGCGCTCCTGCGAGGTGACCACGACCTGGTCGAGCAGAAGCTCATCGACGCGACCGGTGCGAGCGATCTCCGGCCGGCCGGTGAAAGCGAGATCCAGACGCTGCTGGGGGCTCGCCCTGGGAGCCTGGGCGCCGTCGGCCTGTCCGACGAGATTCGTGTCCTGGCCGACCCCGCGATCCAGGGCCGGACCGGCATGGTCACGGGCGCCAACGAAGACGGCTTCCACTTCCGGGGCGTGGATGTCGCACGGGACGTGTCCGTCACGGAATGGGTCGACCTCCGCGAGGTCAAGGACGGTGAATCGTGTCCCGCGTGCGAGAACAAGCTCACGCTCCAGAAGACCGTCGAAGTCGCCCACATCTTCAAGCTCGGTACGAAATACTCCGAGGCGCTTGGCGCCAAGGTGCTCGACGAGAACGGCAAGAACGTTCCGCTGATCATGGGTTCGTACGGGATCGGCATCGGTCGCGCCGTCGCTGCCATCGTCGAGCGGCATAACGACGAAAACGGGATCATCTGGCCCGTGAACGTGGCGCCGTTCGAGGTTGTCGTCACGGTCGTCAAGCCGAAGGAGGTCGCGTGCCATGAAGCGGGCGAGCGCATCTACGAAACCCTGCTGGGCGCCGGCATCGACGTACTGCTCGATGATCGCGACGTGGGGCCGGGCGTGAAGTTCAAGGACGCAGAGCTCGTCGGGATCCCGTACCGCATTACGGTCGGCCCGAAGGGTCTCGCCGACGGCACGGTCGAGGTCTTCCGACGCCAGGGCGCCAGGAAGCGAGACCTTCCCGTGGATCGGGCCGCGGAAGCGGTGACCGAGAATGTGCTCGAGGACCGGCGCTAGACTCGTGGCATGGCCAAGAACACGAAGAAGCCTCTCGTCCACCTCTTCGATTCCCACGTCTACATCTTTCGCGCCTGGGTGACGCTGCCGGACATGCCGGCGCCCGATGGCCGACCAACCGGGGCCGCGTACGGGTTTGCCAACACGCTGCTGCGTTACCTGGCTGACGAGGACCCGGACCACGCGGCGTGCTGCTTCGACTATGCGATGACGAGCTTCCGCAACGAGGTGTTTCCGCCGTACAAGTCATCTCGTGGCGAAGAAGCGCCGCCCGACCTCGTGCCCCAGTTCGACATGGCCAAGGACGCTGCCTGGGGGATCGGGCTCGGTGCGTTCGAGCAGTCGAACTATGAAGCGGACGATGTCATTGGGACCATGGTCGATCAGCTCGTCGACCAGGGGGCCCGGGTCCGCGTCATAAGCGCGGACAAGGACCTGGCGCAGCTCGTGACCGAGGATGGGTCGGTCACGCTCTACGACTTGCAGCGCGATACCCACATGGACGCCGACGGCGTGCGGGAGAAATTCGGTGTCGACCCGGCACAGATTCCCGATTACCTGGCGCTCGTCGGCGACAAGGTCGACGACCTGCCCGGGGTGCCCGGCTACGGCAAGAAGAGTGCGGCCATCGCCCTGAATGCGTTCGGTCGGCTCGAGGACATTCCCGATGATCCGGCCGGCTGGAACGGCGTCGAAGTCCGCGGCGCCAAGCGCCTGGCCACGAATATGGCGGCCCATCGCGAGCAGGCGCTCCAGATCCGCGAGCTGGCCACCGTCGTCCGTGAGGTCCCGGGGATCGAGGCGCCGCTCGACGCGGTGGCATGGCAGGGAGCCGATCGCGAACGGTTCCCGGACTTGTGCGAAGCGCTCGGGTGGGGCCGCATCGCCACGCGTGCTCATCGCTGGGCCTGATTCGACGCGCAAAGACCTTCCGACCCGGGGGGAACCCGGATAGAATGGGCCGCGCGCGCCCGGTTTCGGGAAGGCGCAGTTTTCACCCGAGCGCGGTTTCGCGAAGGAGTCCCAATGGACCTGTTTACCACCGGATACGGCTGGGAGTTCATCTTCCGGTACATCCACTTTCTCGCCGGCGTCTGTTGGATCGGCGTTCTCTGGTACTTCAACTTCATCCAGACGCCGTTCTTCGCGAGCGACTTGGGCGGCGAAGCCAAGAGCGCGATGACGCGTGGCCTGGTTCCCAACGCCCTCTGGTGGTTCCGCTGGGGGGCCATGTTCACGTTCCTCTCCGGTTGGACGCTGATCGCGATGTACATGGGGATGGACGGCATCAAGCTGTCCGACGGCCTCATGACCCGCATCCTCACCGGCGGCGTGATGGGTACGATCATGTGGTACAACGTGTGGTTCATCATCTGGCCCGCGCAACGCGACTACGCGATCCAAAGCGCGCTTAACGTGGCCGAAGGCAAGGACCCGGTCCCCGGTACCCCCGAAAAGGGTGCGCTCGCGGGACGCGCGTCGCGGACGAACACGCTGTTCTCGATCCCCATGCTCTTCTTCATGGGCTCGGCGCGACACCTCGACACGTTCAACAACGGCGACAACGACGCCGTCTACTGGGCGTTTGCACTGGCCGTCATCCTGCTGGTCGAGCTGAACGCCGTGGTCGGCACCGGCGCCCGTCAGAAGTACCTGAGCTCGGTTTCGGGAACGATCCACACGGGCCTGCTCGTGCTGGTCGTCCTCTACGTCGGCGGCGTCCTCATCAACTGACGTCACCTGCGGTTCGCATGACGGGGCCGGGAGGCATGGGCCTCCCGGCCCCGTTCGCGTTCAAGGGGTCTGCTGCTACATGTCGCGCCAGATCGATGCGGTGCTCCGGCCGGGAGATGCTTCTCCCGATGTCGTTCCGTCCCGCGACTGCGGTCCGTGCACGCTGTGCTGCACGGTCCTGCGTGTCGACGACCTGAAGAAGCTGGGCGGTGTCGCGTGCGCGCATCTTCGTGCCGACAGCGCGGGCTGCGGAATCTACCAGGACCGCCCCCGTATCTGTCGGACCTATCGATGCCTCTGGCTTCAGGGCGGTCTCGAGGACGATGATCGGCCGGACCGGCTCGATGCCGTGCTCGATCTGCTGACGGAAGGCGGGACGACGCGGTTGAGCGTTCGCGAGTCCGTCCCCGGTGCGGCCGACACCAATCCGCGTCTCCGTGAGGTGATCGCGCAGTT
Source organism: Deltaproteobacteria bacterium (assembly GCA_029261815.1). Taxonomy (GTDB): domain Bacteria; phylum Myxococcota_A; class UBA9160; order UBA9160; family UBA6930; genus JAJDAP01. The sequence continues at coordinate 6,126 of JAJDAQ010000122.1, forward strand.
CCGCGCGAGCGTTCCCGTTCGCATCTCGGACGTACGCGACGTGATGAATCCGGATGCGCCGTTCCGGGTACTCCTGCCCGGCGGCGAAGAGCATCGGCTCGCCGGAGACACGCGCACGCTGTGGCGCGATGGCGTCTGCCAGAGCACGGAGCGACTCCCGCTGCTTGACCGCGTCGTGCGACGCATCGTCCACGCGATCCGCGCATTCCGCGTGCGCAACTACGGACGCGGCGATTGAGCGCACAACGGGATCGGATGGGGCAAATCGTCCACGCGGTCGGCGTCGTCTATCTCCTGACGGCGGCGACGGTCAGCGGGATCGACGTGTACGCCATGCAGTTCGTGGCGACCGACCCGGCGCGGTATCAGGCGCTCGCGGCCTGGGGGCGCGGGTCGGCGATTCCGGTCGCGTTCCTGCTCGGGTTCGCGACTTTCTCGGGCACCTTTGCAGACCTGGCGCGGTGTGCGGACCTCGATTCCAAACGCGCGCGCTTCCGGACGGGTGCGATCGCGACCCTACTCGCGTCCGCGTTGGCACTCAGTCTCGATCCGATGGATCCCTCACTGAGCCTCGATGAGGTTGTCGCGCTGGCATCCGGCATCCCCTGGTGGAGGTTCGCGCAGTTCGCACTGCTGGCCGCTTTCGCGGTGTGCCATTTCGGCGCGAGCCGCAGTCCAGTGCCTGAGACTCCACGAGATGTGAACGGGGCCTATGCCTCTCCGTTCGTTCCGCCCTTGTTCGGGTCCACCCCGATGCTGCCCGAGAGGCAATGGCGCGTACTTGGCCTCATGGTGATCGTGGGCATGTTCGCGGCCTACGACTTCCAGGTGGTGAGTCTCGCGTTGAAGCAGATCCAGGCTGATCTCGGTATTGCCGAGGGGCAGGTGGGATGGCTCGGTTTCGCGCTGCGCGCGGGAGCGATTCCGGGTGTCGTCTTTGCCTTGCTGGCGGATTCCCTCGGGCGAAAGAAGATCCTGCTCGTTGCCATCCTGGGCTACACGCTCGCGACCGGGGCCACCGCGTTCGCGCCCAACACCGAGACGTTCGTGGCCTGCCAGATCGTGGCGCGTTCGTTCGGCGCGGCCGAGGCCGTGATCGCCGGCGTCGTGATTGCCGAGGAGTTCGATGCTGCGCACCGCGGCTGGGCCATCGGTGTCCTTGCCGGACTCTCGACGCTAGGCAACGCGCTCGCCTGGGTGTTGTTTGGCATGATCGACGCGGTTCCCCTCGGCTGGCGAGGGCTCTTCCTGGTGGGACTCGGGCCGCTTGCCGTCGTCGCCCTCCTGCGGAGAAACCTGCCCGAGACGCAGCGGTTCGAGGCACGCGTCGGCGCGGCTCGACCGTCTCTGCGCGCGATCTTCGCGCCACTCGGTGCACTGTTCCAGATGTATCCGCAGCGACTCCTGGCCGCTGGCGCTGCCGGGTTCCTGGTTGCGTTCTCCGGATCGCTAGCTGGGTTCCTGTTTCCGAAATTCCTCCAGGACACACACGGTGTCGGGCCCTCCCAGTTGACGTATGCCGTCATTGCCGCTGGAACGATCGGACTTTGTGCCGGGCCCCTGCTAGGGCGATTGGGAGACCGCATCGGTCGTCGCCGCGTGGTTACGGGATTCCTCATCGTGAACCCACTCACGGTCATGTGGCTCTACAACGCACCGGTGTTCGGCATCGCGATCCTTGGCTTCCTGCTCATGATGGTCACCGACGCCGGTTCGGATCTGAACCTCTCTGCCTACAAGAAGGAGATGTTTCCGACGTCGCATCGGGCGACGGCCGGCGGCGCGTTCACCATCATCGGACTGACGGGCGCAAGCCTGGGGTTGGCAGCCGAGTCGATCCTCTACGGATGGACCGGAAGCCACGCAGAGGCCGTATCGTGGATCGCGGCGACTGGGCTCCTGGCGCCATTGATCGTCTGGAAGTGGTTCCCCGAGACGGCGGGGCGTCCCCTGGAAGAGACGGCGCCCGAAGTCGAACGTTAGGTCCGTGGTCTAGGGCGCCCGTTGAAGATAAGCGTGGACCGCGGGCAGTTCCTTCTCGAGATGGACGAGCGGCGGCATGGAGTTCGTGTTTCGCTTCGGCTCGTAGCCGGGCGGATATTCGTTGCGAACGACCTTGGCCGCGAGAAGTTCCAGGGAGGCCCCAGCGACTGCGGGCCCGACCGGGCCCGGTTGTGACGGGGTTCGGGAATGGCATGCGGTGCAGTTGGTCTCGAAGACCACCCGGCCGCGCTGGGCCAACGCGGCCGCGGGATCGTCCGCGGCGCCGTTATCGCAGCCGGCCGTGGCGACCAGGAGCACCAGGGTCATGACCATGAACCCGGTTCGTTTCGCTGTCATTGGACCTCCACGAGCAAACGAGTCTAGGGACCTGAATTCGCCCGGACCACGGTCGTCATGCCCGCATTCGGTAACCTCGCTCCGATGGACGCCACTCCGCGGAAGTCCGCCTGGCGCACCCGCGCGAATGCGCTCACGGCGGTGCGTTTCCTCGCCATCCCCTGGCTTGCGCTCGCCATCGTGCGCGGCGAAACCGGGTGGGCGCTTGGGCTCTTCGTGCTCGCGGTCGTCACCGATCTCGTCGATGGTCGTGTCGCGCGCCACTACGGTGAGGTCTCGCCCCTCGGCGGTGTCTTTGACCATGCGACCGATGCGGCCTTCGTGGCGGTGGGCCTGGCTGCGGTGGGCGTCGGCGGCGAGCTGACGCTGTGGCTGCCGGCGGCGGTGCTGGCGGCCTTCATCCAGTACATGGTCGATTCGCGGGCCCCGGTGAAGCCGCTCCGGGCCAGCGCGCTCGGTCGCTGGAACGGAATCGCCTACTTCGTACTGCTAGGAGTCCCCGTCGTGCGCGACGGGCTGTCACTCGGATGGCCACCGGCCGCCTTCACATCGGTTGCCGCCTGGCTGCTGCTGGCCTCGACCATCATCTCGATGGCCGATCGCTTCTCGTCCCAGCGGCGGAAGGCCTGAGCCGGCGGGGCGATCCAGCTCGAATCGCCTCCAGCGAGCGCGGCGGACTTTGCCACGGCGACGGCTCCGCACCAGCCACAGCGACTGTTTCCGGCATCGATCAGGGCTTTGCAGGCGCCACAGGCGGTGCGGGTCCGGACTCGGTCGGAAAGCGGCAGGCTCACGGGCACTCCAGTGCGGGGGTCGCCTATGAGTGCACCGTCCGTACGAAACGGGTCGGAAATGTGAGCGATGGCGGCTATTCGGCCTCGCTGTCTCCGTAGAGTTCGCGGTTCGCCCTGCGAACGAAGAGGAGGCCGATCGCGGCGTTGAAGACCAGGAAGAAGTTGTGCTGGACGAAGCCGAACGCCGTCATCTTGGCCGGGTCCTGGTCGGGAAATAGCGTGATCCAGAGTGCGATCGCCACGGCCCTAAACGGCCCTGGCACCAACGTCGCGCAGAAGATCAGGGGCAGGAAGCCCAGCATGTCTCGCAGGGGAATCTCGATGCCGAACAAAGCTGCGCATTCCGAGTAGACCCAGATCGCGGACAACAGCGCGGGCGATCGAAACAAGACGATGGTGGCGAAGTGACCGATGTGGGCTTGTCGGAATGCATGGAAGATCTGCCGTTCCCGAAATGCCACGCCCGCAAAGCGTTCGCTGCGAAAGAAGATGAGGACAGCGACGACGGCAATGATCGCGCCGACGAAGGCAAAGCGGATCGCGCTGAGTTCGCGCGGCAGCACGTCGCTCGCGACCGTCCAGCCGATGAAGCCCCAGCCGATCAGGTAGACGGCCTCGCAGAACATGATGAACAGGATGCTTGAGCCGACCTGCCAACCCGGCACGCCCCGCGTGCGGTTCAGGTAGACGGCGATCGCGCCCTTGCCCACCTGCTCGTTCAACAGCGAGATGATGTAGGACGATGCCCGGATGGGCAGGAGCCCCATGTAAGGAATCTTCGCGTTGAACCAGTTGACTGCGCGCCAGAGGACGAGCGTGTCGATGAGCAGATAGAGGATGGAGTACGGGACCATCAACGCGAGCCAAGTGATCCAGTCGACAGGCGCGAACACGCTTGCGAGGTAGGAGACGACGCCCTGGTCCCCCGCAACGGCCGCGATCTTCCGGTACATCCAGCCGAAGCAGGCGAGCGTGATCACCCACGGAAGGAGCTTCTGCCAGAGCGGGCGCTTCGGCTTCGCAGGTGTGGATTCGGTCTCGTCGGTCATTCGGTTGCCTCGAGGAAGGTGGCGCGCAACGTGTCTTCAAGCGGTGTGAGGGAGATGCCCAGCGTCCTGGCAGCCGGGAGCGGGTCGATCGCATCATCGTGATCGAGGACGCCTAGCATGGCGCGCGTGAGCGGTGGATTCTCGGAGATTCGCTCCATCAGGGCGGCGAACCCGGCGACGAGGAAGTAGGGGATGGGAACGATCCGAGGTCCGCGTGCGCCGAGAACCTGGGCCACGCGCTGGACGAGTTCGCGATGGGATAGGGCGTGGGGCCCCGCCAGGTCGAGACGATGGCTCGAGCCATCACGGACATCGCATGCCGCCTGGATTGCGCGAACCACGTCGCGCGTATCGATCGGTTGCTCCATGGAACGCCCGCCCCGCGCCAGGAAGGCGAACGGCGCGCGCGCCTTCCCTCCAAGCGCGGCCGCCGCGATCTCGCGCGGCCCGAGGACCATCGGGAGTCGCAAGATCGTGGCCGGAACCGCCGATCCTGCCAGCAGCGCATCTGCGCGGCCCTTCGATGCCAGACACGCATTCGCGGCATCTGGCGCCGCGCCAAGGATGCTGAGACTCACGATGCGTTTGACCGAGGCCTTCTCGGCCGCTCGCGCAATGTGGGTCGATGTCCCCTCGTGCGCGTCGATGTATCGGGCGAGTGCGGTTTCCTTGAGGATGCCAACGAGATGGACCCAGGCCCCGCATCCGTCTCCTGCGCGCCGGAGCGCTTCTTCGTCCGCATAGTCGAGAACGTGGATCTCGGGTGTACACGAGGGAGGAAGCGCTCGGAGTTGCTCTGCGGCGCGTTCAGATCGGACCACGGCGCGGACGGGGCGCCCGGCCCAGGCGCGGCACAGCGACTGTCCCAGGTGACCGTTTGCGCCCGTAATGAGGATCGGGTCAATGGTGTTCGACACGGACGGCAACATACCACGACCGTCACGAGCAGGATTCAAGCTACCCTCCTGAGGCCCAATGGACGCCATGAAGATTATTCCCGATGAAGTGCTCGACCGGTTCGTCAGTGGCGTCAACCTGATGCCGGGGTCGCTGCGAGACCAGCTGGGATCCGACGCGACGGTCCTCGTGTTTCTGCGCCATTTCGGCTGCACCTTCTGTCGCGAAACGATCGCTGACCTTCGCGCGGCCTCGGAGTCCGTATCAGACTTCCCGCCGGTCCTGTTCTTCTTTCAGGGGTCGCCGCGGGAAGGTCGCGCCTTTCTTCGACATTACTGGCGCGATGCGCGCGCGGTCGCCGACGAGCCGCTGGCGTTCTATGAGGCATTCGATGTCTCGCGTGGCAGCTTCATGCAGATGATGGGACCGGGCGTCATCCGGTCGAAGCGTCGCGCCAACCGAAAGGGCCATTTCAACGGCGAACGGAACGGCGATCTCTGGCGCATGCCCGGTCTGCTGATTGTGCGTGAGAACCAGGTGCTCTGGCGGCACGATTTCCAGCACGCGGCGGACCATCCGGATTTCGAACGCTTGCCGGCCATCCTCGGTGAGCTCGGGGAGGCACATGGTTAGGCGATCCTCTAGACGAATCCGAACGATGATTGCGTGGTCCCTCCTGACCCTGTCGGTTTCGGGCTGCATCGCTCCGGGAGTGCCCGACCCCGTGAGCGAGGATGTTCCGCGCGGCGATCCGCCGGCTGCGTTGTGGGAAGGCGCCTTCGAGAGCGACGGAGAGAGACTGAACGCGATCGTGTACCAGGCGGCGGGTCCGGGACCTCATCCCGTGGCGATCCTGCTGCACGGGTTTCCGGGAAACGAGCGCAATCTCGATCTGGCGCAGGTGATGCGCCGTGGCGGATGGACCGTGGTCTTCTTCCACTACCGCGGGGCATGGGGCAGCGACGGCGCATTCTCCTTCTCGAATGCTGTGGCTGATGTCCATGCGGTGATCGCTTCAGTCCGAGAGCCCACGTGGGCCGCGTCCCAGCGCATCGATCCGGATCGCATCGCGCTCGTCGGGCACAGCATGGGCGGGTTTCTCGCACTGCTGGCGGGCGCCGAGAACGATGGGGTGTCCTGCATCGCATCGCTCGCGGGAGCGAATCTGGGAGCGAACGCCCGGCTTGCAACGACTGAACCTGTACGAGCGCAGATGGCATCGACCCTCGATGAATGGATGTCGGGTCGGATCGCCGGAACGACGGGTGCCGAGTTGATCGATGACCTCGTCGCCGCAGGCCCGAGGATGGACTTGTCGAACCACGTCACCTCATTGTCGCGCCGCGGGGTTCTCCTGCTCGCAGCGACAGAGGACGAGACAGTCCCGATGGAGAGCCTCTATCTCCCGCTCGGCGAGGCACTCAGCAGCGCCGGGGCGCCCGACCTTTCCCTTCGGACGCTTGTCGACGACCATTCGTTCTCGAATCAACGCATTGCACTGTCTCGCGAACTGTGGTCTTTCCTGGAAACGGTCTGCGCGAACTCCCAGTCAAGACGTTAGTCATCGGCGGTTCGGCCGCTCTAGCGGATAGGCGCTTGATTCCTGGATGCCGCTGCTTGATCGCGTGATCGATCGCGCGCAATGAAGACCCCGATCGCGCCGGGCTGTCCTCGACGCGGACGACGTCCGGCCTTGCCGCGCTTGCCGGTTGGACGCGACAGCCCTAACCCTTCCCGCACGCTCATCACGGCTGGTCTCGGACCGAGGTCAGCCGTCGTACTGAAGGAGAAGAATATGGATCCCGAGGCTCTCATCGAGAAATTGCAGGAAGCCCTGATTGGCTATGGCCCAAGCCTGATTGGCGCCATCGCAACGCTGGTCATCGGCTTTTTCGTGGCCAAGATCATCACCGGACTGATCCGACGAGCGTTGGTCCGCGCCGGGATCGACGAGACGCTGGTGAAGTTCGCCGGAAACATCGTCCAGATGGCGCTGATGGTCATGGTCGCGATCGCTGGACTCGAGCAACTCGGCGTCAATACGACCTCGTTCGCCGCTGTCCTCGCGGCCGCCGGCCTGGCGGTGGGCCTCGCCTTCCAGGATTCATTGTCGAACTTCGCGTCTGGCGTGCTGGTGATCATCTTCCGGCCGTTCAGCGTTGGGGACTTCGTCGAAGCCGGCGGCGTGAGCGGCATCGTGGAAGAGGTCCAGATCTTCACGACGGTCCTTCGGACGCCGGACAACAAGCGCGTGATCGTCGGAAATTCGCAGATCACGGCCGACGCGATCACCAACTACTCGGCCAACGACACCCGCCGCGTCGATATGGTCTTTGGCATCGGGTACACCGATGACATTGCGAAAGCGCGTCAGATCATCGCCGGGATTCTGGAAGCGGACGAGCGCGTGCTCGCGGAGCCCGCGGTCACGATCGCGGTCAACGAACTGGCCGATTCGAGTGTCAACTTCGTCGTGCGTCCCTGGGTGGCGACACCCGACTACTGGGACGTTCACTTCGCCGTGACGGAGAAGGTCAAGCTCGCCTTCGATGCCGCCGGGGTCAGCATCCCGTTCCCGCAGACCGACGTCCATCTCCACGCGATCGGCAGCGACACCGCCGCCTGAAATCGACAACGCCCGACGCGCTTTCGCGCGTCGGGCGTTGCGTTCAGCACTTCGGCGCCACAGAGAATCGGCTCTACGAGGGTCGACGCCATGGGTCGTCCGCGGGCCGGGGCCCGCATCCCGGTCGCTCTAGCGGTTCTGCAGAGAGTCCCGAATCTCCGTCAGGAGCTGGATGTCCTTCGGCGGCTCAGCCGGTGCGGCTTCCTCTTCCTTCTTCTTCATCGAGTTCATGGCCTTGATGACCATGAAGATCGCGAAAGCCACGATCGCGAAGTCGAACACCGTCTGGACGAAGTTGCCCCAGTTCAGTGTGACAGCCGTTGCATCAGCGGTTGCCTCGACCAGGGTCACGGACAGTCCTGCAAAGTCGACGCCGCCAACCATGACGCCGATCGGCGGCATGAGCACGTCATTCACGAATGACGTGACGATCTTTCCGAACGCACCGCCAATGACGATGCCTACTGCCATGTCGACAACGTTGCCGCGCATGGCGAAATCCTTGAATTCACTCGCCAGACTCATCGAGTCCTCCGTTCAGGTGGGCGCCTCCAAGCAGGCGCGCGCCTCAACCTAACACGGAGACTCCGGGAGCGAACCCCGTTGAGTGCGCTCCGGCGCAGGTTGCGAGTGAGGGGAAGAGCCCCCGAGTGATGGTCTAGCGGCTGGCCGCGCTAGTCCGGCGCCGGCCGAACAGGCCCAGACCGACGACGCCAATGCCAAGCAGGATTGCGTTGGCGGGTTCGCTCAGGATCATGCCGGCCGAGGCCGGATTGAACCCGGTGGGGAACAGCGTTGCGAGGTCGTATTCGGCGCCGGTCCAGTTCGCGGTTCCAAGGTTTGTCGCGTTGCGGAGGTCCGCACCGTAGAACTGGCTCCCGGAAAGGTTGGCATTCGAGAAGTCGACGCGGTTCAAACGCGCGGTATTGAAGTTGGCGCCGATGAGGCTCGCGTTGGTGAAGTCGGCACGCCGCACGTCCGCACCATTCCAGAGGGAGCCGTTCGCGACGAGCCCGACGCCGGAAAGGCGGCTTGCCACGGCGCCAATGAAGCTCGCATTGGTCGCCGTCACGCCGTCGAAGATCGCTCGGCTGAGGTTGGTCGCGGTTCCAGTCGCGCCCGAAATGTCGAAAGATGCGCCGAGGAAGCTGGTCCCGCTGAAGTCGGTCCGATTCAGGCTCGAACCGTCCAGGATGATGCCATCCAGGATCTCGAGCGTGTGGGTCTCGTTCGTGTGGACTTCGTCGATGTGGTTGCCGCCGAGCGTGAGAGCCGACGCGAATGCGGCACCCCCCGCTCCGAAGAAGGCCAGGAGAAGCAGCCCGATCGCGAGGATGAGGGGGCAACGACGCATGCTTTCTCATCGTCCACGAAGGCCCACAGCTTGATTCGATCCGCATCGACCAAGTGTCCAGGGGCGCGAAGTCCCACGCGTTTGCTTCAGTCCTGCCGGTTGGTTGCCTAGCCGCTGCGCGGTCGCGAAGGTGATTCTCGCTCCAGGACCCGCTAAAACCCGGGCTGCCTACTCCGGAGTCGCCCATGCGCAAGTGGATTCTCGACCTGCATCTCTACCTCGGCTTGTTATGCGCTCCGTACCTCGTGGTCTACGGCGTCTCTGCCATCGCATTCAACCACGACATCAAGGGCGGGAGTTCGACTTCACAGTGGAGCGCCGTCGTCGTAGCCGAGGGAGGAACCGATCTGGAGCGCGCCGAAGAGGTGCGCGACGCATTGGGTCTGGTCGGCTGGACGCCGGAGCGCTCGGTCATTCGAACAGACGATGCGCTGCTGCGTTTCCGTGTCCAGAACCCGGGGCGCGACTATTTGATCGAATGGGATGACGCCACCGGAAGCACGGAAGTCGACGAAACGCGCTCGTCCTGGATCGCGATTCTCCGCGGCATCCACGGCATGCGTGACCTGGAAGGCTCGGTCCTCGGCCCCGTCTGGTACGTGTACACGGAAGTCTCCTCGTGGGCACTCGCCTTCGCCGCGCTCAGTGGCATCTACCTGTGGCTGCCGCGTCGATCAGCCGCGCTTGGCACGGCCACGGTGGTCGCGGGTGCAGTCGTCCTGGCCGTGCTCTCCATCGGAGTCTGGTAGCCATGTACAAGACCCTTCGGAAGATCCATGGCTATCTGGGCTTGGCGCTCGCGGCTGCCGTTTTCTTCTATGCCATCAGCGGGTGGCTGATCTACCACGGCGGGCGTTTTGGTGAACCGGTCGTGGTGGAAGCGCGCGTGACGTCGGACGCGTTCAGCGCGGAGGCGAAGGACCGGGCTGCGGCACGGCGCATCGTCGAAGCGTCTGCGGATGAGCTCGCGATCGTCGGCCGCTTCAAGTCGGTCCGACCCGCCGCCGGTGGTTGGCATGCCAACTTCAAGTCGGCATCCGTTCAGCAGGAAGTTCGCTGGATTCCCGGACAGGGAACGGCATCGATCAAGACGCGGACGTTTACAACGGCCGGCGCCCTGGCCGGGCTCCACCGCGTCTACGGCACGAGCGGCGGCCCCGCCCACTTCGCGTTTGCCATCCTGGTGGACTTCGTGGCGCTGGCGATGTTGGGTTTCGCGTTGAGCGGCGTCTATCTGTGGTGGAAGATCAAGCGCAAGAGGATGCCGGGTTGGGTCACGCTGGGCGCGAGCACGGCAGCGACTGTCGGGCTGGTTCTCCAGCTGATCCTGGCTCGCTAGGTGGCCGCCTGAGGAGCCGAAGGGCAGCGCGCCAGATCGTCGGCGCGCGTAGCCGTCTTACTCCATCCCGAGTTCGAGCCGAGCCGCATCCGACATCATCTCGGGGCTCCACGGCGGCTCCCAGACGAGATCGAGGCTGACTTCGCGCACGCCTGCGACGCCGCGCGCCTTCATTTCCACCTCGGGCGGCAGCGTTTCTGCGACCGGGCACATCGGCGATGTGAGCGTCATGCGGATGGCCGCGTCCTTGTTGTCGTCGACTGCGACGTCGTAGATCAAGCCGAGCTCGTAGATGTCGACCGGGATCTCGGGGTCGTACACCGTCTTCAGGATCTCGATGATGCTCATGCGTAGCTGATCAGGAGATCGGTCGTGAGTGGGTTCGGCAGTCATGGTTGTTCTCTCTGCGTGCGTCGTTATTCGGTTCGGGCCGTCCGGCCGTCTTCGACGGCAGACTTCAATGTGTGCCACGCGAGCGTCGCGCACTTGACGCGCATGGGAAATTCCCGCACGCCGGCGAAGACCATGAGCTTGCCGACGCCGTCGAGGTCGGGTTCCTCGGTCGGATCGCTGGTGACGAGGTCGTGGAATCGATCGAACAGCGCGTGAACGTCTGCGAGCGGCTTGCCCTTGACCGCCTCGGTCATCATGGAAGCCGACGCCGTCGAGATCGCACATCCCGAGCCCTGGAAACCAATGTCCTCGACCGTGCCGTCGGCAGAGAGCCGTACCTGGACGGTCACCTGGTCGCCACAGAGCGGATTGTGTCCGTCCGCCTCGTGGCTGCTGGGGTCCAGGGAGCGGAAGTTCCGCGGTTGTTTGTTGTGATCCAGGATCGTCGTCTGGTAGAGCTCGCGAAGTTCAGACATCAGTGAAATAGCTCCACGCACTTGTGGAGTGCCGCGGCCAGGCGGTCGATGTCTTCCCGGTCGTTGTAGATCCCGAGCGAAGCGCGCGCGGTCGCTGGAACCTGGAAGAGATTCATCAGCGGCTGCGCGCAGTGATGTCCCGCACGAACGGCGACGCCCTCACCATCGAGAATGGTCCCGACGTCGTGCGGGTGCACACCATCGACGACAAACGACAGTACACCTGTCTTCCGAGCCGCGGTGCCGATGATGCGGACCTCGGGAATCGCTTCGAGGCACTCGGTGCCGTATGCCAACAGCTCCGCCTCATGTCGTTCGATCCGGTCGAGTCCGATCGCTTCGAGATAGTCGATCGCGGCGCCCAGGCCGATGGCACCGGCGATGTCGGGCGTGCCCGCTTCGAAGCGCTCCGGAGGCGGCGCGAAGGTGGTCTCTTCGAACGTGACGCGCTCGATCATTCCTCCCCCGGTCTGGTAGGGGGGCATCTCGTCGAGGATCTCGCCGCGAACGTAGACCGCGCCAATTCCGGTCGGTCCGTAGAGCTTGTGGCCCGAGAAGGCATAGAAGTCTGCGTCGATCGCCTGCACGTCGACGACGAAGCGCGGCGCTGCTTGTGCGCCGTCGATCAGGACCGGAATCCCCTTGGCGTGCGCGAGACGCGTGATCTCTTCGACCGGAACGTGTGTCCCGATCGCGTTGGACACGTGGGTGCATGCCACGATTCGGGTGCGGTCGCCCAGCAACCCCGCGAAAGCTTCGAGATCGAGAGTGCCCGACGCGTCCACAGGGGCGATGCGCAGCGTGGCGTTCTTCTCTTTGCACAGCATCTGCCAGGGGACGAGGTTCGCGTGGTGTTCGAGCGCCGTGACGACGACTTCGTCTCCCTCGTTGACCTGACTCCGGCCATAGGTCCAGGCGACCAGGTTGATGGCCTCGGTGGCGTTGCGCACGAAGATGATTTCGCGCGACTCCGCTGCGCCCAGGAATGCGCGAACCTTCTCGCGCGCCTGCTCATGGAGACGAGTGGCCGTCGCAGAGAGTTCGTACACGCCCCGGTGGATGTTCGCGTAGTCGTTGGCGTAGAAGCGCGAGATGGCGTCGATGACGGCCTGCGGCTTCTGCGCGCTGGCCGCGGTATCGAGGTAGGTGAGCGGCTTCCCGCGCATCGTGGTCTGGAAGATCGGGAAGTCCTTGCGGACGAGGGCAGGGTCGAAGCTCATGCGCCGGTTCCTCCGGTCATGCGCGCGACGAAGTCGGCCGTCAGCGCTTCGGCCAACGCTTCGCCAGGAAGGGTCGCCAGGATCTCGGCAGCGAAGCCGCGCGTGAGCAAGGCGCGTGCGTCGCGCTGTCCGATGCCACGTGCGCGCATGTAGAAGAGTGCTTCTTCGTCGATTCGACCGATGGCGGAGCCGTGGCTGCACTTCACGTCGTCGGCATAGATCTCGAGCTGCGGCTTGGTGTCGATCTCGGTTCCATCCGAGAGCAGGAGATTCGGATTCTGCTGCGTAGCGTCGGTCTTCTGTGCATCGGGTCGCACGACGACGCGCCCGCGGAAGACGCCGCGGGAATCGTCGGCAAGCACGCCCTTGTACAGTTCGTGGCTCGTGCAGTGCGGTACGGCATGGTCGACCAACGTGTGGTTGTCGATCAGCCGGTCGCCTGTGCCGAGGTAGAGGCCATTCATCGTGCACTCGGCGCCAGATCCCGCGAGCACGACATTGAGGTCGTTGCGCACCAGCCGGCCGCCCAATGTGATGACATGGGAAGCGAAGCGGGAGTCTCGCTCCTGGTGGACGGCGACGTTGGATGCATGGATATCCGCATCGTCCTCGCGTTGGATCACCGCGAGCTGCAGGTCCGAGTTCGCACCGGCGTGCACTTCCGTCACGGCGTTGGTGAAGTGTGCGTGGCCGCCTGCCACCGAGACGTGGTCCTGGATGACGACGGCACGGCTTCCGGCGCCCGCTTCGATCACGACGCGCGGGCTCGAGACCGAGGGGGCGTCCGGCGAGGAGGAGACGAATACCAGGTGGACCGGATGTTCGAGCGCGACTCCTGCAGGGATCTGAACGACGATGCCGTCCTCGGTCGTGGCGGCAGAGAGCGCCGCGAGCGGGTGCTGCTTGACGTCTACCAGGCGTCCCGCGGTCCCAGGGTCGGCATCGCGGAGGGAGGTCAGCGATACGTCCCCGGCCGGGAGTCCACCGAGCGCTTCCTGGGGTCGACCATTGATGAAGACCGCGAGGCCACACGCAAAGACCGGCGTCGCCAGGCTTTCGAGCAGCGATCGATCGATCCGGCCGTCTTCGGACGGCGGCTCCAAGGAGAGCCCCGACAGCGGTGCGAGATTCGTGTACCGCCATTCCTCGAGCCGGGTATGCGGGAGCCCGCGTTCTGCGAACGCGGCGCGGCCGGTCTCGCGCAAGGACGTGATGGCGTCGCCCGGGTGCGCATCACGCGCGGCGATCGCGTCGGCGAGAGCGACAAAGCGTTCGTTGGCGTCCAGGAGCGAACTCACGCAGAGGCTCCTTCGTCGAGCCCGAGCCAGCCGTAGCCCTTCGCTTCGAGTTCGTGTGCGAGCTCCTTGCCGCCCGATCGCTGGATGCGTCCCTCTGCGAGTACGTGGACATAGTCCGGGACGATGTAGTCGAGCAAGCGTTGGTAGTGCGTGATGACCAGCATCGAACGGTTCTCGTCGCGGAGGGCATTGACGCCGCTGGCGACGACCCGAAGTGCATCGATGTCGAGACCGGAGTCCGTCTCGTCCAGAATCGCGAGCTTGGGTTCGAGGAGCAGCATCTGCAGCACTTCGTTCCGCTTCTTTTCGCCGCCGGAGAAACCTTCGTTGACCGAGCGCGCCATCAAGTCCTTGGGCATTTCGACGATGGCCATCTTCTCTTTCGCCATGGAAAGGAAGTCGATGGCGTCGAGGGATTCCTCGCCGCGGTGTTCGCGGATCGCGTTGACCGAAGCCTTCAGGAAATAGTTGTTGGTCACGCCCGGGATCTCGACCGGGTACTGGAAGGCGAGAAAAATGCCTTCGCGCGCGCGCTCTTCGGCTTCGAGTTCGAGCAGGTTCTTTTCTTCGAAGCGCACGCTGCCGTCAGTGACGGTGTAGCCGGGCCGGCCGGAGAGCACTCCGGCGAGGGTGCTCTTGCCCGAGCCGTTCGGCCCCATGATGGCATGGACCTCGCCGGGTCGGATCGTCAGGTCGATCCCATTCAGGATCTGGGCGTCGCCGGCACGAGCATGGAGGTTCTGGATTTCGAGAAGTGTGTCACCCATGGCTATCCCACCGCTCCTTCGAGGCTCACGCCCAGGAGATTCTGTGCTTCGACCGCGAACTCCATCGGGAGTTCCCGTAGGACCTCCTTGCAGAATCCGTTCACGATCATGGAAATAGCGTCCTCTTCCGAGAGGCCGCGCTGCATGCAGTAGAAGAGCTGGTCTTCACTGATCTTCGAAGTGGTGGCCTCGTGTTCGACCGTGGAGTTCGCGTTCTTCACTTCGAGGTACGGGAACGTGTGTGCGCCGCATTCGTCGCCGAGGAGCAGCGAGTCGCACTGGCTGTAGTTTCGCGCGCCGTGTGCCTTCGGTCCGATGCGGACCAGGCCGCGATAGCTCTGCTGGCCGCGGCCCGCGCTGATGCCCTTCGAGATGATGGTCGACGTCGTGTTCTTGCCGATATGGATCATCTTGGTGCCGGTGTCGGCCTGCTGCTTGTTATTTGTGAGGGCGACGCTGTAGAACTCACCCACGGAGTCGTCGCCTTGCAGGATGCAGCTCGGGTACTTCCACGTAATGGCCGAACCGGTTTCGACCTGGGTCCAGCTGATCTTCGATCGCTTGCCGCGGCATGCGCCGCGCTTCGTGACGAAGTTGTAGATGCCGCCCTTGCCGTCCTTGTCTCCGGGGTACCAGTTCTGGACGGTCGAATACTTGATCTCCGCGTCGTCGAGCGCGACGAGTTCCACGACAGCTGCATGGAGCTGGTTTTCATCTCGCATCGGTGCGGTGCAGCCCTCGAGATAGGACACGTAGGAGCTGTCTTCTGCGATGATGAGCGTTCTCTCGAACTGTCCGGTCTCATTCGCGTTGATCCGGAAGTAGGTCGAGAGCTCCATCGGGCAACGCACGCCCTTTGGGATGTACGCGAAGCTTCCGTCGGAAAACACCGCCGAATTGAGCGCCGTAAAGAAGTTGTCCGAGTAAGGCACGACCGAGCCCAGGTACTTGCGCACGAGTTCCGGGTGTTCCTTCACGGCGTCCGAGAACGAGCCGAAGATGATTCCCTGCTTGTTCAGCTCTTCCTTGTAGGTCGTGGCGACGGAGACGCTGTCGAATACGGCGTCGACCGCGATCTTCACTCCTGCCAGACGTTCCTGCTCTGCGATCGGAATGCCGAGCTTGTCGTAAGTCGCGCGGATCTCGGGGTCGACTTCGTCGAGGCTGTCCAGTTCGTCGCGCGCCTTCGGCGCTGCGTAGTAGTACATGTCCTGGTAGTCGATCGGGGGGTAGTCGACATTGGCCCAGGTGGGCTCGTTGTCTTCCGCGAGCATCTGGAGGAAGCGGCGATAGGCCTTGAGTCGCCATTCCAGGAGCCACTCGGGCTCGTCCTTCTTGGCCGAGATGAGACGCACCGTGTCTTCCGAGAGACCCTTCGGAATGCGCTCCTCCTCGACGTCGGTGATGAAGCCGTGTTCATACTCGCGTCCAGCAAGGGCTTCGACTTCGGAGTTCGTGCTTTGGGCCATGGGGTTCCTGCGTTCAACGCGCGTCCGACGGCGGAGCGTCGGCGCGGAGCTGGATGTCGATGAGGTTCGACGGAGTGTTGGGTTGGACCAGTTCGGCCAGCGTGACCGTTTCGAGCGCACCGAGGACTGCGCGGTTGATGCGTTGCCAGGGTTCCCGGACGTTGCAGTTCTGTTCCTGTTCGCAGTGCCCGGGGCCGGCGGTGCAGTCCATCAGGGCAACGCCGCCTTCGAGAGCGTCGAGCAGTTCGGCCACCGTGACGGCTTCAGGCGCGCGCATCAGGTGGTACCCGCCCTTTGCACCGCGCTGGCTGCGGAGCAGTTCCGCGCCCGCCAACGTCTTCAACATCTTGCTGACGACCGGAAGCGGCAGGCCGGTGGCCTCGGACATTTCTCGCGCGTTCAGGGTCGTTCCGGGCGGCTCCGCGGCAAAGCGTGCGAGCAACACGATTCCATAATCAGTGAGCTTGCTGATGCGAAGCATGTGGGGGCCTCGGTCCTCGGCGGTGCCCGGGAGCGGGCATCGGAGGAAGTGCCGAGGATAGGGGACCATTCTGGTCCGGTAAATACCGTACCATCCCCGTCCCATATAAAGCCCCGCGGGGAATCCGCCCTAGGTGCTGGGGAGAAGCGGCCTCAGAGTGCCGATTCCGTCGTGATTCCAATGCATTGGAGGGGCTTGCAGGTCACCCGGGAGGCAGCGGCGAAACCCGAAGCCCGACAAGCGGCTGTGCAGCGCGAGGGGAGCCGCGACGCTGGAGAGGAATGACGCGACGGGCGCCAGCGCACCATCGAGCGCATCGAGGCCAGCCAAGGGGTGGACCCGGATGAACCGATGAAGCGGTGCCGAGCGCCAGGTCGCGTCCGCCTCGCGGACAACTGTCCAGTCCCTACCGGAGAGCACTCGAGTCGCCGGGTCTGCGGCCTGACGTAGCGCTGCCTCGTCCCGCGCGTGTCGGGTGGCCAAGGCGGCCTCCATGGGAATCGTTCCGCGTGGCCAGTCGGAGGCCAGACGTTCGAGGCCGGCCGCCAGGAGATCCGACCAACCGTCTGCATCCTCGGTGACGTAGAGCGCCAGTGGCGACAGACACCCAAGCTGATCCCAGTGCGAGACATCGCGGGCGATAGCGGCGGCGACCTCGGCATCCGCTTGCCCGGACACCACCGCGACCGAAAGCCGGTGACCGTACGCGACGAATCGGCAAGAGGGCCGGGACATGCGCCGAAGATGGGCGATGGTCGCGTCGCCACCGAACGCGATGACGGCGTCTGCATCGAGGAACGCCCGTGCGGCCGACTCGTCGGCGTGGTCGAAATCCACGATCGAAATCGCGGCACCGAGCGATGCGTCCTGTGAAGCCACGGCGTCGGCGAAGACGCGGGCCGAGACGGGGTCGCGAGAGCCGGGTCGGATTCTTACGGGCGAGCCCAACACCAATGGGGCTGCCAGGCTCTCGAAGGTCGGCATCGGGATCGCGCCAGCGGGGATGACGGCCGTCGAAGCCGGCGCACGCGCGGCGGCCCGCTCCGCTTCGGCACCCAACTCTCCCTCCACCAGGCGTCGGAGTCCCGTCCAGTTGAACTCGGCGAGGGCCAGCCCGAGGCCGGCACGCACGCTCTCGGTGGAGAAGCCGGTCGCCGCGGGGAGTTCGTCGAGGAGGCGCCGATGCGCTTCGCCGCCCGGATCAGACAAGGCGGAAAGGGCGGCGCCGACTCGTTCGACGCGTTCAGCCAGCGTGAGTCTGCGGATTGCGCGCCCGGCGTCAGCGTTCGTCACCGAGCATCTCGTCCAGCGCGATGGAGCAGCCGCGCGCTTCAGCTTCCGGGTCTCGTCCAATCACTTCGAAGCCTGAGGCCACCGCTCTTCCCAGATCTGCGGTCAAGACCGACGCCACACTCCCGGTGTTCGCCAGGTCGAGAATCTGGATCATTCCGACTGCGCCGTGGGGAACCTCTTCATCGGTGAGTGGGTCGATCATCCGAACCCGCACCCAGGCCGGCACGCGCTTGTGGCGCGGTCGGGACGGCGTCGCCAGGATGGAGTCGTAGAACTGGCTGCCGAGTTCAGTCATGCCGTACTGATTGATGATGCGATCCTCGGATACGCGAAAGGCCTGCTCGATTTCGCGATAGAGGACGTCCTGCGTCCGTTCGCGGGCGCGTCCCTTGAATCCGCCGGTCTCCATCAACCGTGTACCGGCGGGCAACGGCGTGTGGATGCCCGCGGCCGAGCGGGCATCCATCCAGTGAACAAAGGCGAAGGCGGTCCCGCAGATGACGGGAGCGTCGGACGTGCTCGCGACTGCGGCTTCCAACCGCTCGAACGCCAGTTCGCCGCGCTCAATGAAGCACGCACTCTCGGCCGTGCCGCGCTCCCTACGAAGCACGTCGAACATGTGTGAGAGGGAGGAGTCGGGTGCGTCGCTACCCGAGGGTGCAAGGATGAAGAGTGGAACGCGTTGGTGGGCGTCGAACCCGGCGAGGACCGCGGTCTCGAAGGACGGCAGCAGCGAAGCTTCGTAGAGCGCCAGCGTGTCCAGATGCAGTTCGCCGCGGGGCCCGACCGACGTGCCACTGGTCCGGAACGTCTTGACCGTGTCTGCGACATCGAACCCGCGCAGATCGGTTTCCTTGAAGGCCCCGGTCGGAACTGCGGGGATGTCCTGCCAGCGCCGAACCTGTTCGGGCGTCCGGCTCCGTCCGGCGCAGAATCGCGCGTAGGGGGCACAGTGGTCGAATTGCCACTTGAACAAGGCGAGTGCGATCTCGCTGAAGGCGTCGTCGCCAACTTCATCTGTCTTGGACGTCATCCAGTCGCGAAGCCGGGCCTCGATCTGCGACCGATTCACGTCAGTCCTTCGAGTACGGTTTCGAGCGACCGCCTGAGGACGTCTTCCTCGATCATCAGCGGCGGCGTGATGGACAGGACGCAGCCGCCAGCACCCGATGGAAGGGTGATGATTCCGTTGTTCAGGGCCCGGCCGCAGGCGGCGAGCGCGTGATCCGCAACCTGGCATTCGATTCCCAGCATCATGCCGAGGCCACGGACTTCTCGAACGTTCGGGTTCGAACGGGTTTCGTCCCTCAACCATTCGAGCGTGCGACTCCCTAGCTCCGCCGCGCGCTCCACGAGCCCGTCGGTGTCGAGCACGTCGATCGACGCGAGAGCGGCGGCGCAACCCGTCGGGTGACCCAGGAATGTCTGCGTGTGGATGGCCTCGCCCGCAGATGCGGGCCAGGCGTCCATCACCTCGGCGCGGCCGACGCAGGCGGAGATCGGCATGCCGGAAGACAGACCCTTTCCGACGCAGAGGAGGTCCGGAACCACCCCTTCGTGTTCGCACGCGAACCAACGGCCCGTCCGGCCGAAGCCGGTGTAGATCTCGTCCACGATCAAGAGCCAGCCTTCGCGGTCGCATAACGTCCGGAGCGCAGACAGGAATCCGTTCGGAGGGACGCGCTCGCCACCACGGCCCTGGACGGGCTCGACGATCACGGCGCCGACAGGGCTGGCACATTCGGCCGCTGCGCGCGTCACGTCGGTGATGTCGCCGTAGCGCGCGAACGCGGTCTCGTTGGCGAGCCGACTCTGGAAGGGCGCCTTGAAGTCATCGCGCCAGGTCAGGTCGAGGGCGCCGAGGCCGAGACCGTGGTATCCGCCCTCGAAGGCCACGATGCCGCTGCGACCGGTGGCCAGCATCGACGTCTTGAGTGCGGCCTCCACCGCGTCCGCGCCCGACGATCCGAGAATCGCTCGCGCGGATCCCCCGCCCGGGAACAGCCCACAGAGGCGTTCGAGCAACGCGACCTTGATCGCGGGCGGATGCACATCGCCCATCGCGTGCATCAAGGTCGCGGCCTGGCCGGCAACCGCCTGGCTGACGCGGGGGTGGGCATGTCCGACGTTGGCAACGCCGAAAGCACCGGTGAGGTCGACAAAGCGGTTCCCGTCGACGTCCCAGACGTTGGCTCCCTGGGCGCGCTCCCAGAAGATGGGCAGGTCGGGCACGAGGGCCGTGATGTTCCGGCTCTCGACGACTCGTAGGCGCTCGGCCAGGGCACGAGACGCCGGCCCGGGCAGTTCGGTCCGGAGCGCGGGCGGCTCGGTAGCGGCGACGTCGAGGGATGACACGCGCGAAGTCTAGGGGCCGCACTCCGCATGTCCCATACTGCGGAGATGACCCGGAAGGACACGGCAGCGCTCGAAGGGCATCGCGACGATGTCTGCGCCTATGTCGGCCTGGGGTCGAACCTGGGAGACCGTCTGGCGACGTTGCGGTCTGCAGTCGAAGCGATCGACGGAAGTCCAGAAGCGACGCTGGTCGCCGTCTCTCCCGTATTCGAGACCGCGCCAGTGGGCGGGCCTGCCCAGGGTGACTATCTCAACGCCGTCGTCGCTGTCTCCAGCAGCGTTGGCGCTCCGGCTTTGTTGGCGGCTCTGCTCAGAATCGAGGGCGAGCACGGTCGAACGCGCGGCGGGCAGCGTGATGAGCCGCGGACGTTGGATCTCGATCTCCTCCTGTTCGGCGACGAAGTCATCGAGGCAGCGAATCTGAGTGTTCCGCATCCACGACTTGCCGAACGCGCCTTCGTTCTCGAACCGCTGCGGCGGCTGGCGCCCGCGCTGCGCCACCCGACGCTCGAACGGCCGATCTCTGAACTGGCCGATGCCCTCCGGGATGCGGAGGCCGTGCGCGTCTTCGCCGACCCGGTCGCACTGTTCCGTTAGCCCTGTCCGTACACATCGAAAGGAATCGCCATGGCGATGGTTGCCGTCAGCATCTCTCCCGGGGGAGTTGGCCCGAGCGTGGGTCGTTATGTCGCCGAAGCGCTTCGCGTCCTTCAGGGGCAGGACGAGATCCGATGGGAGGTGGGACCCATGTTCACGACGTTGGATGGAGACCTTCGCCGGATTCTCGATCTCGTCATCGAGATGGAAGAAGCCGTCTTCGCAATGGGCTGTGAGCGCGTCGGCACGGTCCTCAAGATCGACGATCGGCGAGATCAGCCAATGACGATCGAAGGAAAGCTCGACCGGATGAAGGACTTGTTAGGAGGCGATCCCGTCTGAGCGGCGGTGCCGCTCGAAGCGCCAGGGACCGCTCGGCTCCTGCACCGTCGCGCCGCCGCTCTTGGCGGGCAGGAGCTTCTCCAGTTCATCGTCGGGGACCACCGCGGGTCCGATGACATCGCTCATGAGCTCGTGCTCGAGGTAGGTCGAACGCCACAGCTCTTCGATCACGCACGGCGGGTGGTAGAGTGGGCCCGATGTCGAGGGCCCGGCTTCGACCGTGATGCGTTCGCAGCCTTCAGCCTGCAACCAATGCACGGCCGTCCGTCCGCTGGGCGCCGGCACGCCTACGACCTGGGCACGCCCCGAGAAGTCCTGCTCTAGCGCGGCGACGGCAGCTTCGGGAACGAAGAGCACCGGGCGCACCGAGGCCCTGAATGCGGGATGTTCCGGGTCGAGTCCGCGCCCCGACGTGAGGACCAGGAGGATCGCGGGTTCCGTCAGGCCGACGACGCGTCGTCGCCACGCGGCGAGCGCCTCGGGAACCTGGCCGGGCCCCTGAAGCGCGTGAGTGACGTCGGATTCTTCACGAAGAACGGCGCCGGTCGTCACGATTGCGTCCGCGCGGGCGCGGGCCAGGTTCAACAGGAAGAAGTCGGCTTCGCTGCGCGGGGTCGCGGCATTGATCCGCAGTGCGACGCGTGTGCCGGAGCCGTCGACCCAACTGGCCAGCGTCTGGATGACGCCGGTCGTCCGTGCGGCGTCGCCTCCGAGCAACTCGGTGCCCAGGATCGTGACCTCGTCCGCCGTCTTCACGTCTCTGGCGCGCATGGCGGTATGCTATCCGCCCCAGCTTGGAGACCCCATGAGCGCCCCCGGAATTCCGCCCGTTTCCTTCGATGAAGCGGAGATCCTTGCCGCCGCCCGCGATCGGGCCGGCGGAGCGGACTTCGAGGATCAGTCATTCCGCGAGGCGTTCCGTATCCTGTTGGCGGATCTCGAAGCTTCGCCCTTGAACGCGGGAGGACGTTTCGGCCAGCACGCGCGCATCCTCGACAGCCTTGGCGTCCGCCTGACGTTCGAGGAGTACTGCCGCCGTTACCCCGAGATCACCGACGAGGAGATCGCCGCGCCGTTGGTCGTGATCGGCCAGACCCGCACCGGCACCACCCGTCTTCACCGCCTCTTGTCGAGCGACCCGGCCGTCTACTCGGCGCGTTGGTGGGAGGTGCGGAGCCCGGCGCCGTTCGCCGATTGGGATGGGACGCCGCCCGATCCGCGCATTGCCGACGCACACGCACAGGTGAAGATGATCCTGGAAACGCAGCCGGTCCTCGCGTCGATTCATCCCTGGGATGCCGAAGGGCCGGATGAAGAGATCATGTTGATGGAGCATGCGTTCAAATCGCATGTGCCTGAATCGAGCACGAGCGTTCCCGGCTATCGGAAGTGGATCGATGCAGCCGATTGGTCAGATTGTTATGCCTACCTGAAGAAGATGCTCCAGTTTCTTCAGTGGCAGAAGAAGGCACGCGGAGAGCGCGCCGATCGCTGGGTGCTGAAGACGCCTCAGCATCTCGGTTACATCGACGATCTCTTGAGCGTCTTTCCGGACGCCGTGATCGTCCAAACGCATCGCGACCCGGTGGATACGATCCCGTCCTCGGCGAGCATGTACGGAGCGTTGTGGGGGCTCGGCCAGGACCAGGTGGACTTCCACGAGGTGGGCCAGCAGAATTTCGAACGGTTCTCATGGATGATCCAGCGTTCGCTGGAGGCGCGCGCACGGATCGGTGATGACCGCTTCATCGATGTGTGGTTCGCCGACGTCGGTCGTGACGCGATGGGGGAGCTGCGTCGGATCTACGACTGGATCGGACGTGACGTCAGCTCGGAAGCGGCCCACGCGATGGAGACGTGGTTGAAGGAGAACGCTCGCGAGAAGCGCCCGGCGCACGATTATTCGCTCGAGAAGTACGGCCTCTCCCGAGCTGGGATCGAAGCCGAGTTTCGCGAATATCGCGAACGCTTCATCCTGCCGCGGACCTAGCTCCGGCCGTAGGCGTCCTGCAGGTCGCGCTTGACGACCTTGCCAGACGGGCTCCGTGGAATTTCCGTCACGTGCTCGAGCCGTTCGGGAATCTTCTGTCGCATCAGGCCGCGGCCGCTGAGCCACGTGGCCATCTCCTCGAACGGTAGTTCCGGCTCGGCGACGACAATGGCACAAACAAGTTCGCCCCGTTCGTCGTCGGGGAGCCCGATTACGGTCACGTCGCGGACGCTCGGGTGTTCGTAGAGGTGGTCTTCGACTTCCTTCGCGGAAATGTTCTCGCCCTTCCGAATGATCACGTCCTTGAGGCGTCCGGTAATGCGGAGATAGCCTTCGGCGTCGAGAGATCCGAGGTCGCCGGTGCGTAGGAATCCATCCTCATCGAATGCGGAATCGTCGAGGGCCGCGTCGACATAGCCTCGGAAGAGGTGCGGGCCGCGTACCCGGACCTCGCCTTCGTCACCCGGCTGGGTGGTCGCCCCGTCGAGACGCACGATCCGGACTTCGGTGCCGCGCGTTGGTCGCCCTTCGGTGTGCGCGAGTTTCTCGTCGGGGTCGCCGAGTCGGCACATCACCGCGATCGGATGCTCGGTCAGTCCGTAGCCGGAAAGGATCGGGGCCCCGGTCGCCGCTTTGAGCTCATGGAAGAGCGTGGGCGGTTTTGGCGCGCCGCCGCCGGGGAAACAGCGCACGGACGGGAGTGCGCGGACTCCGGGTTCGCTGCGTTCGGCCGCGAGGTAGGCCTGGTGAAATGCGGTGCCGGCTCCCGCGAGCGTCGCGCCGTGCTCACGTAGGAAAGGAATCGTCGTCTCGGGTCGGAAGGCTTCTACGCAGACGTGCGCGAATCCGGCCATCAGACCGCTGAAGAGCCAGTTGATGCCGCCGATGTGCGTCAGGGGAAACACGAACGCGTGGCGGTCCGTATCCGTGGCCGCGAAGCAATCGACCATGGACCGTCCCGGGCCGGCGACCGACGGATCGGCGTGTTGAACCCCTTTCGGGTCGGCCGTCGTGCCGGAGCTGTAGAGGATCCAACGAACCGGCGCGTCGGTGCCGGAGACAGGAATGGGCGCAGGCGGGAGATCGCTCGGGTCGCCGTCGGGGAGTCCGTCGTCCACCACATACGGGGTGAGGTCGGGAAGTTCGTGCGCGATCGCGGCCGCCATCTCCTCGAAATCGAATCCGCGGAACACACGCGGTACGAAGAGAAATCGCGCGCCCGTTTGTCGGGTGATGAAACCGACCTCGCGTTCGCGCAAGATCGGCAGGATCGGGTTCTGGACCGCACCGAGCCGCGCCAGCGCCGCGATCAGCACGAGGGCGTCGAGCGTGGTCGGGAGTTGCCAGGACACGACCGTGCCGGAAGAGATTCCCAGCACTTGCAGCCCCGCGGCGCACCTCTCCGCCCTGTCCCGATAGGCGGCAAATGTCAGGGTATCGCCACGTTCGTCGACCGCGAACAACGCGTCCGGTGTTGCGTTCGCGCGCTCAACCACGAGCGGCCAGAGAAAGTCGCGTTCACGGAGGTCGCTCATCTCTGGGGTGCCCAATTGTCGCGGCGAAGGCGGTACAAGACGTGACGGCACAAGGGTGAAGCAGCGGCGACGGAGGGGTGGTCGAAATCTTCGGCGGGGTCGTGCCGCATGCCGATCTTCTCCATCACGCGCTGTGACGGAAGATTGGTCGCCGATGTGAACGACACGATCTCGGTCAGTGAAGCCGTTTCGAACCCGAATGCCAGCGCCTCGCGTGCGCCTTCGGGTGCGTATCCCTGCCCCCAGACGTTGTGGGCCAGGCGCCAACCGACTTCAACGCACGGCGTGAAGGCGGCTGAGAAGCGCGGCACTGCGAGTCCGATGAACCCGATAAAGTCGCCAGACGCACGTTCCTCGACCGCGAACAAGCCGAAGCCGTGTGCGCGCCAGTGGTCCTCGATGCGGTCGACGAATGCATCGCTTTCTTCCTGCGAGAGCATCGCCGGGAAGTGACGCATGACCTCGGCGTCCGTGTTCATGGCCGCGAACGGCGCCCGGTCCGTTTGCTGCCACTCGCGCAGCCGAAGGCGCGCGGTTTCTCGCTCAACCGGCAGCGGCGATCTCCCGGAGCTTCAACTTGTCCACCTTGCCCGTTGCATTCAACGGAAGTTCGTCGATCAACCGAACATGTCGCGGCACCTTGTATCCGGCCATTTGGTCCTTGCACCAGGCACGAAGCGCCTCGACGTCGATGGTGGCGCCCGCATTCGGGACCACGAAGGCCAGGCCGCTCTCACCGACCTTTGCGTCAGGGACACCGACGACCGCGACCTGGGCGATGTCGGCGTGCGCGAACATCTGGCTCTCGACTTCGGCCGGGTACACGTTGAACCCGTTCATGATGAACATGTCCTTGATGCGGTCGGTGATTCGCAAGTAGCCGCGTTCGTCCATCACGCCGATGTCTCCGGTGTGCAGCCAGCCGGCGTCGTCGATGGCTTCGGCGGTCTGTTCGGGATCGTCCCAGTAGCCCTTCATGATGTTGTAACCCCGTACGAGGATTTCGCCCGGTTCGCCGCGGGATACCTCGGTTCCATCTGGTGCTGCGCAGCGGACCTCGACGCCGGGCATGGCGCGGCCGGACGCATTCGCGATCGTGTCCGGCGGATCGTCGGGGAGGCTCATCGTGACGCAGCCAGTGGCCTCGGTCAGGCCGTAGGCAGTGAGTAGAACCTCGAATCCGACCTCACGCCGAAGCATGTGGATCAAGTCGACCGGCACCGCTGCTCCGCCCGTAATCGCAAGTCGAAGACTCGAGACATCGAAGTCCTTCCACGAGGGATGAGCCAGAACCATCTGGTACATCGAAGGAGTGCCCGGCCAGACAGAGACGCGATCCCGATCGATTCGTTGGAGAAGTGCAGGTGGGGTGGCATCACGATGCGGAAGCACCGTGGCCCCACGAATCAAACAGGCGAGCCATCCTGCTTTACTACCGAAGGTGTGCGAGAACGGCGGAATGACGATCATCCGATCCCCGGCTGTCAACGTCACGCCGCGGCTCCAGGCGTCGAATGTGCGGAGGTTCTGTCCGTGCGTCGACATCACTGCCTTCGGTTGCCCGGTGGTGCCCGATGTAAAGATGAGATCGGCGACGTCAGTCGCCTCGACCGAGTCCGCTCGAAGTCTGGACTCCTTCGGATCAACGGCGGCACCGCGCCTCAGGAACTCATCCCAGGACACGCCGGCGTCAGCGGGACCCCGGAATACCACGATCTTCTCGAGCGACGGAACGTCCTCGGCCGCGATTGCGTCAGCCGGCGTTTCGCCTTCCCATTCACCTAGCGTGCAGAGAACCCTGGCTTCGACGCGCCGCATGACGGCGGCGGCTTCGCCGGGCTTGTAACGGAAGTTCAGCGCGGCGAGCGTGGCGCCCGCCGATTGCAGCCCGACGGCGGCGATGACCCACTCCCAGATGTTGGGGGCCCAGATCGCCACGCGGTCGCCGCGTTCGACGCCGGCGGCCATGAACGCGCGGGCCGCTTCCTCTCCGGCTTCGGCCAACTCCGCGAACGTGAACGAGCGCACGTCATCTTCCAGGGCCGATGCGCTGGGCCAGAGCGTGGCGGCGCGACGGACCATGCGCGGCGTCGTGGTCTCTTCCCACTGCTCGGGAGTCGGATCTGCGGGCAGGTCGGGCACGGGGTCTCCAGTCAGTCGGGGTGTCGGGAGTGCGAAATTCGAAGACCGAATCCTACATCGGACATTGTTCCGAGACGGTCCGTATCGTAATATACCCTTTCTGCGGACGGCACCCCCGGCCGCGCCCAAGCCCCGCGTCAGCGAGGCAGGAAGTGAGCCTGTGCAGATCCAGTTCTCCGAAGAGGATGAGGCGTTCCGCAAGGAAGTGGCCGCATGGCTCGACGATGCACTCAGCGGAGAGTTCGCGGTCGTCCGCGGCCGTGGTGGGCCCGGCGACGACGCCGCCCTGATCGACGAGCGGAAGTCGTGGGAACGAAAGCTCGGCGAAGCCGGCTGGGCGTGCGCAGGCTGGCCGGTCGAGCACGGCGGTCGCGGTCTCAGTCTCTCCCAGCAAGTGGTGTTCTTCGAAGAATACGCCCGAGCCGGGGGCCCCGGCCGTGTGAACCACATGGGTGTGACGCTCTTCGGTCCGACTTGCATTGCCTTCGGAAACGACGCCCAGAAGGAACGGTTTCTCCCACCGATCGTTCGTGGCGAAGAGATCTGGTGCCAGGGTTATTCCGAGCCGAACGCCGGAAGCGACCTCGCGAACGTCCAGACCCGCGCGCGCCTCGACGGCGATGAGTGGGTCATCGATGGCCAGAAGGTGTGGACCAGCTGGGCCGAATGGGCGGACTGGTGCTTCGTCATCGCGCGGACCGATCCCGATACCAAACTCCATGCCGGGCTCTCCTACTTGCTGGTTCCGATGGACCAACCAGGCGTGACGATCCGGCCCATCCGCCAACTCACAGGGGACGCCGAGTTCTACGAGGTCTTCTACGACGGCGCGCGCACGGCGAAGGAGAACGTCGTCGGCGACGTCGGGAACGGCTGGCGTGTTGCGCAGGGCACGTTGGCATTCGAGCGCGGCGTCTCGACGCTCGGCCAGCAGATGTTGTTCAAGAACGAACTCGAAGAGATCATCGAGATCGCGAAGAAGAACGGCAAGGCCAAGGATCCGGTGATCCGGCAACGTATCGCGGACGCCTGGATGGGCCTCGAGATCCAGCGTGCGGGCGCACTTCGGACGCTTTCCGCCGACCCGGCACTCGACAAGGCGGGCATGACGAACAAGATCTTCTGGGCCACCTGGCACCGGAACCTGGGCGAGCTGGCGATGGACGTCCTGGGCATGGAAGCCGAGATCGCGGACGCGGCGCCGTACGAGCTGACACGCTTGCAGCGACTCTTCCTGTTCACACGATCCGAAACGCTGTACGGCGGTTCGAACCAGATCCAGCGCAACATCATCTCCGAGCGTGCGCTCGGCCTGCCCCGCGAACCGCGCGGCTAGAGAACGGGCGAACTGCCATGAGCAAGGAAATCCCTCCCTATCCCGAGGGTCGCAATCTGCTGCGCGGGAAGAACGTCGTCGTGACGGCGGCCGCGGGTACGGGCATTGGTTACTGGGTCGCCAGGCGTTGTATCGAGGAAGGTGCCGCGGTCCTCATCAGCGACATCCACGAGCGCAGGCTCGGCGAAGCCGCCGACCGGCTGGCAGAAGAAACCGGCGAGCGCCCCGCCACCGCCCTGTGCAACGTCACGGTGCAGGAGCAGGTCGATGGGCTCCGCGATGCTGCGCTCTCGACGTTGGGGCACGTCGATGTGTTGATCAACAACGCCGGCATGGGCGGCCATGCCCGCGTCGTGGACATGACCGACGATCAGTGGAACGTGGTTCTCGATGTCACGCTGAACGGCACGATGCGTGTGACCCGTGCGTTCCTGCCGCATTTCTATGAGCGAGAGCAGGGCGCCATCGTCAACAACGCGTCGGTCCTGGGCTGGCGGGCCCAGGAGGGCCAGAGCCACTACGCGGCAGCGAAGGCTGGCGTCATGGCGTTCACCCGATGTGTCGCAATCGAGGCGGCGGAAGCCGGTGTGCGCGTGAATGCGGTCTCGCCCAGCATCGCGGCCCACGAGTTCTTGTCGAAGGTGACGCCCGATGGACTCCTCGCCGAGCTCACCGCGCGGGAAGCTTTCGGGCGCGCGGCGGCGCCCTTCGAGGTCGCGAACGCGATGATCTTCCTGGCGAGCGACCTTTCGTCCTACATGACGGGCGAAGTGCTCGCCGTGTCCAGCCAACATCCGTAGGAGTTCCGATGCCGACGATCTTCGAGAAGCCGGCCGATCTGTTGGAGGCGAACGGGCGCGCGCTCGGCGAAAGCGCGTGGCTTGAAGTAACACAGGAACGTGTCAATCAATTTGCCGACGCGACGGGCGATCACCAATGGATCCACGTCGATCCCGAAAAGGCCAAGGATGGCCCGTACGGAACGACGATCGCGCACGGCTACCTGACGCTGTCGCTCGTGAACCTGTTCCTGCCCGAGCTGATCGAAGTGCGCAATACATCGATGGGCGTGAACTACGGAACCGACAAGACACGCTTTCCTGCACCCGTGCCGGTGGGTTCGCGGATCCGCGGTGTCGGCGAGATCGTCCACGTCGAAGAAGTGAAGAATGGCGCGGTTCAGGTGACGGTGCGTGTGACGGTCGAAGTCGAGGGCGGTGACCGGCCGGCCTGTGTCGTCGACACGATCAGCCGCTTCGTTCCGTGATCGCGCGCTCGCTCATCTCCCGTTCCAAGGAAGTCGCATGAAGTACTGGCAAGTCGTTTCGTTCTCCGAACCCGACCAGCTGTTGGGCATCGCCCAGGCGGCTGAAGAAGCGGGGTTCGAAGGCATTCTGCTTGCCGATCACCTCTTCTTCCCGGGCACGCTGAACTCGAAGTACCCGTACTCCGAGGATGGAACGCCCGGCTTCGACGGTTCGACGCCATTCCCCGACCCGTGGACCACCATCGCGGCGATGTCGTCCGTCACGTCGACGCTGAAGTTCGCGCCCATGGTCTTCATCCTGCCGCTACGTCATCCGATCGAACTCGCGAAGACGCTGGGCACACTCGCCATCCACTCCGACGGCCGCGCCATCCTCGGCGCGGGTGCCGGTTGGATCCGCGAGGAGTTCGATGTGATGGGCATTCCCTGGAAGGGCCGCGGGAAGCGCATGGACGAAATGGTCGAAGTCATGCGGCAGCTCTGGACCGGCGACATGGTCGAGTACCACGGCGACGTGTTCGATCTCCCGCCGATGCAGATGAGTCCCGCGCCCGCCGCTCCTGTCCCGATCTACTTCGGCGGCATCTCCGAGTTGGCGATGCGGCGCGCTGCACGCACGGGTCAGGGCTGGTTCGGGACCGGGAACACCGTCGAGCAAGCCACTGACCTGCTCGACAAGCTCGCCGGGTATCGCCGGGAGTACGGAACCGATGGCGACCCTTTTGACGCCCTCGTTCCGCTGGCCGTCCCCCCGGACACCGAGCTCTTTGCGCGCCTCGAGGGCGAACACGGCATGACGTCCACCAGCGTCTATCCGTTCATGTACACGCTTGGGCCGTCGTCGACGCTCGAACAGAAGCGCGACGCGATGATGCAGTTTGGCGACGCGTTCATCCGGCGCTAGCCGGCCTCCGCGGCGACGCGTTTCCGGATGTCCTGCCGCAAAGCGCCCTTGGCAACCTTGCCGCCGGACGCGCGCGGGAGTTCCGGAACCACGATCAGGCGTTCCGGGTGCCACTCGCGCGTGACGCCGCGAGCCTTCAGGTGCGTGACGAGTTCGTCGAGGCCGAGTTCGTCTGTGCGGCCGGGGCGTTGTTCAACGTAGACGCAGACGCGTTCACCAAAAACCGGGTCCGGCATGGCGACCGCGGCCGCGAGTGCAACATCGGGATGGCTTCCGACGGCGTCTTCGACAGCGGGCCCACTGATGTTCTTTCCGCCCCGGATGATGAAGTCTGCGGTTCGGCCGACGACCGAGAGATAGCCTTCGTCGTCGACGCGGCAGATGTCTCCAGTCAGGATCCATCCGCCGTCGGTGAAGAGCTTCGCGTTCGCATCGTCATCGTCCCAGTAGCCGCGGCTCGCGAGCGGGCCCTTGCAACCCGGTTGTCCCTCGCCGCTCGACGTCACGTCATTCCCGGCGTCATCGAAGAGGCGCACGTTCATGTTGTCGAGGAGTTGGCCAGCGGTGCGCAGGCGCTTGTCTCGGGTGTCGGTCGTCGTGGTTCGGGACAAAGCGCCGGTTTCGTTCGAGCCGTAGAACTGCAGTACCGAGGCGCCCGTTCGCTCCTCGAATTCAGCAGCGCGCTCATAGGGCACCGCTTCTCCACCGGTGTAGAGCGCGCGAAGGGAGGACAGGTCGTGGTCACCCAGCGTCGTCGCATTCAACATCATGATGAACTGGGTCGATACGGCCGCGAGCACAGTCACCCGATGGCGTTCGATCGCTGCGATCATCGACTCAGCGGTGAAGTGTTCGAGAATGACGCAGGGCGCCCCCAAGGCAGCCGGCGTGAAGTGCGCGGTCCAGAGCCCGAACCCGAAGGGCGCCGGTAGTGCCGAGAGAAAGATGTCGTCGCCCGTCATCTCGCCGCTCTCGACGGCGGCGTCGTGAAAATGAAACCAGCGTGCCTGGTGGTGCGTCACGCATTTCGGGAGGCCGGTCGTGCCTGAAGTCGAGTTCAGCAGAAAGAGGTCATCGGCCGTGAGTCGGAGTCCCGGATCGACCGGGCCGAGATCGAAGCCGGAATAGCAAGCGTCATCCGGGTCGAGTTGGCCCGAGATGGCGATGTGCACTCGCAAGGAGGGAAGATCCTCCCGCAGTGCGCGAAAGCGGGAAGCCATGTCTTCGCCGCGCCACTCATCTCGCGTTACGAGCGCGCTTGCGCCGGATTTCTGGATCAGGTGACGAAGCTCTTCGTCACCCGCTTTGGGACCGATGCCCATGACGATGATGCCGGCCTTCTCGCATCCCACGAAGGCCACGTGCACGCCGGGACCGTCGGGGAGCATGATGGCAACGCGTTCGCCGGGAGCGATGCCCGATGCGAGGAGCAATGCGCCGAAACGATCCGATCTTGCCGCGTATGCGCTCCAGGTGAGCGAGGCCTCTTCACTGATGAACGCGAGCTGTTCGGGCCGCGTCCGACTCCATTCGTCGATCCGGTTGGCGAGTGCTTCCACGTCGCGGAGCCTGCGCCATCGATGACGGCGTTGCCAGCCGGTTGTGCGATGCTGGCGACATGGTCCTCCTCAGCGACATTCTCGAAGACGCACGCCAGATCCAATCCGACGTGGTGTCCCTGCGGCGGGCGATCCACGCCGAGCCTGAACTCGGGCTGAAGCTTCCGGCGACGCGCGAGAAGGTCCTCCAGTCCCTCGACGGACTCCCGCTCGAGATCGCGCTCCACGAGCGCACCAGCGGCATCGTGGCCACGCTCGAGGGCGGGAGCCCGGGCCCCACGATCCTGCTGCGGGGCGACATGGATGCCCTCCCGATGCCCGAGGACACGGGTCTGGCGTTCCGCTCCAAGCGCGCCGAGGTGATGCACGCATGCGGCCATGACGCGCACACGGCCATGCTGTCGGGGGCAGCCCGACTGCTTTCAGGTCGCCGCGCCGACCTCGCAGGCCGCGTCGTGTTCATGTTTCAACCCGGCGAGGAGGGCTTCCACGGCGCGAAGATCATGCTTGAGGAAGGCATGCCCGCATTCGACTCGGCGTTCGCGCTGCACATTTCGCCGCTGTTGCCGACAGGAACCATCGGCACGCGCCCCGGCCCACTGCTCGCGTCCGCCGACTTCTTCGAGGCCACGGTTCGCGGAGAGGGTGGCCACGCGTCCATGCCCCACGACTGCAAGGACCCGATCCCGGTCGCTTGCGAAATCGTTCAGGCGCTTCAGACTTTCGTGACGCGCGAGATTCCGGCCACCGATCCGGTGGTGTTGACGGTTTCGAAGATCGTTTCCGGAACGACGACCAACGTCATTCCGGAAACCGCGCTGCTCGCCGGGACGATTCGCTCGCTGTCCGAACGTTCGCGCGCGAAGGCGCATGAAGGACTGCATCGCCTGCTCAACGGCATCGCGGCTGCGCATGAGATGACGGCCGAAGTCGATCTCCAGCTCGGTTACCCGGTGACATCGAACGATGGAGATTTCGAGGCCTTCGCGCGTACGGTGGCCCTCGACTTGCTGGGCCCGAGAGGGGTGATCGAGTTTCCGGCTCCCGTGATGGGCGCCGAGGACTTCTCGTATGTCCTGAACGAGAAACCCGGTGCGATGTTTTTTCTCGGTGTGAAGCCGCCGGGTGAGAAGCACCCGGCGCCGTGCCATTCGAACCGCATGAACCTGGACGAGGACGGCATGGCCTACGGGACCGCACTGTATGCCGCGGTGGCTCAGCGCATGCTTGCTGCCGGAGCGCCCTAGGACACGCCGCCGTGCACGGCCATCACGGTGCCCGTGACGAAACTCGACGCCGCGCTCGCTAGGTAGACTGCGGCGCCCTTGATCTCGTCCGGTGCGGCGATGCGCTTCTGGAACGACAGGTTCGCCGAGCCTTCGAGGAAGCCCGGGATCTCGGCCGCGCCGCGTAACATGTCGGTGTCGAACGAGCCGGGGGCGATGGCGTTCACCCGCACTCCGGTCGAGGCCCACTCCTGGGCCATCACCTTGGTCAGCGTGCGGAGCGCAGCCTTGCTCGACGCGTACGGCGCCATGCCAGCGCCGCCGATGTAGGCGCCAACGGTCAAGACGTTGATGATGCTGCCACCGCCGCCCTCCGCCATACGCGGGGCGCAAAGCTGCGAAAGACGCAGCGGACCCTTGAGGTTCACGGAGTAGAGCTTGTCCCAGTACTCCTCGGTCATCTCCGCGATCGGCATCGAGACCGGGTTGATGCCGGCGTTGTTTACCAGGATGTCGATGCGACCGAAGCGATGCATCACCGCATCGACCAGGTCCGGAAGCGCGTTCCACTCCGAGATGTGGCACGGCGCAGCAAACGTGGCCGCCCCCGTGTCGGCCGTGATCTCGTCCGCCGCCAGCTGGCATGCCTCCGCCTTGCGGCTGTTGATCGCAACCGAGGCGCCGGCTTCGGCGAGTCCGGTGGCCATCGCACGGCCGAGGCCGCGGGTTCCGCCTGTGACAATGGCGACTTTTCCGGTGAGATCGAAGAGTTCCACGTGCGCTCCTGGGTCGGGAGGGAGCGAGCGTATGGCACGCTGTCGGCGGCGTCTACGCGTCCTTCTTGAACCAGCCCATCACGCGGAACACGAGGACACCCAGGCCGAGCTTGAAGCGCACCGACCACGGAGCCCGGTCCGGCTTCTCAGGCGGTGCGAGGCGGACACCCTCCTTGCAGACTGGGACCCAGTCCACCGTTGGACTCGCGACGCCGCGCCACTTCGTCCCGAGTGCACCGCAGTGGTAGACGAGTGCTGTGCGCCGTTGGTCCGACACGTTGTCGACCGAGCGGTGCATCAGGAAGCTGTGGAAGATCAGGACGTCGCCGGTCTCCATCTCGATGGGAACCGCGCCCGCGAAGTCCTGGTCGCGAATCTCGACATAGCCGTAGTTGGCGCCGGGGCGCGAATCGGGCAGGTGTTCGTGCAACGGTTCGCGATGGCTCCCCGGGAGTACGTACAGACAACCCGTCTCGGGGGTCGCGCGACTCGTCGCGAGCCAGACGCCCACCTGCGGGAAGCGGTCGAACTGGAAGTAGAGAGAATCCTGGTGCCATGGCTGACCCCACGCGCCCGGGTTCTTGAAGATGAACTGGCTGTTGAAGACACCGACATCGTCGCCGACGACGCCGGCAAGCAGTTCCACCAACGCTTCGCGATGCGCAAAGTCGCGGAAGAGCCCGCGCCGGTGGAGGTTGTACAGCTTGGAGGCTTTCTCCTCTGCGTTCTCGACGTCCTGGGAGAGGTTCTGCTCGGCAATCGTGAAGGCTCCGTCCTTCACGCGGGACGTCTGGAGCAGGACGCCGTTGGCCTCCATGTCACGAACCTGGGCAATTGCAGCGTCGTTCACGGCGGAGCAGAACGCGGGGTCCTCGAGCGCGCGCACGATGAAGTAGCCGTCGCGCGACCACGCCTCGGCACGCTCGGGTCCCAGCCGTGCAGGAGAGGCGGCTTCGTAGTCCTCGACGCCGCGGTCGCCCCGCCCTTTGTTGACGATGGCCGCGAAGGCATCCTGCGCGGCATCCTCTGTCAGCCGTTCCGGTTTGGACATGGCGCCCAGGCTAACGCAGTTGCGCGCGCCCATCGGTCCGCCCTACGGTCGGCCGCATGCGTGCAGTCCGCTGTGAGAACGGTCAGATCGAGTTGGTCGAAGTGCCGCGCCCCCGGGGCGAGGGTATCCGGGTCAAGGTCGGGTCTGCCGGCATCTGCGGCTCGGACCTGCATCTGCTCGGCCAGGTCGAGGGCATCACGCTCGGGCACGAAGTCGCCGGCGTAACGGACGACGGGACGGCTGTTGCGATCGAGCCGTTGTCGCCGTGCAGGGACTGCACGCCTTGCGTGCGGGGCGACTACAACCTCTGCGAGATTGGCCCGGCGATGATCCACGGTGTCGCGCGTGACGGCGGGATGGCCGACGAGATCCTCGTGCCGCGGGATGCCATCGTCCCGATCCCGGCCGGCGTTGCAATGGCCGATGCCTGCCTGATCGAACCCCTTGCGGTGGTTGTCCATGGACTCAGGCGCGCGAAGCTTCGCGGTGACGAGCGTGTTGCGGTCGTGGGCGGTGGCAACATCGGCCTCTGCGCCGTCGCAGCGGTGAAGGCCAGCGGCGCCGAGGTCGGACTCGTCGCTCGCCACGATCACCAGCTTGCGGCCGGGGAACGACTGGGCGCCTTCGAGGCCTCCGGCGAGTATGACCTGGTCGTCGAAGCGGCCGGCAGCGAAAGCGCACTGGCCGACGCCGTTCGCCTCGCTCGCCCGGGTGGGCGCGTTGCCATCGTCGGAAGCTACTGGCAGCCGATCGAGCTGCCCGGCATCCAGATGTGCATGAAGGAGGTCGACCTCATTCCCGGAGCGATGTATGGCCGGGAGGGGGCGATGCGGGACATCGAGGTCGCGGCCGCGGTCCTGGCTGCGAACCCCGAGATTCCGCGAGCGCTCATCACGCACCGCTTCCCGCTGGATGGTGCGGTGGAAGCCTTCGCAGCCGCAGCCGACCGGCAGGCCGGCGCCATCAAGGTCGTTCTCGAGCCCTAGGTCGTTCTCGAGCCGAAGGTCGTTCTCGAGCCCAAGCTCGTTCTCGAGCCCTGATCGGGTGCTAGGCGCGAGCCCAGCTTGCGAGCAGGCGACGCTCGTCGTCGAGCGGCGCGTCCGCGATCTCGCAATCCCGCCCGAAGATCATGGTCTTGCGTTTCTGCGCTTCGTATTCGGGCCATTCGGGAAGCCGCTCGTGGCCGGGGTTTCCGGACCGCGCGAAGTCGATCCAGGCATGCTGCATCAGACGGGAAAGACTATGGGCTTCTCGTCGGAGACCGGTGAGAGGCCGCGCGAGCGGGTGTTGCGTGTTCCCGAACACGAACGGAATGTCGATCGCATGGCAGGCGCCGAGGGCACGGCGCGCCAGCGGAGCGCGCCAGGTGACGAGGTAGCTGTGAGCGCTTCCGCCGCCCTCTCTCTGCGCTTCCGCAAGCCGAATCGAAGGCCAGTGGAAGACGCGCGACGACTGGAACGCGTGCCAGGTCCACTTCTCCCGGTTCGCCGCACTGCGGTTGCCGAGCGCTTCATGGAAGCGTCGCGCGGCCGTCGGAGCGGCGGGCGCACGGGGGAGGTCAGGGAGGACCTCGGTGAACCGTGCGACGAGGCGTTCCTGGTTGAAGGGCGCCATCCCGCCGTCGATCAAGCCGAATAGCTTCCACTCTTCGAGTGTCGCGCCGGTCAGGATCGGAATGTCAGCCGTCGCGCCAGCGCGAATCTGGTCGAGAGGTTGCTCCGGAATGATATCCCGATCGACACTCGGCAGGAACACCATCAGGTTTCGCATGTCCGCGAGGGACACCATCGTACGGTTGGCCGCTGCGAGGATCTCGTCGAGTGGAATGCGGCCGAGGATAACCGGATTCGGAGAGGGCCCGCCGAGTTCTTGCAGGAACTTCTCCGCGACCACGTGCGCTTCGGCGCCGCTGAGGACGTGATCAGCAGCGCCACTCATGCAGATCGCACGGTGGAACAGTTCTCTTGCGCGCGGTGCGCCTAACAATGCGCCCACACTCATGCCGCCGGCGGACTGACCGAAGATCGTGACGTTCCCAGGATCGCCGCCAAACCGCTCGATGTTCTGCTGCACCCATTCGAGCGCCGCGATCTGGTCGCGCACGCCGAGGTTGGTGCTGTCCGGTAGCTGGTCCGGGAAGACGTGTCCCAGGTGCGCGAAACCCAGCGCGCCCAGGCGGTAGTTGATCGTGACCACCACGGTATCGCCGCGGTTTGCGAGGTCTGCGCCGTTGTAGACCGGTGTCGATCCCGAGCCGACCAGGAAGCCGCCGCCGTGGATCCAGACCAGGACCGGACGCTTCGCGTTGTCCGTCGCCGGCGTCCAGACGTTCAAGAAGAGGCAATCCTCGTCGAGGCGGCCCGCAGCGGCGTTGATCCACGAGAAGGCAGGGACCGCGAGTTGGGGTGAGGACGGGCCCACGCGCGTGGCATCCGCCTCCCCCGTCCACGGTTCCGGCGGCCGCGGCGGCCGGAAACGGGCCGGGCCGATGGGTGGCGCGGCGTACCGAACCCCCCGGAATACGAGGGAATTTCCGTCCGTCGTCCCGCGGACCCAGCCAGCCGTCGTTTCTGCGAGCGCTTCCGTCACAAGTCCCTCAAACCCCCGACGCGGGAGTGTAACGGTGAGTGGCTAGGGCTGTCCTGTCCGTGACAGTTCATCTTCCAGGGTGCGGGAAGCCAGCCAGAAGTGGACGGCACCCCATGCGTAGAACAGGGCCATCACAGTGAGGGCCGTACGCAGGCCCTGCGCATCTCCCCCTCCCCATTCGGAGAGGAAGCCCGTGAACAGCGGGCCCACGCCGAAGCCGACGCCGGTCAGTGTGGCGGCCATGACTGCGGCCGTGACGCCACGCATCTGCACCGGCGCGAGCGCCTGGGAGACCGCCCCGATCTGAGCGGCGTGGATCAAGCCCAGCACGATCGACAGGGAGAAGAATACGACCGCAATCACGAGGCTGTCGCTCTGCACGCCGATGATGCCGAGCGGGCACGCCACGGCGGACGCGATTGCGGACATCCGCAATGCCGCACTCGGACTCGTGGCCCAGAGGCGGTCGGTCATCATGCCGCCGACTACGGGACCCGCGGTCGCGAAGAGCGCAATGCCGGCCATGTAGAGCCCGACTTCTTCCGGGGGTAGCTCATGAACCCGGTCGAAGAACGCGGGTCCCCACTGCGCAGATGCCATGATCGACATGTTGGCCAGGATCGCGGCGAAGGCTAGCTGCGGGAGCGTCTTGAGCGAACGCAACGTGGTCATGACCTGACTCATCGACGGTCGCTCGGAATCTGGCGGATGCCCTTCGGACCATCCGCGCGGAGGTTCCTTCACGACGGCCAGGAAGATCGCCGCGAAGACCGCGCCCGCGATGCCGCCCAGCACGAACGTCTCTCTCCACCCGACGGAGCCGACCCAGTACCCGCCGAGTGCGAGGCCCACCATGCTTCCGAGCGTGCCGCCGATTCCGACGATGCCCATCGCAGTGCCGCGTCGTTCGGGCCTGACATAATCGGCCACCAGCGGTGCATTGACGGCGCCAGCGCCGCCCTGGGCCCCGCCAACCAGTACACGGGTGAACATCAAGCCTGCATATCCGGTTGCGACCGCGCCAAGTGCGGTTCCCCCACTCCAGGCGAGGAGCGATAGCGTGTAGATCGCGGCGCGGCTGCGGTGGTCGGCCACCCGGCCAAGGATCAGTGCAAGGACGAAGTACGCGGCCGCAAAGCCCATCAGGAGGGCGCCGGCCGCGGAATCCGACATTCCGATGTCTTTCTGGATCGCGGGGAGTGCGACGGCCAGCAACTGGCGATGAAAGAACTCCATCGCCACGATCGCGGCAAGCATCCCTACGACCAGGGAGACTGGCCTCGGCTGGAATCCGGGAGAGCTGGATGCGGCCACCTCGCGCCTAACGACGAACGAAGGTGCCGGAGCCCTCCGGCGCGCCACCACCGAAGCGATCCGGCCGCCAGTAGACTTCGACATGCTCGGCTTCGCCATCGTCGAAGTCGACGACTCCGACGTTGATCCGCAGAGCATCCCAGGCGGACCCTCGAATCTCGTCGAGTCGCGCGCGCGGCACCGAGAACTCGACGGCATAACCATTGCCCGTGCGCTCTGCCGCCTGCGCGACGCCGGGAACGACCGGGATGCCAAAGAGCTTCAGGAGTTCGTCTTCCTTGGATCCGCCGAGCGGAATCATTGCCTGGGTCAATTTCGCGTAGGTGCCGGCCACGATCGCTTCGAAGCGACCCTCGTTCGCGGAGCGCTCGGGGTCGGGCCGGGAGTCGATGCTGATCGACACGTGGTCCTGCATCCGCGCGACGACGTCGCTTCCGGCGACAACGGAGTCGTCGCGCACGTCGACAGCGACGTAGAGCTGGTTTTCGTCG
>JAJDAQ010000123.1 GCA_029261815.1 Deltaproteobacteria bacterium
GGCGCGAGGTGGTCGGCCGCGTTCTGGAAGCAGGCGACCTGTTCGTCCTGGGACGTGAGGTTCGTGATCGTGTTGTAGACCAGGTAGACGAGCTGGAAGCTGCCCTCGACCCGGGTCGTCGCGATGTCGCCGCAGCGCACCGGGATGTCCGCGGCCCCGGCCTTGGCCGCCAGCTGGTCGAGCATTGGCTGCGAAACGTCGATGCCCGCGACCGGCACGCCGCGCGCATGAAGCGGAAGCGCCACGCGCCCGGTCCCGACGGCGAACTCGAGGGCCGCCCCGCCCTGCGCGTGTTCGGCCAGGAAACCGGCCGTCGCCGCTAGAAGTTCGGGCGCGAACATGGGGCCCGCGTCTTCGTCGTAGCGGGTGGCGACCGCCTTGTTGAACTGGACCTTGGGCATGGGCATTTCCCTTGTTGTCGAGGCTAGGCGCGGCGTCGCTGCAGGTCCGCTTCGCGACTCGAAGTCTTCGACAGACATGAAGTAGACGCCCGCGCTGTCGCCGGGAAGGTCGGGGTCATGGGAAGAGGCCATGGCGGCTTCCGATCCAGGGCGTGGTGGAACCACGAACGACAACGAGCCCGTGCGTCAGCCGAGCTGCTTGCGCAGGAATGCGATCATGCGTTCGATCGCGGGCCGCGCGGGCGGCAGCATCTCGATCTGCACATAACCATGGGGCATGTCAGCGTCGGTGAAGGTTTCGTGCTCGACGTCGGCGGCGCGCAGCGCTCCGACCAGGCTGTCGGCCTGGCTCGAAAGCGGGTCGGCACCGCCGCAAACGACGTGACAAGGCGGCAGCTTGGCCGCCGCGTGGATCGGGCTGACGCGCGCGTCGCCCAACAGGGGTTCACGGCCCGGTAGTGCGCCCAGGTACGAGCCGACCATCATCTCGACCATCTGCTCGCCGACCTCGGGCGAAAGGTCGAGGCCGGGCATTGCCGGGCCATCGCCCTCTTCCCCCAGCCGCGCGAAGTCGAAGACGCCGTAGATCAAGAGCGCCGCACGCGGCTTCGCTTCGTCGCCGTCCAGCGCGATCGCAGCGGCGGCCGACAGGTTTCCGCCAGCGCTGTCGCCACCCACCGCAATGCGGTCGGGGTCGCCGCCGTAGGCCGCGATCTCGCGCTTTGCCCAGCGCAGCGCTTCCACGCAGTCTTCGAACGGGACCGGAAACGGGTGTTCGGGGGCCATCCGGTAGTCGACGTTCAGCACCAGGAAGCCGGCTTCGGCGAAACGGTGCGCCAACTTGTTATGCGATGTCGGACTTCCGCTCACCCAGCCGCCGCCGTGCAGGTAGACGAGCACCGGGAAGGGCCCGTCTCCCGTCGGCGTGACGAGGTCGGCCGTGACACCGTCGAAGAGCGGTATGGCCTTCTGGAAGCCGCCGACCTTCGGGAGGTCACCGTTCAGGAATCCGGCGAGGCCGTCCAGCAGGCCGCGAAGGTCTTCGACGCTGGTCGGGAGCTGGCCTCCCGTCATCATCGCGATCGGGTCGAACTTCGGGGCGTCGGCCATGGGGAGGCTCCTGGAATGGCGGGGGCGGTGCTGCAAGCGTAGGTCGGATGCCGCGCGCGCGCGCTGCCGCCTGAGACGAAACGGATGGTCTATTCTGCACGACCCCGCCGGACGACGCTGGCGGCTTCCAGGAGCGCGACCCCGCCAGATGGCCCGACCCAGCGACCCCTTCCGGCTCCACCCTTGGCGGCGCCCGGCGTGAGCGCCCGACCGCTACGCGTCATCCAATGGGCGACCGGCAGCGTGGGTCGCCACGCGATCCCGGCCATCGTCGAAGACCCGGGGCTCGAACTCGCCGGGGTCTGGGTGCACTCCGAAGCGAAGGATGGGCGCGACGCCGGCGAACTCGCGGGCATCGCGCCGCTCGGGGTCGCCGCCACGCGCGACATCGACGCCCTGCTGGCACTCGACGCCGACTGCGTGCTCTACGCACCGCTCCTCACCGACCTCGACGAGATGTGCCGGCTACTCGCGTCGGGGCTCGACGTCGTCACGCCGTCGGGCTGGGTCTACCTGAAGGAAGGGCCAACGCGCGACCGCATCGAAGCAGCGTGCAGCGCCGGCAACAGCTCGCTCCACGGCACCGGCATCCACCCCGGCTTCGGCGGCGACCGCCTGCCACTGCTGCTCTCGGGTCTTTCGCGCCGGATCGACCACATCCGGGTCATCGAGGTCTGCAACCTCTCGGTGATGAGCGAGAGCCCGGAGATGGTGATGGGCCAGCTCGGCTTCGGTGCGCCGATCGAGAAGGCACGCAAGCACGCGCCACCGTTGCTCGGCGTAATGAGCAAGATCTTCTTCGAGTCGATGGACCTCGTCGCGGCCGGCCTCGGCTTCGAACTCGACGACCACAAAAGCGCCTATGAACCCGCAGCGGCCACGAGCGACCTCGAAACCTCCGCGGGTCCGATCCCGGCCGGATGTGTGGCCGGGCAGCATTATTCCTACCGCGGGCTCGTCGCGGGAGAACCCGTCATCGAATTCGAAACCTACTGGCGGATGTCCCACGACATCGAACCGAACTGGCCCTACGACGCCGTGCTGGAATACCTCGTCGAGATCGAGGGCGAACCACCGCTGCATTGCCGCTTCGGCCCCGTCACCGAAGATGGCTCGACCGAGTTCGGCCTCCAGTGCACGGCCATGAACTGCGTCAACGCCATTCGGCCCGTGGTCGAAGCGCCGGCCGGCATTCGAACGGTCCTCGACCTCCCCCCGATCACGGCGCGCGGTCGCTTCCGGCTACCGAATTCGCCTGGAGCCAGCGCATGAGTCGCTTCCCGTTCGGAATGCCGACCGGCTGGTACCCGGTGGCGTGGAGCGACGGGGTCGCCGCAGGCGAAACCGTTCCGCTTCGTTATTTCGGCAGCGAGCTCGTCCTCTATCGGGGTGAGTCCGGAGACGCCCACGTCGTCGATGCGTTCTGTCCGCACCTCGGGGCGCACCTGGGTCATGGCGGCAGCGTCGAGGGCGACACACTCCGGTGTCCCTTCCATGCCTGGCGCTTCGGGGCCGACGGCATTTGTGTCGAGATCCCGTACGCCGAGCGCATTCCGCCGAAGGCGCGGCTACGGACGTTCCCCGTGCGCGAGCAATCCGGCGTCGTCTGGGCCTGGTACGCGTCCGACCGCTCCGAACCCACCTGGGAGCCGCCGCGCGTGGTCGAGTTCGGCGCCGCCGACTGGACGCCGGAGTGGACGCGCTACGAGTGGACGGTGCGGACCCACCCACAAGAAGTCGTCGAGAACAGTGTCGACTGGCCGCACTTCCACCACGTCCACGCCATGGAGATGCCCCACTACCGCGAGGTCCGCTTTGAGGGCCACGAGGTCATCTGGAAGGCCTCTACATCGAAGACCCTGGACGACTTCGAAGGCCGCGTCGACGACATCCATGTCGAAGGCCGCAACCCGGGGCTCGGCTCGAGCTACGTGCGGTACACGGGCATGATGGACACCGCCATCCTGATGGGCATGACGCCCATCGACGACGAAACGACGCACCTGCGCTTCGGCGTGATCTCCAAGCAGGGCGAAGCGGCGGACCCCGGCAGCGGCTTCCACCAGGCCTACTGCGACCAGCTCGCCGCGGCCGTCGAACAGGACTTCCCCATTTGGGAGAACAAGACCTACCACGACAAGCCGCTTCTCAGCGATGGCGACGGCCCCGTCCCGGACTTCCGCCGCTGGGCGCGCCAGTTCTACCCGGCGGCGGACCGCTAGGCGGCGGGCGCCCGTTGGCGGAGAGGGTGGGATTCGAACCCACGGTAGGTTTCCCTACACACGCTTTCCAAGCGTGCGCCTTAAGCCACTCGGCCACCTCTCCGCGGAACCCGGACGCAGCCTGGGCCGCGGCCTCCCTGGGGAGCGCGGGCTCAGGCGGACTTCCGGAACAACTGGCGGAGAGGGAGGGATTCGAACCCTCGATAGGGGATAAGCCTATACACCCTTAGCAGGGGCGCGCCTTCAGCCACTCGGCCACCTCTCCGCGAGGACTGGGGAGTCTACCGGAGCGGTGGAATCGGAAAAGGGGTGTGGATCCGGCGACTTTCCCGAAGCCGGCTCGGGGTCAACGCTCGCGCAGCCAGCCCGGCGGCACATCGGCCCTGCGGGCCCGCTCCTGGAAGTTCTCCCAGGCCCGGCGCTTGTACTTGAGGTCCTGGGTGGCCTTGTTCCAGGCCTGGTAGCGGGCCTGGTACTGGTCG
Source organism: Deltaproteobacteria bacterium (assembly GCA_029261815.1). Classification (GTDB taxonomy): domain Bacteria; phylum Myxococcota_A; class UBA9160; order UBA9160; family UBA6930; genus JAJDAP01. The sequence goes on from JAJDAQ010000123.1 coordinate 4,216, forward strand.
TGGCGGGCTCGGCTGGCCCCGCTGTAGCGGCGGGCAGACGGTGCGTGGTCGGCGCCTTCGGCCTCGAAGCGTTCGACCAGGGCTTCGAGCGTCGAAATGTCGGTGCGCATGGTGTCGGCCTGTCCGCGCCACCAGCTTTCCGGGCGGCCCTGGCGCTGCTCTTCACCCACCGCGTGCGAAGACGACGTTCGCGACGTCGGGCCGGACCCGCGCGCCTCGTAGCGAGGCGCCTGCGCCGCAGGCTTCGCCGGGGTCGCCGTTCGATTGATCGTCGGGCGTCCGCCGGCCTTGGCCTTCACCAGGTCGCGCTGGCTGGCCGGGACCTGGCGGAGATCGGTGGTGAAGTGTTCCTTCCCGTTCCGGTCCACCCAGCGGTAGATCTCGGCGTCGGCCACCACGGGCAAGCCGAGTGCAGCCAATACGAGGGCCTTGGTCAGGGTTCCACGCCACATGGGGAGTGGATCGGCCGATATCGCGCCCCTCTTGAGTGCGCCCTAGGGCGTAGGCGGCGCGAGTTCCCCGACGCGGCGGATGGCGTCCCACAGGACCTGGGTGTGCTTCCAGGGAAGGAAGTGGTCCGCGTCTTCGAGCGTCACGACTTCCAGCGCCTGCGCGTGCGGGGCCAGCATGCGTTCCATGAACGCCACGTTTGCGTAGGGAACCTGCACGTCCGCGGTGCCATGGACGACGATCACCGGCACGTTCACGCGCGCGAGATTGCCCGCCATCAGCCGAAGCTGTTCTTCGTAGGCGATCAACTCGTCGTTCGCGTTGCGCAAGGCACGCGGGAGCAACCAGCGGACCCAGCGTGAGGCCCCGAAATGCTGAACGGTCCACACCTCTTCGAGGTCCGGGTCCAGTGCGCCGGCAGCCACCACGATGCCGCGAACCCGGCCGGGAAACCGCGCCGCCGCTTCGACGACCACGGCACCGCCTAACGAATGACCGACGAGGATCGCAGGCCTTTCCTCCAGCAGCGGCGCGAGGGCCTCGGCCTGCATGGCGAAGCGCACTTCAGCAGCCTCGGGCAGCGAACTTCCGAAGCCGGGGCGATCGATTGCGGTGAGGCGGAAGTCGTCCGCCGGAGCCTCCAGGAACGCGTCCCAGACGTTGGCTGACCCGGGGGTCCCGTGGATGAAGACCACGGACTCACCATCTTGCGAACCCGCGCGCAAGGCGGAGACGCGCATGCCGTGTTCGTCCGCCGGGTAGGCCACGCGTTCGATCGGCTCGGCCTGGGCGCTCGCCCCCAATGCCACCGCCAGGATGCCGGCGCGCTTGAGAAGGCCCGGAGCGCGACGCGCCCGACTCATCGTGCGGTGCCCCCTAGTCGCCACAATCGGCGAGGCCGGCGCGGTACCGCTGCGTGGCCGGCGCCACGCCGAAGCCGGCCGGCAGCCGGTTCTCGTTCCCGTCGAGCAGCATCCGGATGATCGCGAAGTGGTGAACCGTGTGACTCGCCAGGATGCGCAGCTCGCGCGCGACCGACGACGTCGTGAAACACGTCGATCCGTCGTCCATGCGAACGCGTAGCGTCTTGTCGTTCCAAACCGTCTCCGACAGCCGGCTCCCGATTTCGGCGAGCCTTTCGCCCGCGAACGTGGGGTCCGCCTCGATCCGAGGGTCGCGCGCCCGAGCGTCGTAGTCGACCTCGCCTCGATCGATCCCGGCGAGGAATGCGGCAAAGAACTCGGCCACGTGCCGGACCTGCTCGCCAACCCCGCCGATCGGGCCGGGCCCTTCGGCCCGGTAGACCTTGCCCTTGAGGTCGAGCACGAGGTTCGCGGCCTGTTCGAGGAGAACGGCGCATTCGCCAGCGGTGATTTCGCAGAGGAGGTCGCTCATGGTGTCCTTGACGCGTGGGTTAGGCAGTGAGCCGAGAGAGCACCGCCGGGTTCACGTCTTGGACGTCCAGCAGCACGAAAAAGTCGATGGTGCCGAAGTCGGCATCGCGGGCGGGTGTTCCGCAGACCTTGGTTCCGAGAGCGAGGTAGGCCTGGATCAAGCCCGGCACCTCGATCTCATCCTCGGGCGGGACGTCGGGCAGTTCGTAGCCCGGCTGCGGATGCACGGCCATCGTCGGGTGCATGTGGCCGCCTTCGTAGAGCGCCTGCATCGCGGCCGCGACCTGGGCGGCGCCGACCTCGGGCATCGAGGCGCAACCGAAGCAGTAGCGCTTGCCGTAGTGGAAGACGTAGGCGGCGATTCCGGCCCAGAGCAGTTGGAGGATCCGGTGACCGCGGTGGCCCTTGGCCACGCAAGCCCGGCCGAGTTCGACACC
>JAJDAQ010000124.1 GCA_029261815.1 Deltaproteobacteria bacterium
GTCATGTCTGCTCCCGACTCGCAGGGGATCGACTTCGGGCGAGTCGGCGAGTCACCCAGACGATACTTCGCCCGGACGTCGCGCGGCAGTCCGGGCGCCGGGGCACGACGGCGACGGCTAGCCGCCCGCCACGGCCTGGAAGCAATCGATCTCCTGGGCCGGATCGAGGGGGCTTGCGAGACCATCGCTCAAGAAGCGAAGCGCCCGGCCATCGACGAAGAGGTTCGCGCGCTTCGACAGGCTGCCGTCATCGTTGATCAGATGCTCTCGCAGCTCGGGCCAGCGAACGACGATCGCTTCCAGCAGATCTCCGACCGTGTCGCCTCCGACGACTTCGACGTCGGCCTGCTTTCCCCCGACGATGTCGCGGAACGCAGCATAGAAACGAACGCGAACGATCGTCACACGATGCCGAGCTCGTCGAGCAGGGCACTCGGCACGACGCCCTCTTCCCAGCCCCGCGCCGTGTAGTACTCGCCGAGCATGTCCGAGAGTTCGGAGACGTGTCCCTTCGAGCCGGGCTCCGTCGATGCTTCTTCCGTGTAGCGGGCCGGAAGTGTGTCGGAACCGGCTCCGAAGCCCGCGAGATTGTTGTAGCGCCGCTCCAGGTTGTAGATGCGCTCGCCCGCGCGCATGACATCGTCCGGAGTGAAGGCGACGCCCATGGCCGTCGCATACTGATCCGCGTAGTGGCTTGCGTCTTCAGCGAACGCACTGAACTTGCACAGATCCAAGCTGTCCGAGAATGCATGCAGATCCTGGAAGATCTTCACCAGCTCTCCCTTGCCGCGCCATTCCAGCGGGTCGAGCGGCTCGCCTTCGCCGGGCGCGACGCCCAGCTCCGCGGCCGCCACATAGGCCCTCAGGTGACACGCACCGCGGTTGCTCGTCGCATAGCCGAGCCCCATGCCCTTCATCCCGCGAGGATCATAGGCCGCGACCGCCTGCCCCTTGCAGACCATGGCGATCTCCGGGTGTCCGAACTCTGCAGCGGCGCGAGCGGCGCCTTCCGCGAGGAGCTTCCCTTCGCCTTCGCAGGTCCCGATCTCATCCGTGAGGCGGACCATGCCTTCGATGTCTCCCCAAGCGAGGCCCGGTCCCTCGACCCAGCCGCGCTCGGTCGCCTCCATGTACATCGAAATGACGTTGCCGAGCTCGATCGGGTCGAATCCATAGTCGTTGCTCTGGTCGATCATCTTCGCGACGGATCCGATGTCATCGTTGCCGCAGTTCGAGCCCAACGACCACGCCGGTTCGTACTCGACGCTTTCCATACGCAAGCCCTTCCACGGGCCCTCCGTCACTTCGACTTCCTTCTTGCAAGCGACCGGGCATGCATGACACGTGGGATCGTTGACGAGAATGGTCTCCTTGACGTGTTCGCCGCTGATGGCCTCGGCGCGGTCGCCGAACGAGGTCGTCTGGCTATTTCGCGTTCCGAGCGCACCGATGCGGTTGGTGACGTTCATCAACACGTTGGTGCCGTACACGGACAAGCCGCCCTTGCGCGGGCTCGTGATATTGACCTCGTCGCGAATGACATCGAGCGCTTCACGACGGACCTGCTTCCAGCGATCTCGATCGTCGACCTGGCTCTTCTCCAGGCCGGCCCGGATGACGATGGCCTTCAGGTTCTTGGCCCCGCCGACCGCTCCAGTTCCGCCGCGCCCGAACGCACGGTCGTCCTCGTTGAGCCATGCCGCGAAGCGATTGCCGCGCTCTCCAGCTTGTCCGATCGCATTGACCGACAGGTTCTTGGCTCCGTAGCGCTCGCGGAAAAACGCGACGGTGTCATGAACGCCGAGGCCCCAGATCTCCGACGCGTCGCGGAGTTCGATGGTGCCGTTCTCGATGAACGCGTAGACGGGGCTCGCCGATCGCCCTTCGAAGATCAGGCCGTCGAAGCCAGCCCAGCGCAGCCGCGCACCGGTCCAACCACCCTGGTGGCTGTCGGTCACCGTTCCGGTGAGGGGTGACTTCGTCACACAAGCCCATCGGCCGCTCATGCTGGCTTCTGATCCAGTGAGCGGACCGTTCAGGAAGCACAGCCGATTCTCGGGAGAAAGCGGTTCGACCTCGGGCCCCGCTTCGAGCACATACCGCACGCCAAGCCCCCGGGCGCCGATGTATTGCTCGACCCACTCGCGCGGCGCCGGCTTCATGGCGATCTCGCCTGCGGTGAGGTCGATGTGTGCGATGTCGTTTCCGAAATTTGAAAGGCGCATACGCGTGTGGGGCTCTCCTGGTCGTCTGGGCTGTGAGGTCGTCTGATTCTACGCTCTTTCGGCCATGAAGAGCCAGAAGCAATCTTGGCCCCCGCCAGGCCCCAATAGGCCGCTACTGAAGCGCCGAGGACCCGCTTGCTGCGCTCGCGGTGCCCCGCGATGCCGCTACTGCATCGGCGGCACACCTGTTAGGTCACAGGCCGCCAGGAGTCCACCATCAACCGCGATGGCCTGACCCGTGATCCCAGAAGATTGGTCACTCGCGAGGAAGACGACCAGGTTCGCGACTTCGACGGGATCGATGATCTTCCCGGTCGCGTGCATCTCCGCGATGGCTTCGCGGCTCTTGAGTCCAAGTCCCACCACCGTGTCGAGCATCGGCGTATCGACGGCGCCCGGGCACACGCAGTTCGATCGGATGCCTCTGCGGCCATATTCGATCGCGGCCGAACGAGAGAGATTGATCAGGCCTGCCTTGGCGGTCGCGTATGGCGAGTTGCCTGCAGAGGAGACCATGCCGTAGATCGACGACGTCGAGATGATCGAGCCACCACCTTGCTCGAGCATGTGGGGGATCGCGGCCTTCATTCCGTACATCGCGGCGGTGAGCATCACGCGCAAGCTCCGGTCCCAGCCATCGGGATCGAGATCCGCGACATAACCGCCCGTGCTGGTGGCGGCGTTGTTGAAGAGGATGTCAATGCGGCCGAATTCAGAGACCGCCTCACCGACGCTGGCCATCACCTCATCCAGGTTCGCCACATCACAATGGGAGTAGACCGCTTGGCCACCCGCACTCTTGAGTTCCGCGACGAGCTTCTCGCCAGCCTCATCGTTGATGTCGGAGCAGACGACGGCGGCGCCCTCCTCCACGAACCGTCGGAGCGTCGCCGACCCGATTCCGCCGCTGCCACCGCTGACCCATGCCACCTTGCCTTCGAGTGCGCCCATTGTGTCCTCCCGAGTGAGTTGAGTGCTTGAAGGTAGGCCCCGTTCGAGCTGCAGCACTCGCTGCGCTTCGGAATTTCCCGGGGACAGGACCGCCTCGGCCCCATCAGCACCAGCGCTCCAGTCCGGCCGTCCAGGGTGCGGCGCGTTGGTAGTGGCTAGAGCGGAATCGGGGTGTCCTGCCGCAGCGGCCGCGCTCGCGGGCGCCCTGCTACGGCCTTACGGGGCACGGTTTATGCAACCAGCCATCGTAGAGTCGAAGGCGGACACCGCGCCGCCATTCGCCAGAGAACATGGACGATCCGAAAGGGAGTACGCCATGGCCACCAATAGAATGCAGAGCTTCAAGCGCGAGCTTCAGCGGATACGGGGGGACCCCGGAAGTGTTTCCCCTGGGAAGCACGGTGATGGGGACGGCCCGCCCTCGCATGTCGTACCGCCGGGCCTCACGATCCTCGATGTCATGGAGGGCAACCTCGCGACCGTCCAGCCGGAGAGCCCTCTACGGGTGGCCGTCGCCGTCATGATCGAGAACCGAATCAGCAGCCTCCCCGTCGTCGATGCAGAGGGCCGAATCGTAGGGGCACTCAACGAAGGCGACCTGATGAAGGTCTTCTTTGATCCGGATACGCCGAGCGTCGCGGACGTGATGACGCGCGATCCGATCATCGTGTCGATCGATGCGCCCCTCGTCGAAGTCGTCGACCGGCTGATGTCATCGGAGTTTCGCCGCGTACTCATTCACGAGAATGACCGACTCGTCGGCGTGATCACGCGATCCCATGTGATGCCCGCGCTTCTCGACGCACTCGAACGGCACGAACGCCGCCGGTCGGGCGGCCAGGGTCCGAACTAGCACGAGCGATCGCGCGGATGACGCAGTCTCTCGCCGCACGGCGCCGGGGTGCGTGCGAGATCACTAGCGCGCCGCCCGCTACTCCAGCCCGACGATGTCGCCGTCGCGCACGTCGACCCGCTCTGCCAGCGGGTGTCGCGGGAGGCCAGGCATCCTCAAGATGTCGCCCGTCAGCACGACCAGGAAGCCGGCGCCGGCATTCACCTGGACGCCGCGCACCGTGACCTCGAAGTCCTGCGGTCGGCCGTGGAGGCGCGGATCATCGGATAGAGAAGCCGGCGTCTTCGCGATGCATACTGGAAGGCCCGCGTATCCGAGCCGCTCGGCATCATTCAAGTCCCGGCGTGCCTGCGGTGTGTAGAAGACGTCACGCGCGCCGTACATCTCGCGGGCCACGGTGGCGACCTTGTCCTCGATGGTGGCATCGAGGGAATAGAGCGGGGAGAAGCGCTGCACTCCCGGCTCCTCCCCTCGGGCCATCAGGGTCTGCGCCAACTCCAGGGCGCCCTCGCCGCCTCGTGCGTGGTGGTCCGTCGCGGCGAAGTCAACGCCGAGTGCCTCACAACGTGCGCGAACGACCTCCACTTCCTCGTCGGCATCGCTGGCGAAGCGGTTCAGCGCGACGATGGGACGCTCGCCGAATCGCTGGATGCTCTCGATATGCTTCTCGAGGTTCGGCAGACCGCGTTCGACTGCACCCGCGTCCGTGTGGCCCAGTTCCTTTGCGCCGAGCCCACCGTGCATCTTCAGGGCGCGAACTGTCGCAACCAGAACCACGGCGACCGGTTCGAGGCCGGCGCTGCGGCACTTGATGTCGAAGAACTTCTCGGCGCCCAGGTCGAATCCGAATCCGGCTTCCGTGATCGTCCAGTCGGAGAGGTGCATCGCCATGCGCGTCGCGATCACGCTGTTGCAACCGTGGGCGATGTTCGCGAAGGGACCGCCATGGATCATCGCCGGGGTGCCTTCGAGGGTCTGGACGAGGTTGGGCCACAATGCGTCTCGCAGCAGCGCGAGCATGGCGCCCGAGCCTCCCAGGCGTGCGGCCGTGATGGGCTCTCCGTCGTAGCTGAAGCCGACGAGGATGCGATCGAGGCGCTCGCGCAGGTCTTCGGCGTTCTCGGCCAGACACAGGATGGCCATCACCTCGGAAGCCGCAGTGATATCGAAGCCGCCCTCGCGCGGAACGCCCTGCATGCGGCCGCCCAGGCCGACAACGACGTTGCGCAGCGCCCGATCGTTCATGTCCATGACGCGGCGCCATAGAACCCGCCTGGGGTCGATCCCGAGCTTGTTGCCGAAGTAGAGGTGGTTGTCGATCAAGGCGGACAGGAGGTTGTTGGCGCTGGTGACGGCATGGAAGTCGCCGGTGAAGTGAAGATTGATCCGGTCCATCGGAATCACCTGGCTGCGCCCGCCGCCTGCAGCACCACCCTTCATCCCGAAGGAGGGACCGAGCGAAGGCTCGCGTAGGGCGAGGCAGACCGATTCGCCCAGGCGGGCGAGCCCGTCGGCCAGTCCGATGCTGGTCGTCGTCTTGCCTTCGCCGGCCGGTGTGGGCGTGATCGCCGACACCAGGACGAGACGCGACGTGCCCGGCCGGGGCCGCGGCTGGCCGAGGACATCGAGCGACACCTTGGCGGCATCGTGGCCGTAGGGCCGGATCTGCTCGAGGCGCAGACCGAGGTGTTCAGCGACTTCCGAAATGGGTCGCGGCGTGACGGAACGCGCAATCTCGATGTCAGTCAGCATCCTCGGTCAGCATACCCAAGTGATGGCGTCGCGGGGCGGCGCAACAAAGGAACTCGAGACGTGAAGGGGTCGTAACGCACCTGCTGGTGGCGACGCGCGTTATGCGGTGGTACCGCCGCTCGTGGTATCCTTTCGCAAGGCAGGGCGTGCCATGGCTGACCTCCAGATGCGACCGCGCTTCGTCGTCCCTCTCCGCTGCGATCAGCAGACGGTGGTCGACACGCTGCGCGAGCACGTAGGCGATGCCGAGCCCCCGCTGGAAGGCAGCTTCGAGTCCAGCCATTGTGTGCTGCGCATTCCCGAGACGCGACGCGCGTTTTGGTCTCCGGAGCTCGACCTGACGTTCGAGCCGATCGAGAGCGAGGACGAACTGCCCTCCTCGGGTATTCGGGTGCGCTGCCTCTTCACGCCGCGACCCGGCGTCTGGACGGGTTTCGCATTCGTCTACGCCGCCCTCGGTGCCGTCGGCCTGGTCGCTGGCATGTACGGCGTAGCGCAGCTCACCCTCGGCCAAACGCCCGAGGGGCTGGCTGCCGCGCTCGGCGCCCTCCTGCTGATTGCCGGGATCTACGCCGCAAGCTTTATCGGGCAAGGACTCGCCGCACAACAGATGTACGAACTGCGCGCGTTCCTGGGCAGCGGACTCGATCGAGCGGAAGAGAAGGCGAGCGCCCGGGCCGGAACGCCGATGGACCGCGCCGGACTCTGAAGGGCGCCTGGTTCTGCAACAACTTGCGCCGGGACCTTGGAGCCACGACTGGAGTGGGCGCTGCCCTATGGGTTCGTGCGCAGATCCGAGAAATAGAGAATCGAGAGATCGTTCAGCACGTCCGCTCGCTCCCACTGGAGGAAGTGCCCGCACTCGGGGATCACGAGCGGGCCCGTGCGATTCGGGAACGCGAGTTCACAACGTTTCGGGAAATCCGCCGGGACGATTTGATCGTCCGGGCCGTGCAGGATCATCGTCGGCGTCTGCGTCTTCTGCATGATCATTGGCATGTCGCTCATCGGCCGCCCGTACTCGAGCTGGTACGGTGCCCAGCCAGCCGCCAACCGATCGATGTCACCGAATGGCTCGACCATGAAGTCGAAATCCGATTCCTCGAACGCGTACTGCGAGGCGAGAAGGCGGTGCTCATAGAAGTCACGGACGTACTGGCGGCAGCGGGCGGGCGTGTCGAGGTCTGCGCGTAGCTGTTCGTGGTCGCGACCTTGCCGAATTCGATAGTCCCCAGTCGGACCATGCTCGAGTGGGTTCATCGAGAGCCCTCGCTCCGCGTACCACTCGGGTTCGTCGGGGACGACCGGCGCGACAGTATTGAAGAAGATCATGCGATCAACATGCTGCGAATAACGATTCGCCATGTCGACGATCACCGCGCCGCCAACGTCACCGCCGATCATTCCGAATCGTTGGTGACCGAGAACATCATGAACCAACGCGAACAGGTCCCTGGAATAGAGCACGATGTCGTACTCGTCCCTCTCGGACAGATCCGAATCTCCGTAGCCCCGGAGGTCCGGCACGATGACCTCGAACCCGGCATCTGCGAGCGGCATGATGTTTCGCCACCAGACCCGCTTCGTCTCTGGGTAGCCGTGCACGAGAAGCAACGGATAGCCCCCGACGCCCTCGTGGACGTAAGCAAGATTCATCCCATCGGCGACGGATGCTCGGTGAATCTCGAAGGCATCGGCCGCCGGTGTTGCAGGCTGCGGGGGACGAGGGGCGGGCATTGGATCTCCTCTCTCGGCGCCGGATCGGTCGAGCCGATGGGGCCTTGGATCGGGCTCTAACGGCGAGGTCTCTTCTAGAAGGGAGCCGGCTCGATACCGAGGGCCGGCTTCGCGAATTCGCAGTAACCGCGATCGTCGAAGACCTGGTGCCCGGCGCCGATATGGATGTCCCGGAAGCATCTTTGGAGTCGACTCGGATTGCGCATTCCGGCGCTGCCGGAGGCCTCCCAGGCAAACACGACCGCAGACTTCGTCACATGCTTCACGATGTAATTCGCGTGGGCTTTGGTCTGGCGTACGGCGTCGGCGCACGCGGTGGGATCGGCGCCGCTCTCGATCCGTTCGACCGCCCGGTTGTAGATCGTGCTCAATTGAATTCGCGCTGCTTCGATCGCCGTCGAGTGGAAGCCGAAGTTGCGCTGGAACTCGGGTTGTTCTCTCAATGGCAACGAGCCCAATCGCGTGCGCCCCGCCTTCGCGATCTGGGCGATTTCATGGAGCGCTCGGGAAGCGACGCCAATTGCCCACGCTGAGGAGCCGATGCTGCCATAGGCCTGGGGCCCGAGAGCGAAGATCTCCCCACCACTCTTGTGCGGCGCATAGCCCATGTTGATATTCCAGGTCGCTCCCGCCTCGACGAAGGTCTCTGGAATCTCATAGTCGAAGCTGCCAGTCCCCCGCAGTCCCATCGTGTCCCAATTGCCCTTGAGCTTTGCGCGCTCTGCCGGGACGAAGAAGCCGACCAGGGGAAGCTCTCCGGCCTCGCCCATCGGGGCCGGCGCACCGTCTCGCATGATGACCGCGCCGCCACCCATGAACTCGGCATGGCCCGATCCGCTCGCGAACTGCCAATTTCCCGAGACGCGATAGCCGCCCTCTTCTTCATGGGCGACGCCAAGCGGCGCGAAGTGTCCTGCGCCCGGGCCCATCGCCGTGAACTTCTTGCCGAATTCGGGCTCGATGTACGACAGGTAGGAACCCGTGATCGCGTTCTGGGTGAACGCCCAGCCGGTTGCTCCATCGGCGAAAGACACGGCTTCACAGACGGCCTGGATCGTGTCGACATCCGCTTCGAGACCGCCGATCTCCTCGGGCGTGCTCAGTCGAAAGAGCCCGGCCTCGCCGATGGCGTCGACCACGGGCTTCGTCAGGGTGCAGGTCGCTTCGGTCTCGTCGGCCTCGGACTCGATGAGTCCGCGGAGGTCGAGCGCCGCCTGGATCAGGGTCGAATCGGGCATGGGTTCTCCTGGGTCGGGCCGCGGCGAGACGAACTGGCTCCCTCCGCCGCAGGGCTCTGCATCGTATCATACATATATACTATCGTTGTATGATTGGATGATATACTGATAGAATCGCATGCGGTTGGACCCGCCCCCGCCGCGAATCCTGGTCCTCGCGTTCAGGAGACTCCCCTTGGCACAACGACGGAAACCCTGGAACGGTCACTCGCCGAACACGGAAGCAGAGGCGCGCCGAACCCTCCTCCGTGTGGCCCAGGAATGCATTGAGCGTTTCGGGCTCTCGAAAGTGAACCTCTCGGACGTCGCAAGCGCTGCCGGGGTGACCCGGCAGACCGTCTACCGCTACTTCGAGAATTCCGACGAACTCTTCAACGCAGCGGCCGTCCTGGCGAGCGGCGGCTTGCTGGAGCGCGTGCGTCAGCGGGTTCATCGACGCGAAGGTCTCGCCGAGCGCATCGTCGAGACCCTCGTCGTGGCCATCCATGAGATTCCGAAGGACGTCCATTTGAGTGCACTCGTTCGGTCCGGGGACCCGCTCGAAGTCTCGTCCGCCCTTCGACTCGGGTTTGCCCAGGACGAAATGGTCGAACTCGCGGAAGGCGGCTCAAACCTGGATCCGTCTGATCGCGACGAACTCGCAGAGATCCTCCTGCGTCTGCTCAGGAGCTTTCTGGACGACCCCGGTCCGGAGCGAAACGAAGACGAGTTGCGCACGTTCCTCTCTCGCTGGCTGGTTCCAGTCATCGAGGAAAAACGCCAAGCGGCGGCTCCCTCGACGGCAAACGCGGACTGATCGACGGGCGCCACAGTCGCGCATCCCCCGGTGTCGTCCAACGCAGGAGCGAGCGACCCGCCGCGTTCAGTCGCCGTCGAGTTCCTCTGCGATCGCAACTCGCAGAGCGTCCAGGACCTGACTGCGCACGCGCTCCTTCGTTGTGCGGTGGGATGCCACATCCAGGGCTCGTAGCGAGTGGGCCACTTCGAGTGCGCGCGCAGCGAGTTGCTCGGGGGCCGCCAGCTCGTCGAGGAAACCGGCGCCAATGGCGTCCTCTGGCGTCCACATCTCCCCCGTTACCGTCCGGTGAAATGCAGCCGGCGTGAGGCGGTGTCGCGCGACCTCGACGGCGAACAGCGGCAGCGAAATCCCGATCGCGACTTCGTTGAGACCGATCCTGAACTCGCCTGCGGCTCCGATCCGGCGGTCCGCTGAGAGCATCAGGAAGGCACCCATCGGGTAGGCGTGGCCGGTGCATGCCACGACGACCGGTGCCGGGAACGACAGCATCCGCTCACACAACGTCGCGCCGAGTCGCAGCATCCGCAGCGTCTGCGGTCGGCCCTGCGTGAATACCTTCAAGTCGAAGCCGGCCGAGAACATCCCAACGCGGCCCGTGAGCAGCAAGACAGCGCCATCGGCCTCGGCGCGATCGAGCGCGGCGTGCAGCGCCTCGAGCATCGCGATCGACATCGCGTTCACCTTGCCGTCGTCCATCGTTACGGTCGCGATGCCGTCTGCAAGCGCGTAGTCGAGAAGGGGCTGGGGTTCCGACATGGGGGCCTCGAATGGACGCACCGACAGGCTAGCCCGGCTCCTTCCTACTCGGAACGCCGCGAACGACGGGACCAATGACTCTGCGTCACAGGCGCTCGCCGGGAGGACTTTCTCGTTCCGCAGTCCGTCGATGATCCGACTGACGTGGAGGAGTCAGCCCGCTGACGCGATGAAGACCCGCGGTACCACTCATCCCTCGCTCTCGAAGACATTGAGGCAGATCGGGTCGCCCGGGCTGGAGATGGGGCGAATAATCCCAGCCAGCCCCGTTCAGGGGCACGCGTGATCTCCGCTGAGCGGCACGCTCATTGCAAATGCCGTGCTGCCAGGAGGCACCCCTAGATGCGTAGACTTGTCATTGCCCTGTTCCTCATCGTGTTCGCCGTCGGCGCAGGATCGCCCGCGGTCGCTGCCGAAGAAGAGTGCGACCAGCTCTTTCCCGATATCACCTGCGAGCGATCCGGCCGTTGGGAGGGGTTCCGAAAGCCGATCGCTTCTCCCTACCTGTTCGAGGACCCGTTCATCACGACCGGTGCCTACGCGTATCACGTCTACCACGAGTTCCCGGACCGATCGGTCCTCGGCGGCGGTCACGCGAACGTCGCGGCACTTCAGCTGCGCATTGCACTGACGGACCGGATTGCCCTGATCGCCACGAAGGACGGTCGCGCCTGGGTCGACCCCGGCCTCTCCGTCCTCGACGACCGGGAAGGTTGGTTCAATCTCGCTGCCGGGATCAAGGGCATCCTCGCTCAGTCGGAAGAAGACCGTTGGATCGTCTCGGGCATCCTCCGGGTCGAACTCGACAGCGGCAGCAAGGACGTCTTCCAGGGGCACGGCGATGGCGTCGTGATTCCGTCTATCTCCGCGGCATGGGGAATCGATCGCCTGCATCTGATGGGCGACCTCGGCATGGAGATCCCGATCGACGGTCACGTGCAGAGCACGTCCATCTTCTACCACCTCTACGCCGACTACGCGGTGACCGAGCGATTCTCCCCGTTCGTGCAGATCACGGGACAGCATTGGGTGAGCAGCGGGGACAGTTCGATCCCAGTCGACTTCGGCGGTGGCACCACCGTCCCGCTGGCCCCCGTGCAGGGTCTGCTCGGTATCGGCTCCTTCGAAGGCACGGATGTCCTGAACCTCGGCGTGAGCCAGGTCGCCGGACTCGACCTCATCACCGCAGCCCTCGGCTTCCACTTTGTCCTGTCGGACCGCGTGACCTTGAGCGTCGCCTACGACCGCCCCATCTCGCACCACAAGGGCATCCACAAGCAGCGCGTCACGTCGGCACTCGTCTACGAGTTCTGACCGGTCGCGGCAGTCCGTCCCAATCGCGGGCGGGGACGAATCTGTGGCCGTGTCCTGGGTCGGCGCCGCGCGAAGCGTGAGCCGCGCCCAGGACAGGCACCGAAGTCGCTCTAGCCACGTCAAAGGAGAATCCAATTGCAGGAAGCGGAGGCTCAGAGCCCCTACGACATGGCGGTCGTGCGGGGTTTCGCACTTTCAGCCTTGGTCTGGGGAACCGTCGGGATGTTGGTCGGGCTACTCGCCGCGATTCAGCTCGCGTGGCCCGAGTGGAATGTCGGTCCCTACCTCCATTTCGGTCGGATCCGCCCGGTCCACACCAATGCCGTGATATTCGGATTCACCCTCGGCGTCGTCTTCGCGGGTAGCTACTACGGCATTCAGCGCCTCTGCCGGGTTCGGATGTTCTCCGACACGCTGTCGCGCATCAACCTGTGGGGTTGGAACGCCATCATCGTCGCAGCGGCGGTTTCGCTGTTGTCCGGCTATTCGACTTCGAAGGAGTACGCCGAACTCGAGTGGCCGATCGATCTTGCCCTCGCGGTGGTCTGGATCGTCTACGCCGTGAACGTGTTCGGAACAATCGCGAGGCGTCGAGAACGCGCACTCTACGCAGCCATCTGGTTCTGGATCGCCACGGTCCTGACGATCGCGATGTTGCACGTCGTGAACAGCGCCGCCTGGCCGGTCTCGTGGATGAAGTCCTACTCGGCCTATGCCGGCATCTACGACGCCAACATCCAGTGGTGGTACGGACATAACGCCGTCGGCTTCCTGCTCACGACGCCGATCCTGGGCCTCATGTACTACTTCCTGCCGCGGCAGGCGGGCCGGCCCATCTTCTCGCATCGGCTTTCGATTCTCCACTTCTGGTCCCTGATCTTCATCTACATCTGGGCGGGCCCCCACCACCTCATCTACTCACCGCTTCCCGACTGGGCACAGACCTTCGGTGCGGCCTTCTCCATCATGCTGATCTTCCCGTCGTGGGGCGGCATGCTGAACGGTCTGTTGACGTTGCGCGGCGCTTGGCACAAAGTCCGCACCGATCCGATTCTCAAGATGTTCGCGGTAGGACTGACGTTCTACGGCATGAGCACCTTCGAAGGGCCGATGATGGCGCTTCGCACCGTGAACTCGCTCTCGCACTTCACGAACTGGACGATCGGACACGTGCACTCCGGCGCGCTCGGCTGGGTCGGACTAACGTGCTTCGGAACGCTCTACTACATGATCCCGCGCCTCTGGCACACGGAGCTCTACAGCCGGCGCCTCGCGGACGTGCACTTCTGGCTCGCGACCCTCGGCATCGTCCTCTATATCACGCCGATGTGGGTGTCGGGCGTTACGCAGGGCCTGATGTGGCGGGCGGCCAACCCGGACGGAAGCCTGACCTACACGTTCATCGAGACCGTCGCAGCCATCCAGGTGTACGACGCAATCCGGGTTTCCGGGGGCGTGCTCTACCTCACTGGGATGTTCGTCATGCTCTACAACGTGTGGCGGACCGTGGCCCAAGGAACTTCTGAAGTCCCGGAGCCGAGTCGCACACCACCGGATGCCGAACTCTCCGCCGTCGCAGGAGGGCAGTAAGATGGCATTCGACTGGCATCGCCCGCTCGAGTCCGACAGCCTCCGCTTGACGCTTTGGACCGCCCTGGCCATCGCGATCGGCGGAATCGTGCTGCTCATTCCGCCCTTCTTCATGCAGGGCACCGCTGAGCCACTACCGGGGATGCGTCCGTACTCGGCGCTCGAACAAGAGGGGCGCGACCTCTATCTGAGCGAAGGTTGCAGCACCTGCCATAGCCAGCAGATTCGCCCGCTCAAGTCCGAGACGGATCGATACGGCGGCTATTCGCTTGCCGGAGAGAGCGTCTACGATCGGCCGTTCCTGTTCGGATCACGACGAACGGGGCCGGACCTCGCGCGGGTCGGCGGCAAGTACCCGGATTCGTGGCACTGGATCCATTTCGACGACCCGCGTCGCATCGAACCGCGATCGAACATGCCGGACTTTGCGTTCATGGCCCGCCGACCCCTCGACCTGTCGCTCACTTCACGGCGGCTCGAGGTGCTGAAATTCCTGGGGCATCCCTACTCGGAACTCGAGATCGAGAATGCCGTCGCGGACGCCGAGGCGCAGATGGCCGCCGTCGCGGCTTCGATCCGAAAAGATGGCCTCACGCTCGATGAGACCGCCGCACGCAGCGAGACGATCGCCCTGATCGCCTACCTGCAGCGCCTGGGCAAGATGACGGAGGAACGATGATGGAGTGGATTGCCCTTTACAAGTTTGGCCGACTAGCATTTCTCGCGTTCTCACTCGTGGCGATCGGGATCTTCCTCTATCACCCGAGTCGGCGTGAGCGCTTCGAGGCCCCGGCACTCCGGATGCTGGAGGATGAGGAATGAGCAACCCGCCCGAGGAAATTCCCGAATGGCCGATCGCCGAAACGCCGGCCCGAGACGGGATCGGCGAAGACGACAACGCCATCCCCTTGTGGTTCAACATCGGCTTCTACGGCCTGATCGTGGTCGGACTGCTGTACATCGCCTGGTTCGAGGGAACGGGTTGGACCCAGGTCGCCAGTTACGAGGCCGATGTCGCGATCGCCGAGGAGAAGGCTGCCGCAGTCAAAGCCACGATGCCGACCGAGAACCCCTACCGGGGAGATGATGCCGCCCTGGCTCAGGGTGCCGAAACCTGGCGGACGATCTGCGTCGCCTGCCACCTGCCCGAGGGCACCGGACTGGTGGGCCCGAGCCTGGTCGACCCCTTCTGGAAATACGGAAACAGCGACGAAGAGCTGTTCTCCACGGTCTCTGACGGGCGGCCGGCAGGCATGCCCCCCTGGGGCCCGCAGCTCGGAGCCGAGAAGATCTGGAAGGTTCTCGCCTACATGGAGACACTTCCGAGGACAGAGGAGCCGGGGATGGGTTCGCCCGACTATCAACCGCCGGGCGCTGCTACAGGTCAGCCCTGATGCGCGGAGCCCGGCCCGTCAAGGGCCGCTATCGCGACCTTCGAAGTGCGGCCAACGCCGTCTTGATTGCCGTGATGTTTGCGATTCCGTGGATCCGAATCGGCGGAGATCCTTTGCTGCTCCTGGATGTTCCAGCACGGAAATTCCACGTGTTCGGGCTCGTGATCTTCCCTCAGGAGCTGATCTATCTCTGGGCCCTGATCGCGATCATGGCGGTCGCACTATTCTTCTTCACCGCCACGCTGGGTCGGGTCTGGTGTGGCTGGTCGTGCCCACAGACCGTCTTCACGGATGTGTTCGCCGGACTGGAGCGGCGCATCCAAGGTTGGACGGGAACCAGCCGCCCTCGCAAGGTTGCCGCGTGGCGGGTCGTTGCGACGCACGCCGCCTGGCTCTCGCTCTCCTTCCTGGTGGCCTTCCACATGGTTGGCTATTTCGTCTCGCCCTACGCATGGATCGCACGGATCGAATCAAATACGTTAGGCGCAGGGGTCGGGTTCCTCGGGGCCCTCACCGCGATCACCTGGGCTGACTTCGTCTTTGTCCGCCAGAGCTTCTGTCGCTTCCTTTGCCCGTACGCCCGCTTCCAGGGCGTCCTCTTCGACCGCGACACCCTCGTGATCGGCTACGACACGGAGCGCGGCGAACCGCGAGGAAAGCGTTCCAAGACCACGGGCGACTGCGTCGACTGCGGGCTCTGCGTTCAGGTGTGCCCGGCGTCCATCGACATCCGCGACGGGCTGCAACTGGACTGCATCACCTGCACCCAGTGCATTGACGCCTGCAATGGGGTGATGACCCGGATCGGGCGTGAGCCGGGGCTTATCGACTACCGCGCGCTTTCGTCGCTCGAAGAAGGCCGCCCTGCCCGGTTGGTTCGACCACGCACCGTCGCCTACGGAACGTTGCTCGTGGCGAGTCTTGCGTTGTTCGTCGTGCTCGTCGGTGCTCGAATCCCGGTCGGCTTCCAGGTGTTCCACAACCGCGACGCGTTGACAACGGTGCTTCCAGACGGCCGGTTGGGCAACTCCTTCGAGGTCCGACTCGAGAACCGCGGGGGAGAGCCACGCCGTTACACCCTGCGGCTCGAAGGCGCGCCCGCTGGCTTCGAACTCCTGGGGGAGACCGCGACGATCGACCTCGCGCCGGAGCAATCCCTCCGGACGCACGTTTTCGTCGTCGCGCCGATCGATGAGCTCCACGCCGATGGGCGCGAGCTTCAGTTCATCATCGAACCGCTCGACGGGGCGCATTCTGCGCTCACCCGTGGCGCGCGGTTCCTTTCGCCTGCGGATGCCAACGATGCCTGAGAAGACTCGACGCGAACCCTGGCCCCTGATCCTGGGCCTGATGTTGGGCGCCATGATCAGCGTCTCGATCACCTTCTACTTCATTGCAGCGACCCACCCGGATCCGGTCGTATCAGCGGACAGCCGATGAGCGCGGCCGTCGAAACCGGCCTCGTCCTCGAGGGCCTGCGATGTGCCTCGTGCGCTCATCGCGTCGAGCAGGGACTGCGCCACGCGTACGGTGTCCAACGCGCCGAGGTCAACTACGCGAACCATCGCGCGAACGTTCGGTTCGACCCGGGTCAGACCGACGCTTCCCGGCTGGTTTCGGTCGTCGAGGACCTCGGCTTCGCGGCCCAGCCCTACGACCCCGCGACCCTCGATCGTCCACGCGATCGCGGCAGCCGCAGTGCCATGGTCCGCGTTCTGGTCGCGGCCTTCCTCGCCGGCAACGTGATGTGGCTCGCGGCGGCCCTGTACGCGGGCGACTACCAGGGCATGGAGCCCTCTGTGCGCACCGCGCTCCGTTGGCTCGTCGTAGCGCTCTCGCTCCCGGCGGCCACCTGGTGCGCAGCGCCCTTCTGGCGCGGCGCGTGGCACGGGCTGCGACGAGGCTCCTTGACCATCGACGTGCCGATCGTTCTCGGCATCGCGACCTCCGTCGGCACGACGATCGCCGGAACACTTGCCGGAAGTGATCTCCTGTTCGTCGATTCGGCGGCCATGATCGTGTTCCTGATCCTGTTGGGCCGAACCCTCGAACAGCGAGCCCGCACGAGAGCCTCGGAGGCGATCGAACGTCTCCAATCCCTGGCGCCATCGATCGCGCGACGCGTCGGAAGCGACGGCACGATCGAGGAGATCCACCGCGATGCCCTCGCAGTCGGCGACACGATCCGCGTCGCCGCTGGAGAGAGCTTTCCGGCGGATGTCCGAATCGTCGGGCATCCGGTCGAGGTCGACGAGTCGATTGTCACCGGCGAGTCCATTCCGGTCCTTCGGGAGCCTGGCGCCGAGGTCCCCTGTGGCGCCCGGCTCGCGGGAACCGAGGCCATCGCCGTCGTCATTGCGATTGCCGGAAACGACCACCTTGCCCGCATGTCGAGCCTTTTGGAACGTGCGCAAGCCAGCCGGCCCGAAATCCAGCGGCTGGCCGACCGCATCGCCGCCGTCTTCGCGCCCGCAGTCCTTGTCACCGCAGCCCTGACCGCCCTGTTGGGCGTCGCGCTCGGCCTCGAAGCGCTCGAGATCGCGATGCGCGCAGCGGCCGTACTAATCGTCGCGTGCCCTTGTGCGCTCGGCCTCGCAACGCCCGCAGCCATTGCCGCTGCCGTTGGCCGGGCCGCAGGCCTAGGGATCTGGGTCAAGGATGGTGCCGCACTCGAGCGACTCGCTGCTGTCGATGTCGTGTTGCTCGACAAGACCGGCACCCTGACCGAAGGCCACCTGCGTGTTGTCGGCATCGAGTCCTCGGAGGATGTCCGGCCAGAGGAAGTGACCACCTGGGCAGCCCGCGCAGAAGGGG
Source organism: Deltaproteobacteria bacterium (assembly GCA_029261815.1). Lineage (GTDB taxonomy): Bacteria > Myxococcota_A > UBA9160 > UBA9160 > UBA6930 > JAJDAP01. The sequence goes on from JAJDAQ010000124.1 coordinate 17,424, forward strand.
CCGTTCCGCATCCCATCGCCGACGCGATTCGAGCGTCCGCGCCAACCGACACCGCGCCGCTCGATCCGATCGAAGTCGTGCCCGGGCTAGGCGTGATCGCAGACCGCGACGGCCAACGCGTCATGGTCGGTCGACGGGCCCTCCTTGAACGCGAGGGGATCCTGCTCGACGAGGCGCTCTGCCTCAGGGAGAAGGAGAACGCCCGGCGGGGTCACTCCATTGCCTGGGTCTCGCGAGGAGATCGGGTGCTCGGCCTGGTCTGCTTCGCGGATGAACCCCGCCAGGACGCGAGGGAGGCGACGACCCGGCTCACAGACGCGGGACTGCGCCTGGAACTCCTGACCGGCGACCATGAAGCAGCCGCACGAAACGCGAGCGCGCGGGTCGGGATCACGGCCGTACATTCCGAACTCTCGCCCGAAGCCAAGGTGGACCGAATTGCCGAATGGCGGTCGAAGTCCGCCAACGTGGCGTTCGTCGGTGATGGAATCAATGATGCGGCCGCCCTTGGAGCCGCCGATGTCGGCCTCGCCATGGCGAGGGGGGCCGAGGTCACCCGCGAAGCCGCGGACCTTGTGCTTCAAGGCGGGCGCCTCACCGCAGTCCCCGACGCGCGAGATCTCGCGCGCGCAACGCTGCAGCGGATTCGAGAGAATCTCGCGTTCGCGCTCGCCTACAACGTCGTCGCGGTTCCGCTCGCCATCCTCGGAATCCTCGAACCGCTGCATGCGGCAATCGCCATGAGCGCGTCCTCATTGGTGGTCGTAGGAAACGCCACGCGCCTGCTGCGCTGGAGCCCGAAGTCGTGAGTTTCCTCGCGCTTACGCTCCCCCTGTCACTCTTGTTGGCCGGAATCCTTACGGCGCTGGCGATTCGGGCGGTTCAAGAGGGGCACTATGACGACTGGGAGGGGCCGGCGTGGCGCCACCTCCACGACGATGACGAGATCCCTGAAATCAGTGCTTCCATTCAAGTGAGCGAGACGGAACATCCTTCCGACTAGCAAACATCTCGACAATGAATGGCGATCCGAAGGAGACCAGGCTCACAGGACGTCGAGGATCGCGTCGCAGAAGTAATCAATGTTGGACGAGTTCACGCCGGCAACGTTGATCCGGCTCGAGTCCACCATGTAGATTCCATGACGTTCGCGCAGCAGCGAGACCTGCCCCTCGTCGACCCCCAGGAACGAGAACATTCCTCGCTGGCGCGCAATGAAATCGAAGCGGCTGCCGGCGCCCTTCGCCTGAAAACGCGCGACGAGCAGCGAGCGGAGTGAGTTGATGCGGTCGCGCATCGCGCGGAGTTCATCCGTCCAGAGCGTGGTGAGCTCGGCATCGGAGAGGATGCCGGCAACGATCGCTGCGCCGTGAGACGGGGGCATCGAGTAGATGCCGCGGATGATGCTCAGCAACTGGCTCTTCACCGCAGCCGCCTGGCTCGCGGACTCTGACAGCAGCAGGACGGCTCCGGTTCGCTCGCGATACAGGCCGAAGTTCTTCGAGCACGAACTCGCGACGATCAGTTCAGGAACGCTTGCCGCCAACTGGCGAACGCCATACGCATCCTCGTCGAGACCGTCCCCGAACCCCTGATAGGCAAGATCGACGAAGGGCGTGAATCCGGTGCGCCGGGCGAGTTCCACGACCGTGTCCCACTGCGCACGATCAAGGTCGGCACCGCTCGGGTTGTGGCAGCAGCCGTGGAGCAGGACGACATCGGAACGGCCGAGCTGCCCCAAACAGGCCGCCATCTCTTCGAATCGAACAGCGCTCGTCCTCGGGTCGAAATAGGGGTACGTGCGAATCTTCAGCCCCGCGTCACCGAGCAGGGGAACGTGGTTGGCCCAGGTCGGATCGGGAACCCAGAGGGTAGTCTCGTCGCCGCAGCGGACGATGAGTTCGGCCGCCGAGCGAAGAGCGCCACAGCCGCCCGGGGTCTGGATGACCGAGACACGATCACTCGCCACCCCTGAGAGGTCTCCAGACAGGATCAGCTTCCCGACGCGCTCGTTGTAGCCCTCGTCACCCGCCGGTCCGATGTATGCCTTGGTGTCTTCTTGCTCCAGCAAGCGCCTCTCGGCCCGCTTCACGCACTCGAGGACTGGCGTATTGCCGCCCTCGTCCTTGTAGATCCCCACACCGAGGTCGACCTTCTCGGACCGTGGGTCTTCGCGAAAGGCCGACATCAGGCCGAGAATCGCGTCCGGAGGCAGGGAGCTCAGGGCTTCGAACATGATCCGGGATCGTAGCGCGGCTCAGGCCGCCCGGACGAGTTCTGCCAGCACCGAGACCAGTCGCATCATCTCCTCATCGGTTCCGATCGTTATGCGAAGATGGCCGTCGATCCGTGGCTGCTCGAAGTAGCGCACGAGGATGTCGCGCTCTCGCAGTCCCTCGAAGAGTTCGCTTGCCTGGGCGCGGGGGTGATGGACGAAGATGAAGTTCGCGCTCGAGGGCAGGACCTCGAACCCGAGCGTCTGGAGCCGGCTCGTCGTCTGTGTGCGCGTGGCGATGATGCGCTCGCGGCACTCCCGGAAATGCGACTCGTCGTCGAGCGCGGCAACGGCCACCTGCTCGGCCACCCGGTCGATCGGGTAGGAATTGAACGAGTTCTTCACGCGGTCCAACGCCGAGATGAGGTCCGGCTGTCCGAGCGCCCATCCCACCCGCAGGCCGGCCAGCGAGCGTGACTTCGAGAGCGTTTGCACGACGAGCAGATTCTCGAAGCGCGGCACCAGCGCAGCCGTCGATTCGGCGCCGAAGTCCACGTACGCCTCGTCGACCACGACCAGGCGATCGGGCTCATCGCGTAGCAGTGCCTCGATGTCGCTGAGCGCGAGTGCGATGCCCGTGGGCGCGTTCGGGTTGGGGAAGATGATTCCGCCCTTCCCACCGCGATACGGTGTGAGGTCCACGCGAAAGTCTTCCGCGAGCGCGATTCGTTCGGCCTCGATCCCGAAGAGCTGACACCAGACCGGGTAGAAGCTGTAGCTGACGTCGGGAAACTGCAGCGCGTTCCCGCCGCTGAAGAAGGCCAGGAAGCTCAGCGCGAGCACCTCGTCGGAGCCGTTGCCGACGAACACATTCGAGCGCTCCAGCCCCGTCCCGCGGGCGACCGCATCCTTCAAGCCCACGGAGTTCGGGTCGGGATAGAGCCGCAGCGACGGTCCGATGTCCGCCGAGACCAGTGCGAGCGCGCGGGGCGAAGGCGGGTACGGGTTCTCGTTCGTGTTCAGCTTGACGAGGTCGGCATTGCGCGGCTGCTCCCCTGGGACATAGGGGGAGAGCCGCCGGACGACGTCGCTCCAGAATCGGGACATGGCGAAAGGCTAACAGCCTGGCTCAAGCCGTCCGCCTCGGTGCAGCGCGCCTTCTGGAAGCGGAGTCTCCTGCGATCGCGAACGCGTTCCCAACGCACCATCAGCGCAGACGCGCGTGTCGAAGCGACCCGCCCTATTCGCCCGTGAAGACGGGCTCTCGTTTTTCGGCGAAGGCGCGCGGGCCTTCACGCGCGTCGTTCGACGTCATGACTCTCGCCGAGCACTCGTGCTCGATCACGAAGGCGTCCTCGAGCGGTAGCCCGTTGGTCCGGATCGCCGCCTCCTTGATGGCCTGCACCGCGAGCGGCGCGTTCTTCGCGATCTTTCCCGCGACCTCCAGCGCCCGCGGCATCAACGCCTCGGGTTCGACGACTTCGTTCACGAAGCCGATCCGGTGCGCTTCCTCTGCCGTCATGTCGTCGCCGACCATCAAGATCTCCATCGCCTTCGCGTAGGGAACCTGACGTTGCAGCCGCACCATCGAACCGGCACCTGGGACCAGGCCACGCTTCACCTCAGTGAGTCCGAACGAGGCGGTCCGCGATGCAATGCGGATGTCGGTCGACTGCAGGATCTCGGAGCCGCCTGCAAGTGCGTAGCCGTTGACCGCGGCGATGATCGGCTTGTACAGCTCGAAGGGCCGGAGCAGCGCCGTCGCCATGACGTCGCCGAGGTTGTTCATCAGCTCGTGATCCCACTCGGTCTCGGGCTTCCGTGCCCCCGTGAACAGCGGAAGCAAGAGCTTCAAGTCACCGCCGGCGCAGAAGGCGACGTCGCCCGTGCCCGTCAGGATCGCGACGCGCATCGCCTTGTCTTCGCGGAAGTCCTTCCACGCGCGCGCGAGCAGGACCATCGTCTGCGGGCTGAACGCGTTGCGTTGCTCGGGGCGATTCAGGGTGAGGATGGCGATGCCATCGCGCTTCTCGTACAGCAGATCGGGCATGGGAATCGAGTCTCCAGCGCAAGCGGTCGACGATACCGATGCTCCGCGTCCGCTGCCTCCAAGACGCACGAGCCCCTTCTCGTGTCAGCTTGCCTCGCCCGCCTTCTCGGGGAACAACACGGCGACCCGCGCCAGCACCTTCTCCACCATCGGAATCAACGCCACGCCCACCGTGATACCGACGACGGCATCGAGCACCGCGGTCACGATCCATTGGACCGCACCGGGCTCACCGCCCGCGACGCCGGCCGCGATCGCATTGATCGTTGCGTACGGCCAATGCCATCCGAGGTCGTGAACGCCATGGACAATGATGCTCCCCCCGACCCAGAGCATCGCGGCCGTCCCGATGACCGACATCGCCAGCAACACGGTCGGCATGGCGGCGACGAGCTGGCGGCCGAACACCCGCACGACCGCGAAGCGCGCCGACTGGCTGAGCCTCAGTCCGATGTCGTCGAGCTTGACGATCAGGCCCACCACCCCGTAGACGGCCAAGGTGATGATGACCGCGACAATGGCCAGCACGACGGCGCGAATCCAGAACTGGTCACTGTCGATCGACGCGAGCGTGATCGTCATGATCTCGACCGAGAGGATGAAGTCTGTCTTGATCGCCCCCTGGACGCGCTTCTCCTCGAGGTGAGCGGCATCCAGCGTTTCGGCGCGCTGCGGTCCGGGGTCGTGATGACCCGTGATCACATGCCAGACCTTTTCGGCACCTTCGAAGCAGAGGTAACTCCCACCGACCATCAACAACGGCGTGATGAACCATGGTGCCACGGCCTGCAACACCAGCAGCGCAGGCACGACGATGACGAGTTTGTTGAAGAGCGAACCACGAGCGATCTTGGCGACGATCGGAATCTCGCGTGCGGCCGGCAGACCCGTCACGTACTTCGGCGTCACCGCCGCATCGTCGATCACGACGCCGGCGGACTTGGTGCCAGCCTTGATCGTTTGTGCGGCGATGTCGTCCAGCTGACTGGCCGCGAGCTTCGCGATGGCCGCGATGTCATCCAGCAGGGCCAGTGCGCCGCTCATCGACTTCCGCCTGTTCCGGTCATCTGGACATCCTTCCGGGTTCCGCAGTTCGCGTGCGCTGCGCCATTCACGGCAAGACGAACGCGGCTACGACCGCGATGAAGGCGCCGAGCAGTTGCAGGCCGAGACCGGGCAGGATGCTTAGCGACCGCTCCCTGATTGCGGCAAGGGCCAGCCCGCTCGCAAATGCTGCAACAGCGAGTCCAGCGAGCCCCTGGGCCGGAGTGATTCCAACCTTGGCCAAGGCGGCGACGGGCGTGGCCCACGCCGCGGCCGCGAGCACTGCCGCGGTGTAGCCCAGCGAAGACACGACCGCGGCCCGCGAGACCGCCTGGTCGCTACCCGGATGCTGGATCGGCCCGTCGAGGACCAACATCCCGTGCACGAGACCGCGAAACCAGAGCTCGGTGGACGCGACGGCGAGCGCACCCGCCACCAGCATCGACACGAGTCCGGCGACGTCGACCGGGATCCCGCCCGCGGTCCAGGCGAGTAGCGGCAGTGCGCCAAGTAGCGGAACGATCGCGAGTGGCGACACCCAGCCGCGCGCACTTCGTCGCCAACCATAGACCCAGGGACGTCGCTTCGACGACGACCGTGCCCCGATCGCGGCCATGAGCCCGGCGAGCCCAGCAAGCACCGCGACTGCGTGGTGCGGCAGGAGATCCTGATCGAACGGCAGTGCCGGGAGCACCACGATCGCCGCGATGGCCAGGGGCACAAAGAAGACACCGAGTAGAGCCACCGACGCTGCGGCGGTCATTCGCCCGACGCGCGCCGCGAGGCTCTTGCGTTGGTAGGCAGCACCGAGCGCACTCAAGAGGGCCTCGGGCGTCAGGCCGGTTCCACTCGGGCGCGGTGAGCCGCCGATGTCGGCCGAGCCGCCCCAGCGCTTGCCGGGCGGGCGACCGTCGACGGCGGGATCGATCCGGTTCAGGAGATCGTACGCGGGCGTCAACTCCGGCCCCGAGACCGAGCGCAGCCGGCGCAACGTGAAGTGTCCAGGTTGGTTCTCGAGGGCAAGAATGCCGAGCTGGTCGCCCCAGCGATCCTTCAAGTGCTGTTCGACGGCGAAGATGCCGGCCGGGTCCCGACAGACCACAGCCAGGCCGCGGTCGGCAATCGTGATATGGCCGTAGACCTCCTCGATGCGCGTGTAGTCGCCGAAGTCCTCGCCGGCAAAGACGAGCGCGTCCACGGCCTGTAGAAGTTCCAGCGTGTAGGCGTGTGGGTCCTTCTCGGTCCAGCTCTCTTCCTGCTTCAGCGCTCGCTCGCGGGAAAGCAGGTCGCCGATGCGCTTCTGCGTGGCTTCGAGAACGTCCGAGGACAGACCGCACAACTGCGCGAGCTCGAGACCGTTCGCGTCGATGGCGCCCTCCAGCCGAATCAGCGGCACGAGAACATCGCTCGCCTCCGAACTGAGTTCGCGAACGCGCCGGTGGTTCAGCAGGCACCAGAGTGCGAGGACAGTATCGAGGTCGGGATCGTTCGCGTAGAGCGTCCAGTCCCCCTCGCCGAGGTCTAGGCCCCCGTGGACCATCAGCAGCGCCTGCTCGCACGTCGCCAGCGTAAAGAGCCGCTCACACCCCGCGTGATGGTCGAGGTTGTAGAGCTTGCGCTCGTTGTCGATCAGGGGACCGAAGCTTCCCGCGCCGTCGAGCAGGACGGTGCGTTCGCCGAGCGCGGCCGCCTCCGACGCCGACACCGACATGGCGGGGTCGATCACGGCCCGCACGCGCGGCGCCTCATCACACTCGATGAAGCGTGTCCCATCCTTTTCCCGAAGCGAGTAGCGTTCCGGAAGGACAGTCAACGGTTCTAGACTGCCGGTTGAGACGTCCTCGCCCGAAGGCGGGCGCGGAAAATCGGCCAACGGCGACGCACTCCTGACAAGTCGATCTGCCCGGGGATCGTGCGCGTACACGGGCGGATGGGCAAGGCCCAACGTCCAAAGGCCTCCCCCGAGGAAACGGTCGGCGCCTGCGCGGACTGCCGGCGTTTTCGACTCCGCCGGTAGGCATCCCTCCAGCGACGAGATCCGACGGAACGGTTTTTCCGTCATGTGGCAGGAACATTCCGCCGGCGTTCTCCCCGAGTCATCCCCCAATCTCGGACTTGACTGGAATTGCTGGCCTTTTGGAATATCTGAAGAGTTGCACGCATCTTGCACAGGAATGGGGAGTCGAACCCGCGCTGTGCCCGACTCGGTTTCGCCAAATCATCCTGGGAGGGATCCATGCGCGTTACCCGTCTGTTCGGGCACCTACTCGTCTTCGTTGCTCTTGCCGCTGTACCGCTGGCAGCATCGGCAACGACATTCACCTTCATCGGCGGTCAGCTCGACGGCATCTTCCTCGATCCGGTGGCTGGCAATCCCAATTCCTCGCCGTGCCCGACGGCCGGGAATCCGCCCGACGTCCTGGGGTGCCTCGCAGCGCCAGTCGCGTTCACCGACGGAAACGTCTCGCTGTCGACCCTGCCGACCGGCGACATGAACAACCTCTTCCTTCTCGTCGGTGCCCAGAGTGCGGGGACCGTGGACAGTGGGAGTCTCGGCCTCGGTGTCATCGACTTCACCGACGTGATCTTCCAGCAGGACGGCAACGCGGTCGCGACCGTGCCTGGCGGTGGCGGGATCCACTCCTTCGGTCCCATCGGAGGCACCGTCGATGCCAACATCAGCGTCAATGGCGGCCCGGTCGTGGCAATGCCGACCGTGACCCTGGACCCCATCGCCAATCCCGGGGAAGGCGTCTCCGGGATCTACGCGCTCTCGGGCGGCGGCGGCGGCCCGCTGATGCTCGAGATCATTCTCGACGGCGTCGTCTTTGGAACCTTCTGCCAGCCGGGCCCGACGAACTGCGCCGAGGTGAAGGCCAACTTCACGTTCCTCGCGGTCCCGGAACCCGCTTCGGTGGCTCTCCTCGCGGGTGTTGCGGTGGGTCTGGCGTCGCGAGTGCGCCGCCGCTGAACAATTGGTGCCGAACGCACGTCCCAGGGATTAGCGGCGCGGGCCGGACACCGCGTCGACCTGAGGAGAATGCCGTGCGAAACCCCTCCCGACCCCTTCCCTGGCGGCTGCTGCCGCTCCTGGCGCTTTTGTTGTTGACCGCGAGCGCGTGCGCCCATCACGGTGGCGGGCGCCCGGGCGATCGCGTGCACCACGGTTCTGGCGGAAGCTACGACGACTACGGTCGCAGAGCGGTCGGGCATTCAGGTCTGCGATGGGATCAGCACCTCGGTGCGTACCTCGTGATCGGCCATCCCTCGGTGTACTTCTGGGACGGTCACTACTACCGCCCGCACCAGCATGGTTGGCAGCGCGCCCGGAAGCTGCGCGGAAGTTGGGGAACCTGGCGCGGCGCGGTTCCGCACCGCGTGTCTGCTCGTCACTTCCCGCAGCGCCCGCACCGTGCGCGAGCCGATGCCCACCGGGCGCGCAGCGAGAGAGACCGGCATGTCGAGGCACGCCCGAATGCGCGCCGTGAACGTGGCGAACGGGAACGGCGACAGGTGGATTCCCGGCGCCGGAACGACGCACGAGCCGAGCAGGAGCGGCGATCGCGTCGGGAGAACGCTCGGGTCGAGTCGCAGCGAGCCGAACGACGACAGCACGAAAGGATCCGCGCCGACCGGAACCGCCGCGTCGAACGCGAGCAGAGAACGCATCGGGAAGCCCGGCGTGTCGATTCCAGGCGACCCAACGGGAGAGAGCCCGCTCGCGCCGACCGAGATCGCCAGCGACGCCGCGCAGAAGCGACGGCCATCCAACAGCGCGGCCGCGGGCAGGTCGACAATCGCCCACGCAGGGATCGCGTCCGAGAACGGGTCCGCGACACCCAGCGTCAACAAAGGGAGCGCAACCGCCCGCGCGTCTCCGAGGGACGTGGCCGAAGCCAAGAGCCCACCACTCGACAGCGGAGTAGACGCCGCGACCGCTGAGATTGCGGATGCACGCCCTATCATCCGGCGCATCGAATCGAACACGAACGCTCGATGAGCTTCGAGGGGGCACCAGATGCGAAGTTGGTCGCTCATCGGCCAGGCCGAGAATTCCGACGTTGCAGCGGCTCGGCTGCAACTCCACTGGGCCGCTCAAGTCGTCCCGGCCGCGGCAGCCGCCCATTTGGAACCGCGACCGGACGACAGCCATCGCAATCTGGGGTGGAGCGACGAGTTCTGCGCGCTTGCGAGTCACCCGCTGGGGCCGTCCGAAGTGCGGCTCGCCCTTCGCCCTGAGACCCTCTCTCTCCATCTGCTGGACGAGAGCGGGCAGGACCTTTCCTCGCTCGAACTCGACGGTGCGACGTTGGACGACGCCCACGCCTGGGCTGGCGCGCAACTCACCGAACGCGCGTCGCTTCCCGCGAAGACCCTGACGCGCGTCGAGTACGAGCTGCCGGCGCACCCGATCGCCGCCGGCCAGCCGTTCAAGTTGGACGACGCGGGTGCATTCGCCGAACTCGCGCATCTCTACCAGAACGCGCACGCGGCACTCGAAGCCGTCAGTGCCGAACACGGTGGTGCGGCCGTTCGGATCTGGCCGCACCATTTCGACATCGCGACGCTGATCGCTCTGGACGCCTCCCCTGACCCTGAGACCGCTCGTTCGATCGGTGTCGGAATGACGCCGGGCGACGGTGGGATTCCGACGCCCTATTTCTACGTGACCCCGTGGCCATACCCCTCACCCGAGGCGCTTGGCGAACTAGAGAGCCGCGGCAGCTGGAACACCGAAGGGTGGACGGGAGCGGTCCTGCGCCTCGACGAAATCCTCAGCCAGGATGCCGCGCAGCAAGCGACCTGGGTCCGTGACTTCTTGCGTTCGGCGGTGCAAGGGTCGCGCACGGCATTGGAACGCTGATCGGGGCGCGAGTCGCGCGCTTCTAGACTTCGTCCCCTGCCCATGCCACCGGTCGGGCGCCGCAAGAGAGAGAGCAGGAGCCTCGAAATTCCGAGACTCCTGCTCTGCGCCGATCTTTGGTGCGTGTCACGCGGCCGAGCGAACGTGCGCGGCGTGGCCGGGCGCAGCGTCTGTCTCGAGCTGGGTCGTCGCCACGACCACGAGCACGGCGACAGCCACGGTGATGAAGAAGCCAGCGGCGACTCCACCAAACCCGAGAACGAACGGGGCGGCGAGGAGTGCGACTGCGGCAATCGCATCGAGCGTCAAGTGCACCCGCCACGAGATGAGGTTCCGGATTCCGGCCGAATAGTCCGTAAGCAAGCTGTAGACGACGAGTCCGATGCCGGCACCGACGGATATCGCGGTGGCCGCCGCCGATTCAGCTGAGAAGTTCAGCAAGAACGGGACGAGGATGAGTGCGGCCGCAACGGCGTAGTCGAGGAATCCGTGAAACCGCGGGTTGATGAATCGCATGTCGATCTCCTGGTTGGCGGGCTCTTTGGCCCGTTGTTTGTCGATTCGACGCGACAACTCGCCGGTTTCTTACCCCGTCGGCCGGCTCCGCCGATCAGCCAGAAAAATCAGCCGAATACGTAAGATCTCGCGCCGTGGGCGCGTCCAAGACTGCGGAGATCAATCTGCCAATGATGCGCTGTACGAGTTCAGGTAGGCTTGACATGAATGACGGCACCTCGGACCAACACGGACTGGCTTCGGGATCTGCGAACGGACGGCGAGGCACAGGCCCCCGCAATCGAAGAGCTGCGGACCTACCTACTTCGCTCCTTGCCGGGTTGCCTTGGTCGGCATGGATCGCTCCCACCGGCGGTCTTGGAGGACGTTGTCCAGGACGCCCTGGTCCAGACCCTCGACCGGCTGGATCAGTTCGAAGGCCGCAGTGGATTCAAGACCTGGGCAACGACCATCGCGGTTCGAATGGCGATGAACGAACTTCGCCGGCGGCGCTGGCGGGACGTGCCGCTCGAAGAACTCCTGCACGGCGACGCGCTCACACCCGACGGGTATGCGGACCCAGCGGCGAGTCCAGAATCCCAGGCGGCGCGGCGCGAGATCCTTCGCGTGATGCAGGAACTGATCGAGAATGCGTTGAGTGATCGACAACGCGTCGCAATTCTCGCTGAGTCGGGCGGAATGCCGCAGGAAGAAATCGGTCGGCATCTTGGGATCAATCGCAACGCCGTCTACAAGCTCGGGCACGACGCTCGGAAGAAGTTGAAGAGCGGCATGGAAGCGTCTGGCCTCGATGGCTCGGCGATTCGCGCAGCGTTCTCTTAGGAGTCAGTCGATGCCCCTCGACGAATCACAAGTCAAAGCCCTTCTCCACGCCGTGGCGAACACGCGCGAGACGGAGATCGACTGCGACGTGTGCCTCGCGGAAATGGCCGAGTTTGCGGAAACCGAGCTGCTCGGCCGCGAAACGAGCGCCGCCCTCGACCGGATCCGCGCCCACCTCGGGGTCTGCTCCGAGTGCAGAGAGGAGTACGAGGTTCTGCTCGCAGTCGTGCGGAGCAGTTCTTCGGAAGTGGGCGTGTAACCCGACCGGTTTCTCGCGGGACTCGGCGTGGACGCCAGGACAGGTCCTAGAAGCTGGCGACTCCGTTGTTGCCTAGTCTTCCTCGGTGACCGGTTGTGGGAGGAGTATCCACGATGAGTGATGCAGCGACGAGCACAAGCCAGCCGAGCCCCGGCGAGTACCGGACCCCCGAGCAGGCGCAAGCGGAGAGCGGGCGCGGTGTCGCTCCGGCGAACGAACTGGCGCTCGAAGACATCAACCCGGTGAACGCGAACCTCTTCGCCGAGAACCGCTGGCAGGGCTACTTCGAGCGGCTGCGCAAGGAAGACCCGGTCCACTTCAACGAGATCGAATCGGCCGGGCGCTATTGGTCCGTCACGAAGTACGACGACATCAAGACCGTGAGCTCCGACTGGGAGACCTTTTCGTCGTCCTTCGGGATGACGCTGGGTTTTCGGGTGGGCGCCGACGTTCCGACCTTCTTCCGGCAAGGAAGTCCTGCGTTCATCTCGCAGGACCCGCCGCGACAGACCGAACAGCGCAAGACGGTACGGCCGTCGGTCGCGCCCAAGAATCTCGCCCGGCTGGAACCCCTCATTCGAGAGCGAACGTGCCAGGTGCTCGATTCCCTCCCGGAAGGTGAAACCTTCGACTGGGTGGACACCGTTTCGATCGAGCTGACCACGGCCATGCTGGCGACGTTGTTCGACTTCCCGTTCGCGGATCGCCGGAAGCTCACGCGATGGTCCGACATCGTCTTCGCGGTTCCGCAGCCCGGCGGCGTCGTCGAGTCCCAGGCCCAGAAGCGCGATGAAATGATGGAGTGCGTCACGTACTTCTCGAGGCTCTGGGAAGAGCGCAAGGAACACCCGGGGGACGACCTCGTTTCGATGCTCGTCCATGGGGAAGCGACCAAACACATGGACGCCATGGACCACCTTGGCAACCTCCTACTGCTCATCGTGGGCGGGAACGACACAACGCGGAACACCATGTCGGGCAGCATCTACGCGCTCAACCAATTCCCCGAGCAGTACGACAAGCTGACTGCAGACCCGGGTCTCGTCGGGAACATGGTGCCCGAGATCATCCGCTGGCAGACCCCGCTCTCCTACATGCGAAGGACCGCGACGCGCGACTGCGAACTCGGCGGCAAGGCGATCCAGAAACACGATCAACTCCTGATGTGGTACGTGTCCGCCAATCGCGACGAGGACGTCTTCCCAGACGGCGACGCACTCGACATCGAACGCCCCAACGCGAGCCGTCACCTCTCGTTCGGCTACGGCGTCCACTTCTGCATGGGCAGTCGCCTAGCGGAACTCCAGCTCCGCGTCCTGTGGGAGGAGATCCTGCGGCGGTTCAAGCGGATCGAAGTGCAGGCGGAGCCGAGCCGCACCCTGTCTTCCTTCGTCAAGGGCTACACGGACCTACCGGTGGTGATCACGCGCAAGTGACCGAACCGGTCGCACGACACCTGCCTTGCGCCGTGTTCCGCACGCGCGGAGCAACTTGCCAGTCGAGGAAACAATGAAGACCCTGCTGTACGCGTTTCTCTCGATATTGCTAGTTGCAGGGATCGCGGTCGTCGCGCTCCAGGGCTCCAGCGACTGGACTGTCGGCGAGGTTTCCCGGACACCGGAGGCGCGTTTCGCCGAGCTGCCCGATTATCCGTTCGCGGCCAACTACAGCGACGTACTCGGTTACCGGCTCCACTATGTGGACGAAGGACCACGGGACGCGCCGCCGATCCTACTCCTCCATGGACAGCCCTCTTGGAGCTATCTCTACCGCCACATGATTCCGCTGCTCACTGCGGCCGGCCATCGCGTCATCGCGCCGGACCTGGTCGGCTTCGGCAAGTCCGACAAGCCGACCCATCAGGGCGACTACACCTATCAGATGCACGTAGACGTCATGGCCGCCTTCGTGGAAGACCTCGAACTCAACGACATCACGTACTTCGGTCAGGATTGGGGCGGCTTGATCGGGCTGCGGATCGTCGCTGAGGCCCCGGACCGTTACGCGCGCATCATGATCTCCAACACCGGGTTGCCGGCGGCCGGCGGCGTCCCGGGATGGATCGGATACCCGCTCTTCCGCCTCGCCGTATGGTGGGAGGGAACCGTCGAACAGCTGGGTCCCAGCGCAGACGGCTTCTCGTTTGCTCGCTGGGTGGCCTACGCCCGAACGAGTTCAGACTTCGACATGGCCAACCTGTTCCAGACTGCGACGACGCGCGAACTCTCTCCCGCAGAGTTGGCCGGATACGCAGCACCTTTTGTGGGCGAAGAACATCTCGCCGGCGCCCGTGTCTTTCCCTACCTGGTCCCCAGCCAGCTGCGTGAGAACGATCGCGTCATGCGCGAGTTCTATGCCCGCTGGGACAAGCCCTTTCTCACCGCGTTTGGCGACGCCGACCCGGTGACCGCTGGCGGCGACAAGATCTGGCAAGAACAGGTCCCCGGCGCAGCCGACCAGCCCCACGTCACGATCGAGGGCGGCAATCACTTCATCCAGGAAGATCGCCCGGAGCGCCTGGTCGAGCTGATGCTCGCCTTCATCGCGCGCGGATAGCCGCGGCCAGAGCGCGCAAATCCTCGACTCTTCCAACGCGTTCACGGCCGCGTCAGATCGGTAGAGTCAGTCGATGGCTCAAGCTGACTTCTCGCTGTCGATCGAAATTCCCGCGCCGCTCGAAGGGGTTCGCGAGTTCCTCGCGGACCTTCATCGGATTCGCGTCCTGCATCCGTTGATCGTCGGGGTCGATGACCTGCCCGCAAATCCTGCGCGACCCACAGCGCGCCAGTTTCAAGTCTTCGACCGATTGAAGCTGGGGCCGCTTCCGCTTCGAATCCGCTACCGGGCCGAGATCGAGGTGACCTCCGCGGGCGAGGTGCGCGGAACGGCCTGGCAGTTTCCGGCCATCGAAGTGCGAACCCGCTACCAACTGGCGCCGCTGACGGGAGACTCGACCCGACTCACCGAGCGAGTCGACATGACGGCGCCTCGCCTGCTCATTGGCACCGTCCGCCGTCAGGCCCTCGCGGCGCATCAGGAGACGCTCGAAAAACTGGCGCGCCATCTGTCGACCGAGAGCGCTGAACCGATCTAGGGCGCGAGCGCGGACTCCTCTGGGAGCGTCTTCACGACGCGGCCCCGGCTGATCACGACACGGACCGCTCGCGTATTGCGAATGTCTTCCAGCGGATTTGCGTCGAGCAGCACCAGGTCGGCCGCGTGTCCGGGCGCGACCTGGCCCATCTCGCCTTCGAGACCAAAGAACTCGGCCGGGCGAACGGTTGCCGAGGTGAGTGCGTCCATCGGCGTCAGGCCCGCATCCACGAGGCGTTCGAGTTCCGTGTGCAGGCTGTAGCCGGGAAGCGCGCTTCCGATCGGCGTATCGGTTCCGGCTCCGATGGGGACGCCTGCCCGATGCAGCCGTCTGACCAGTTCCATGCTCCAGACCCCCAGCGAGGTATCCGCGGACGGTGCGTACGCGGCCCACGCTCTTGCACCGTCGGCCCACGACGCGCGCGCCGGTTTCGGCAATCGGTCCAGATGCGCCAGCCAGTCGGAACGTTCGTACGGCGGATGCGAAGCCAGGGTGTTCAGTCGCAGCGTCGGAACCTGGATCGTCTCGACGAGGGCCGCGATCAGATCCCCACATGCGACGGGATCGATCGATCCGCGCGCGCGCGGATGATATTCGGCGTGGAGCGCTCTACGGAGGTCATAGCCCGACAGGCCGTGGACCTCGGCGATCCGCGAACGCCGCTCTTCGGTCTGCGGGCCTGCGTCACGGGCACAGCCGAGTTCGACGTTTCGCAAGTGCTCCATGGAGTCCACGCTGGGACCCGCCTTCGTTGCCGCCACTGCGAGCGGGACATGAGCCGCAATCGGGAGGTCAGCTTCCCTGGCCGCACTCACCAGTGCATCGAACACTTCCGGCGACACGAGCTCGTAGATCTTCACGAAGTCCACACCGGCCTGCTTCAGCCGGGCGACGTTGGCTCGCGCGACGTCGGCCGTCGGATTCGCTGTACCGATCTCGGGCCGCCCGACGCCGTCGTACACGACCTGGGTACCGTCCAGGAGCGGCCCGCTGTAGAAGAGGCGTGGAGCGATCGCGCCCTGCGCTCGCCAACGAGCCACCTGCGGCTCGAGTTCACGCAGCAACCCACCGGTGTCTCGAACACTCGTGATGCCGTATCTGAGGAACAGATCTGGCATCGCCTCCGTGATCGCGGTGTCGTACGTCACGTGGACGTGCATGTCCCAGAGGCCCGGGATCAGGAACCGTCCGCGCCCATCGATCACGTGGTGCGCAGTCGGCGCCGTCGACCCGGCGGCATGAACTGCGATGACCTTGCCCGAACGGACCAGGACCGTCTGGTTCGCGCGAAAGCCGCTCGCGGAATCGATCACGGTGACGTCCCGGATCGCCAGGTCCGCCGCCTCGAGCGGGGCGTCGCTTCGACAAGCGACCATCGAGACCGCGAGCGCCAACACGAGCACCGAAAGCCGATGGATTCGAAGCGACATGGGTCTGAACCTCAGCTGCCTCACCCGTTCACCCGGGAGGGAGGGGCTAGAAATACCAGCCCCGCCAGACCCCGACAAAGGGAATCTGACTCTGGTGGCCCGGGCGGCGTCCGTAGTCGCTACGCCGCGGGCTTCAATCGATATCGCATGTCGAGCTTCTTCAGCCCGACCACGAAGCCCGAGTGGATCTGCTCCGGTTCGCCAGCGAGCTCGGCCCAATCGAGGCGCCGCGAGAACTCCCGCCAGAGCGCCCGCTGCGAGCGGCGCGCCAGGTTCGCGCCCAGGCAGAAATGCTCGCCGATCCCGAAGCCGAGGTGGCGGTTCGGCTTGCGGTCGATCTGGAAGGCGAAGGGATCCTCGAAGACCTCCTCGTCGCGATTCGCCGAGGCGTAGAACATCACCAGTGCATCGCCAGCGCGGATGCGTTCTCCGCGCAGCTCCGTGTCCCGCGTCGCGGTCCGCTTCATGTAGTTGACCGGCGTCGTCCAGCGAATCAGCTCCTCGACCGCAGAGTCGAGCAACTCAGGGTGCTCTTTCAGCCGCTGCAACTGGTCGGGGTGGTCGAGGAAGACACGCATGCCGCCAACAAGCGCGTTCTTGGTCGTGTCGTGTCCCGCGCTGAAGGTGATGAGGTAGTAGCCAACGGTCTCCATCACCCCCATGGGCTCGCCGTCGATGGTTCCGTTCGCGAGCAGGCTCGCAAGGTCGTCGGTGGGATTGGCGCGGCGGTCCTGGATGATGCCGTCGAACAGCTGATAGAGCTCAAGGCCGAGCGCCATCGTTGCCGCATCGCGATCTTCCCCCTCACGCTGCAGGTCCGGGTCATCCAGTGCGAAGAGCTGGTTCGTCAGGCGCAGGATGTCGGGTTCGCTCTCCCGCGGAACGCCTAGCATCGTCGAGAGGATGCGAAGTGGGTGCGCTGCGGCGACATCGTTCGCAAAGTCGCACTCTCCCTCGCCCGTCGCTCCTGCGAGGCGGTCGACGATCTCGCGCGCGCTCCGGTCGATCGCTTCGTCAAGCGCCTTGATCGCACGCGGCGTGAATACCGGACTCGCAACATTTCTGTAGCCGCGATGCTCCGGGGGGTCCATCTCGATGATCGTGCGCATCGCGCCGAAGCCCTGGTCGCTCGATTGGCGGAGTACAGCCTCCTGCTCCCGCGGAATCATCGAGATGCCCCCGGAGGACGCGAACACGTCGGGTTGCTTCGAGATCTCGCAGATGTCGGCGTGCTTCGTGATCGCCCAATACGGCGAATAATCATGGCCGGGCTCGCAATAGTGCACGGGCGACTCGGCCCGAAGTCGGGTCCAGGTGTCATGCGGCACGCCTTTCTCGGCATACGCGCGGGAGAGAATCAGATCGAGTCCGTCGGTGATCGGCATATAAGGCGTCCTTTGGAGGGTGCCCGTGAATCATACTTAATTTCCGGAAATTGGTTATTGAAATTTGGTTAGACTCTCGCCATGACCGACACAGCCCGATCCGCCACACGGGGCCGCCCGCCGCTGGTAACTCCCGAACGGCTGCATGCCGCCGTTCTCGAGATCGAGGGCGAGGTGCCGACGATGCAGAGCCTCTCCCGGCAGTTGGAGGTTGGGGTCGCCACCCTCTACAGCCACGTCCGCGGTCAAGACGAGCTTCGGCGGCTCGCGGCCGACACGGTCTTCGACCACTGGGAGCTGCCGCGCGCGGCACCTGGGATGCACTGGGCCGACTGGGCCCTCGCCTACGCACGCGACGCCCGCCGGATGATCGAGCGCTACCCGGCAGTCCACGGGTCGAGACCGTTGGCGGGCGGCCAGCTGCGGTACGTCGAGCGCGTGCTTTCACAGCTCGTCGCGTTCGGGATGAGCGGAAGCGAGGCCCTCTACACCTTCCATCAGGTAGCGCTCTTGATCCTGGGCGTCGGCGCCCAGATCGAAACCACCCGGATCGAAGAGGCCAGTGCCGGCCTCGACCTGTGGGGCCTGTTCCAACAGGTTCTTTCAGACCATCCAACCGAACTGCCTACACTGCGAGGCCTCGATCGCGCGGGCATCCCCGACCTGGACACGGCGTTCGACGACCTCGTGTGGTTCACGCTCTCTGGGATCGCGCGGCAGCGAGGCGAGGTGCTGCCGGCGCAGCGAGGGTAGAGCGCGCGCCATTCAGGTAACCGAGAGGGCCCGCCCGCGATATCCTCCGTCCGCCGGTCCCGCTTCCGACCACCCGAAGACCGGCTCGAGGCCGCGTCGTGTCGAAGCTCTCCAAGGCCACGCTGTTCTCGTACTCGCTCGCGGACCTGCCCGTGGCGATGTCGCTGTTCCCCGTCATCGTCTTCATCCCGCGTTTCTATTCGAAGGAACTCGCGGTTCCGCTCGCGACGGTCGGCACGATCCTCGTGCTGCACCGCGTCTTCGATGCGATCACGGACCCCCTCATGGGCCACTTCAGCGACCGCACGAAGTCCAGATGGGGGCGGCGGCGACCCTGGGTGGCGGCATCGGTGCCACTCCTGATGCTCGGGGTCTATCAGCTATTCATCCCTCCCGACGGCGCCGGCGGGTGGCATCTGCTTGGATGGGGAATGGTGCTCTCGCTCGGCACGACGATGCTGTTGGTGCCCTACTACGCGTGGGGTGCGGAACTCAGCCCCGACTACCGCGAGCGCTCTCGCGTCACCGGTGCGCGCGCGATGGCCGGCATCGTGGGCAGCTTCTCGGCGCAAGCGATCCCGGCACTGTGCCTGTTGTTCTTAGGACTCGGCGGCAATTCGTTCGTCCTGACTGCGGTTGCAACCACGATGCTCGTCCTGATGCCGCTCTGCGTGGCGGTCACGGTCTGGCGCACGCCCGAGCCCGTCGTCGCGATCCAGTCCCAGGTCCCGGTCCGGAAGGGACTGCGGCTCATGTTCGAGAACAAGCCGTTCCTTCAGCTCGTTCTCGCCTTCATGATCGGCTCGATCGGGCTCAACATCACGACGCCGCTCTACGCCTTCTTCGTCGCGGACGTGCTCGGCTCCGAAGATCAGACGATCTACATGCTGAGCTTCTTCTACTTGACGAGCTTGCTGGCCGTTCCGTTCTGGGTCCGGCTCGCGGGCCGGATTGGCAAGCATCGCGCCTACATCGGAGCGTTCTTCCTGCTCGCGTTCGCGCATCCGTTCTATCTCTTGTTGGGGGAAGGCGACTTCTGGTGGATGCTGCCGATCACGCTCGCGACCGGTTTCGCGGCGGGCGGATTCTCGCAGACCCTGCCGAATTCGATGAAGGCCGACGTCATCGACATCGACACCCTTGCAAGTGGCGAGAACCGAGCCGGTCTCTATTTCGCAGCGTGGTCATTCGCGCAAAAGGCGACCGCCACGCTTGGAGCCGCGATCGCAATGTTCGGTTTGAGCCTGTTCGAGTACGACGCCCAGCTCGGCGGCGCGAACGGCCCCGATGAAACCTTCGGCCTGCGTTTCCTGTTCTCGACGTTTCCGTCGCTGTTCTTCCTGACGGGCGCCGCGATCGTCTGGAAGTACCCGATCACCGAGGAACGGCACCGTGAGATCCGCGCCGAACTCGATGCACGCGCAGGCGAGGTACTGCCTTCCTAGCCGCGGGGCTGCGCTCGCGTTCGGACCCGTGAAATGACCCGCGACCTCGTGGTGGCGAGCCCCCTTCGTCCTGCGGTACCTCCGGGAGATGGCAGCCTATTTCATCGCCCAGTACCAAGTCACCGACCCGGCGCTCTACGCCGAATACCAACAGGGCGCAGGCCCGACCATCGCAGCCGGCGGCGGAGAGCTCGTCTCGTTCGACATCGGCGCGGAGACGATCGAGGGAGAACCGCCGGGACCCCAGACGGTCGTCCTCAAGTTCGAATCGGTCGAGGCGGCGAAGGCCTGGTACAACAGCGCCGACTACCAGGCCGTCGTCGGCAAGCGACTGTCGGCCAGCAACGGCTTCGCCGTCATCTCGCAGGACATGAACTTCGGCGGTTAGTGGTGCCAAGGGCACAGCACCGGGAGCGATTCAGACGGCGTCTCCCTCCGCCCCCGTCGCCCGCTGCGTGAGACCCCGGTACGCGTCGCGAGCCGAGCGACCTTCGTAGAGCACACCGTTCACTTCCGACGAGATCGGCATCGCCAGATCGTGCTTGGCCGAGAGTTCCATGACCACGCGGGTGGTCTTCACGCCTTCGGCGACCTGATTCATTGACGCATTGACTTCGTCGATGGTGCGACCTCGCCCGAGTTCTTCGCCAACATGGCGATTGCGACTCTGCTCGCTCGTGCAGGTAGCAATGAGGTCGCCGACGCCGGCCAGCCCAGCGAACGTCGCCGGCTCACCGCCCATCGCGACACCGAGACGGGTCAGTTCCGCGAGTCCACGCGTGATGACGGCCGATCGCGTGTTCACGCCGACACCGAGACCGTCTCCCATGCCCGCCGCGATCGCGATGACGTTCTTCAAGGCCCCGCCGAGTTCACAGCCCACGACGTCGTGGTTCGTGTACACGCGAAAGAGACCCGTGTGGAACACCTCCTGGAGTTGGCGAGCCACTTCGGGATTCTCGAACGCGATGACGCTCGCGGCAGCGTATCCGGAGAGAATCTCCTTCGCGAGATTGGGGCCCGACAGCGCCCCTGCCGGGTGATCGGGAAGCACCTCGCGGATCACCTCGGTCATACGGAGCTGCGTCCCGGGCTCGAGCCCCTTCGCGAGACTCATCACGGGAACCCAGGGGCGGATCGACTGGGCGACCTCTCCCAGTACCTCGCGCATCCCGTGGGAGGGGACGCCCATCACGAGGACATCGGCGTCGCGCACCGCTTCTTCCAGAGACGACGTCGCCCGCAGTGACGGGTCGAGATCGTACTCGGGCAGATACTGGCCGTTGCGATGCTCGCGGTTGATCTGATCCGCGGTATCCGCGCGTCGGCACCACAGCACCGTGGGCGCATTGCGCGTCGCAAGGTGGGCAACGGTCGTCCCGAAGGAACCCGCACCCAGGACGGCTACGCGTAGACGCACAGCAACTCCTTCACTCCGCGTGCTGCTCGAGCACGTCGAGGTACTGCTGACGAACGGCGCGAATCTCGTCGCCGATCGACGCCAGTGTCCAGTCGGCGGTATCGATCGGCGGCAACACGACGGCTTCCACCGTTGCCGGCCGCACGAACACGGCGTCCTTCGGCATCGCATCGAGGACGTTCCGGAAGACGACGGGAACGATCGGCACGCCGGCCTGCATCGCCATGTGGAAAGCGCCCTTCTTGAACGGACCCAGCCGCGGAGTCAACGACCGCGTGCCCTCGGGTGCGATCACCAGGGAGCGCCCTTCGCGAAGGGCATCGACGGCCGGCTGAAGCGCATCGACCGCTTTTTTCGAGTTCGCGCGATCGATGAACACCGTACCTGCGGCCGAGAAGAGGGGGCCAAAGATCGGGTTGTTCTTGATCTCCTTCTTCCCGACGGCGGTCATGTCGCGTCGCAACAACTTCACCATCAGTACGGCATCGAGCGCGCTCTGGTGGTTGAATATGAACACGGCGGGGCGATGCGACCAGAGGTGCTCCTCGCCCTCGACGCGAAGGTCGATGCCCGCAAGCGAAGTCGCGAGATCGCCCCAGACCCCGCCGGCGATGTTGACGCCTTCACGCTGTGACCCGGTGACGAGGCCGGCGGCAACGCCGGCCGCGGCCGAGGGCACCAGACTCGCGTAGACGAGGCCAGTCCGAACGAGATCGCCGACGCTAGGCCGGCCGCGGCTGGTGAAGCGACGGATCGGCCATCGCCGCTCCTTCGCAATCTGTGCGAGTTCCCGATTCGGATTGAGGGGGCGCGGCCGACCGACAATGTCGAGGAGCGGTAGGTCCTCGTGGCTGTCGGTGTAGAAATAGCTCTCGGAGAGATCGAGATCGTGTTCGCGCGCGAGTCCGTTGGCGGCGTCGGCCTTCCCTTCACCCCAACAAGTCGGCTTCAGGACATCGCCGGTGAAGACTCCGTCTTCGACCTCGAGCCGCGTACACATCACATGTTCGATGCCGAGATCGCGCGCAAGCGGCTCAGCCTGGTAGGGGGTCGCCGATGAAACGATGGCGACCGTGTGCCCGGCCGCCTGGTGCGCCTCCACCAGCGCGCGGGACTCAGGGAAGATCTGCGTTGCCAGGTGTTTCTCGAACACCTCTTCGCCGATCTCGACGAGGACGGACTCTGCCAGTCCTCGATAGGCGGCGGTCGTCGCCGACATGAGTCCAGAGAAACCGGTGCGGCCGACGGCGAACGAAAGCGTGCCGAGCAATGACTCTCCGACCTCGCGCGGCGCCATGCGGCCCGACAGCAGTCGTTCCCGGAAGAAGGCACTCGCCGAGAAGCCGGCCAACAGCGTCTGGTCGAGATCGAACAGGGCCGCGACCTTCGGACCTTGCGGTCCGGTCCGGATCTCCTCGGTGAGCCGATCGTGGAGGGGGGGCATGAAGGAACCAGTATGCGCCCCCGACGACGGCGAATACAAGGGGGCCATGGACCTAGCGCTCCAGAAGGGGCCCCACATCGTTCTCCAGGAAATCGATCACGGCCGTCGAGAACGCGTCGTTCTGATCGCCGGCCACCATATGTGCGGCGCCACTGACATCTGCCAGGCGAGCGCCCGGGATCCGCGCCAGGAACTCCGCCACGCCCTCTTCGCTGACCACATCGGAGAGCTTCCCGCGAACCAGGAGCGTCGGCACGCGCACACCATCGAGCGCAGCTTCAAACGATCCCTGGAAGTCTGGCGACGGTACTTCGGCGCGGTCCCGCTCCATGAAACGAGGGTCCCAGTGCCAGTGCCAACGGCCGTCCGCTGCGAGGCGCAGCACCTTCTGCAAGCCTGCCGGGTTTGCTTTGCGCTTGCGGTTCGGCGTATAGGCGGCGATCGCCTCCGAGGCCTCTTCGAGGCTGGCGAATCCGCCCATCCCGGAACGCATGAAGTCCTTGATGCGCTCGATCCCTTCCGGATTGTTCTTGTGCGTGACGTCGACGATGACAAGACCGCTCGACACCACGCGATCGCTGTTTCCCTCCGCCACGATCGCCGAGACACCGCCTAGCGAAGCACCGACGAGTACCGGCGGCTTGCCAAGCTGGTCGCACACGGAAACACAATCGGCCGCGAAGCTGGAAAACGCATAGTCGCCGTTCGCGGCCCAACCGCTGTCGCCGTGCCCGCGCAGGTCGAGTGAGATGGCGCGCCAACCTGCCTGCGCCAGTGTCTCGGCCGTGTTGCCCCAGGCGTGTCGCGTCTGCCCCCCGCCGTGCATCAGCAGCACGGGCCACGCGTCGTCGTCACCCCAGATGTCTGCCGCGAGCGGAAGACCCTCAAAACCTTCGAAACGGGTGAATGTCGATTTCATCGGATGCTGCTTGACCTCCAGATCGGGCGGAAAGTGTGCGGTTCTTTCCGAATCACAGACGAACCTCTACGAGAGGGCTCTCAGCGAGCCATCGGGGCAACGCCGCCTCCGGGTCGGCGGCGATCTCCACGAAGCTTGCGTCCGTGGCGGCGCGCGCCTCCGCGCTCAAGCTCGGCATCCACTCCGGTGGAATGCCCGGCGAAAGCTGCGAGAGGATCTCGCGAAGGATCGACTCGCGGGCCGAGGGGTCCACGATCGGTTGCGCAGTCGCATCGAGGTCCGCGTTCGCGCTCTGCTTCAGATGAAACGTGAAGGCCGGGTTCGCGGTGAGGTTCCGGTACCAGCGACGCGCGCGCCCCGGAGCCCCCGTCAGATAGATCCCATCGCCGGCGCGAAAGAACCAGATCTCGATCCGGCGCGGCAATCCGGTGGCACACCCCACCGTCGTGATGTCCACGACGCGGTCTTGCTCGAGGGCCTGACGAATCTGCTGCTCGGGTTCCATGGAGTCCTCGGCCGCGCTCAGTCCGCTGGAAGCACCGGAGCGCCGCTCGACCAATCGATCTTGCGAACGGGACGGGTCTCGCCGTCCCAGCTGCGGCAGGCTTCCTCGATCCCGCGGAAGAGTCCCAACATCAGCTCGCTTCGTGCCATGAGTTGGATCATCACGCCGGGCTGGGTCTCGGAATCCAGGTACGCGTGGGCATCGCCGTAACGCTGGCGCACACGATAGGCGGCGCCGCGCTCGGCCAGCATGGCCAGGGTCGCGTCGATGTCGTCGACCCAGAACGCGAGGTGCTGGAGACCGCCCGCCGGATGCTCTGCCAGGTAGGCGGCATAGATAGACGGGCTCGTGTCGTGCTGCTGGATGACTTCGATCTGCTGGTCCCCGCAGTAGGCGAACGCGGCAGTGAGGTCCGGCTGAATCGATTCACCGTCGAAAGTGCCCGGCGGCCGGATGTGCTCTTCGACGAAGAAGGGCCCGATGCCGCGGTCGACCCAGTGCTCGATCGCGCTGGCGACATCGGGAACCACGAAGCCTTGCTGGACGACGGGACCGAAGAGCCGGCTCACGAATACTCCTTCACACCGCGAGCCTAGGGCGTCGGCCGTGCAATCACACGCCAAGGCAGCATGCAGCGGGGCTGGCGTACACTCAATTCATGAAATTCGGCGTCTTCTACGAACACCAGTTGCCGCGGCCTTGGGACGAAGAGAGCGAGTATCGCCTCCTCCAGCAGTCTCTCGACCAGATCGAACTCGCCGACGGGCTCGGCTTCGACTACGCGTGGGAGGTCGAGCACCACTTCCTCGAGGAGTACTCGCACTCATCGGCACCCGAGGTCTTTCTCGCGGCCGCGAGCCAGCGAACCAAGAACATCCGGCTCGGCCACGGCATCGTGCAGCTCACGACGAATCATCCGGCTCGGGTCGCTGAACGGGTCGCGACGCTCGACCTGATCTCGAACGGTCGCGTCGAACTCGGAATCGGAGAGGGCTCGAGCGTCACGGAGCTGCATCCGTTCGATCGCAAGTTCCGGGACAAGCGCGCCGTCTGGGAAGACGCGGTGCGTTGCATCCTGCCGATGTTCCAGAAGGAGGCATGGGAGTACCACGGGGAGTACTTCGACTTCCCGCTCCGAAACGTGGTGCCGAAGCCGCGCCAGAAGCCACACCCTCCCCTCTGGGTCGCATGCTCGCAGTTCGAGACGATCGAAATGTGCGGGCATCGCGGGATGGGCGTTCTCTCCTTCCAGTTCATCTCGTCGGACATGGCACAAGCCTGGGTGCACGCGTACTACAACGCGTACACCAAGCGCCTCGAGCCCCTCGCCGAATACGCCACGAACCCGAACGTGGCGGTCGTCAGCCAGTTCATGTGCGCCGAGACAGACGAAGAGGCACTCGCGAAAGCCGACGGCTCGAGTTTCTTCCAGTTCGCCCTGCTCTTCTACAACCGGCACGGACCCGTCGTGCCGGGGTCGATCAGCCTCTGGGACGAGTACCAGAAGTGGCGCGAGACCGAAGAAGGATTGAAGATGCGACGCAACAGCGGCCTCATCGGCTCGCCGGAAACGATCCGTGAACGGCTCCGGAAGTTCGAGGCCTCTCACGTCGACCAGGTCATCCTGATCAACCAGGCGGGACGCAACACCCACGAGGACATCTGCGACAGCCTCGAGATGTTTGCGAACGAAGTCATGCCGGAGTTCCACGAGCGCGACGGCGAACACCAGGAATGGAAGCAGAAGGTGTTGTCCGGCGAACTCGAGTTGGAAGAGATCGACCCGACGAACCTGACACCCGTGTCGCTGCAGAATCCTGATTGGAAGAAGAAGCACGGGATCGACTGAAACCGCCCCGGTCCTTCTCGCTGGGTGTCACGCGGTCAGGCGCGAAATCCGCTGCTGCTACGAAGCGTCGCTCATCCGTGTGAGCACTGTGCCAGGTGTGCTTCCGAACCAGATGTCTTCGCCCACGAGCTGTCCACTTTCATCTGCCGGCCACACCGTCAGGATGAGGTTCTCGGACAGGTAACTCGCGTCCGGATCGATCGGCTCACCGTCAGCCTCCGTGGCGCCGCTTGCGATCAGGTCCGCTCCCGTCGTTTTCGTTCGCATATGGCCCTCGGTAACGACCGCGTGGTCGTCCACCACGATCCGCTGGATGTCGAACATGAAACGATGGTTCCCGGCCGCCATCATGTCCCGGTAGAAGACGCGGACCGCCTCGCGACCCTTGGGCCCCATATCGAAACCGAGGCCGCGCATGTGGTACTGCGGCGCGTCGACCAGCGTCGCCATCACACCATCGAGATCGCCCGAGATCTCGGTCTGCATGTGATCGCGCACCTGGGTCAAGAGCTGCTTTCGGCGCGGGCTCTTCTCAACGGCAATGCGGCGATCGAGGGCCTCCCAACTGCGGTCCGGATCGAATCTCGCCGACTGCGGCATGTCTTCCCTCCCCGTCGTCGACCATCGGGACGACCGACACGTTTCATGGCGACACGTTAGCTCGCCATGCCGGTCGGCTAGGCCGTTCTCGGCCGGAGAGCGATTCGTTCCAGACCCGAGCCCGTTTGTCTCCGGCTTTGGCATGCTCAACCAACCCGCCTGGACGGACGAAGAGGAAGTGGGCTTCAAGGGGATCTGACAGCGAACGCCACGAAGGAACCGAATGACCATTCAACGGATGACGCCGATCGCCGCAGTCCTGGTGGGCGCGGCTTCCCCTGCCTACGCGGATCCAGGCTTGTCATCACTGAAGGGCTTGATTCCGCTTTACGTCGCAGCAGCAGTCGTCTTCGTGTTGGCGTTCTACGTGTGGCCCGTGTGGCTGATCTTTCGCGCACAGAAGAAATTCGCAGAGGGTCGACTCTCTCGGAAGCAACTCCTGCTCCTGCTTTTCCCAGCAGCCCTGGTCGGACTCCTCGGTCTCGTCGACTTCCTGGGCCCGATCGGCCTGGTCTCGTCCCTCTTCTATGACCTGGGCGGAGCGCGGGCCTTGTCGGTCTACCCGGTATTCGTCGTGTTCAGCGCTTTCCTCGTCTATCGCGCCTGGTCCACGTATCAGTCCTGCAAGCGTCTTCCGGAGGCCTGACGAAACCGCCACGGTCGGCAGGCTCTTCCGGCCGGCCGCGGACTCAGCTGTCGTCCGGAATGTCCCGATCCAGGACCGTCTGGCGCCCTTCGCTACGGGCGTGGCGGATCGCCTCGTCGGCGACGCGCCGGACGATGTCCGAGAGCGGGCCGAGCGCCTTGTCCGACGTGTTGAAGCCAGACTGGCTGCGGATGTAATCCTTGAGGCGGCTTGCCACGATCAGCACCTCCGTCGGAGCCGACGCGGTCGAGGTCGCCGCGCTGTCTGTCGAGCGGATGATGCGTCGCTTGCCTCCCCCCGGCGCGGAGGACGCAGCCTTCGGCTTTACTGCGGCCTTCGCAGGAGGATCTCCCGCCACCTTCTCCACGGCCCACGCCTCTCGGTGTCGCGCATCCGGCAGGTGGACCTCCCAGCAGCTCACCGAGCAGAAACGGAGTCCGGTGCGCTTCTGATTGCAGGTCGAAACACTGCAGACCCAGTACAACGCCCCATGTTGGATCGGTTCCTTGCACGCGTTGCAGCGCGCCCAGGCTTCCGCGTTCTCAGCCATGCTTCCCCTTTGGTTGGGCCGAGCATAACGGCCTCTCCGGGGTCAGCACTCCTTGGATCGAGAGGAGTCGCCCCCGGCGCCGTCTCTCGATTTGGCGCGTTCGATCAAGGCCGCTCGGTGCCGGGAACCTGAACCGGATGTTCGACGCGCTCACAGACCGGGCCCTGACACACACCGAAGATGATGGTGGCTTCTACCGCTCGCGGATCGTCGGGAACGGCCACGGCATAACGAAGCTGTTCCTCGGTCGCCTCAGCAGCAGCATCGACGCGTAGGCGCCGTGGCTCCGCGCCGACGGGCCCGACCCTGAACTCGAACGGGAACTCGACCGCGAGCTTCCACGGCGCACGCGGAACCACTACCACGTCGAGTTGCTTGCCCTGATGCGTCGCCGTAACGGTGAAGCGGCGCTCTTGATGCCGAGAGGTCGTGTCCTCCGCGCATCCGGATGCAACCAGGGCTGCGACCACGACGAGCACGCCCCACGTCGTGAGACGTGCGGAGCGCGGCGGATTACGGAGAGGTTGAATGGGCACGGGCCAGGAGGGTACCGGCGATTCGACGGATGGGCCGCGCGACGGGACGTCCCATGCCGAGGGGACCGGGGCCGATCAATCCGTGAGCAGGAGCGGTTCCTGTGCGTCGCATTCCGTCCGTAACACCATCAACCGGATCGGCGGGTCCTCGGTGCCATCGATATGGGTCAGTTCCTGAACGAAATCGATCGACACGTGGTCGATCCGCTGATCGCTCGGGGGATCGAGATTCCACTCCCGACAGAGGTAGGCGGCATACGCTTCCTTCTGCGCCGAGCGTTCTCGATTGGTGTGCAACTTGACCATGTACCCCATCCAACGATGGTTCGGATACTGCGCCCCGACATCCGCGGGCTTGGTCCAACGGGGCGCACCTTCTTTGCGCTGGAGATCGACGAGCAGACCGTCTGCATGCCGGCCGGACAGCACGAACCATCCATCCACGCGGCTCGGGTGCGGTGCGAACATGCTCCAGCGCTGATCCAGCCCGACCTGACGAGCGATCTCGTTGACGCCCGCTGGCAGCCACGTCGCATTGCGTGGCTTCAGCGAGTCGACATTCACGAGCAATACCAGCAACAGCAGGCCCACGACGGCCGCTTGCTTCCAGCGGGGATCGCTCAGGCGGGGCTTGGCCCCAGCACCCGGCAGCTCAGCCCCCAGGAACCGATCCCAGAAGATCGCAGGAAGGAATGGAATCCAGGCCACGATGCAGACGAATGGGAAGTGGCCCAACCGCATTGTGGCCGCGATCCCCAGATGAAAGGCGACGAATGAGGCTACCAATAGAATCCGGACCGCCGCGGTCCGCAGCGGCGAGAACACCAGCAATGCCGCCACGACTTCGAGGCCTAGCGTCGCGTAGGTGAGTGCCTCGCACAGGAGCGGCCAGCCAGCGAGTACTCGACCGAATGGCCGAACCAGTTGATCGAAGAGGAGTGCGACCCGAAGCGCATCGCCTTCCATCCACATCGGATCGATCTTGAGCAGACCCGAGAAGAAGTAGATTCCCGCGATCTGGAATTGATAGGCGGCCGCGCCGAAGCTCAGCGCACCAGACCCCGTTGGGTCGCTTTGCGAACGGCCACCCAGTGGCATGAACAGCGCCCAGAACAGCATCACCCGCAGGAAGCGGTCGCCGAAGTTCAACACGTAGGGGTTGCGGGCCATCAGGCTGCACCAGAGCAGCCAGCACACGAATGTGGCGAGACGCGTGGCACGGCCGGAACTGAGGAGCACGCCGGCCGCACCGAGGACACCGAGGAGCATCGCCGTGGGAACTGGATCTCCGCTCAGGAAGAACGCGCGAAACAAGAGCGGGGGCGGGTGCTCGGCTTCCACCAACGCGCGAGGGACTGCCCCGAAGTCCGTATAGAACGCTCCGAGGTCCAGGAACCGGAACACCACGTCGACAACGACGATGAGTCCCAGCGCGACGCGGAACGCCACCAACGCACGTGCGTCGATCTCCAGCACTTTGCTGAAGCGCCGATTCATGCAAGCACCTCGCTGGCTCGCCCGCCGGGAAGCCCATGCGATAGGCTCCTTCGGATGTTCGGACGAAGACACCCGATGCCTACTGCTCGCGCCTTCACGATCGCGACGCTCCTCTGTGCCATCGGGCTCCTAGGCTGCCAGGATCCGGCAGAGAAGCTCGCAGAGCACCTGGAGCGAGGCAAGCAGTTCGCAGCAGACGGTCGCTACACGGAAGCGGTCATCGAGTATCGCAACGCGCTCGCCGTCGACCCCACCCACGCTGACACGCATTGGGCGATGGCGCTCGCCTACCGGGATGCTGGGGAGCCGGCCAAGGCCTTCTGGGAACTACAGGAGACCGTGCGCCTCGATCCGGAGAATGTTCAAGCGAAGATCTTCTACAGTCGGACCCTGGCCCTCGGCTCCAGCGAGGAAGCGCTAGGCGAGGCCGTCGTGATCGCTGAGGAGGCCGTGGGGCAGGCACCCTCCAACCCCGAGGCACAGATCGCGCTCGGACGCGCGCTTCAGGCGGTCGGTCGTTATGCCGACGCCGATGTCGCATTCCGCGAAGCGGCACGACTCGCTCCTGGATCTGCGGAGCCTCTCCGCAGACTCGCCAACGTCCACCGAATCATGGGCGACCATGAGGATGCCGAACGCGTCTATCGGGAAGCCGTCGAGGTCGAACCGGACTACGCGTCCTACATCAACCTCGCGGTACTTCTGCTCGGACTCGAAGGGAGAGCGCTCGACGCTGAAGACGCGCTACGAAGCGCCGTTGACACGGCCTCCGGTGCCGATCGCGTCCAGGCCGTCGGCGTCTACGCAGGCTTCCTGATCTCGACCGATCGGACCGAGGAGGCCGAGCAGGCCCTTCAGGCGCAGCTCGATGAATTCGGCCGCAACCAGCCGGAACTCGTGTACGCGCTTGCGAGCCTTCGAGAACGTCGGGGCGACTTCGAAGATGCGGAAACCGTGCTGCAAGCCGCCGCCGAAGCCGCTCCAGGTGAGGTCGGTCCGCAACTGACGCTGGCGGCCTTCCGCGACCAGCACGGAGATCCAGAGGGTGCGATGCGCGCCGTCGACGACGCGCTCGCGATCGACCCGACCGATCCCGCGGCACGCCTGCGACGCGCCTCACTCATGGGGGCGTCGGGCATCGCGAGCCGCGATGCGGCAGCCATCACCCTGGCCCGTCGAATCCTCGACGAGTTGATCGATAGCGGGGGACGGAGCGTCGGAGACGCGCTCGCGGCAAAGGGCCGCCTCGACCTCGCGGAGGGCAAGTACCGCGAAGCCGAGGTCTCGCTACGACGCGCGATCGATCTCAACACACTCTCGTGGCGGGAGCAGTACCTGCTTGGCGCCGCACTCTTTGCCCGCGGCGACGCCCTCCACGCGCGAACGGAACTCGCGCGTGCGGACGCCCTCGGCGGCAACGGGGACGCGTTCCATTCGCTCCGGGCACGCGTCCATGCCGCGCTTGGCGAACCTGAAGTCGCCGTCGAGATCGGGCGCAACACGCTGCGCCGCGCTCCCGAAGACGTGCTTCTGCGGCTGGCGCTGGTCCAGGCCTACCTCGCTTCCGGACGCGGGGCGGACGCCCGAGCCTTGATCGCCGAAGTTCCCGTGAACGCACGAGACCCGCGGCTCCATTTCGCAAATGGCCGACTCGAGCAGCGGGCCGGAAATCGGATTGCGGCCCGGGAGAGCTTCGAGGCCGCCTGGCAGCTGGACCCGACCCGGCCCGGCATCCTGGCTGCACTGCTCGAACTGGATGCCCTGGAGGGTCGCTTGGACGAATCTGCTGACCGGATCGACGGCGCGGCCAGCCAGCAGCCCGACAACGCGAAACTCGTGCGGCTCCAGGCACGCGTTTCCCTGTTGGGGAGTGACCTCGACGCCGCGAAGATCGGGCTGGAGCGCGCGATCCAGCTCGATCCGAATGATCTCCAGTCGTACAACGATCTCGCCGGGCTGCTTGCCCGAAGCGGAGAGACCGCCGCCGTGGTCGAGACGTACGAGCGGGCACTTGACGCGAACCCCGAGCAGCCGCAGCTGAACCTGCTGATCGGAATGCTCTACGAGCGGCGCGGCCGCCTTCCGGACGCGATAGCGCGGTACGAAGTCGCCGCCAGCGGAGCGAAAGGCCTGGCACTTGCCAAGAACAACCTCGCCTATCTGTTGGCCGAGACCGGCGGCGACCTGGGGCAGGCACTCGTTCTGGCGACCGAGGCCAAGGAACGCTTCCCGGACGATGCGAACGTGGCGGATACGCTGGGTTGGGTCCTGCACAAGAAGGGCCTCACCACGGCCGCCATCGGCTACCTCCGCGAGGCCGAACGCAAGACGCCCCCGGGCGATGCGGCCCTGGGCATGACCCGCCTCCACCTTGCGGTGGCGTACGAAGCGAATGGTGAGACGGACAACGCGACCCAGGCCCTCGCGCGCGCGCTCGAACCCCATGGCCCCGATCCTGCGCCGGATGATCCGCCGTGGGCCGCTGAAGCGCGGGCGATGCTCGATCGCCTGCGCGGCGCCTGACCCTTGGTCGCTGGCCCCCTGCGCTCGATCTCGCGCATCGCGACGCTGGCCTTCCTGGTCGCCGCATGCGGCATCCTCGCGTGTGACGCCGAGCCGGAGGGCGGGAGCCAACCCGGACAGTCCGACGCGCAGTGGACGAAGTGGGCGGCGTCAGAGACGGCGTGGAACGAGATGCTCGAGGTCGAGAAGCGGATCCGGGCGCTAGAACCCGACCTCGCCGCACTCTCGAGCGACGTGCTCGATCTCGCGTTCCCTGGGCCGCGTACGCGAAGCCTGTTTGCGGACCAGGTGACCCGGACGGACGTGGCCGGCGAAGCGCAGGCCGTGCTGCCCGCGGTGCTCGACGCGCACCTCGGCACCCGGGAGAGGAGCACTCCCGAAGCCACATCGCGCACGGCGAAGCGCGAAGACCTTCAACTCTGGCCCGCGCCACTGGAACGCGTGACGTGGTTGGCGGACGCACGGTTCAAGCTCGTTCGCGGCGAGTTCCCGCCCTCGGACCCCTCCCGATTCGAAGGGACGGTCAAGTTCACGTCGCGGGCGCGCCTGCGAGACGGCGACATTGCCTGGATTCGCGCAGAGCAGGACGTGCAGTGGCAGCGCGAGATGACCCGGGACGGCGAAGTCTGGCGCATCCGCGAATGGCACACGCGCCGGTTCGAATGGCTCCGGACCGCTGAGCCCTGGTTCGAGGACGTGCTCCCGAGCGCGTTAGGCGATGAAGCCCTCGTCGCTCGGGCACGAACCTCGGTCCACGAAGAAATCGTGCGCCGCTGGCTCGCCGACCCCGACGGTTTCGCTGGACCGCCCCACTTCTTTGCGCCCGCAATGGACCGCCACCCCGGCATCGCGGTCACCGACATCGACGACGACGGATTCGACGACCTCTACGTGATGGCGCGACACGGCCGCAATCTCCTGTTGCGAAACCGCGGCGATGGAACCTTCGAAGAGATCGCCGGGCGACTCGGCCTGGACCTCGATGGGCATTGCAGTGGTGCCGTCTTCGCCGACTTCGACAATGACGGCGACAAGGACGTCGTCATCGCGAGAACCCTCGAACGAAGTGTCTACCTCGAAAACCGCGAGGGACGGTTCGCTCCGCCGGAAACCGGCGATGCACTCCGGTACCCGTTCCTGGCTTCCTCGGTCAACGCGGTCGATGCGGACGGGGACGGACTGCTCGATGTGTTCTTCTCGACCTACGCGGCCCAGATGGTCGCCAGCGCGCGAGCGGACGCGATCCTGGCACCGTACCTGCCTCGCGAAGACCTGGGCGAGTTGATGCGACGGCGCGATTCTCCCGATCACGTGCAGATCCTGAACCTCTTCGGTCCCCCGAATGTGATGCTGCGCAACCGGGGAGGCGGGCGCTTCGAGACTGTGGACGAGCCGTCCCTGCGCAGCTTCATGAACACCTACCAGGCGTCCTGGGCCGACTATGACAACGACGGGGATGCGGACGTCTACTTGAGCAACGACTTCGCCCCGAACACGCTGCTCCGGAATGAAGGCGATTGGCGCTTCTCCGATGTGACGGAACCGTCGCAGACCGCGGACCAGGGCTTCGGCATGGGCGTGTCATGGGGCGACTACGACGAAGACGGGCGACCGGACCTCTACGTCTCGAACATGTACAGCACCGCCGGCCGGCGAATCACCGAGCGGTTCGCGGACCTCGACCCGCAGTATCCGAAGATGGCGCGCGGGAACTCGCTGTTCCGAAACGAGGGAAGCGCGTTTCGCCGCGTCTCCGGCGTGAAGGCGCCGGCACTCGAAGTCGAGGTGGCCGGCTGGTCCTGGGGCGGACAGTTCGCCGATTTCGACAACGACGGCGATCTCGATATCTACGCCCTCTCGGGGTACTACTCCGCACCGCCCGAGTACGCGCTTCCCGTCGACACCTGAAGCGAGTACTGGCGCGCGGTCGTGCGCCACGACGACAGCTTCGAGTTCAGGCCGGGCTTCGACCCCAGTCGCGCCCGCATCGGCGGCTCGGGCTTCGAAACCGGGGTGTCTCTCTCCGGCTACGAGCGCAATCACCTGTTCGCGAGCCACGAAGGCGAGTTCCTCGACGTATCCGGGGTCTCCGGGCTCGATCACCCTGCGGACGCGCGTGCGTTCGCGTGGCTCGACTTCGACCGCGATGGTTGGCTGGACTTCGCCGTCGTCAACGCGAACGCGCCCATGCTCCAGCTCTTTCGCAACCGGGTTGGAGACGATGCACGAAACGCGGCCGGGGTCATCGCCCTCCGTTTCGTCGGCGGCAACGACAGCGCCGAGGCCCGTCCCGAATGGAGCAACCGAGACGGCTATGGCGTGCGGGTCGAAGCTGAACTCTCGGGACGAACCCTGCATAGGACGCACCGTGCGGGCGAGGGCTTCGCAGCCCAGAACAGCGACACGTTGCTGATCGGTCTCGGGCCGGAGCAGAGCGCCAGGGTGAAGCTCCGGTGGCCCTCGGGTCGGGTGCAGGACCTCGGCACGATCGAGGCGGGCGCGCTCGTGACCGCACACGAGAACCCGCAGGCCGGCCCCGCGAAGACGGGAGCCGCGGTCCAGCCCTACCGCCGCTCCGCGCCAACTCCCGAGCGAACGACCGGGCCGGGCCGAGCCGCTGACCTCGCGGGCAGCGCCCGGCTCGACCTCGGCGCCGACGACGGCGCTCCGAACGCACGTCTTCGCGTCTACACGACGATGGCGACCTGGTGCGAGACGTGTCGTGGCGAGCTCCCGCGCATTGCGGCGCTCCGCGAGTCCTTTTCCCGCAACGACGTCGCGCTGCACGCGGTCCCGGTCGACCCGGACGATTCACGCGAGAAGCTCCAGCGCTATCTCGCGCGCCACCGCCCGGCCTACGAGATGCTCATCGATCTCGATGCGGCGGAGATCGGCCGCGTCGAGGAAGTGCTGCGGCGGGAACTCCGACGCGAACCCCTACCAGCCTCGATCGTGACCGACTCCGTTGGCCGCGTGCTCTCCGTCGAAGTCGGCGTTCCTTCGCTGTCCGCGTTGCGACGTCTGCTCGAAACGCAGTAGCTCTCCCGTGCCGACGGAACACTTTTTCCCATTTGTTGAACGCGCGTTCATCCAGCACACAACGCGGCTCATCCGCGTTTCGCGCAAGTCATTGGTTTAAGAGGGAAAGTTCGGACCTCTCCGAGATAAGGGCAGGCGGCACGTTCCTTGCTCTGTCTCCTGTGTTTGGCTTTATCGGCTCCCCGCCCGGGAAGGCAGGGAGCCCATCCTGAATTTTGGGAAGGACGATCATGCGGATTGATCTGCGCGTATTGTTGGCTGCGCTTGTTGCCATCTTCTTTGCTGGGACGGCTCACGCTGCCAGCGTCACGGGCGTGAGCCTCGACGACCAGTCGGGCGGTCTCTGGGGAGACGGCATCAACCCCGAGCCCGACTGCGTAAGCGTCGTGCCCTTCTGCCCGACCGGGCAGTACTTCGATGACAACTCGGCCGTCATCGCGCCCAACGGTTGGAGCGGTTGGAACAGTTCCGGCGACCAGGCTGGCACCGTCACGGGTGGCGGCGCGGGCTTCACGAGCAGCCACACCTACTACCTCGCGACCCAGGCACAGAACGCGATCAACACCAACCTCTACTACGACGGCACGGTCGAGTACTCGGTCGATGTGAGCGCGGGTGCGGGCGAGACGTGGGAACTGACCATCGATGTGGGCAACGCGGG
>JAJDAQ010000125.1 GCA_029261815.1 Deltaproteobacteria bacterium
GCGGGGCCGAACAGCCATGCCGATCCGGCTGCGGGCCCGGAGGAACCGGGAGGCGTTGATGCGACCGCTGCGGACATCGACGCAGGGTATCACTTCGCGAACTGCAGTCTGGCCCGGAATCACACAGGGTGCGCGCCGAGATCATGAAGTTGCCGTCGGTCTGCCGCCGTCCTTCGCGCTAGCTGCCCTCTGGCTTGAGCGGAATGAAGCGGGTGCCCGCGATGGTGGCTGTGCCGTCACTGCCGAGGACGCCGTGAGTGGCGGCAGCGCTCGCAAAGCCGTCCCGATCGGCGAGCGAAAGCTCGACGCCAACGAGCCCCTCGCCGCCGTCCTCCGCCTGCACGAAGACGAGGCGCCCGCCGAGGGGCAGACTGATTTCGGTCTGGCCGGCGACGTCGCGCGATACAGGGATCCCGACAACGGTGCTCCAGCGCGCGGCGAGGCCTTCCGGGTCCGGGCTCGCGAGTTCGGCTCCCACGATCGCGGTGGTGCGGTCGGTGCGGACGTGGGTTTCCCAATTCGGTCCCGCCCAACGCCACTCATCGAAGGTCGGCATCGCATCGAATGAAAGGATCGCGCCAAGGTCGCGGGGATGGAAGTGACTGGTGCGCGCGCCCTCGTGGTCACCTTCCCAAACGACGCGGGCCCCGCTGTCTTTCGCGCGTGCGACCTCGGCATCCAACGTCGCGAAGTCTTCGCACTGGAGGATCACCATGTAGCCGGCGTCTCCTCCGCGTTTCTCGATCCATCGCTTCGCCGTCGCGTCTTCGCGGACCGGGGACACGACTTCGAGAAATGTCTGACCCACGGGCATCACCGCGTTGTCGAGACCGAAGACCGCGACGCCCGGGTCCTTGAAGCTGACCGCGATACCGAGCACATCGGTGAGGGCAGCGACGGTTGCGGACAGGTCGGTCGCAGCGAGAGCGATCTGGCGAAGACGCATGGGCGGGCTCCTTTCGAGAGAGGCGCAGTTAGTCGAGCGCTAGCGGGCGAGCAAGACCGAGGACCGGGCAACCCTCATCCGGGAACACCAGGACTTCGGGGCCGCGCGCCCGATACTCGAGCATCCCCGACCCGGATGAGAGTAGGGCGCGGCAACCCAGGCTGTCGGGAAGGACGGCCACGATGTCCTCGGGCGATGGGAACCTCAGCTCCAGTGCGAGGGGCAGCGATCCGCGCGCCAGCAGGACGCCAGGGCCGCGGCCTGCCGGGCGCAATCGCGCCTGTTCCCGTGGTTGGAGGTACTGCGAGCGTCGTTGCGGCAGCTGGTCTCGCCAGGCGGCGAGGCCGTTCACGCCGACGGGCTCGCAGGTGGCAGGCCCAGTCGGACCGCGCAGGGTTCCGAAGCGCCCTTCTGGGAGATAGCTGGCCCGGGTGCCCGAGGAGAGGACACTGCGACACGCCGCACTTGGGGCGAACAGGAAGCGGTGACTGCCGGCCCTGCCGGTCACGGTCGCGGCGAGGTAGGGCCCCAGACGATCGGGGGTGCTGATGTCGACCTGCTGCGGCGGTGCTTCCGGGGGCGTCGGCGGCGGGCCGCCCGAGCACGCGACGGCCGCCCCACAGACGGCCGTGAGCAGGAGAAGCGTCGGTGCGGCGCCGGCCATGGACATCTCGCCAGGATAGGGAAGGCGGCCGGCAGGTCCGGCCTCAAGTGGCCGCCAGGGCGCGACGATGAGGCAGGAGGTCAGAGGAGGGTGGTGACGAATGGCCGATTCAGAGGCGTTCGACTACGTCTGCGATCAATTG
The DNA here is from genome assembly GCA_029261815.1 of Deltaproteobacteria bacterium. GTDB lineage: Bacteria > Myxococcota_A > UBA9160 > UBA9160 > UBA6930 > JAJDAP01. The sequence goes on from JAJDAQ010000125.1 coordinate 1,753, forward strand.
GAGCAGAGGACGACGCTCGATCGTCTGGCTTCGCGCGGAACCGTCCGTATCGCGCTCAAGCAGGCTGGGCTCGAGGCGCGAACCGTGACCCCGGATCAAATGATGGTCGTCCTCGACAAGGTCCTGCCGGGCGAATTGTCGAGCCGCGGGATCGATGACGGTGAAGCGATCTGCCAGGGCTTCCGGTCCGGCGTTTCGTCGCTCGACGCTGGCTCCGGGGTGGAGTCACCGGATGCCGTCTTCAAACGCCTCGGAGGCGGTTGATCCGTTGGCCGCGCTCGCCGGGATCGCGACCCTCGCATTCATCTTGGCAGGTGGAACCGTCGGGTTTCGCCTGATTCGCCTCGCGTTGAAGAGCGGCGAGGCCCCAGAACGTCTGATCGGCTGGGGGCTGTTCCTGATCGCGGGCATCGCGTACCCCGTCAGCATCGTCATGCGTGCCGAGGCGGCGCCCGATGCCGTGCGCGGATTGGCGTTCGCCACCGCCATGGGCGCGCTTGCGCTCGGAAGCACGGCACTCGCCGAGTTCGTGCGCCAGGTGTTTCGCCCCGAAACGGGCTGGTCGAAGGGCCTGGTCTGGGCCATCGCCGCGATTTGGGCCGCGCTCTTCGCCGTCTCGGCTTTCGTCGCCGTCACCGAGCCGCCCGAAAACTATTTCAGCACCGGCCTCCGCTTCTTCGTTCGACAGGGGCTGATGGTGGTGGTCTTTACGTGGTGTTCGCTCGACGCCTTCCACTACTGGTGGAAGCTCAGGCTGCGAGCGCGTTTCGGAATCGGTGACCCGGAGGTCCGAAACCGGGTCGCGCTCTGGTGTGTCGCTGGAGCCGCATCGCTCTGCAGCTCCGGGGCGATGACGGTCGTCGGACTGACGGGCGTCAATCCGCTCTCCGACCCCGTCGCGAGCTTCGTGATCGGCGTTTCCGGCCTGGTCTCGAGCGGGGCGCTCGTGCTCGCATTCATGCCACCAAAACCCTATCTGGCATGGGTCTGCGGCATGCCCTCCGCCGGCGAGACCGCCTAACCACCGGGGCCTCGGGTCCTGACCCTGGGTGCGTCGATGTCGGGTCGAGCGTCGTAGTGGGATTCCGTTGTCCCGAATCGGGCGCGAACCTGTCGCCCGCATCGGGTATCTAATGGTCATGCGCCGTTTCTTGCTGCTTTTGATCCTCACCGTGGCGGGCCCATTGGCCAGCACCCCGATGCTGGCTGAAGCCCTCGAGGGCCCGTGCGCCGAGTACGAGGGAGATGCGGTCTCGGTCCGCGGAACGATCACCCTCGAGACGTTCCCGGGGCCGCCGAACTTCGTGAATCTCTATCGAGGAGATGAAGCGATTACGGAGTTCGTGCTCACGCTCGACGAGCCTCTCTGCGTGAACGCCCAACCTGAGCGCGAACAGGGTCCACTGCCAGCGCTCTCTGCCGTGAGCCAGATCCAGGCAAAAATGCCGGCGGACGCACCCATCGAAGCCTTTCTCCTGGGCCGTCTTGGCGAGAAGGTCTGGCTGCACGGGAAACTGCTCCCGCCCACCAACCGCTACCACTACCTGCCGGTCCTGCTCAAGGCCATTCGGATGACGCCCGGAAATTTCGCGCGGCCTGTCGCGCCGCAGGTCCCGGTTGTTGCACCTCTGAACATTCCTTCTCAGCGCGACCAACGTTAGTTTTGCACCCGTCACTCAGGGTCGCGTGGCTCGGATGACCCAGTCCCACGGCAACTCCTCGCCGAGCCAACGCGGCGGGCGCTCGAAGTACGCCGACCAGGGATAGCGGACGCGTCCCACCTCTTCGGCGTGGAGTCCCGACCTCGAGAGCATGTCGACGAGTTCCTCCCGTAGGTAGTGTTTGGTCGGCACGCCGCCCTGGTCGACCACGCCGCGTAGCAGGCCCCGTGCGGCCGAAGCGTCGGTGCCGAGCCCGCCGCGCAGGGCACGCGCGCCGCGCCATCCGGCACGCTCGTTCCACGTGATCAGTCGCTGGTTGAGCCAGAGTGCGGATTCGAGCGCGGGGACCACGAGAATGAGTTGTCCGGCCGGCGCGAGAAGGTTTCGGGCATTGCGAAGGATGGCGGTCCGCTGTTCGGGGTTCGGAGAAAGCAGCACATTGGTGCACGTCACCAGGCCCGCGCTCCGGGGGCGGCGCAGAGGCTTGGCGAGGTCGGCGCAACGCGTCTCGATCCGGGGTTCGCCCGCGCAGCGAGCGCGCGCGACATCGAGAAGCGCCGGCGCGAAGTCGATGCCCAGCACCCGGTCTGCCTTCCTGGCGAGGCGTGGGAGAAGTCGTCCCGTTCCGCACCCGAGATCGACGGCCAGGGGGACATGCGGGACCCGACGGAGGAATCGCCGAAAGTCGCCGCCGGCATCGGTTCCGGTCGGGTCGAATACGGCCTCATCGAATTCGTCGGCGAGTTCGCTCCAGGCGCTGGCATCCACGGTGGCTCCTTCCCGCACGCCCGGATGAGCGGCTGCCTCGATGGTAGGATGGCCGCCCACCCCGCGAGGAGAATCCGTGTCCGTCTACTTGATTGCCAATCTGAAGATCGAAGACCGCGATCGCTACAGCGCTTACGAGTCGGGATTCCTCGAGATCTTCGGCCGCTACGAAGGGAAGCTCCTCGCCGTCGACGAAAATCAGCAGGTGCTCGAGGGGGAGTGGCCCTACACGCGAACGGTCGTGATCGAGTTTCCGTCTGAAGAGGCGGCCCGCGCCTGGTACGACTCCGACGACTACCAGAAGCTGGCCGACCACCGCCGGGCCGCGTCGACGGGCAGTCTGGCCTTGTTGCGCGGGATCGGCTGATGCCGCTCGACGCACTTCCGGTCGAATACCTGTTCACATTGGACGGTGCCGTGACCCCGCCCAGTCGGATTCTCGGCGGTCCGCAGGGATCACGCCTGATCATGGGAGTGGCTCACGGCACGGCGAAGGGGCCCGCCCTGAACGGAACGGCGGTGCCCGGGCCCGGCAGTGAATGGGCCACCCTCCGCGCGGATGGAAGCCTGAAGGTGGACGTGCGGCTCGTCATCGAGACCGATGATGGCGCGCACATTGCGATGTTCTACGGCGGCGTGATGGTCCAGGGCGAAGACGGCGCCCAGATCCGAACGGCCCCGGTTTTCGAGACCGGGGATGAACGTTATGCGTGGCTCAACAACATCCAGGCAGTCGGAATCGGCGGGCCCGGTGGCCTCGGCGTGAAGTACGACGTCTATCGGGTGCTCTAGGGGAAACGGAGGCCGGTGATGAGCCGAGAGCAGCGGCTCGTTTTCGATGAGGCGGCCGAACTCTACGCGCGGCGGCGGCCCGGCTATCCGGCGGCGTTGTTCGATGCCGTCGTCTCTTTCACCGGACTGAAACCCGGTGCGCCGGTCCTGGAAATCGGTTGCGGCCCCGGAACTGCGACGGCGGCTTTGATCGCGCGCGGATTCGACGTGACGGCGTTGGATCCCGGTGAGGGAATGTGTCGTCTCGCACGTGCGATCGTGGCCAGTGGGAGGGGTCGCGTGATCGAGACGCTATTCGAAGACTGGCGCGACGTGGCGCGCTTTCCGTTGGTGGTGGCCGGCCAGTCCTTCCACTGGGTCGATCCGGATCGCCGCTTCGATCTCGCGGCAGACCGGCTGTTGCCCGGCGGCGTCCTGGCGATCTTCGCCAACCACCCGGGCCATCCTCCGGGACCCGTTCATGAGGCCATCCAAACGGTCTACGCGCGAGAAGCACCGCGGCTCGCGGCACAGCCGTCGGGCTCGGCCGCAGCGATCGAGCCCGGGCGGGCGCCGTCCATCCGCAGCGGCTTGCACGCTGCGTTCGAACGATCCGCTCGTTTTGGTGCGGTCACCGCGCATTGCTTCCCGTGGACGGCACGTTACGACGGCCCCGCGTACGTCGAATTGATGCAGACCCAATCGGACCATCGCCTCTTGCCGCCCGAGGTCGCCGCGAGGCTTCACGCGGGAATCGCGGACGCGATCGCGACGCACGGAGGCGAGGTCGAAGTCCCCTACGATGCGCGACTCCTGCTGGGCCGGGCTCCCGCCCGTTAGGGGCAGCCGAGCACGAAGCGGGCGTTTCTCTCCGCGGCCGAGTCCCGAGCAATCTCGGACACTTGCGTGTCCTCCCGAGCAGCGTCAATCGCCAGTCAAGAGTGCGTTGATCGATTGAGTGCGGTCCTGCATCCGGGGTTTGATGCCTTCATGCAAGCCACGATTCTCGTCGTCGATCAGCGCCGCGCCGCACGTCGCGCACTGTCCACCGAACTTGCGGAAGCGGGCTTCCGCGTCATCGAAGCGGCCGATGGCCTCGAAGCGTACGCGCTGTTCCAACGAGAGGCACCCGATCTCGTGCTGTCCGATCTCGCGATGCCGCTCTGCGACGGGATCGAACTGGTCGAACGGATCCGCGTGAACTCCCAGGTCCCCATCGTGCTGTTCTCTTCAGAAGCCGGCGTTCCGCAGGCGGTAGCTGCGGTGAAGTGCGGCGCCGACGACTTCGTGGCATCGGAAGACCTCGAGATCGACGAGATCGTGGCCCTGGCCCAGCGGAAGCTGGGGGCCGGCATTCGCGCGGCAGAACAATTCGAAGACGCGCTTCCGGGGCGGAACCCGGCAATCGTTCGCGCACGCGATCGCCTCGAGGCGATCGCCCCGCTGAGTGAGCCCGTGCTGGTGCTCGGCGAGCCGGGCACCGGTCGGGTAGCCGCCGTCGCGGCTCTCCATCGGGTCAGCCGGCCGCTCGGTCCGCTTCAGACGCTCGACGCAGTGGCGTACGACGACTGGCCCGATCTCCCGCGTCGCGGAACGGCCCACGTCGTCAACGTCGAGCGGATGTCACCCCCGGCCCAGGTCGCGTGGCTACGCCGCCTGGAGAGGGATCGCGGCGATGTGCGCTGGGTGGCCTCAGGCGGAACCTCCGTGGTCGATCCTGACGGTTCGCTGATCGCGGCGTTGCGGGATCGCCTTGCCCGGTTCTGCGTATCCCTGCCGACTCTGAGAGAGCGCCCAGAAGATGTGCCACGCATCGCGCGCCGACTTGCCGAACGCGCGGGCGTCCGACTGGGTCGCTCGCACCGCCTCGGCACCATGGCCTTGGAGCGACTGAGAAGTTCCAGCTGGCCCGGGAACATGGCCGAGTTGGATGCCGTGATCGAGCGCGCGGCGGCGTTTTCAACACAATCCGAGATCGACGTCACGACGGTCAGCGACGCCATGTCCGAGGTCCGCTGGAGCATCGAGGGGCTCCGCGATGCCCGCGCCCGCGATGAGCGCGAGTCCCTGCTCGGCGCCCTCGAAGCGACGGGCGGGAATGTGACGCGGACGGCGGCCCGCCTCGGTCGCAGCCGTGCCGCCATCTACCGCATGGTCGAGCGCCACGGCGTTCCGCTGCGGCGGGACACCTAGGCGTTCGCCGAGTCGGGTACGGCGTTCTCGCCTAGACTCCGCCGTGATGACTGTCCGTGCCGTGGTCTTCGACCTCTTCGATACGTTGGTGGACCTCTCGATGGATGGCTTGCCGCCCGTCCAGGTCGGCGAACGTCGGATTCCGAGCACCATCGGGGCGCTGCACGCGTTGGTGCGCGAGCACCGCGACCTGTCGATCGAAGTGTTGGCCGACGAGATCTGGGCCGTCGACAAAGCCGAACGTGCGCCGCGGGCCGAACGAGGCAAGGAATTCCCGACGCTCGAGCGCATGGAGTTGCTATGCGCGCGCCTGGGTGTTCGGGACGAGCGGCTTCCGGCGCAACTCACGGCCACGCACATGGGCATGCTGCGTACCCAGGTCTCGCCGCTATCGCATCACCCGGAGGTGCTCCGGGAGTTGAAAGGGCGCGGGCTCCGTCTCGCGGTGTGTTCGAACTTCAGTCATTCGCAAACCGCGCTTCGCGTCCTGGAGGACGCCGGACTGCGTTGGCTTTTTGACAGCGTGATCGTGTCCGACGCGGTCGTCTGGCGAAAACCACGTCCGGAGATCTTTCGCGCCACGCTCGGAGCTCTAGACGTAACGCCGGGAGAGACCCTCCACGTGGGCGATAGCCTCAAGGCCGACGTCGGTGGCGCTGCGCCGCTGGGGATCGAAACCGCGTGGATCACGCGGCAGATCGAAGATCCGAAGGCGGCCAGCTCGGCGTACGAAGGTCCTGCACCCGATCACGTCGTGGCCGACCTGGCCGAGCTCCTCGACCTGGTCTGACCCACGGCGACTCGCTGACCTAACGTCCTTTCCAGCTGGGCGTCCGCTTCTCGGCAAAGGCCTTGGGGCCTTCGACGAAGTCTTCGCTCTTGAGCATGGCGTAGAGCTGGTCGTACTTGGCGTTCTGGGCGTCCTCGACGCTGGCGTGCGCGAGACCTTGCAGCGCGGCCTGCTTGCTCCCGCGGACCGAGAGCGGCGCGCACTCGAGGATCTGGGCCGCCCAGGCGGTCGCTCCTTCCAGGGCTTTGCCCTTGGGGACCACCTCGTTCACGAAACCGAGTTCCTTGCCCTCGGACGCGGACACACGGCGACCGGTCAACAGCATGCCCATTGCATTCTTCTGCCCGATCTGGCGCGGCAGCCGGTGCACACCGCCCGCCAGCGCGGCGAGCCCGACACGCGGCTCGGGCAGGGCGAAGACCGCATTCTCGGCCGCGACGATGAGGTCGCAGGCCAGGGCGATCTCAAAGCCGCCGCCCATGGCGACGCCATTCACGGCCGCGATCACGGGCTTCACGAGGTTGTACCGGGCCGTCAGCCCGGCGAAGCCGGTTTCGGGCATCCCGCCCATGTCACCGCCCGTCGCCTGGTGCTTCAAGTCGTTTCCGGCGCTGAATGCGCGCTCGCCGGCGCCCGTGATGATGGCCACCCACTGCTCCGGATCCTGATCGAAGTCGTCGAACGCTTCGGCGAGGGCCCGATTCGCGGCGGGATGCAACGAATTCATCACTTCCGGGCGATTGATGGTGACGACGGTGAGGTGCCCATCGCGATCGACGGTGCAGAAGTCAGACATGGGGAGGGCTCCTTGCGGGGTAGACGGGGGAAGTTACACGAGTTGGTACCCTCGTTTCATGTTGATCCCCGATGCAGTTCCGCAGTCGACGGTCGTGATTCGGGCCGCGGAGCCGCGTGACCTCCAACGTGTCATCGAGATCGAGCAGGCCGCCTTCGGGTTGTTCGCGTCCAGCGATATCCCGGTCCAGATCGAGGACGACCCTTTCACGCTGGAAGAAGTGGCCGCGCTCCAGTCGCGTGGCGACCTCCTTGTCGCCACCGATGCAGCGGATCGCGCAGTGGGCTTTGCCGCGATGTCCACGGTGGACGGCCACGCGCATCTGATGGAACTGGACGTCGACCCCGCGTACGGGCGGCGGGGGATTGGGCGGCAGTTGGTCGAGTTCGTCGCCGAACGGGCAAGAGCGGCGGGCCATTCGGAGCTGACGCTCACGACGTTTCGAGAAGTTCCGTGGAACCGACCGTTCTACGCGTCAGCCGGCTTCGTCGAGATTCCCGTGGTCGGGGAGGAACTCGAAGCCATCGTCGCGCACGAGGAAGCCGACGGCCTCGAATGGAGCGAACGATGCGCGATGAAACGCGAGCTCTGAGATGACGGACTCCCGGTTCCGGCGGCCCGAGGATCTCGAGGCCGAGCGCGCGTATTGGCAGGGGAAGCCGCGCGGAAGACCCGAAGCGCCGGATACTCCAGCGCCCGGACAGGAATCGGTGTGGGATTATCCCCGTCCTCCGCGTCTGGAGCGGGTTGCCCGCCTGGTGGAAGTTCGCGCTGGCGCACATCTCGTGGCGAGCACGCGTCAGCCATTCCGGCTGTGTGAGACCGCGAGCCCGCCGGTCTACTACGTGCCCCCGTCAGACATCGACTTCGCGCTGCTGGCACAGTCTCCGCAAGAGTCGTTTTGTGAGTGGAAGGGCATGGCGCGCTATTGGAACCTCGAGATCCCGGGCCAGCGCGTCGAGAACGTGGCGTGGACCTATCGCCAGCCTGAACGGGGCTATGAGGCGCTGGCGGATGCCGTGGCGTTCTATCCCGGCCGGGTTTCGTGCACGGTCGACGGGGAAGGAGTGCGGCCCCAGGCCGGCGGCTTCTACGGAGGCTGGGTCACGGACGAAATCGTCGGTCCGTTCAAGGGCGAGCGCGGCACCGAGGGCTGGTAGGCCTCAAGCCTCCTCGCCATCCCCCTCCGGGTCGAAGCCGTTCTGGTCGGTGACGCGTGTGAACCAGTGCCCGCTCTGCTTCAGGGTTCGCTCGCCGGTCGTGAAGTCGGTCCACGCGAGACCGAAACGCTGCGCCGTTCCTTCGGCCCACTCGAAGTTGTCGAGCAACGTCCACGCGTGGTAACCGCGCACATCGACACCGGCCTCGATCGCGCGATGGACGGCGGCGAGGTAGCCGCGGTAGAACGCGATGCGTCTCACGTCGTGAACGCGGCCGTCCGCGTCCGGTGCGTCTGCGTAGGAGCAGCCGTTCTCGGTGACTTCGAAGACGAGATCGTCATAGTCGGCGTCGAGGCGCACGAGGAGGTCGTGCAGGCTGTCGGGCCAGACCTCCCAGCCGAAGTCGGTCTGGGGACCCTCGCTGCCGCCCATTCCGTCGATGCGGGCGCCCCAGCCCCACGCGTCGTTATTGACCGCGCGGACCAGACCGCGGGAATAGAGATTCACGCCGACGAAATCGAGCGGAACGCGGATTCGGTCCAGGTCGCCCTCCTGGATGCCGAGTGCGTCGGGGACGCCGCTCTCGAATGCGTGTTCGGGGTAGCGGCCCTTGGCCGTCGGCATCAGGAACCATTCGTTCGTCCAGGCATGCATGCGCTCGGCGGCATCGATGTCGGCGGCATTGTCGGTGGCCGGCTCCATGGCCTGGAAGCTGAACGCAGATCCGATCCGTGCGTCGGTCTGCTCCTCCTTCATCGCACGGAAGGCGTCTCCCTGGGCGAGGTTGACCGTATGGGTGGCCGCGAGCATGGCATCGCGATTCCGGACTCCGGGCGCATGGATGCCGATGCCGTAACCGAAGAACGTGAAGATCCCGGGCTCGTTGAAGATCATCCAGTCGGACACGCGGTCACCGAGGGCGCGCACGGTGTGGTGGGCGTACTCGGCGAAGCGCGACGCGGTGTCGCGTGCGGGCCAGCCGCCGGCGTCCTCGAGGGCCTGCGGGAGGTCCCAGTGGTAGAGCGTCGGGAAGGGGCGGATTCCGGCGGCCAGGAGCCCGTCGATCAAGCGTTCGTAGTAGGCCAGGCCATCCGGGTTCGGTGCACCGCTTCCATTCGGTTGGATTCGCGGCCAGGCGAGCGAGAAGCGGTAGCTGGTGAAGCCCATCTCTCGCATGAGCGCGATGTCATCCGGGAAGCGGTGATAGGAATCGCAAGCGATGTCGCCGGTTTCGCCGGTGTGGATGCGTCCCGGCGTGTGACTGAAGCGATCCCAGATCGACTCGCCGCGGCCGCCCTCACGCACAGCCCCCTCGATCTGATAGGCCGCCGTGGCGGCGCCCCAGTGGAAGCCGTCGGGGAATTGGATTCGCGCCATGGTTCGGCAGCGTAGCCGCTCGTGCGATTCCGATCGGCCGTATCCTCCGATTCCGATCGGCCGGGTTCTCCGATTCCGATCGGCCGGGTTCGCCAACGAAAATGGGGCGGATCCGCCCCGTGCGAGTTGACAAGGGCAGCCGGCGTGGCGCAGGGTGTCTCTTCCACCAATCCGAGGGTGCCCATGCCGTCTCGCTCCGTCTTCTTGTTGTTCCTGCTGCTCGCCGCCGTCGCCTCGATGGGGTCGAACTGCGGGGGAACGAATGCTCCTTCTGCCGATACCTCGACCTACGCGGTCCAGGTCTTCCCGCCGGCCGCTGACCTCGAAGATCGACTGCGAATCGCGGCCCAGTTCGCCGAGCCGGGCACCATCTTCGAGCTGCCTGCGGGTACGTATTCGTTCGTGGGTGACATCACCTTCGACACCTCGCACCTGGTCATCCGCGGACAGGGAATGGACCAGACCATCCTCGACTTCTCGGGACAGCAGGTCGGCTCGCAGGGCTTCCTCGCGCGAGGCGACCACTTCACGGTGCAGGATTTCACGATCCGGGATCCGGCCGGCAACGGGATCAAGACCGAGTTCATCACCGGCGCGACCTACGAGCGGGTGAAGGTCGAGTGGACTGGAGGCCCTTCGAGTTCGAACGGGGCCTACGGCTTCTATCCGAACCAGAGTCAGGACATCCTGATCGATAGCTGCATCGTCATTGGCGCGCGCGACGCCGGCATCTACGTGGGACAGTCGAAGAACATCATCGTCCGCAACAGCGAGGCGTACGCGAATGTCATTGGGATCGAGATCGAGAACTCGATCGGGGCCGACGTCTACAACAACATCACGACCGGCAATACGCTGGGCGTCGGAATCTTCAACCTGCCGAACCTCCAGATCAAGAACGGCAAGCGCACGCGCCTGTTCAACAACATGATCGCGGACAACAACCTCCCGAACTTCGCGTCGGGTGGGTTGGTCGGTTCCGTGCCCGGCGGTTCCGGCGTCATCGTCATCGCGAACGATGAAGTCGACATCTTCAACAACACGATCTCCAATCACGAGACGTCGAACCTCTTCATCTCGTCGTACTTCGTCACGCTCGAACCCGTGAACGACGCTGGCTACGACGATCCGTACGCCGAAGGCATCTACGTGCACGACAACGTGTTCGTGGCCAACGGAACCGCACCGCAGGGCCTTCTGGGCAACCTGGTGGCGAATTTCATGGGGATCCCGGTGCCCGACATAGGCATTGGCGGCTTCGTCGACCCCGCCAAGATCCCGGGCTACGACCCTAACATCATGCCCCGGGTGATCCAGCTGCCGGACCCCCTTCGCATCTGCATCCGGAACAACGGCGCCGCGACCTTCGGAAGCGTCAACGGTTTCATCAGCTCCGGGCCGGCGCCCGACATCTCGCAGCATGACTGCGCGCTGCCCGCCTTGCCGCCGATCGTGCTTCCGCCGGTGCCGGCACCGCCGACCACGACGGGCTACACGCCGGCCGAGATCGATGCGCTCTGCAATGCGCCGGGCACTGGGATCAACTGGGCCGCCTCCGAGGTCAACTGCCCGGACCTCCGGAGCTATCGCCTCTTCGACGTCGATCCGCGAGATCCGCGCGACGAAGGCCTGCACTACCAGCTGACGACCCAACTCTTCGTTGACTACACCCATAAGCATCGCTTCATCTTCCTGCCGCCGGGCGCGCAGATGCAGTACCGCGACATCGGGCCGTTCGACATGCCGATCGGAACGATCATCCTGAAGACGTTCTCGTTCGAGACGCCGCCGCCCGACGCCGGGCTGACCAAGATCGAGACGCGTCTGCTGATCCATCGCGCCGATGGCTGGCACGGCCTCGGCTACCTCTGGGACACTGCCGGGCAGGTGGCGACCTACACGCCGCAGGGCGCCACGCTCACGATCGAAGCGCTCGACGACCAGGACCGCATCTTCCAGACCAACTACAGCGTTCCGGCTCGGACAGACTGTGGCAGCTGCCACTTCGGCAACAATGGCGACAGTCCGATCGGTCCCAAGGCTGGGCTGCTGAACGGTCCGCTGCCGTTCTCGTCCGAGAACCAGCTCTCCGTGTGGGAAGAGGAAGGGTTCCTGGCGGGTTCACCGGGCGCCGCTGCCGCGCCGCAGATTCCGGCGTTCGATGACCCGACCGAGAGCATCGATGATCGCGCACGCGCCTATCTCGAGAGCAACTGCGCGCACTGCCACAACCCGGCGGGCCGCGCGCGATTCACGGGCCTCTGGCTCGAGTACGAGCGCCCGGTCGGGATCGAAACCGGTCTGTGCAAGCAGCCGGTGGCTGCGGGGTCGGCATCGCTCGGGCTGAAGTGGGACGTGAACCCGGGCCACGCAGAGGAGTCGATCCTCTGGGCGCGGGTGAACGACACCCGTCCCGGCATCAAGATGCCGGAGCTCGGAAAGAGTGTTGTCCACGAAGAAGGCGTCGAGCTTCTGCGACTCTGGATCAACCAGCTTCCCGGGAGCTGCGGGACGAGTATGATGACGCCCTAGCAAGGGGGCAGCCGCCGTGGGCGACACCGAACAAGAACGTGCCAAGCGCAAGCGCGACGTGGCGCTCGGATACCGCATCCTCGCTGCCCAGCGTTGGGGAGACCTCGGGGATGGCCACATCTCCGGCCGAGACCCTGAGCGCACCGATTGCTTCTGGTTGCTGCGCTACGGGATTTCGTACGACGCGGCGACCGTGAACGATCTGGTCCTCGTCGGGCCGGAAGGCGAACTCGTCGAAGGCGAGGGCGTGATCAACCGTGCGGCGTACTACATCCACCATCCGATCCTGGCTGCGCGGCCGGATGCCGTGAGTGCCACCCACGTGCACACCGGATGGGGGACGCCGTTCGCGGCCGAAGTGCGACCGATCGAGCCGATCTCCCAGGAGTCCTGCATCTTCTTCGAGGACCACGCACTGTTCGATGACGAAGAAGTCCAGGTGCTCAGTACCGACGGCGGCGAGCGCATTGCGAAGGCCCTCGGAGACAACCGCGCAGTAATCCTTCGCAACCATGGTCTCTTGACGGTGGGTCGCAGTGTCGCGGAGTCGGTTGCGAGCTTCGTCATCATGGAGCGGGTGGCCGAAGTGCATATGAAAGCCCGGGATGCGAAACCGATCTCGGCGGAATCCGCCCGGATTGCGCGCGATGACCTGACTGGCTTGGGCGCTGGCCGCGTCCAGTTCAACTGGCTCTTGAAGCGTCACGTCCCGGACCGCAGCATCGTCGAATAACACCGAGAGGAATCCACGATGCATCGCCCTTCGATTGCAGATCATGAATTCAGGGCCCGCTTCGAAGCGTGCGAACTCTCGGCCGCAGACTTCAACCACCGGGCCCATGTCCGGATCGCCTACATCTATCTGTCAGAAGGCGAACCGGCCCAGGCGTACGCCAGGATGCGGAAATCGCTTCTGCGGTTCCTGGCGTTTCACGAAGTCGACCCCGCGAAATACCACGAGACCATGACGCACGCGTGGCTCCTGGCCGTACGTTATTTCATGACGCTCTGCCCCGAATCGGACTCGGCCGACGCGTTCATCGCCGCCGATCCCCGCCTGTTGGATCCGAAGATCATGGCCACGCACTATTCCGCCGAGCGGCTGTTCTCGGACGAAGCGCGGACCGCTTTCGTTGCACCGGACCTCGACCCGATTCCGGGCCTGGTGGAGGCGCGGGGCACCTAGGCCAGAGCGGGCTAGGATCCCCTCCGCCCGACTCCGGGCGAGGAGATCCGCCATGAGCGCCGAAGCCATTTCCAGCGAAGCCACAGACAGCGCGCCTGTGTCAGCCGCCAAGGAGCCCAACCTCGCTCTCGTGGCCGTGCGCGACATCGCCATTGTGTCCGTACTGCTGACGCTCTGGGGCGCGGCCGACACCTGGGCCGCGGCTAGCGGTCTTGGTCTCGCAACGACGGTCTCGGTCGTAAACGGCATCCTGGTGGGCGCCGGCATCACGGGACTGATCCACGAGTGGGGCCACTTCACGGGCGCGCGCCTCTCGGGTGGGACAGCGCCGCTGGCCGCCGCGAAGGGCTTCCTGCCGCTCTACAACTTCGACTTCGACAAGAGCGAGGTGTCGCACTTCCAGGCGATGAGCCTCGGCGGCAATCTGCCGACCTGGCTGCTCGCGTTCGCACTGGCCTGGACGCTGCCCCTCGACTCCCCGGGTCGGATCGCGCTGGTCTGCGCTGCCTTCGGTTTCTCGGCCTTCGCGAGCATCATCGAGTTGCCCGTCATGTCGCGCGTATCAAACGGCATGGCGCCGCTCGAGTCGCTGGGCAAGATCGATACGCAGGTGTTCACGACGGCGGCCCTCGGCGGCGCCGCGAGCGCGTTGGTGCTCGCGGCCCTGCTCTAGCCCGCTTCGGGGATCGCGATCTCGGCGACGGCTTCACCGCGTCGTCGCGCCTGGTGCCGGTCGCGGAGCGTCTCCGCGGCCGTGATCAGCGTCTCGGTGCTCGGCCCGCTTTCGCGCACGTCCTGGAAGATGTGCTCGAGTTCTTCCAGTTCCTCTTCCGAGAAGCCGGCTTCCCGGCGGTCCTCGTGGGCGATCCGTCGCCGACCGCCGAAGGCGAAATTTCGCTCGGTCTCGCGCTGGAACTCCTTGGTCCGTTCGCGCCGAGCCGGGTCGTCCTTGGTGCATTCCTTCGACCAGTCGCTGCCGAACCGCACGTGGGTGAGTTCGTCCGCGAGGACGTAATCGACGGCTTGTTCGAGGATGACGTCACCCGTACGCTTGCCCGTCTCGACGAGGTCGCGGAAGACATCGCAGGCGAGCCCTTCGATGCAGCGGTTCACGCCGGTAACGCGAAGGACCGGGTCGTCGGCGCATCCGGTTTCGAACAGGAAGGTGTTCTCGGGGTAGTCGCCGACTTCGCCGTCGTAGTGGTGGAGGAGCTTCTCGTAGATCTGGACGTGACGCGCCTCGTCCCAACACTGCCGTGCCATGTTCATCTTGAAGCCCCACTCGAGATCGGGGAAGTCCCAGGTCGTCCGGCCTGCGGCCTCGAGCGCCTGCATCTCGCCCACGAGGATGCCGTGCATGCGCGATGCCATCTGGACCTTGGTGCTTTCCTCGTCGACACCGAGGCGGCCGAGTTGGCTCAGGATCTGGAAGCCCGGCCCGACGTCTTCGTAGATCGTCTCGAGCTTGGTGCCCTGGATCCGACGCTCGATCTCGGGAGCCATCTTCTCGAAAATCGCGACCACGGTATCGACGTCGTCGGGGAGACCTTCTGCGCCCACCGTCGTGTTCTGGGCGCGGATGAAGCGGCTATCCCGAGCGAGTTCTTCGTGGGAGATGAAACGGCGCATGGCAGTCCTCCGGCGGTCCCGCGGGACCGATCGAGGGATGATATCGGTGTGGCCCGGGCCCCGCGACTAGCGGGGAGGCAACGCCTCCCCGCTAGTCGCGCCCGAAGGCGCGGCTACTGGCCGCCGAAGTGGAAGCCGACGCGGACGCCGAAGACCCGGGGCGGGAGCAGGCCGAAGGCCGTCAGCGACGTCGGGATCTCGACCGCGATGGTTCGCGCGTAGACGCGTTCATTCTCGAGGTTCTCGACGAACAGCTCCACGTCGTACCGCTGGTCCACGCTCGTCCAGATCAGCCGCAGGTCGGTGCGGGTGTAGGACTCGACGAGGTCGGTGTCGTTCCGGTTGAACGAGCGGCGGTAGTAGTCGTCGGTCCAGGTGAACTTGGCGACCGGCGTCACGGTGCCCCATTCGCCGAGATCGAACTCGTAGCTCGTCAGCAGCGCGGCCTTGAACTCGGGAGCGTCTTCGAGATGGTTTCCGGACAGGTCGAGGAAGCCGCCGCCGCCCGGGAGGGTGTTCTCGATGCAAGCTGCGCTGCCGGCCGTGAAGTCGAGTTCGTCGTTCGAGCAGAACTCATCGTAGGTCGCGTCGAGCCAACCGCCGGTCACCTGGAGCGTCCAGGCTTCGGTCGGTCGGTAGAGGACCTCGATTTCGACGCCCTTGTTGGTCGCGGCGGCCGCGTTCTCGGTCTGGACGACACCGCCCGTGATCTTCGGCACCTGCAGGTTGGCGTAGGTGTAGTAGAAGCCCGTGAGCTGGGTCTGGAGCCGTCCGTCCATCCAGTTGGCCTTCCAGCCGGCTTCCCAGGCACGGACGACTTCTTCGTCGACCGAGTTCACGAACACGCGCGGGTTCATCGAGACATTGCCGCGGTCCGTCACCGGTTCGAGGATGCCGGGCTTGTAGCCCTTGGAGTACTTCAGGTAGAGGGTGTGATCCTCCACCGGGAAGATCCGGAAGCCGAGTTCGTACGTGAGCTCGCGAAAGGTGGCGTCCGCCGTCGCGGTCGGGAAGGGGGCGCTCGTGATGTCGACCGTCGCGACGTCCTTGTTGTATCGGATGCCTCCGAACAGCTCGAGGTCCAGCAGCGGGTCGCCGCCGCCGATCTCGAAGGGTCGCAGCGTCACGTTCGCGAAGGGTGCGAAGCCCGACTCCTTCTCGAACGAATCCGAGAGGGCGACCATTCCGACAGGCGAGAACGGCGTGACCGTGGTGTTCTGCGACTTGCGCTCGGTCGTGAAGTAGAAGTATCCGACCAGCCACGTGAAGGGGCCGTCGTTCTCGGACGAGAGGTTTACCTCGCCCACCCACTGCTTCCGTCGGTAGTCCTGCTGCGTGTCGAGGATGACGAGCTGCGTGCCGTCGGCCTCGGGCGTCTGGGTCTGTCGGAAGCGCGTCCAGCCGCCGAGTGCGTGGATGCGCACGTCGCCTAGCAACGGAAGATCGCGCACCATCCAGTCGAGGTCGCCGTCGAAGGCCGCGCTCTCGTCCTCGGGGTCGAAGCCCGTGGACGCCCCGAGGCTAGAACTGTTCGAGGCCTGCTGGAGCGTGCCCGTCAACGGGAGCGTCGTGTCGAGCCGCGGTGCAATCGGCGGGATCATCAGCGCGGGTGCGCCCTGCCGGAGAACGATCGCCGCGCCCTCCAGGAGAGAAACCATGTTGGCGCCGGCGGCAGCGCCGGACAGGATCGCACTCAAGCCCGGTGTCGTCGCAAAGCTCGTCAGGAATTTCTGGTAACCGTTCAGCGGGTCGAAGGGGTGGGTGCCGAGCGCGCCCAGGTTGAAGATGCCTTCTGCGAACTGACCGTTCGCGAGGCGGATCGGCCGCGACTGAGACGCGCTCGCCTCACGGTCCTTGGACCAGCTCCCGCGAAGCGTGAGCGTGAGGTCTTCGGTGATCACCGACTTGAGCGTGCCGCGGGCCGACCAGCGGTCTTCGCCGCCATGGTCGGCAGGCCGGTTCAGCAGCTCGCTGTAGTTGTCACGCGTTTCGCGCTGGAACACGAAGCGGCCCATCAGGCGTTCGTCGCCTTCTCCGAAGAACGGAATGTTTGCCCCGCCGCGGAACTGGTAGCGGCTGTAGTTGCCGACGGTGGCGTCGCCGAAGACTTCGTACTCCGGAATCGGTTCTGCCCAGCGTACGTTGATGGCGCCCGCCGTCGCGTTTCGGCCGTAGACGGTCCCGACCGGGCCGCGCTGCACTTCGATGCCCTGGAGGTCGTAGAAGAGACCCTGGTAGGACACCACGGCTTCGCGCTGGAAGACGCCGTTGATGTGCTGGGCCACGGGCGCCTGGGAGGAGAACGACTGGGAGATGCCGCGGATCGACACGCCCGCGTTGCCGTCACCCTTGACCTGCATGTTGGGGATGAGGTTCACGACGTCGGACAGCGACTCGAGGTTCGCCTGCTTGATCGTGTCCTGGTTGAACGCACTGATCGTCGCCGCGACTTCGAGCAGGCTCTCGTCCCGCTTCGTGATCGTGACGATGATGGTGTCGATGCCGGCGAGATCGTCTTCATCGTCGGACTGGGCGATGGCCGGGATGGCCATCGACAGGACGATCGCCACCACTAGGGCGAGTTGGGTGAAAGTAGGGCGCTTCATGGAGTCTCCGTGTTTCGGTTGGGTTCGTGGATCACCGAACGAACGTGGAGGCGAGAAACTGCGCCGCCTCGTCCAGTCGTTCGGCGAGGGAAAGTTCGGGGTCGGTCATCCAGGCCAGCAGGATCTCGACATAGGTGCCGCCGATGATCTGCGCGAGCAGCGTTGGCGTCGCGTCATCGCGAAGCTCGCCGCGATCAGATGCGGCTTGCAGCAACTCGCCAAGCCCCGCGTGAAACCGAGCGAGATGGCTGGTGCGTTCGTCGAGGTCGCGGCGCGCCACGGTTTCGAGCAGCAACGCGCGCGAGAGGCTCGGGCGTTGTTCGAGCGCCTCTGCTGAGTGCCCGAACGCCTCACGGAGGCCCTCGGCCAGCGGAAGGTCGCGACGGTGGACGTCTGAGACGAAGGCGAGGAAGTCGCGCGTCATCCGGTCGCCAAGCTCGGCGACGATGCGGCTCTTCTCCGGGAAGTAGTTGAAGAAGGTCGCGCGGGAGACGTCGGCGGCCTCGGCGATTTCATTGACCGTTGTCGCGTCGAATCCGCGGTCAGAGAATAGATGCGCGGCGGCTTGGAGGATCCGGTCGCGGGTCTCCAGCTTCTTGCGCTCCCGCCGACCGCGGTCGGGGAGCTTCGTGTTGGCGTGGGCGCGCCTCATCGGGCGGCTACGCTATCAGAACTTGGACTCCGGTCCAATCTTGAGCCAGGGTTCCATGGGCCTGGCTAGAGAAGCTCCTCAGCCAGGATCTCCAGGGCCTCCGGCTGGGGCGTGCCGATGTTCATGCCGTTCACGAGGCCCTTGGCGCGGGCGTCCTTCCAGGCACCGAGCCGGTCGCGGATCCGGTCGGCAGGGCCCACGAGGTGGACGGCGTCGACCAGCTCGTCAGGGACCGCGGCCATGGCCTCGGCCTTCTTCCCCGCCAGGAACAGGTCCTGGATCTTGACCGCGGCTTCTTCGTAGCCGAGCCGCTTTGCCAGGTCGTTGTAGAAGTTCTTGTCGCGCGCACCCATGCCGCCGATGTAGAGCGCCATGTTGCCCTTGATGGGCATGCGCGCCTTCTCGATGTCGTCGCTGACGATCACGGTGACGCCCGGAAGGATCGTGAAGTCCTTCATGCTCTTGCCGCCGCCGGCCTTGGCGAAGCCTTCTTCGATGTGGGTCAGGTAGGTCTCCTGGACCTTCTCCGGGTCGAGCATCATCGGGAAGACCCCGTCGGCGACTTCGCCCGCGGTCCGCAGGCCGTTCGGGCTGATCGAGGCCGTGTAGATCGGGATGTCGGGGTTGCCGTGCAGGATGCTCTTCAGCGGTTTTCCGAGGCCGGTCGTTCCCGGGCCCGTGTTCGGGATCGTGTAGTGCTCGCCCTCGAAGGTGAGCGGCTCTTCGCGCGCCCAGATCTTGCGGATGATCTCGATGTATTCCTTCGTGCGGAGGAGCGGCTTGCCGTAGGGAAGGCCGTGCCAGCCTTCGATCACCTGGGGGCCCGACGGGCCGAGGCCCATGATGAAGCGGCCGTCCGACAGGTGGTCGAGTGTCATTGCGGTCATGGCCGCCATGGCCGGCGTGCGTGCCGGCATCTGCATGATCGCGGTGCCGGCCTTGATGGTGGTGGTGTTCGCGAGGACCCACGTCGCCGTCGTGACGGCATCGTTTCCGTAGGCTTCTGCCGTCCAGGCACAGTCGAAGCCGAGGCGCTCCGCGTGGTGGATCAGGTCGAGGTTGACCTTGGCCTTGGGGCCGAATGACACTGCGCCGATTCCGAGCTTCATGGGATTCCTTCCTGGGGTAGGCGGCCGAAGATAGTCCTTCACCCGGACCGAGGCATACTGTCGATACGGCGCCAGGATCGGCTGTCCGGTGTCGGTGCGGAGGTTAGTCAGTGACAGCAACCAGGATTCGATGGGTCGTGCTCGCCCTGTTGTACGCCGCATTCCACTTCTGGTACGGCGGAAGCGGCGATCCGCTCAGTTCCGCCGAAGTCGGCGAGTATGCCGTGCTCGCGGAGGCGCTCGGCTCCGAATCCGCAGAACGTCTGACCGCGTTTGCGGCCACCGACGACGGAGGCGAGTTCGTGATGGTGAACCTGAACCTCTATCGAGACGAGCCCGTGTACGCGGACGGGCGCGACGTCGAGGGCACGTCTGAGGAAATCGAGGTCCGATACACCTCGAAGATGGTGCCGCGCCTGTTGGCGCGTGCCTGTCATCCGCTGATCTCGGTCGAGCCGGTCTTGAACCTCGGCGGTCAGGGCGAGTTCGAACGCACCCTGTGGGACCGCGCGACGATGGTTCGGTACCGGAGCCGTCGAGACTTCCTCGACATCCTCCTGAAGTCGGATTTTTCGAAGGACGTGGCGCATAAATTTGCCGCGCTCGAGCGAACGCACTCCTTTCCATCGACGCCCGTCATCTCGCTCGTGACGATGCGGTTGGTGCCGCTCCTGGCGCTCGCATGCATCGGCCTCCTGCTGGATCGGATTCTCGGACGAGCGCGGTAGACTGCCGCCTCCCACCAAGGAGCAGCCAGATGGTCGATGTGCACGGATTCGTGAAGCCCGGTTTCGAGCCGGTTCGAGATGCCTTCGCGGCCAACTTCGAGAAGGGCCTCGAAGCCGGAGCGAGTTGCGCCGTGACCAGGGACGGAGAGTTCGTCGTCGATCTCTGGGCCGGGGAAGCGGACCCGACGGGCCGCCCCTGGGAAGAAGACACCATCGTCAACGTCTACTCGACGACGAAGACGATGGCGGCCATTTCGGTTCTCGTGTTGGCCGATCGCGGTCTCATCGACCTCTCGGCGCCAGTCGCGACCTACTGGCCCGAGTTTGCGCAGAACGGGAAAGAAGGCGTGACGGTCTCGCACGTCATGAGCCACAGCGCGGGACTGTCGGGGTTCGACCCGGGAATTCCCGATGCCGAATTCCTTTACGATTGGGATGCCTGCTGCGAGCGGCTCGCGGCTCAGGCGCCGTGGTGGGAACCCGGAACCGCATCGGGCTATCACGCGGTGACGCAGGGTTACCTGCAGGGCGAGATCGTCCGGCGCGTCACGGGCAAGACGATCGGCACATTCTTTCGCGAGGAGATCGCTGGCCCGCTCGGGGCCGACTTCCACATCGGCCTGCCGGCCTCAGAAGATGCGCGTGTCGGCGAACTCGTGGTGCCGAAGTTCGGTCTCGGCGAAGGCGCGGGCGCACCTGCTCCGGACTCGATCGCGGCCAAGACGTTTGGCGGTGCAGCACTGACGGCGAAGGAGCCGCGCACGCGCGAATGGCGCGGCGCCGAGATCCCGGCCGCCGGCGGTACCGGTAACGCGCGGTCGGTCGCACGAGTGCACTCGGCACTGGCGTGCGGCGGCACGGTTGATGGTGTGACGCTGATGAGCGAAGCAGGGGTGGAGCGTGCGCGTGAAGAACAGGTGCGCGGCAAGGATCTCGTGATGGGCGTCCCGCTCGCGTTCGGTAACGGCTTCGGACTGAACGACGCGAGCTTCCCGATCTCGCCGAACCCGCGCGCGTTCTTCTGGGGCGGGTGGGGTGGCTCGCTCGCGATCATCGACCTCGATGCGCGCGCGAGCATCGCCTACGTGATGAACCGCATGGAGGCGAACCTGATGGGCGACCCGCGCGGTGGGGCGATTGCGGCGGCAGCATTCGGAGCGCTGATGGCGGACTAGTCGTTCGCGGCTGGCATCCCTGCGAGTGTCTCGTCGACCCACGCGACGAAGTCGGGGTCGAGAATCTGCCGCATGAAGTCGTCCTCGGCCCACACGATGGACATTGGTGGCACGCTGTAGAACGAGCGGACGATGTTCTGGAGTTCCCGTTCGTCCGCCTCGGTCTTCATCGATCGGAACTGGCCCCAATGAAGCCAGTACCACGCACAGCAGCCATGCCAGACGAGCCCCGCTTCTTCCGGCGTGATTCCCAGGGAGACGCCCAACGCCTCGAACCGCTCGTTGCTGCCGGGTTGCGCGCGATTCCAGGCCTCTCGGAATGCGGGCTCCTGGATCGTCAGCATCTGCATCTCGCGGACGCCCGTGGCTCGGGCCTGCCGGCTCGCGTCGGCCGCGGTCAGGCGCGCATAACGAATCTGCGTCGCGAGATAGGCCAGCGTCACGACGACGGCGACAGCGCTGATCACTTCGCCGATCGCGCCCCAGTCCTGGATCGTCATCGTGGCTTTTCTCCCAGTCGGGTTAGAAGACGGTATAGCCGCCGTCGACGGTGAGGGAATCGCCCGTGTGGAACGTGAGGGCAGGATCGCAGAGGTAGGCACCGACCGCCTCGAACTCCTCGCCGGTGGCCCAGCGTCGGACGGGTGTGCGCGCGGTCGTGACTTCGCGGAAGCGTTCGTTGGCATAGGCGGGACCCGCCATCTCGGTGATGGTCCAGCCCGGCAGGATCGAGTTGACCCGGATCTTGTGACGCGCGAGTTCGACGGCGAGTGCGCGGGTCAGGCCTAGCAAGCCAGTCTTGGAGGATGCGTAGGCGTGGTTGCGCTGCGCGCCGTGGATGGCCGATGTCGAGGAGACCGAAACGAGTGCGCCGCCGTCTCCCTGCTCGATCATCTGCTTCGCGCATTCGCGGAACGTCAGGAAGACGCCGTCGAAGTTCACGGTGTTGACGCGGCGCCATTCTTCGAGCGACACGTCGATGAGGCTCTTGGTGTAGCCGCCGGTTCCGGCTGCGGCGACGCACGAGTCGATCCGACCCAGTTCGGCCACGGTTCCCTCGGCAGCTGCGATGATCTGGGCTTCGTCTCCCGTGTCGCAGGTAAAACCCGCTGCGCGAACGCCATGCGCGCGCATCTTCTTGCACGCTTCCTCGTTCCGGTCGGCTCGCCGGCTCCAGATGGCAATGTCGGCGCCGACCTTGGCGCATCCCTCGGCCATGCCGAGCCCAATGCCAGAATTTCCGCCGGTGACGACGACGACGCGCCCACTGAGATCATGGTTCATCGACTACTTCCTCTCTTACGCGGAGCGAAGGCCAGGACACGACCGCACGGCGTCGCGAATCTGGCCTTGGCCGGACGTTCGCACACCGAGGGCGTCGTGCCTTCGCGACCCCGGCGGAAGTGCACGAGCGCGATGCGTTCGTGTCCCGCCGCGTTCATGGTTGGCAGGGTCGCACGCTGCCTGCCACCATCGCCAGCGTCGCGCGGAGGAAAGCATGGAGTACACGGGTCTCGGTGAAACGGGTGTGCAGGTCTCGAAGGTCTGCCTCGGGTGTATGTCCTACGGGTCGCCCGACTGGCGCCCTTGGGTGCTCGACGAAGAGGCCTCGAAGCCTTTCTTCCGAAAGGCCGTCGAAGCCGGCATCAACTTCTTCGACACCGCCAACATGTACTCGCTCGGTGTGTCCGAGGAAGTCACCGGAAAGTGGCTGCGCGAGTTCGCAAACCTGGACGAATGCGTCGTCGCGACGAAGGTGTTCTTTCCGTTCAGTGGGAAGCCGAACGCCGGCGGACTCTCGAGGAAGGCCATCCAGCAGGCCTGCGACGCATCGCTCCGGCGACTCGGTGTGGACACCATCGACCTCTATCAGATCCATCGGCTCGACAACAACACGCCGATCGAGGAGACGCTCGACGCCCTGAACGATCTCGTCCGTCAGGGAAAGGTTCGGTACCTGGGCGCCAGTTCGATGTACGCGTGGGAGTTCCTGCACGCCCTGCGCGTGTCCGACCAGAATGGTTGGGCCCGCTTCGTGACCATGCAGAACCACTACAACCTGGTTTACCGGGA
The DNA here is from genome assembly GCA_029261815.1 of Deltaproteobacteria bacterium. Taxonomy (GTDB): domain Bacteria; phylum Myxococcota_A; class UBA9160; order UBA9160; family UBA6930; genus JAJDAP01. Next base: position 24,959 of record JAJDAQ010000125.1, read on the forward strand.
AGAAGAGCGGGAGATGCTGCCGCTCTGCGAGAGCGAGGGGGTCAGCTGTATCCCGTGGTCGCCGCTGGCGCGCGGCATGTTGGCCGGTACGCGCAAGAAGCTGGGTGACGACTCGACCGTCCGTAGTGAAACCGACGGGCTCGACCAGATCCTCTACAACGAGCCTTCTGATTGGGACGTGGTGGAGGCGGTGAAGGCAGTGGCCGAGGCGCGCGGTGACAAGCCCGCGCAGGTGGCGCTTGCCTGGCTGATGCAGCGATCCACGGTGGCTGCGCCCATCGTCGGGGCGACCAAGGAGTACCAGCTCGACGATGCGATCGCGGCCGTCGAGATCCAGCTGTCGGACGATGAGGTTGCAGCGCTCGAGGCCCCGTACAAGGCTCACGGCGTGAAGGGGATGGGTCCCTCGCATCCGCGTCACTGGCGGCGTTAGGCGACCATCATGAGCGCAGACTGGAAGCAGATCGTCTCGAGCGCGGCTGGGGCACGTCTGCCTCTCGGGAGCGCTGCGACGCTCCCGGCAAGCGCCTACACCGATCCGGGACTCTACGAGGTCGAAAGCGAGCGACTCTTCGCGGGCCAGTGGCTGTGTGCGGGTCGTGTTGAGCAGGTCGCCGAACCTGGCGACTACGTTACGTTGGACCTGCTCGGCGACGCTCTCGTTGTGGTGCGTGGCAAGGACGGCACGGTTCGTGTGCTTTCTCGCGCTTGTCGCCACCGTGGGGCCGAAGTCGTCAACGGGACCGGGAACGCGCGCTCGTTCCAATGTCCGTACCACGCCTGGACGTACGGCCTGGATGGCGCGCTAATCGGGGCGCCGCATATGGACGAGGCCGAAGGCTTCGACAAGGCATCGTGTGCCTTGCCCGAGATCCGCAGCGAGGTCTGGGAAGGGTGGATCTTCGTCAACTTCGATGGCGCGGCGGAACCCCTGGGTCCGCAACTCGCTCCGCTCGCTGACCTCCTGCAGGGTTATGAGATGTCGTCGCACATCGCACTCGACGTGGCGACGTTCGACTCCCCCTTCAACTGGAAGGTGCTCGTCGACAACTTCATGGAGGCCTACCACCACATCGCGATCCATCGACAGACGCTCGAACCCGTGATGCCGGGGGCCGACTCCTGGACGCCCGACAACGAAGGGCCGTATTCGGTCCTGGTCATGCCGGCGAAGGAGGACGACTCCGACGCGGAGAGCGTCTACCTGGCAGGAGACAACGGACTCGTCGCGGCCGTGGTCTATCCCTTCCATCTCTTCGCGCCGGGCCCGCACGGTGTCGCCTGGTACCAGCTTCTGCCGGAAGCCCACGACCGTTTCACATTGAAGATCTTCATGTGTCATCGGCCCGAGATCGTGAACGACCCTGCCCAGCGCGAAACGGTCGAGGGCGGACATGCCCTCGTGACGCACATCCACCACGAGGACATCGCGGCCTGCGAAGGCACATGGGCTGGTCTGAACGCGCGGTCCTATACGCAAGGCCGGTTGGCGCCGCTCGAAAAACCCCTCTGGCAGTTCAACCAGTGGTGGCTCGACCGGATGACGGCCCTCGACTAACCAGTTTGCCGGCTCACCCGTAGCCGAGCCAAGCCGTCGACCAACTACCCGACCCGGCCGAACGCGATGTTGCCGCCGCCGTCGAGGATCAGGGTCTGGCCGGTGACCCAGCCGCTGGCCTCGTCATCCGAGAAGTAGAGCGCCGCGTTCGCGATGTCGCTGGGCTCGCCCAGTCGCTTCATCGGGTAGGCCTTGGCCACTTCATCGCCGCGGTCGCCCTCCCATAGGACCTTGGCGAAGTCCGTCTTGATGAGTCCGGGTGCGAGGGCGTTGACGCGCACTTTCGGACCCATCTCGGCCGCGAGCTGCTTGGTGAGGTGGACCAGCGCGGCCTTGGTTACGTCGTACACGCCCAGGATCGGGTTGGTGCCAAAGCCTCCAACGCTCGAGATGTGAAGGACCGAGCCGCCGGTTTCCTTCATCCCGGCCTGCCACGCGGCCTGGGTCCAGAACATCGGTGCCGTGAGGTTGATCTCGATCGTCTTGTCCCAGCGCGCGCGATCGACATCGATCGTGGGTCCCGCATAGGGGTTCGTGGCTGCGTTGTTCACCAGGATGTCGAGGCCGCCAAGGCGCTCTGACGTGGCGCGGATGACGCGCTCCATGTCGTCCTGTTTGCCGATGTGGCCGGCTTCAAACGTGATGTCGCCACCGATCTCGTGACAAGCTTCCTCGCAGCTCTCGGCCTTGCGCGAGGTGATCATCACCTTCGCGCCTTCTTCGACGAATCGCTTGGCAATGCCCTTGCCGATGCCGCGTGAGCCGCCGGTGACGATCGCGACCTTGCCTTCGAGTCGGTTTCCCATGTCGTTCCTTTGTGCGTTCAGCCGCCGATGGGGCCGATGATGAGGTCCGCCAGTGCGCGGCGCTGGTGGACGGCGTCTCCGTAGAGCGCCTGGTTGTGCATGCTGCGTTTGAAATAGAGGTGGACGTCGCACTCCCACGTGAAGCCGATCCCGCCATGCAGTTGGATGGAGCGATCCGAGACATAACGACCCGCGTCACTCGCAGCGCTCTTGGCCATCCGTGCGGCCTTGGGCGCGTCCTCGTGGCCGGCGTCGATGCACGACGCGGCGTGGTAGACCAACGAGCGGCCTCGATCGATGGCGACCATGGCATCCGAGAGCGGATGCTTCACCGCCTGGAAGAACCCGATGGGCCGATCGAATTGTTTGCGCGTCTTTGCGTACTCGACCGTGGTCTGCAGCTGCCATTCGGACGAGCCGGTCAAGTCGGCTGCCACGGTCGTCAGGATCGCGGGCCAGGCGCTCGCGAGCGCGGCTCCGGCTTCGGTCGAGAGAATGCGATCTGCCGGAACCGCAACGTTGTCGAACTGCACCGTGGCCTGGTCGCGCGTCAGGTCGTGGATGTGATCCTGGTGGAGGGTGACGCCGTCGCTGTCGACCGGGACTGCGCAGAGAACGAATGCCGATCCGTTGCGCGCGAGCACCACGAGTTCGGCGGCCTTGAACGCGTCCTGGACGAAGTACGCGCGGCCGGTGAGCCGGAGACCCTCGCCGTCGCCCCGCGCTTCGACATCCGAGCGCGTTGTTTCCCAGGAGCCCGTGTGGTCGGTGATCGCGAGGCTTGCGGCGGCACCGGCAGCAATACGGGCGAGCAACGCGCGCGCAGGGTCGCTCGCCGCCGCGCGCGCCACATAGCATGCATTGAGCGTCGCCACGATCGGAAGCGGCGTGCAAGCGCGTCCGACTTCCTCCACGAGACCCACGATGCCGGCGAGGGCGAGGTCTGCACCGCCTTCGCTCTCCGGCACGGCGAGTCCGGACCAGCCGAGTTCAATGCACTGCTTCCAGAGGGCCTCGTCCCACGGAGGGCGCTGGCCCTCCTCGTAGGTCGCCGACGGGTCCGCGGCGACGAGTTGACGGAGCTTCTCGATCGGCAGTTCGTCGCTGAGCAGCTTGCGCGCGAGATCGCGCAGCATCTCTTCGTCTTCGCCGAAGCCGAAATCCTTGGGGAGTTGGGGCTGGCTCATGCGGGCCTCACTTCGACTTCGCAAGGCCGAGCACGCGCTCGCCCAGGATGTTGCGTTGGATCTCGTTCGTGCCGGCCGCGATCGTGTGGCCGTACGAGTTCATGTAGGAGAGCGGCCAGTAGCCGGCGTCCGGCGCAGCTTCATCGAGCTTGTAGAGGGTGGAATGCGCGCCCGCGATATCGACACCAAGGCGGGCATTGTCTTGGGCGAACTCGCTGGTCAGCACCTTTTGCTGTAGCGGAAGCCGCATCGGGTGGTCGCAGAGCGCGCCGACCCGCGACCGGCGTCCGTTCTGCTTGATGCCTTCGGCCACGATGGCGCGCTCGACGATCGCGTCGCGCGTCATCGGGTCATCGGCCGCGCTCTGGCCGTCGCGCCAGGTGTTGCGCGCCAGGTTCACGAGGCGCTGCACCGGGTGCACGTCGTCGCCGCCACCGCCGCCCGCCGTTTCGGCCGCGCCGCGCTCGTAGGTCAGGGTCGTCATCGCCACCGTCCAACCCTTGCCGACCTCGTCGAGTCGCAGGTCGTCGGAGCAACGCGCATCGTCGAAGAGCACTTCGTTGAAGCCGGTCTCGCCGGTCAGCTTCACGATGGGTCGCACCGTCACGCCCGGGTGGCCCTCGATCGGCATCAGGAAGTAGCTGAGGCCGTCGTACTTGTGGTGCTTGCTCGTGCGCGCGATCAGGATCATCCACTGCGCGAAGTGTCCGAGGCTGGTC
>JAJDAQ010000126.1 GCA_029261815.1 Deltaproteobacteria bacterium
CGAAGAGTACGACCACGGGCCGATCTTGTTGCAGCGCGCGGTCCCGGTAGAAGAAGACGACGACGTCGCCTCGCTTTCCGCCCGCGTGCAGGCAGCCGAACGCGAGATGGTCCCCGAGGCCATCCGGCTCATCGCCGAGGGACGCGTCACGATCAAGGACGGCCGGGCCCGGATCCGACGCTAGGCGTTGGCCCGCCGCATTCGCGGTGTGGGGGTGATGGGGCGGCATGGCTCGCTTCACGTTCATGGCCTGAACGAATGACGGCTTGGCTTGTTCGGTTCGGGCTCGTCGTAGCGTTTCCTGCTGCGCTCTACTGCCTTCCCACCACCCCCACACCGCGACCGCTCCAACGGAGGTTCAGGTGGGCGATGTCCGGCCCGTGGAGAGATTCGCAGCCACGACCGTTGGCGTTATCGAACGCATCTGCCTTGCTCGATCCGCCCTACCCTCGCGGAAGAACCTGAGGAGGGTTGAAATGGACGATTGGGAATCGACGACGACGACGCTCAAGGACGTGCATGACGAGCTGGAGGTGATCACCTCGCGGGTAGACGAACTCGGAAGCGCACTGTCGGACGCGACCGATCCCGACTCACCATTGTGGGCGTACTTCAAGGAGGAGCTATTCGGGATCGGGTACAACACGACGTTCTTGAAGAAGCTGGATCGTCTAGAGGCGCTTGCCTCGCTCCAGTCGTTGGCTGTGATCCAGACCGCCCTGCTCGCCCTGATCCTCTGGAGGGTCTGGTAGGTGACTGGATTCGTGATGGCCGGGGTGGTTTCGGCAGCGTTCGCCGCCCTGTTCATGGCGCAAGCCGCTGCCTTGGTGCTGTTCCGGTGACCGATCTCGTCACTCCGACGGAGCACGCTAGGCCGCTCGCTTCTGCACGGGAAGTGATCGCACGCGAGACCTTCCGAGTGTGCTGAGCAAGATCGGCGGCCGGGAAATGTGAAGATCCTCGGCGTTTCGGCCCCTGATTCGCAGTCCGCGCCATCTGGAGTTCGCGGCGTGGGCGCGGCGGGCCGGCAGTAGAGCGCAGCAGGGAATGCCGCGGGCAGCGGCAGCCGCTCAAGCTCCACCGGCGAGCGTTCACGCCATGAGGGTGAAGCGAGCCATGCCGGCCCGCCGCCCCCACGCCGCGAACGATCCACCGGGGACCGCTCAGATTCCGCTTGACTCATAGGCGAAAATAAAGCGAAACTCTGATCCTTGTGACCACGCCCCCCCGACGTGTCACCCGGGTCAGCCCGACGGCAGACCACGGGCCCGAACCTTTGCCGCTGTTTCCGCTGCCGCGAACAGTCCAGGAACCCCTTCGGGTGCGTCCCGGGCCGGAAACGGCGCCTTCCCCGGCCGGCGACCCGCGGCTGCAGGCCCTGTTGCGAGACCTCGGGGATCAAGTCCGGCCCGGGGGCGGACCCCGCTTCACCACCCCGCCTCTCGCGACGGGGATTCCCTCTCTCGACCAGTTGCTCGGGGGGGGGCTGCCGGCCGGACGACTCAGTGAAGTCGGGGGGCCGGCTTCCTCTGGCCGCACTTCGCTCGGGTTGTCGCTGCTGGCACGAACGACCCTGCGTGGAGAATTCGCGGCCTGGGTCGACTGGGCAGACGCCTTCGACCCCGCTTCGGCCGAAGCGGCCGGCGTCGACCTCGGGCGGGTGCTGTGGATCCGACCCGACGGGATCGAGACGGCGCTGCGTTGCGCCGACCAGGTGCTCCGTGCCGGCGGCTTTGCCCTGGTCGGGCTCGATCTGGCCAAGGCGAACGAAGCCACACCGCGTATTCCTGCTTCGACCTGGCCACGGCTCCGGAAACATGCTGCGGCCACCGGGGCCGCCGTGGTCGCGCTCACGGCCTCCACCCTGCTCGGCTCGGCCGCCGACCTCGGTCTCGAATTCGGCACCGCTCAACCACGCTTCGGCGAAGGGCCGGATTGGCTCGAGGGGCTCGACACGCGCGTCGCCCTCGTGCGCAATCGCGCCGGTCGAGGGAGCGGCCAGGCACCGGTCTCCTTCCGAACGATTCGCGCGGCCTGACGTGCCGTCCCGAAACCACCCGCCCCAGCACTCGCACGAACCATCCGGTCCTCCGTCCGAACCCGAGACGGCGCCCCTCCGGATCGGTTGTTTGTTGGTCCCGGGGTTGTCCCTGGCCGCCGCCCTTCGCGCGCACCCCGAATGGCAGGGCCAACCTATCGCCATCATGACCGGCAGCGGCCCCCGCGCCGAAGTCCTGGCCGTCTCTCCTGAAGCGCTGGAACACGGCGTGCGCCTCGGCCAGACCGCGGTGCATGCGCGGGCCGCGTGCGCCGAACTCCTTCTTGCCCCGAATGACCCCGCGCTCGAACGCGCCGCACGCGAAGCCCTGCGCGATGCCGCACTCTCGACGTCGCCCCGGGTCGAAACGGCGCCGCCCGAAACCGGCGCCTATGTGGCCGAAGCCGCACTCTTCGTCGATGCGCGCGGGGTCGAGGCCTTGTTCCGGAGCGAGACCGGCTTCGCCAGCGCGCTGGCCGATCGCGCCCGTCGGCTCGGGCTTCCGGCCGTGGTGGCCGTCGCGGGGTCCCGCGGTGTCGCCCGGATCGCGGCCCGCCTCGCATGGCAACGCAACGAAGGTCTCTGCGTCATCGCCCCCGGAGAGGATGCGGCCTTTCTCGCACCGCTCCCCCTCGATCTCGTGAACCCGAGCGATGCATTGGCCGATGGACTCGGTCGCTTCGGCCTGCATCGCGTGGGCGACCTCCTGCGACTCCCCGAAAAAGCCCTGACCACACGTTTTGGCGAACGCATCCGGCCGTTGCTGGCGCTCGCCCGCGGTACCCAACAAGCACCGCCCCCGCCTGTCCCCGAAAACACACGTTTCGAGGAAGCCACCGATCTCGAGTTCGCCGCGGCCCAGATCGAGCCCCTGCTCTTCGTGCTGAGAAGTCTTCTGGAACGGCTCGCGGAGCGACTCGCGTGCCGGGGGTTTGCCTGGGGCGACCTGGTCCTCGAACTCGGCCTCGAGGACGGCAGCCGCGATGTCCGGCGTGTGGGCATGGCGGCTCCCCACCTCGACCTGCGGGTCTCGCTCCGGCTGCTCGACCTCGCGCTCCAGGCCCAACCCCCGCGCGCTCCGGTCGAACGAGTGACCGTCCATACCACGGGCACCGAGGTTCGGGGAGACCAGCTCGACTTCTTCCGACCCTCGGGCCCCCCGCCGGCCGCGCTCTCCCGCACGCTGGCCGAACTCGGGGCCCTGTGCGGAGAGGGCCGTGTCGGCGCCCCTGCCGTGGCCGACGACCATCGTCCCGAGGCCTATGCCGTGCGCGACTTCGTCACCGAGCAGAAGCCGCACAAGGGGCCTCCCCAACAGACGACGGTGACGACCACCCCCCGCAGCCTGGCCATTCGCGCCCTGCGTCCGCCAGTCCCGGCCCAGGTTCGCGCCCCCCACGGAACCCCCGAAACCGTCTTCAGCGCCCTCGCCCGCGGAGACGTCGTCCGCTGCGCGGGTCCCTGGCGAACCACCGGGCACTGGTGGAACGAAGAAGAACGTTATGCCTATGACCACTTCGACGTCCAGACCAGCGATGGGTGGGTCATTCGCCTTCGCCGCGACTGGATCGGCCGCCACTGGGCCATCGATGGGGTCTACGATTGACGGTGCCTAACGTTCTTCCTCTTCCTCCGGAATATCCTCGCCCCGCTTGATCTGGAACGAAAGACCCGCGCGCGAAACGTCGCTCTGCCCCGCACGTCGCACTGCCCCCGGACCAAAACGGTCCGCGAGTTCGTCGAGACTCTTGTTGAGTCGCGTACGACGCTCCTTCTTCTGACCCTCGGGCAGGAGTGAGAGCTGTTCCGGGTTCGCAGACGTCAGGTTCGTGGTCCCCACACCCAGGAGTCGGATCGGCTCGGTCAATTCCGCCCGAGCAAGCAGCGCCCGCGCCGTCCGCGCGATCACGTCACCGTCGTCCGTCGGTTCAGACAGCGTCTCCCGCCGGGTCAGCAGGGGAAACCCCCTCGGCCCCGACGTCACGCGTCGAGCCAGCTTCAATTTGAGCACGACGGTATTGGCGACGAGTTCGCTTCGACGGAGTCGCCGCGCGACGGCCTCGGCATGCGACAGGATCGCGGATTCCATCGTGCCACGGTCCTCGATGTCCTGACCGAAGGTGTTCTCCTCGCTCATCGACACCGCGTCGCGATAGGGCTCCACATCGCGCAGGTCCTGGCCGCGTGCGAGTCGACGCACGCCAAGCCCCCAGTCGCCCACCGCACGCTCGAGGCGTTTTGGATCCGACCGCGCGAGATCGCCAATCGTGTGGATGCCCTGGGCCTCGAGCCGCTTTTGCGCAACAGGACCCACCCCCCAGATCTTGCCCACCGCAAGCGGATCGAGGAATGAGCGCAGCCCCTCGTCCGTCACTTCGACCACCCCGTCCGGTTTCGCCTCGTCGCTGGCGATCTTGGCCACCATCTTGACGGGTGCGATGCCGCAGGAAACCGCGAGATCACACTCCGCCCGCACCGCAGCGCGGAGATCCTCCGCAATCTTGCGCGGGCTCCCGAGCAGTCGCTCCGTGCCCGTCAAATCGAGGAAGGCTTCATCGAGCGACAAGCCTTCGACAAGCGGCGTGAAGCGCCGAAAGATCTCGAAGATGCGCTTCGACTCGCGGCTGTACTTGGCCATGTCGCCACGCAAGAAGACGAGCTCCGGACAGAGTTGCCGCGCCTGCGCCGAGGGCATGGCCGACCGGATGCCGAAGCGTCGCGCTTCGTAGCTGGCTGCCGAGATGACGCCACGGTTCGAATCCCCACCGACGACGACGGGCCGGCCCATCAGCTCAGGGTGATCGCGCTGCTCGACGGATGCGTAGAACGCATCCATATCGGCGTGCAAGATGACCTGGGAACCGGGGGACATCGGGGCATTGTAGACAGCGCGGGCCTGCCGAGCCTGCCGCCCGTCCGTTAGGGTTCGCGCGTGAGCGAAACGACCCCGACCGACTCGAACAACGACCCCAGCACCCTCGCCGCCGGCGTGCGCTGGGACCTCTCGCACCTCTACCCGGCTCCGGCGGCTGAAGGGATCGACCGCGACCTCGACGAAGCCCTGCGCCGCGCCGAAGCCTTCGCAGGCCAGTACCGCGGACGGCTCACCGAGCTGACGGCGGCCGAACTGGCCGCAGCGATCGACGAGTACGAAGCGCTCCAGGAACCTGTGGGGCGCGCCGGCGCATTCACGGGGCTGCAGTTCGCGGCCGACACGCAGGCCCCCGCACATGGCGCGCTGATGCAGCATGTCCAGGAACGCAGTACCGAGATCCGGAATGCGCTGGTCTTCTTCGAACTCGAATGGGTCGCACTCCCGGGCGACGCCGTGGCGCGACTGCTTGCCGACCCCGCCCTCGCGAAGCGAAAGCACCTGCTCGAATCGATGCGCCGGTACCGGCCTCACGTCTTGAGCGAACCCGAGGAACGGCTACTCGAGGAAGCGGCCAACACCGGCGAGCGCGCATGGGGCCGACTCTTCGACGAGATCCTCGGGGCCGCTCGTTTTCGCATCGAGATCGATGGCCAGGAACAAGAGGTCTCAGAGGAGGAGATCCTCTCGCAGCTATACCATCCGGACCGCGCCCAACGGATGCGTGCCGCCCAGAGCTTGACCGATGGCCTGAAGCAACACGAGCACGTATTGGCGTTCATCTTCAACACACTCGTCCAGAGCAAAGCCACCGAAGACCGGCTACGCACGTACGACGACCCGATGGATGCGCGGAACCTCGCGAACGAGATCGAGGGCGCATCCGTCCGAGCGCTGATGGCCGCGTGCGAAGACGGCCATGACATGGTCCATCGCTATTACCGGCTGAAGGCGCAGCTCCTCGGCCTCGAAACGCTCGCCGACTACGACCGCTATGCGCCCATCGGAGAGGCACGCGGAACCAAGCCTTTCGCGGAAGCCCAACGCATCGTCCTCGATGCCTATGCCGACTTCTCGCCGCAGATGGCCGACGTCGCCCGCCAGTTCTTCGAGCAGAACTGGATCGACGCAGAACTCCGGGAAGGCAAGCGCGGTGGTGCATTCAGCGCGTCCACGGTTCCGAGCGCCCACCCCTACGTGATGCTCAACTACACGGGCAACCTGCGGGACGTCATGACCGTGGCACACGAACTGGGCCACGGCGTGCACCAGTACCTGGCCCGCGAACAGGGGCTCTTCGAGCAGGATACGCCGCTCACGACCGCCGAGACGGCCAGCGTCTTCGGCGAGATGTTGGTCTTTCGCCGACTCCTGAAAGAGGAAACGGATCCGCGTGTTCGGCTCTCGCTCCTCTGCGGCAAGATCGAAGATGCATTTGCCACCGTCTTCCGTCAGGTCGTGATGACGCGTTTCGAAGAGAAGCTCCATGATGCACGACGCAAGGAGGGCGAACTTCCCACGTCCCGCATCGATGCGCTCTGGCTGGAAGCGAACGCGCCGATGCACGGAGACGCGGTCGAGCTGACCGAGAACTACGCCTGCTGGTGGCTCTACATTCCCCACTTCGTCCACTCTCCGTTCTACTGTTATGCGTATGCGTTCGGCGAGCTGCTCGTGCTGGCCCTGATCCGGCGCTACGACGAAGAAGGGGAAGCGTTCGTACCGCGGTACCTCGACCTGCTCCGCTCAGGAGGGTCCGACACACCACCGGCACTGCTCGATCGCGTCGGGCTCGACATCACCGACCCGGCATTCTGGAAAGGCGGCCTCAGCTTGCTGCGCGAAATGGTCGACGAGGCCGAAGCCCTGGCCGCCCAGGTCGGAGCCATCCCGAAGGGCTAACCCAGGGTCGCGATCGCACGTGCCGCCCGCCGGCCGCGCGTGAGTGCGTCCGCGACGGTGGCCGCTCCCCCGGCATAGAGGACGCGTGCGCCGGCTGAGCCCTCTACGGCCGCTTCCGGATGTTGAATGGTGTAGGTGTCCACGGTCGTCTCGGTCGGCGTCAGCCGACCGAGAGGCGTGCGCGCCAGTTCGTCGAGCAGGTGGTCGACAACGGCTGTCCTCGCAGCACCCTGCCATCGGCTCACGGCGTCCGATCGCAGCACCCCGCGAACCGCACACCCTCCACCGCCTTCGATCACCTCCCAGGACGCGAGATCGAAGCCCATCGAGGAGTCGACGCGTACCTCCCGCGGGGCGAGATCCATGCCGGGTAGGTGCAACGTGACAACCATGGTGGACTCCTCGCGAACCGCGCTCGCTTCCACCCGAGCCGACAGCCCACTCGCAACGCGGCGAGGGACGGCCAGCACGGCGGCCTCCGCGCGAACCGATCGTTCACCGCTCGGGGTCACGAAGTGGATCGTCACGCCCAGCGGATCCTCGTCGACGACCTCGGCCTCCCAGCCGAGACGCAACGTGACGGGCTCGGCCAACGCGCGAGCGAGCGAACCCAGGCCCTTCGCCAGCGTCAGTCGATCCCCGAGTGCTTCGGGTTCGCCTGGAGGCCGCGCGACATTGGGTGACGCCGGTATGAGCCCGTCCGGTGTCAGCGCCTCGATGCGCTCAGGGAGTACGCCAACCGCGCCCTCCAATCCGACTTCCTTCAGCAAGGCATCCACTTCGGAAGTCCGCTGCATCCAACGGGCGCCCCGCTCGAGCCAAAGACCCTCGCGGCGTTGGCTCCTCACCTGCCCGCCTAACGTTCCTTCGGAATCGAGAACTTCGACCTCGTGCCCCTCACGAACGAGATGGTGCGCGCACCCCAGCCCGGCCATGCCTGCGCCGACAACGATGACGTGGCTCATCTCGCGTCGGGCCGTGCGATCGCTGTGACGACTTCGGTGAGCCCAGCGGGTGAGAAGGGCTTCGCGACGAAATGCGCACCGGCTTCGTCGAGCCATGCGCTCTGCTCGGGATCGGGAGGCGCCCCAGAAACGAAGAGCAGCGGAAGGCCCGGGACCACGGCGCGCAAGGACCGCGCCAACGCGATGCCTCCATCTGGATGTAAGCCGAGATCGATGACGGCGATGGCCGGAGCTGCAGCTTCGGCTGCGGCCACGGCATCCGCAGCCTCGCCGTGGGACTGGACGGTCCACCCTGCACGCTCCAACACGCGCTGCATCAACCGCGATACGGCCGGATCGTCATCGACGAGCAGAAGTCGCCCTTCCCCCATGTCACCCCCCATTCCAGGAGAATGCCGAAGTCGGCGGCAAATGCCGAAATCAAGGATGGACCCTGGGCGAATAAAAAGCGAAACTCCAAAGCCCATGCCTCCCGCCCCCCTTTCCCTGCGTCCCGGCGCAAATGACTATGTGGAGCTGCGCACGCGCAGCGCCTTCTCGTTCCTGGACGGCGCATCCAACCCCGAAGACCTGATCGAACAGGCCGCAGTGCTCGGACACGAACGCCTGGGCCTCGGCGACCGCGATGGCCTCTATGGCATCCCGCGGTTCCATGCGGCTGCCCGCGAACACGGACTTCGCGAGCTCGTCAGCGCCGAGCTTTCGGATGTCGAAGGACACCCGCTACTGCTGCTGGCCGAAAGCCCTCGCGGTTACGCGAACCTGTCGCGCTTGCTGACGGTCGCCCAGGGCAATGCGCCCAAGGGGCAGGCGCGTGCGAGCTGGGACGAGGTCGAAGCCCATGCAACAGACTTGACGGCCCTGGTCCACGGCGATGCGACGGTGCGCGAGGCTTTCCTCTCGCGCACATGCGAAGTCTTCCGTGGCCGAACCTGGCTCGATGTGGCGCGCTCCCACGATCGTGTTCGGGAAACCGGGACGCGCTTCGCCGTGCACCTGGCCGAACACCTGGGCGTTCCCATCGTCGCCACCGGGGACGTGCGGGTAGCCCGCCCCGAAGGTCGCAAGCTGCTCGACGCCTTTGCGTGCCTGCGACATCACACCACCCTGGATCGCGCCGGACGCCTCCTCCTCCCCAACGGTGAACGGACCCTGCGCACGCCGGCCGAGATGGCCGAACGTTTCGCGGACCGCCCCGCCTGGGTCCGAGCCACGCGCGAGATCTCGGAGCGCTGCGATTTCACGCTCGGCGACATGGGCTACCGCTTCCCCGACTATCCGGTCCCCGGAGACGCCTCCCAGGCCGACTGGCTTCGACACCTGACGCAGGAAGGCGCGCGAAAACGCTATGGCACGCCCTTGTCCGCACGCGTCAAGCGGCAACTCGAGCACGAACTCCGGGTCATCGAGCGGCTCGACCTCGCCGGATACTTCCTGATCGTCTGGGACATCGCCCGTTATGCACGGGAACAGGGGATCCTCTGCCAGGGTCGAGGTTCTGCCGCAAACAGTGCAGTTTGTTATTCGTTGGAGATCACGGCCGTCGACCCAGTCGGAATGGATCTGCTGTTCGAGCGTTTCCTCTCCGAAGAACGGGGAGAGTGGCCCGACATCGACCTCGACCTTCCGTCCGGCGCGAAGCGCGAGCAGGTCATCCAGTACGTCTACGACCGTTATGGGCCCCACGGCGTCGGGATGACGGCCACGGTCATCAGCTACCGCGCGCGCTCGGCCTTTCGTGAAATGGGCAAGGTCCTGGGGATGGAACCCGATGCCCTCGACCGGCTTTCGAAAAAGCTCCGCCAGTTTCGCTTCCGCGAAGACCTCGACGATGCCCGGGCCATGCTGAAAGAAGCCGGGGTCGACCCCGAGTCTCCTCGCATCCGGTTGTTGCTCGATCTCGCGGGCCAGGTCCAGGGGCTCCCTCGGCATCTCGGTCAACACACGGGCGGGCTCGTCGTCGCGGCGGATCGTCTCGACGCCGTGGTCCCGATCGAACCCGCGAGCATGGAGAACCGCCGCGTTATCCAATGGGACAAAGAGGACTGCGCCGACCTTGGACTGATCAAGATCGACCTGCTCGGCCTCGGCATGCTCGATGCGCTCGAGCGCACGATCCCGCTGATTCGCCAACACGAGGGCGTCGACATCGATCTGGCTCACCTGCCGCCGGACGACCCCAAGACCTATGCCATGATCCAGCGCGCGGACACGACCGGGGTCTTCCAGATCGAAAGTCGCGCGCAGATGGCCACGCTCCCGCGCATGAAGCCCACGTGCTTCTATGACCTCGTCGTCGAGATCGCCATCATCCGCCCGGGTCCCATCGTGGGCCAGATGGTGCACCCCTATCTGAATCGCCGCGCGGGGCGCGAGGAGGTGACCTATCCGCATCCCTCCCTGAAACCCATCCTCGAACGCACCCTGGGCATCCCGATCTTCCAGGAGCAGCTACTGCGCATGGCCATGGTCGCTTCCGGGTTCAGCGGCGGCGAAGCCGAGGAGTTGCGCCGCGCCATGGGCTTCAAGCGTTCGGTCGAACGCATGGAACACATCGAAGCGCGCCTGCGAAGCGGGATGGACGAACGCGGCATCGTCGGCGACGCGCAGGAGGAGATGATCCGGGGCATCACGTCTTTCGCCCTCTACGGCTTCCCCGAATCGCACTCGGCCTCGTTTGCACTGATCGCCTACGCCTCGGCCTACCTTCGTGCGCACCACCCCGCCGCGTTCCTGGCCGGCATGTTGAACGCATGGCCGCTCGGCTTCTACAGCCCGGCCACCCTCGTCCGGGACGCACAGCACCACGGCGTGACCGTCGAACCCATCGATGTCGCGCACTCGGATTGGGAGTGCACTCTACGGAACGAGGCGAATGCGGCGCCGAGCGTACGCATCGGCTTGCGCTTCGTTCGCCAACTCTCCGGCGAGACCGGCGGCCGGGTTGCGACCGAACGGCGGCGTACGCCTTTCCAGAGTCTGGCCGACTTTGCCAAGCGCACCCATCCGAAGCGCCCCGAGATCGAGGCCCTGGCCGAAGCCGGTGCCCTGGCCGGCATCGACCCCAAGGCGGAGGGACGACGCTCGGCCCTCTGGCAGGTCACCGCGATCGAGCGTGACCCCCAATCCCTCTTCGCCGGCACGCCTCCGCCGGGCGCAGACACTGAAAGTCCACTCTCCGAACTCGCCCCCATCGAACAGACGCTGGCCGATTACCGGACGACGGGGCTCACCACCGGCCCGCATATCATGAGTCACTTGCGCAAGAACCTGAGCGAACGTCAGGTGCTCTCTGCGCGTGATCTGCGGCGTCAACCCAACGGGAAGTGGGTGCGGACCGCGGGGCACGTGATCGTGCGTCAGCGCCCGGGTTCGGCCAAGGGGTTCTGCTTCCTGACCCTGGAAGACGAAACCGGCACCTCGAACGCGGTGCTCACGCCCGACCAGTTCGCGCGCTGGCGCATTCCGCTCCACGCGTCGCCGCTCCTCGAACTCGCGGGCCCGGTCCAGAACGTCGACAACGTCATCCACGTGCGCGTGCGCGAAGTCATTCCCCTGGGCTCCGGCAGCGTGAAGGGCCACTTCCGCGAACCCTTCCCTGCCGACACCCAGCCCTCAGCCGACAAATCCGGCGACACAGAGACCGCGGGGTCGGGAGACCTCGTCGCCCAGGTCTGGGGTTATGGCTCCCACGACTATCACTAGCCGCGGGCGATCGACTAGGACAGATGAGCCCGAACGGCTGCTGCAAGCTGGTCCGGCACGAAGCCGAAGTGTTCAGCCAGGGCCCCCGCCGAGGCCGAGGCGCCGAAGCTCTTCATCCCGTAGATCAGGCCTTTCCGACCGACGATGCCGCGCAGACTCTCCCCGAGGCCGGCTTCAATGCCGACCGCCGGAACGCCTTCGGGAACCAGGTCGTCGAGATAGGCATCACCCTGTGCCCCCAACAGTTCGAGGCTCGGAACCGACACGACGCGGGCAGCGATCCCGTCCTCACCGAGCAACGTGGCCGCTTCGCAGGCAAGCGAGACCTCGGAGCCGGAGGCCACCAACGTCACGTCCGGCGCGCCATTCGCGTCCCGCACGACGTAGCCGCCCTTCCAGACATCGCTGGGCGTGAAGCCCGAGTCGCGCTTCAAGCCGTCAACCTTCTGTCGCGAGAGCGAGAACGCCACCGGACCATCCGCTTGTTGTGCCACCCAGGCCCAGCCCATGGCCGTTTCGATCCCGTCCGCGGGTCGAAAGACGGTCAGTCCAGGAATCAGACGCAGCGCATCGACGTGCTCGACCGGCTGGTGGGTCGGCCCATCCTCTCCGACGAAGATCGAGTCGTGCGTGAAGACGAAGGTCGACCGGATGCCCATCAGCGCTGCCAGCCGCACCGCGGGCCGCATGTAGTCGCTGAAGACCATGAACGTCCCGCAGAAAGGCAGGAACGTTCCGTCGAGCGCGATGCCGTTCGTGATGGCGCCCATCGCGTGCTCGCGGACCCCGAAATGGATGTTGGCACCGAGGAAACGATCGTCGCCGAGACCGATATGGCCGCGCTCCTTGATCGTGGTGTTATTCGACCCGGCGAGGTCGGCCGAGCCGCCGAGCCACAGGTTCGGAGCGACCGCGGCCAGACGCTGGATGGCCTCGCCCGAGTGTGCCCGTGTCGCCGCGGCCTTTCCTTCGAAGCCCTCGACGATCGTGTCCGCGAGGTCTGCCGGCACCGTGTGCGCGCGCGTGGTGTTCCAATCCGCAGCGGCGGCCGCGTTGGCGCTGCACCAGCGATCAAAGGCGGCATCCCGCTCGCGGCGCTCTGCTTGCTTCGCTGCGTTCCGGTCCGCCATGTAGGCGCGAACGTCGTCGGCCACCCAGAAGCTCTCGCCATCCGGGACGCCGAGGTTCTGCTTGGTCGCCGCGCATTCTTCGGGTCCCAACGGTCCGCCGTGCGCCTTGGGTAGCCCTTCCCAACCGCTGCCGTGGCCGATGCGCGTACGGGTCACGATCAGCGAGGGCTTGCCGGTCTCCGCGCGTGCAGCGATCAGCGCCGCGTCCAGGCCCGCGACATCGTCGCCATCGACCTTCTGCACGTGCCAACCCTGTGCAACGAAGCGTGCCGGGACATCTTCGGTGAAGCTGATGTCGGTGCCGCCGTCGATCGTGACCTGGTTGTCGTCGTAAAGGACCACGAGGTTGCCGAGGCCGAGGTGGCCCGCGAGCGAAGACGCCTCGTAGGCCACGCCTTCCATCATGTCGCCGTCACCGGCGATGGCGTAGATGAAGTGATTGCCGGGACCGGCGTCTCCGGCCTGGAAGCGGGAACGCGTCGCGCGCGCGGCGATCGCCATTCCCACCGCATTGCCGACGCCCTGGCCGAGCGGGCCGGTGGTGACTTCTACGCCTGGCGTATCGCCGTATTCCGGGTGGCCGGGCGTGGCCGAGCCCAGCTTCCGGAAGTTCCGGATCTCGTCGAGCGGGAGATCGAACCCGTACAAGTGCACGAGGGAATACAGCAGCATCGAAGCGTGCCCACCGGACAACACGAAGCGGTCTCGGAGCGCCCAGTCCGGATCCGCCGGATCGAAACGCAGGTGCTGGTCCCAGAGCTGGAACGCAGGACGTGCCAAGCCCATCGGCGCGCCCAGGTGGCCGATGCCCGCGGCCTCGACGGCGTCGACGGTCAAGCCGCGGATGGTGTTCTCGATCTTCTCGCGCAACGCGCCAGAAAGCTCACTCGACATGGGGGGTGTCCTCCGCCCGTCGGACGGCAGTGTGGCCGGGGGGAAATCGGGCGCCAAGGTAACGGTTCCGCCCCAGCGCCGAAACGCGAGCGATGGAACATCGTCTCTGCGCGGCACCCGCCCTGCGCGACTGCGGTAGCGTCGTCCGCCAAGGAGAATCCCATGTCCGTAATCCGTGCGATCATGCTGGTGCTGCTGAGCGCGGCGCTGCTTCCGTCATCCGCCCTCCAGGCGGAGGAACCGTCGCCGCACGATGCGCTGATGTCGGGAGCCGCCTGGCAGGACTTCACGGAGCGGATGAACGCGATCGGCCAGGCCATGCGGGCAGACGACTTCCCCGGAACGCCGCGGGAGCGCGCCGAGGGCTACCGCCACCTCGCGCGAACAGTCGCGATGGCGCTCCAGTGGGAGGTCGACTTCGTCGACACCGATTTCCCGCGTTTCTACCGCCACGACGACGAAATCCTGCAGTGGGGCGGCCCCAACGTCGACAACCTCTACCTGCGCGCACGCATCGCGGGTGACAAGACGTACCGGCTGAGCGGCAACGTCTCGACCATCTCGGACCTGATCATCTCGACGCGAAACGGCGACATGCACCAGGGCAAGACCGGCGTTGCGGGCGACCTCGACCGCGAGCAACTGCCGATCGATGCCGACGGGAATTTCGAGATCCTGCTCGGTCCCGACGTCGAACCCGGCCAAGGCATTCGCACGGCCCCAGACACGGACCAGGTCGGGATCCGGCAGTACTTCGTCGACTGGGACACCGAGTTGCCGGCGCAGTTCCACATCGAGCGAATCAGTCCGGGTCCGGCGGTACCGCCGCCGATCACACCGGAACAGATGGCCGACCGGCTGGATCGTGCAGCACGCTGGGTCGAGTCCTCGATCACGTACTGGAATTCGTGGATGGCCGGCTTCGCTGGTAAGCAGCCGGCCAACCAGCCCTTCCCTCCGCGGAATGTCCCGGGCGGATCCGCGGACATCTTCTACGGCGGGATGCGCTGGGTCCTGGCCTCGGACGAAGCTCTCGTGCTCGAGTTCGAGCCGCCCGACGCACGCTACTGGTCGTTCCAGTGGTACACGTTCGGCTGGTTCGAACTCCCCGAATATGCACACCGGCAGACCACACTCAATAACGGCCAGGCCAACGTCGACGCGGACGGGAAGGTGCGGATCGTCCTTTCGAACCAGGACCCCGGGATCCAGAACTGGATCGACACCGACGGCCGCGAGACGGGCAGCCTGACGTACCGCTACATCTGGGCCAACAACGCGCCGGCGCCCACCGCGCGGGTCGTGCCATTCTCGAAGCTTCGGAGCACGCTACCGGCGGGCACACCGGCCTTCAGCGCCGAGGAGCGCACACAGCAGATCGACGCACGCCGCCGGCACGTGGAGCGCCGCTTCCGACGCTAGGCGCCGACCCGGTCAGTCCTGGTCCCAGTGCCCTTCGCCGTAGGGCGCGTTCCAGCAATGGGCGAGCTTCCCATCTTCGACCTTGAAGACCTCGATGCCGCACATCATCTTGTTGTCGGCCTTGGTCATCACCATGTTCCAGACCGACGTCACCATCGTCTCATCGGCGTGCACGATGACCCGCTCGATCACGACCCCCATCTGCTCGGCCCCGAACTTCACGCGCGCGATCTGTTCATCATGCGTGAGCTGACTGACCTTCCCCGGGTCGTGGCGCGTGATCGGATCCGCGCAGAGTTCACGAATGAGTTCGAAGTTCCCCTGGTTGCTCGCTTCTTCCCAGTAGCGTTCCAACAAGATCTGGGCGGTCGGTTTGGCCATGCTCGTCTCCGCTTCGCTTTCTGCGCAATCCACGCGCAGCGCCCTCGAGCTTAGACCACCCCTCACACCGGCATCGAGCCGTCGCTCGGCGACGGTCCCGCAAATGGAGAAGGCCGCCCGCCCTTTGCGGGGCGGACGGCCTTCGAGACCTCTTGGCGACGTTCGACTAGAAGTCGACGGATTGCGACTAGAAGTCGACGGTCGCCTGGAAGCCGATCGTGCGGGGCTGGTTGGTCAGGTAGCCCACACGCGCGCGGTTGCCGCGCTCGCGGTCCCGTGAAAGCTCAGCATTCTCGTCCGTCACGTTGTTGACGAAGAGCGCCACTTCCCAGCCTTCGGAACGAACGCCGACGCGCACGTTGCCGATCCCGTACGAGTCCAGTTCAGGATTGAACGAGAACGCGCCCGGGCTCGGCATGCCGATCGGTGTCGTGAGCATGTTCACGACATCGAAGCCGGGCGCCTGATCACCGATCTGCGTGAAGCGGCTGCCGACATACGCGTAGCTTGCGGTCGCGAACATATCCAGATCGTCCCGGATGGGCTTCTCGAAGTTGAGAGCCGCGGAGAACTGGAACTCCGGAACCGTCGGAAGTCGGTTGCCCGACTTCAGCGCGCCACCGAGGATGGCCCCGGTCGAGTCGCGCAGGGTCGAGTCCAACTCGGAGTCCGCATAGCTCGCGGAGAACGCGACATCGATGTACTCGTGGAGCTGCGCCGAGACTTCGATCTCGGCTCCCAGCACGCTGGCATCCGGTACGTTCAGGATCACGCGCGAAGAGCACGAACCCGCATCGAGCGTGGCCTGGAGATCCTTGATCTTCTGGTAGTACACGGCGCCACCGACCTGGACACGCCCGTCGGCCAGGGTCACACGACCACCGACTTCGTAGTTCCAGAGCTCTTCGTCGTCGAACACGGGATTACCACCGAAGGTGGCGAGATCCGTGCCCGAGCAGAGCGGTGCATTCAGCGGATCGTTGACGCCCCCGAGGCGGAAGCCCTTCGAGACCTGGGCATTCAGCTGCAGGTCCTCGTTCACCTGGTAGGCCAGGATCGCGCGGGGCGAGAAGCCGTCCGATTCGGTGCTGGCTTCGCTCCCGATCGTCTG
>JAJDAQ010000127.1 GCA_029261815.1 Deltaproteobacteria bacterium
CTTCACGGCCCTCCAGCTGGGCGCTCGCTTCTTTCTCGTCACGCAACTGGCGCTGGCCTACGTGATCCTGAGCGAGGAGCTGCCGCCGGAGGTTCGAGGGCGCGCCAATGGCTGGCTCGGAGGGTTCGCCAGTGTGGGCGCTGCCGTGCCGTACGCCCTTCTCTCAAGCTTCGAGGATCTGGGGATCGGATGGCGTGGCCTCTTCGGCCTCGGTGCCATTCCGCTGTTGCTGTGGCCCCTGTATGCCCGAACCATCCGAGAACCGGCCGTCTTCGTTGCACGACAGCGTGAACGTCCCGCGCCTCCGCTGCGCCAAGAAGTTCGTGAATGGCTGCGGCTGGTCGCCCCCGGCGTGCGCCTGAGGTTCGCCGGCGTCGCCGCATTCTGGTGGACGGTGAACTTCTGGTCTGGAACCGCGCTGGCCTTCTTCACCCTCTACGCGTTTCAAGAACGCGGCTGGGACGCAGGGCAGCTCACCTGGCTGCCGCTCGGGATGATCCCGGCCGGAATCACCGGGTATGCCATTTCAGGATTCGTGATGGACCGCTTCGGGCGCCGCGTGGCCGCAAGCGCCTTCTTGATCGCGAGCACCGCGGCCACCTGGATCGCCTTCGGATCAACCGCGACGGCCGGGATCATGGCCGGCTACTTCGCCATGGTCGGGCTCGGCGGCCTGTGGACGATCGCTGCGACATGGACGGCCGAGCTGTTCTCGACCGACCTGCGCGCGACCGCGAGCGCCTTGACGAACAACGTGATCGGGCGAACTGGAATCGTCGTCGGTCCGGTCGTCGCGGGGACACTCGCGGAGAGCCTCGGCAGCATCCAACTGGCGATCACCTGGCTGGCGGCGGTCAATCTCATCTGCGTGCCGATCGTGTGGTGGACGTTGCCTGAAACACGGGGCATCGCCTTGGACAAGATCGACGCCGAGGGTTGACCGCGCGGCCGCGACGGACTTCCCTCGCGTATCCGCCACCGCAAAGGAATCGCCATGAGCCGTACATTCGACACAGGAACCGACGACATCCGGGTCGAGGTCACCGACAAGGTCAGCTGGATCACGCTGAATCGGCCGGAACGTCGCAATGCGCTGTCAGGCGACATGCTGCAGGGGCTCGAAGCAGCGTTGATCGACGCGGAGACCGCGAGCGACGTCGGCGCAGTGGTCCTCACCGGCGCCGGGGGGGCGTTCTGCGCCGGTGGCGACGTCAAGGGGATGGCGGAGCAGAATGCCAGCGGTGCGAAGGGAGGCGGCGGTGGAATCGACGCCGCGATCCATCGCCAGCGCCTCTCGCAGCGCGGAACCGCCGGTCGCCTCTACACGATGCCCAAGCCCACCATCGCTGCCCTCCCGGGCGCGGCCGCCGGAGCAGGATTGTCGCTGGCGTTGGCTTGCGACCTCCGCGTCGCATCCGAGAGCGCCGTTCTCGTCACGGCCTTCGCGCGCGTCGGGTTCAGCGGCGACTACGGTGGCACCTACTTCATGAGTCAACTCATTGGCGCCGCAAAAGCCCGCGAGCTCTACTTCTTGTCCGAGCGGGTCCCGGCCTCTGAAGCCGAACGGCTTGGCCTCGTGAACCGCGTGGTTGCTGCGGACACCCTCGAAGCCGAGACCCGAGGTCTGGCCGAACGCCTCGCGAATGGCCCCAGCGTCGCCTACCGCTACATGAAAGAGAACCTGAACCGGGCGGTCTCAGGCGCCGACGTCTTCGACTGCCTGGACCTCGAGGCGACCCACCACGTCCACACCGGCTTGACGGAAGACCACCGGGAGGCGGCGAAGTCGTTCGTCGACAAGCGAGAGCCCGTCTTCAAGGGACGCTAGGCGGCGACCTCAGTTGTGCGCCAGCGCAGCCAGGTTCGGGGCGATGTCGGCTGCGAAGCGACGAAACACCAGCCTCGCGCGATCCAGTTCATGCCAGGCCGGGCCCGTGAACGTGCCCCCCGGCAGAGGGCGACGAACCGCATAACGCACCAGACTTTCGCTGCTCAGTGCATCCTGGAACTCGAGCGAGAAGACGACACTCCCGCTGGACGAAACCAGAGCGGTCGTCCGCGTGAAGTTCGACGCGTCAGGCGACGAGAAGGCGATGTTCGACACGAGAGAGCGCACGCGAATGACACCAGGCCCCGCGTGCTCCGCGGGTTCCCAGCCGAACGCTTTCTCGATTTCCTGGGAGAGTCGGCGCCCCATGACCCGGCTCAGGCTGTGAGCCTGGCGCCTCGATGGCTTCCCGGACAACGGCGCAAAGTGGAGGCGCGGCGGATCCAGTAGATAGCGCTGGTAGGTCCCGAGAGACGGGCGCGGCGGCTTCACGAACAACGACCCCGACGCGTCGGCCACGATCCACTGCCGCATCCCTGCGACGGCCGAGGCCTCACTCCCGGCAGCGACAATGGTGACCTCGGGCACCGGGGCCGGTGCGCTTGCACAGCCCACCAGGAAAACTGAGACACCGGCGAACAAGACGGAGAGCAGTCGCATGGCGATCCTCCTGGACACGCGACTCCAGTCTACACGACGATGCTTGATGCGACGGACAGCCTGAACCGGGTTCGGCCGCTATTCGAGCTCGATCGTGCCGTCAACGGTGACGCGGACTTCGCTCTCGCCGCCTTCAAATGCAGGTGCGGCCTCGGCCATCGACATCATGCGTCCTGCCCGAAGCTGCGGCGGCGGCGCGCCGTTGTTGCCGATAGAAAGTCCGACCAGCGACCAGCCCGACCGCCCCATCGCCTTCGCGACCCGTCCCGCGCGCGCCTGGAAGCGACCCAACGCATCATCGATGAGCTCATCCTGGATGGCGCGTCGGGTCCCGGCGGCAACCGAGAAGCTGATGCCCGAGAGCGTCAGGCCGCTGGCCTGAAGCTCTCCGACCAGGCCCGAAAGCGCCTCGACATCGCTCGTCGAAAGGCGCACCTCCTGCTGAGCCCGCCAGCGCGCGATCCGGCGGTCTTCATGAACAGGGTGCGTGGTGTACGCCCCTGAGGCGACATCAATCCCAGCCACATCCTTGGCACGCGCGATCGCGGCCGCCATCCGTCGGTTCACGTCTCTCGCCGCCACGGCCGGATCCTTGTGCTCCGCGTTCGCAGAGAGCCGTGCCACGGCCCAGTCATTGGCCACTTCCCGGACCGCTTCGACCTGGAAAGCCACCCGATGACGCCCGGTTTCTTCGTGGGCAGAGACCGGCGTCGGCGCCGCCGTGGCGAGACAAGCGAACAGGCAGGCGCCCGCCCAGAGGAAATGCATGCGGTTCTCCTTGATGGCCGTGACTCGCGCACTCATGCGCGCATCTCCGTCGCGGCATCGAGGACCGCGCGGATGATCTTGTCGTAGCCGGTACAGCGACACAGGTTGCCGGCCAACCAGAAGCGGACATCGCGCTCGCTCGGGTTCGGATCGCGCTCGAGGAGCGCCTTGGCGGCCACGACCACGCCGGGCGTGCAGATCCCACACTGGAGGCCAGCGTGCTCCAGCAGCTTCTGCTGCACGGGATGGAGGGTCTCTGCGTCTGCGACACCTTCGACCGTGCCGACCTCCTGCCCCGAGACCTCGGCGGCCAGGACCAGGCACGAACACACCAAGCGACCGTTCAACGTCACCGAACACGCCCCACAATCGCCAGTGGCGCAGCCTTCCTTCGTCCCGGTGAGTCCGATGTCGTTTCGCAGGGCATCCAGCAAGGTCGTATGCGGTTCGCACAGGAACTCGGTGGGCTCACCGTTCACGCTCGTCTCGACATGCAGCTTGGCCATGCTCAGTTTCCCTCCGCGGCGCGCCGCGCCGCGATCTCGACCGTTCGTCGCGTGAGGACGCCGGCCACGTGTTTTCGATACGCAGCCGTTCCGCGTTTGTCGTCGATCGGGCGTGCCGCTTCGCGGGCTGCTTCGGAGACGCGTTCCAACGCCGCAGTATCGATCGGGCCGCCGAGCAGTGCGGTTGCGGCGGTCGTGGCATCGATCACGGTGGGACCCACGGCCCCGAGCGCGACCCGTGCCGCTGTACAGGTGCCGTCCGCATCGAGCGTCAACGCAACGCCCACTCCGACGACGGCAATATCCATCTCGCTGCGAGGAATGAAACGGAGATAGGCATCCCCGGCGTCGGGCGCCGGGCGAGGAACACGGAGCGAGACGAGGAGTTCCCCCGAGCCCAGGACCGTCGAACCCGGCCCGGTCGAGAACTCGGCTGCGGGCACGTCGCGGCGCCCATCAGGCCCCGCCACCGAACAGACGGCGCTGTTCGCGACCAGTGCCGGGACCGAGTCCGCCGCCGGTGAAGCGTTGCAGAGATTTCCGCCGATCGACGAGCGTCCCTGGATCTGCTCACTCCCGATCAGCTCCGCGGCTTCGAGGAGCCCCGGAAGCAGACGCACGAGCTCAGCGTTCTCTCGGAGAGACGCGGTGCTGCAGGCGGCCCCGATCACGATCTCATCGGACCCGATCTCGAGCTGCCCGAGTTCGGGGATCCGCTTGAGATCGACGAGGATGTCCGGGCTGCGCATCCCGCCGCGCATCTGCACCAGGAGATCGGTTCCTCCAGCAAAGGGCCGCGCGGCGTCTCCATGCTTCTGGAGCAGCGCCGTCGCTTCCTCGATCGTCCGGGGTTGTTCGAAACCAGCTTGCACGCGGCCTCCGTCTAGATTCCGCCGGCCAGTGCCGGCAGGAAGTGCACTTCACTCTCAGGTGCGACGGGCTCGTAGAGCGCGTCCTGGAAGACTTCGCCGTCGATCGCGACCGCGAACGAGTCGCCCAGCGCGGCGCGAAACCCCGGAAACCGGGCGTCGACGGCAGCGAGGACAGCGTGAACGCTTCCGCCCTCGACCTCGATGAATTCGTGGTGCTCGCAATGGACTCGAAGCGAGGAGGGAATCGCCACCGTGCTCATACGTCGCCAGCGCCTAGCAATCGCTCGAGCAATCGCGGCGGCGAAATCGGCAGCGACTGCATCCGTACGCCGGTGGCAGCCATCACGGCATTCGCGACCGCGGCCAACGGCGGCACGATGGGGGTTTCCCCGACGCCGCGCACGCCGTATGGATGGGTCGGGTTTGGCACTTCCACGATCACGGCGTCGATCATCGGCAGGTCGCTTGCGACCGGCATCCGATAGTCGAGGAAGCCCGGGTTCTCGAGCCGACCCGCCTCATCGAAGACGTACTCTTCGTTCAGCGCCCAGCCGATTCCCTGCGCGGCCCCGCCTTGGATCTGCCCTTCGACGTAGCTTGGATGAATCGCACGACCGACGTCCTGGATTGCGGTGTAGCGGACGACGTCGACCTTGCCGGTTTCGGGATCGACTTCGACATCGCACAAGTGCGTCGCGAATGCGGGGCCGGCCCCGCGCGCGTTGAGCTGCGCCTGGCCGTTGATGGGTCCCCCGGTGCGTGCCATCTGCTTCGCGATGTCAGCGACCGAAAGCGGCGCATGATCGAGGCCACTTCCTTCGACCGGGAGACAGTGCCCTTCGGAAAAACCGACCTGTTCGACATCACAGTCCCAGATCTTCGCGGCCCGGATGCAGAGCTCGGACGCGATCTTCCGACTCGCTTCGATCACGGCCCACCCGGTCGCGAACGTCACGCGGCTGCCGCCGGTCACATCGGTGTATCCGGCAGTTTCGGTATCCGCGACGACGGGGCGAACCTTCTCGACGTCGATCCCCAGCTCTTCGGCGCACATGATCGCCATCGACGCCCGCGACCCGCCGATGTCGGGGTTCCCGGTGACGACGACGGCCGTCCCGTCTTCGGTGAGATGAACGTCGGCGCTCGAGTTCATGCCGTTGTTGAACCAGAACCCGACGGCCATCCCACGACCCTGGTTCTTGCCGAGCGGGGCGGCGTAGTGCGGATGGGCGCGAGCGGCTTCCAGGGTCTCGATCATGCCCACTGCCTTGAAGCGGGGGCCGTAGGGAAGCTGGGTCCCTTCCTTTGCCGCGTTTGCGAGCCGCAAGTCGATGGGATCGATCTCGAGTTCGTTCGCCAGCTCGTCCATCAGGGATTCGATCGCGAACGTCACCTGCGGAGCACCGGGCGCGCGGTAGGCCGCGACCTTGGGCTTGTTCAGGACGACATCGAAACCTTCGATGAAGAGGTGGTCGAAGTCGTAGGGCGAGAAGATGCACATCGCGCCGGCCTGAACCGGGGAACCCGGAAAGCCACCGGCTTCCATCCACATCCGCGCGGTCCCGGCGACGATGCGTCCGTCCCGCGTCGCCCCGACCTTCAGGTCGATCTTGGCGCCGCCGGCGGGACCGCTGGCGCGGAACACTTCTTCCCGGGTCATGACCATCTTCACGGGGCGGCCGCTCTTGCGAGACAGCAACGCCGCGACGGGTTCGAGGTAGACCGTGGTCTTGCCACCAAAACCGCCGCCGATCTCGCTGGGCGTCACCTTGACGCGGGATGTGTCGATCCCGAGGACGCTCGCCGTCAGCGACCGCACAGCGAAGCCGCCTTGCGTACAACACCAGATCTCGATGAGACCATCTTCCTTCGTCTGCACCACGCAGGCGTGCGGCTCGATGTACCCCTGGTGCACCATCTGCGTCTCGTAGCTCCGTTCCAGAACCACATCAGCCTGCGCGAACGCGGATTCCGGCTCTCCGCGTGAGAACTCGCACCGGGCCGCGATGTTGGTCGGACCCGTGTCTTCCATGTCCTTCGGACGCCGGGCTTCATCGAGGATCGGGGCCCCAGATGCCAGCGCGGCCTCCAGCGACAACACGGGCTTCAAGACCTCGTATTCGACGGTGATCGCATCGAGCGCGCGTTCGGCCAATGCCGCCGAAGTCGCCGCCACCGCTGCAATCGCGTGTCCGTGGTAGAGAACCTTCTCCCGAGCAAGAATGTTGCGGGCGAGATCAGCCACCTTCGGATCGTCGTCCGGAAGGTCGGTGGCGGTCACTACCGCAAGGACGCCGTCGATCGCTTCTGCCGCCGACGTGTCGATGGACACGATGCGCGCATGGGCGTGCGGGCTCCGCAGAAGCTTGCCCCAGATCATGCCAGGGAGGGAAAGATCGGCGCCAAACTGGGCGCGGCCGGTCACCTTGTCGATACCGTCGTGGCGAATCGGACGCGTTCCCACCCAACGGAACTTGCGGTCTTCGGACATCGGCTCCCCCTGTGACGAGGCGGTAAGGTACCACCCTGAGTCCGCCCGTCGCAGCCGCGATCAGCCTGTTGTTTCGAGCGCGTTCGACCGACACACTGGGACTCCAGGAGGTTCCGGCCAGCCATGCACTCGGCAGTTTCCCGTCTTCTCGAGATCGGTCACCTGCTGCTGTCCTTCACCGAAGGATGGTCAGCAAGGCGTGAGCTCCTGCGCGTCTACCGTGCAGCGCTAGCGGACCCGACGTGCAGTGAGCAGACCGTGTTGCCCATTCGCCTCGCCGGCCAGCGCTTCCCGTTTCATCTGCGGATGGCCGATATTTACACGCTTGCCGAGATCCTCCACGAAGAGCAGTACTTCCTCGAAACGCCGGTCCCGGCCGAGCCGATCATTCTCGATGCGGGCGCCAACGTGGGCGCGACGGGTGTCTGGTGGGTGGCTCATCATCCGGGCGCGACGTTGCACTGCTTCGAACCGGAGCCAGCGAACTTCGCACTCCTACAGGCGAACCTGGGCGATCGACCGCGTGTCGGACTGCACCAGGTGGCGCTTGGCGAAGAAGAAGGCACCGCGAACCTTCACGTGGCCGAGCACGGGGCCATGCATACGATGGCCGACGCCTCGGTCGGAACCTCTGAGGTCGAGGTGCCGGTCTGGCGACTCGATCGATTCCTCGAACGACACGACCTGCCTCGCGTCGACATTCTCAAGCTGGATGTCGAGGGCTTCGAGATGGAAGTGCTTCGGGGCTTTGGCGAGCGGCTTCGCGATGTCGGCATCATCGCGGGCGAAGTCCATGAGGATTGGGTGGACCCCGCCGCGTTCTATACGCTGCTCCAAGAAGCCGGCTTCACGGTAGTCTCGAAGCGCCCTGTCACGAACCCGGACGAGAACGTTCACCTGTTCGAGGCAGCCCGGGCGTAGCCTACGGGGCCGGCGTTTCGTCGAGCCGGCGGAAGAGCGTCAAACGCTGAGGGGTCATCCCCCAGATACGCGAGACTTCGACCGAACGGACGGGCTCACACCCCTCCATCGCGCGCTCGAATGACAGCGCCTGATCCATCTCGTTCACGAACAGTCGTGTCTCGGGCGGATAGATCGGCATCTCGACCCAGTCGTAGTGGAAGCCGTTCCAGCCGAACCCGCCGTCGACGTTGGCAGCGAGGGGAATCTCGGGTTCGAGCAACGCCCACTGCGCACGTGCGCGATCCCCCGAGAACCGGGCCTCGACGGCCGAGAAACCGCCAACGAGCACCACCACGGTGGCGGTGGCGAGCCATGCACCGCGGGCGAGGCGGCCGGCCCCGAATACCAGGGCGATCAACACTATGGCGGGACCCGCCGCGAGCAGGATGTAGCGATCGAAGAATGGCGAACGCGTGAGATGCGGGCCAAGGATGGCGGCGCCGAACGCGACCGGCAGCAACCAACGCGGGGCCCCAAGAACGGCGCGCCCGTCAGCGCGAATCGCGTGCAGGACCGTGGCCACGAGTGCGCCCGCGCCACCACCGCCAAGCGCCGTGAGCGCCCACTGAAACGCGCGCGGAATGGCCGGGAGCTCCCACTCGCCGAGGATTCCCGAGGGACCGACGCCGGACGTGCGCAGGATGTTCCCCCAGGGCGCCGGACTGGAGCCGAGTGCCAGGACCGTGCCCGTAACCACCAGCGCGCCGATTCCGAACCCCCATGCAGCCCACGAGCGCGGACGGATCAGCAGAAGCAACGGCGCCACGAACAGACCCAGCGTCGCCACGGACTCGACCGCATGACGCGAGACATGCCACAACGCATTGAAGGTTGCGGCGTCCGACGCGAGTTCGGAGACGCCGTACACCTCGGAGGTCCCCTGGCTCGCGATCCAAAACACGAACGCGGCATACGCACCGGCAACGACCGCGTTCGCGACGACCGTTCGAATGACGCGCCCGGCGTCCCGGGTGCCCACCAGCGCGGCGACGCCGTAGGCCAATGGCAGCGCCAGTCCGACCTGACGCGAGAGTGTCGCGGCAACCGCGAACACCGTCCCGAACACGAAAGCACCGAGGCTCCCCGTTCGGAGAGAACGCGCATAGGCAGCGAGCGATGTCAGCGAACAGGCCAGGAAGAAGGGCTCGGTCATGAACGTGAACGCGAGGTTCTGGTAGATCGGGTTCGCTGCCAGAGCGGCCGCGCCCAGGAACGCGATGCGATTGTCCGCACCGGATTCCCGCAACCATTGAAACAGTGCCAGGACACCGATCCCAGAAGCCACGAACGACGAGAGCCGCAACGCCACGATCGAGAAGCCGGATAGGCCGGAGAAGAGAACGCCCCATCCCGTGCTCGTCAGAATCGGGACCCAGGTCCATGGCAGACGTTCGAATCGCCCCTCTTCCAACGCGACACGGACGGCCCACATGTAGGCGAAGTCGTCGTTGATGGCGTATTCGCCGCCCAGGCCCACGAACATGCCGACCGCGACCCAGCCCACAACGAGACCCAGCGCCCACGAGGTGGCGCTTCGCGACGTCACGTTCTCGCTACCGGTCGTCGCCATGCCACCTGTTCCGCATCGTCGTCGCTCTCTTCGGACCCGATTGCGTTCCGGACCGACAGATTAACATCATCTTGTTGGCCGAGCGTGCGCTAGGCCAGGTCGATCTCGTTCCGCTCGGCGAGCGAGAGGAACGCGCGAACTACCTCGGGGTCGAACTGACTACCGGCTTTCTGCGCGACTTCCTCGCAGACTTCGGAAAGGGAAAGACCGACGCGATCAGACTCGCTTCGACTCATCGCGTCGATCGCGTCCGCCAGGCTGATGATCCGGGATTCGAGCGGAATCGCCGCACCCGAGAGCCCTTCGGGATAGCCGGCGCCGTCGTAGTGCTCGTGATGGTGGAGCACGATCGGGGCGACCGGCTCCCAAAGCCGAATCCGTTCAAGCATCCGAGCCCCGATGAGCGAATGGGTTCGGACCGCCTTCATATCGAGATGCCGACCGGGCTCGGTCTTGAGCATCCCGATGTCGTGGAGAAGCGCCCCCCAGTGAATGCGCTCCTTCGTCTCTGCATCGACGCCGAGTTCATGGGCGATCCGATTGCAGAGCCGTGCCGTCTGCATGGCGTGTCCCTGACGCCCGACGACGTGCGCGTCCAACGCGGTCACGATGAGGTCGGTCACGTGCGCGAAGAAATTGCGTTGCGCATCGGCAAGGTCGCCGCGTTCGATTGCGTTTCCGGCAATGCCGGCGATCGTTGCGACGGCATCCACCGTATCGTTCGAAAGTGCTTTGCCGCCGTCGAGCACGACCGTGCCCCGGGCTCCACCCGTGTGGGAAAACGGCACGGCCACGATCCCGCTATCGCCCATCGCCGGCGCACCCGACTGCAAAGCCTCTTCGTTCGCGGCCGCAACCGCGGCCGACTCGGTTTCAGCCCAAGCGCGGGACGCCTCGTCGGTTCCACCGTGAAGCTCGAGTGCTTTGTCCGCTGCCGGAGAGAAGTAGGTCGCCGCGTGACGAAACCCGTCCAGCTCGCGCACCTTTGCGGCCAGGGTCGAGAGCGCCGCTTCCGGGTGACTGGCCACGGCCAGCTCGCGGGACGCTTCGAGCAACGTCTGGAGCCGCTGATTGTCCGCGTCCATCTGCGTCACGGCCGTCGTCGTGATGTGACGAAGTGCGAAGTAGAGGAACAGGGAGAGCAGGCCAATCGAGACCAGCCCCGCGACCCATCCCCAACGCTCGGGCCCCCCTTCGTAGCTCGGCAACACCCAGCGCGTCACCACAACGGCCAGCGCCGCGAACGGGATGACGCCGCCCAGGAAGTAACTGGCGAAGACGCCGCGATCGAGTCGCTGCGAGAAGATCGAGTGACGAGAAACTTGACGCGCCATGCAGTAGGGCCTCCAGGGAGTCCCTTCGGCGCGCCCGACCGGCAGCTTGAACGTCGTTCTCAGCGGAGCTGCTGCGAATTTCTCCTAGATGCGAGTCCGGGTCCCAGGTCCGCTCGGACCCCGGCGGCGGCTAGTTCGCAGGGTCGTCTTCGACACCAAGGAGCGACCGCAATGCCCCAACGGCCTTCTCCTTGACCTCGTCGAGCCGCTCATCCACGCGCGTCGACAACTCGTCTCGCGCCACCTGTCGGATGGCGGCACCGAGAAAGGCATCTGCGAGCCGCCGCCCGATCTCGTCCGGCGTACCGCGGAGATTCCTCAGTGTGAGGGGCGGAAGCGGTAGCTCCCGGCGCTCGCCCCCGACGTCGCTCGTCTCCGCGATGACACGCCCCTGGGCAAAGTGGAACTCAGCGATGTCGAGTCGGACGTCTGGGGCCGATGTGGTAGACGATCCGGAAGCGGCGACATTCCGGCGCAGGATCTCGAGGTTCAGCCCGCCGGGCGTCAACTCGGCGTTCGCGACCGGCGCCGTGACTTCGACGACGCGAAGCGGCAACGGCGCAGCCAGCGGATCCGCGACGTCGAGCCGATCGAGATCCAGGACAACGGTAATCGCACCGAGTTCGAATGCCGGCTCCGTCGAGAACGCGAGGCGCTCGCCCTTCGGGTTTGCCACGCGAATTCCCGCAACCAACACGCTTCCCGCGGCAAGGTCGACGTTCACGCCGCTCACCGTGACGTCGGTTCCGAGGAGTTCACTGGCGGTGCGCTCGATTTCTGCCGCGACGACACCGTCGACCTGGTTCGTGGCCCAGAACAGCACACCGATCGCGACGACGACGAGAATGGCAAGAGCGAGGAAGACACGTTTCATGGAGGACTCCAAGTCGAGGGTGCGGCCAGCGATGACCCTAGGAACGGATCCGGTCCCAGACCATTCGCGTCTGCTGGGTCGGATCCAACCGAATCTGCGGGTCCTGCTGATCAACATGACCCAACAACCCGCGGTACGTGCTGTAGCCGACCAGCCGCTGGAGGCGGTGGGGGAAGCTGCGCACACGCTCAGCCGGTAGCGCCAACAGTTGGCACTCCTCCTGCCGTAGGAAGCCAGCACAGTAGTTCGCGATGATTCCAAGACGGCGACCATCACTTCGATTGGCGGCTCCACCGTGCCAGAGACTGCCGTGGTAGAGGAGGACGCTCCCGGCCTGCATCTCGGCCTGAACGAATGCGGGACGGTCACCCTTCCTGGGAATCGTGTCGCGGGCGTGCGAACCCGGCACCAGGCGGGTGGCGCCGTTTTCGAGGGTGAAGTCCGTCAGCGCCCAGATCGCTGTGCAGGTGTACGCCGGATGAGGCCGCGGGAGCGGTATCGAACCGTCGTCTGCATGAAACGGTTGATTGGTTTCACCGGGATGCATCTCCACGGCCGTGAGCGACGACAGGAGGCAGTCCGTGTCGAGGACCGTGTCTACGACGTCGAGTACGGCGGGCAACAGCGGCACGTCAGCAAAAGCGTCGCCCCGTGCGAGCAGATTGAACAGCCGCCGCGTACGGGTCCCGAGAAAGTCGTTCGACCCGAACGGCGACGACGCCGCGGTCATCTGCGTCTCGACCTCAGCCTTCAGCGCCTCGACCGAATGCTGCGCAATGACCGACGGCAGGATCGTCCAGCCACGCTCGTCGATCTCGCCCGCGGCCTGCTGCGCGTCCACCTAGCGTCCGCTCCGCGTCTTGAGGTAGTGCCCGGCGAAGCGCGCGCGCGTCGTCTCGGGGAGTGGAACGATCTCGCCCAGCACGCGTGCCCCCCACACGATCTCGGCCGTCCGCTCGACCAGGGCAGCCACCTTGTGCGCCTCGGCAAGGTCGCGTCCCACTGTCAGGAGGCCATGATTGGCCATCAGCGCTGCACCGCGGTCCGCCAGCAAGCCGGCACAGACCTCGCCCAATGCATCGGACCCTGTCACCTCATACGGCGCCACCGGAACGTCGCCGCCCACATAGAGCTCGAACTCCTCGATCGCGCAGGGGATCGGCTGATGGGTGATCGCGAACATTGAAGAGTACTTCGCGTGGCAATGAATCACGGCGCCGACGTCGGGGTGCGCGCGGAGACAGGCCAGGTGAAGAGCACGCTCGCTCGTCGCCGCCCGATCCCCAGAGACGAGCGCGCCAGAGGGATCGAGAACGACGACATCGTCTGCCGTCATCGTCTCGTAGGCGAGGGAAGCCGGCGTGACGAGGACGTTCCCATCTGGGCGACGTACGGACAGGTTGCCCGACGTTCCCTCGACGAGCCCCTCCCTGAGCAACGCTTGCGCGGTCTCCACGAGCCGCTGCGATAGGGTCCTGTTGTCGGTCACGAGATAGCTACTCCTCGACGAACGCGTTCTCTGCCGCCCCCATCAAGACGTTCTTCAGCACCTTGCCCGAAGGGTTTCGCGGCAGGGGCTCGGTTTGGATCTCCCATTCCGTGGGCACCTTGTAAGCCGCCAACGTCTCACCCACCCACTTTGTCAACGCGTCACCACTCGGGCGCGCACCCGACTCCGGCACGACGACGGCCTTGACCGCCTGGCCCCACTCCGGGTGATCGACGCCGTAGACGGCGCTCTCGCGAACGTCCGGGTGTTTGTCGAGGCGGTACTCGATCTCGATCGGATAGATGTTCTCGGCGTTGCGCAAGATCATGTCTCGCGCGCGAGAGTTGATGTAGAGCAAGCCTCCTTCTTCCACACGACCGATGTCACCCGTCGCGAGCCAACGATCCGGACTGATCGTCTCGGCCGTGGCGCCCGGGTTCCGCCAATACTCGAGCATCGTCCAGGCACTGCGAACGAAGATCTCGCCCTCCTGCCCCAGCGGGAGGGCGTTGCCTTCTGTGTCCCGAATCTCGATCTCGTGCCCAAGCGCCAGACGGCCCGTCGCCTCTGGATGCGCTTGATAGTCGGTGCCGCCGAAGGTCGCCGGGACCGCCACCGTCTCGCTCGAACCGTAACCGATGCCGACGTTGGCGCTCGCGTTCGGAAATGCCTGCCGCATCATCTCCTGCGCCGCTGGGCTCGCGGGCGCCCCACCAAAGCCGATGTTGGTCACACTCGTGAGATCGTAGTCGAGCAACTTCGGATGCTTGGCGAGGCGGGGTCCCATCGCCCCCATCGCCGTGAATAGCGTGACGCGTTCATCCTGCATCAGCTTCAAGACGGCGTCGGGCTCGAATCGCCCGCGGTGAACCACGAGTTTCCCGCCGCCGGCCGCTTGCAACACGATCTGGGCGTAGAGGCCAGACAGATGGAACATCGGCGAAGTCGCGAGCACCACCATCTGGGGTCGTGGGGCCGCGAAGGGGAACTCCTCGCCCCGTTCGGCGAACTCGACCATCGCGTTGGCGAGACCCGTGGCGTTGGCCCCCTGCACGAACCCCAGGATGGCGCGATGGGACGCCACAGCCCCTTTCGGCCGCCCCGTCGTTCCACTCGTGAACAAGATGACGGCGCGGTCATCCTCCGCGAGCGGGGTTTCGGGAAGACCGGCGTCAGGCGAATACGCCTCCAGCGCCGAGAAGTCGGACTCGATTTCGATCAGCGGCACGCCGGGATCGTGACCTTCCAGCCGCGCGAGACGCTTCGCGTCACCAATCACGACCTTGGGGTCGCTGTGCGAGATCCCGAACTCGATCTCATCGCGTGTCCACCAGCCGTTCAGCGCAGCGACGACCCCGCCGAGGCTGACCGTCGCCCAGAAGGCGATGGGCCACTCGACGCAGTTCGCAGCGAGAATGGCGACACGGTCTCCCTTCTGGACGCCGTATTGGTCTCGCAGCGCCGCAGCAACGGAAGCCACCTTCCGGGGCAGCTCGGCGTAGGTGAGCCGCCGTTCGCCGTCGACGACGTACTCCTTGTCGCCGTGCAAAGCCGAGATCTCGAGCATTTCTCGCAATGAGCGTTGGCGATTCTTGAAGACGGGAAGGCGCTCGCCGAGGACCTCTTCCTCGACGAGTTCGAACAGGCCACCCGGGCCAGAGACCTGGGCACGGATGTCATCGCGGAGCGTCACTTGGGAAGGTTCCCCTTCATCACGTCCTCGCCCAGCGCCGGGGCGACGAAGGGACCGAAGTTGGGCCCGCGACGGAGGTGGTGCCCACCGTCGACGTTGATGGCCGTCCCCGTGATCCACCGGGATTCGTCGCCGATCAGGAAACGCGCCAGGTTCGCCACGTCTTCGGGCTGCCCCACGTCGGCCATCGGCGTGTTGTCGATGTAGGACGCGTAGGTCTCGCTGTCTCGGGGGACGCCTTCCATGATCTCGGTCGCGATGAAACCGGGACGGATCGAGTTGAAGCGGACCTTCGACTGACCGAATTCGTCGGCGCAGTTTCGCATCATCTCCTCGATGCCGGCCTTTCCCACACAGTAGGCGCCGAAATACGGGTGCGGAACATGTCCCGCGATCGACGACATGCCAACGAATGATCCGCCACCGCGCGCGACCATTTGTGGGACCGAGTACTTCACGCATAGCATCGTCCCCAACACGTTCAGGTGCAGGACGCGAGTAAATTCGGCCGTATCCTGCATGTGATACGGACCCATGCCGCCGCCGCCGCCGGCGTTCGCGACAACGGCGTCCAGGCCACCTGTCGGTTCGCAACTCTTGGCGATGATCGCCTGGACGCTCTCCTCATCGGTGACGTCTCCGGTCACGATCTGGACCGATCCACCATTTCCGGCGGCGGCCGCGATCGTCTCGGCAGCCTCCTCCAGCACCTCGGCCCGGCGTCCGCAGATCGTGACCGCGGCGCCGTCCGCCGCTGCGGCCGCTGCGCACGCGCGACCAATGCCGGTCCCTCCGCCCGTTACGAGAACTGCACGTCCTTCCAATCCGCCCGCCATTCGCTGGCCTCCTCAATTCTGGGTGATGCGGTTCCGGGCCACGCCGGATGCCCCGCAGGGCCAGGCATTGTAGCCGCTCGTTTGTCGTCGGAGCCGGCCGGCGACGCCAGATCGGTGGTAGCGTCGCGTCAGCCCGTGAACTGGAAAAGTGACATGGGCTCTGCCATTTTAGAGGGCGTGGCGATCAGCCACTGCACCCAAGGAGACCCCCCGTGAAACTCGGAATCCTCGCCGGCGGCTTCGGCCCCCAGGCCACCCTGAACCTCGAGGCCATTCGGCATGCCGAGCGCCTCGGCTTCGACAGCGCCTGGACCGCAGAGGCCTACGGCAACGATGCCGTCACGATGGCCACCTGGATCCTGGCGAGCACCGAGACCATCAAGGCCGGCACCGCCATCATGCAGATGCCGGCGCGCTCACCGGCCATGGCCGCGATGACCGCGATGACGCTCGACCATCTCTCGGGTGGCCGATTCATCCTCGGTCTTGGACCGTCGGGTCCGCAGGTGGCCGAGGGCTGGCACGGCGTGCCTTACGGGAAGCCGCTCACGCGCACCAAGGAGTACATCGCGATCATCCGGAAGATCCTGGCGCGCGAAGAGCCGCTCACGCACGAAGGGGAGCACTACTCGATCCCGGTCACCGGCGCGGGCACCACGGGACTTGGCAAGCCGCTCAAGAGCATCCTGCACGGCAACCCCGAGATTCCGATCCTGACGGCCTCGATCAGCCCGAATGGTCTGCGCTGCGCAGGCGAAGTGGCCGACGGCGTGTTCCCGCTCTGGATGAATCCCGAACGCACCGACCTCGTGACCGAGCACGTGAACGCCGGTATCGCCAAGCGCACCGACGGAAAGACGCTGGCCGACTTCGCAATCCAGCCCGGGGTCAGCGTCGTGATCAGCGACGACCTCGAAAAAGCGCGCATGCCGATCAAGATGAACCTGGCGCTGTATATCGGCGGGATGGGTGCGCGCGACAAGAACTTCTACAACGACTACTGCAAGCGCCTCGGTTACGAAGAGGCTGCGGTCAAGATCCAGGATGCCTTCCTTGCCGGCGATCGCGCGACGGCGGTCGGCGCAGTACCCGACGAACTCGTCGACGCGATGAACCTGATTGGACCCGTGGACCGAATCAAGGATCGCCTCGGTGCGTGGCGCGATGCAGGCAAGCGCGGCGAAGTCACGACGATGATGATCGGCGGCGCCAAGCCCGACGCCCTCGAACTCGTTGCCAGCGAACTCCTCTAACCCTTCCTTCTGGATCGGAGAAAACCATGTCAGAAGAATTCCGCGTGTTCGGAAGTGAAATGTCCCCCTACTCAGTCAAGGTGCGTTCGTACTTTCGGTACAAGGGCATCCCGCACGAGTGGTGCGAAGGCCAGGGCGAAGAAGCGAAGAAGTTCCAGAAGCTGCCGCTCGTGCCCGTTGTCGCGACGCCGGAAGGCGACGGCCTGCAGGACTCGACGCCCATCATCGAAAAGATGGAGGCGCGGTTCCCGGAACCGTCGATCCACCCGGACGATGAAGCACTCGGCTTCGTCTCCGCGCTCCTCGAGGAATTCGGGGACGAGTGGGGCAACAAGTGGATGTTCCACTATCGCTGGGCGCGGCCGGCCGACCAGGTCTCGGCATCGGAACGACTCGTGCGTTCGATGGCTCCCGCGCTCTCCGACGAACAAAGCGCTGGCATGGCCGCCGGTCTCCGCGAGCGCATGGTCCCGCGTGTGTGGTTCGTGGGCTCCAATGAGCAGACCGCGCCCCAGATCGAGTCGTCGTTCCACGAAGTCTGTGGCCAGCTCGAAACCCACCTCGACGGGCGACCCTACCTCCTCGGCGGTCGTCCGTCGTTTGGTGACTTCGGCCTCTGGGGCCAGATCTACAACGCGTGGACCGACCCGACCTGCAAGGAGATCGTCGAGGCCGCGGGCCCGAACCTGGTGGCCTGGATCCAACGCATGCTCGAACCCAAGGCCGAAGGAGATTGGGAGAGCTGGGAGGCGCTCGCGCCCACGCTCGCGCCCATCTTGAAGGACCACGTCGGTGGCCTCTTCTGCCCATGGACGGTGGCCAACGCGACCGCGGTCGCCGATGGCGCCGACGAGTACACTTGCGAGGTCCGGACCGGCACGTGGACCCAGAAGCCGCAGAAGTATCACGCCCGATCGCTCGTGAAGATCCGCGAAAAGTACGCGGCGGTGTCGAACAAGACGGCGCTGGACCCGATTCTCGAGGCAGCGGACTGCCTCGCGACACTCCGGGGCTAGCGTGATCGACCTCCACTACTGGCCGACTCCAAATGGCTGGAAGATCTCGATCTGCCTGGAAGAGATGGGGCTCGACTACCGCGTCGTTCCGGTCAATATCGGCAAGGGCGAGCAATTCAAACCCGACTTCCTGGCGATCTCGCCGAACAACCGCATGCCCGCGATCGTGGACCATGCACCGGCCGACGGGGGCGAACCGATCTCGGTCTTCGAGACCGGAGCCATCCTGCTCTACCTCGCCGAGAAGACGGGACAGTTCCTTCCCCAGGATCCGCGCGGCAAGAGCGACGTCACGGCATGGCTGATGTGGCAGATGAGCGGACTGGGACCGATGTTGGGCCAGTACGGGCACTTCAAACTCTACGCCCCAGAGCCGGTGCCCTACGGCCTGGAGCGCTACGGGGACGAAGCGAACCGGCTGTATGGAGTGCTCAACGACCGCCTCGCCGGCCGCGAGTACATTTGTGACGCCTACTCGATCGCCGACATGGCGTGCTGGCCCTGGGTCGTCACGAACAAGGGCCAGGGCTTCGACCTCGCGAAGGACTATCCCCACGTTCGCGCCTGGTATGACCGCTGCAAGGAGCGGCCGGGCCTGCGACGAGGCTATGAGGTCGGACGCGAGACGCGCACGATCGGGACGGGAAAACCCGACGAGAAGACCCGAGACGTCCTCTTCAGCGCCCGGCGCAAGCTCGACGACTAACGCCGCGTTCGATCAGACGTCGCGGACGACCTCGATGAAGTCGGCCAGGGCATCGATGTGTTGTTGCGGCGACGTGAAGCCCGCCGGCTTCTCCCCTGTAAGATGCACACCCGTGTCCATCGCCCGCATCGTGAAGTGCGTCGCACCGAGTGCCTTCCAGGCTTCGGCCTCCTTGCGCCAGGCATCGGGTCCTTCGCTGTAGTGCAGGATCGCCTCGACGCCCACCTCGTCGCGGGCGCGGCCATTGGCTTCGACCTCGTCCCCCAGCATTGCGCACAATCGACGCATTCCGTCGTTCGAAGCGCCAAAGAGGAAGCCGTCTCCGATCCTCGCGGTCCGCTTGATCGCGACCGGCGAGAAGCCACCGAA
The DNA here is from genome assembly GCA_029261815.1 of Deltaproteobacteria bacterium. Taxonomy (GTDB): domain Bacteria; phylum Myxococcota_A; class UBA9160; order UBA9160; family UBA6930; genus JAJDAP01. The sequence goes on from JAJDAQ010000127.1 coordinate 19,229, forward strand.
CCACACGGGGATCGGCGCCGGCGGCTCGGGCAGGATGCCGGCGCGTTCGAACTGGTGGAAATCGCCGTCGAAGCTCGGCGTCCCACCGCTCCAGAGCGCGCGCATCACCGCGACCTGTTCTTCCATGCGCTTGCCGCGTCCGGCGAACGGCACGCCGAGGGCGTCATACTCGACCCAGTTCCAACCGGTGCCGACGCCGAGGCGGAACCGCCCCTCGGACAACAGCTGCAGCTCCGCCGCTTGCTTGGCGACGAGCGCTGCTTGCCGCTGCGGCAGGATGATCACACCGGTCGCGAGTTCGACCTTTCGCGTCAGCGCGGCGAGGTAGCCGTAGAGCACGAAGGGTTCGTGAAAGGGATCCGTCTCCACATAGGGGCCCGCGAGCGGCGGCTCCCGGTCTGCATGCTCGGCACCCAGGACGTGGTCATACACAACAATGTGTCCATAGCCGAGTTCCTCCGCCGCCTGGGCGAAGTCGCGGATCGCAGCGGGGTCGTTGCCGATCTCACAGGTCGGGAATACAGCGCCGATCTTCATGAAGTTCCTCTCGAAGTGCTGGCCTCAGCGGTCCGCTGCAGCGGAATCGAAGGCCTCCAGGATGGCACGGTGTCGCATCTCGACCACGCCTTTCATTTCGGGATGGGTGATGAGGTGTAGACGGTTCTCGCGCACACCGCGAAGCACGACCTGGGCCGTCTCTTCGGCGGTCTGTGCGCCCGGCACACTCTCCGGGTTCGCGTCTGCCGAGAGCGACGACGGCGCCGCATCCTCGAGGTCCGTCGGGCGAACCCGGTCGCTCTCGTGGATGCGGGTCACGACCGCGCCCGGACAGAGCACCGAAACCCCGATGTCCGTCTCGGCGAGTTCCTGTGCCAGGACTTCACTGAGCGAGACCACAGCGAACTTGCTTGCCGTGTAGGCCCCGAGGCCCATCGCCGCGAAAGCGGATAGCCCCGCCATCGAAGCCGTGTTGACGACGTGGGCTTCCCCGCCTTGGGCCTTCATGCGCGGAACGAACGCGCCGATGCCGTGCACGACGCCCATGAGGTTCACGTCGAGGATCCAACGCCAATCGGCTTCCTCGAGTTCCAGGAGCGGCTTGTTCACCATCACGCCGGCGTTGTTGCACAGCAGATGGCAACCCCCAAACGTTCCCCATGCGCGTTCGGCGAGGACCTCGAGCGCATCTCGGCTTCGGACATCCGTGTGTTGGGAGACCGCCTCGCCACCCGCCGATGCAATTCCGGCGACCACGGTCTCGAGACCTGCTGCATCGACGTCCGCGGCAACCACGCGCATCCCTTCCACGGCACAAGCCGCCGCAAGGGCCGCTCCGATCCCGCTACCGGCACCCGTGATGACTGCGACCTTCCCGTCCAATTCCTTCATGCCCAGGCTCCCCGCGACTCGCAGAACGGTTCGACGCGGGGCTCCACCCGAAGCGCCTCGGGAATCCGGTCCCGGCCGATCAAGCGATCGATCTCCTCGTGCAGGTGGTAGATCCGCCGCTCCTGGTAGCTGAGTGGAATCGACGCGAGTGCGCCGGAGGCGACCGAACGATGCATCGGCGCCAGGTTCCGGAAGTCCTCGGCCATCACGACATCGAACGTCGCAGCCAGGAATTCCCAAGCCTGCTCCTCGGCCGATGTCTCGGTCGGCAGACCGTAGAACGTCCACTCGATATCCGTGGTCTCCCCATCGACGGGCCAGAAGTTGATGAACGGAAATCCGACGGTATCCAGGGGCGTGATCAGGTTCGGGAACAGGCTGTACGCGGGGTTCGTCTCACGAAAGATCGGGTCGAGACCCTCGATCTCGCGCATCGGCGACTCGACCTGCTGGGTCTTCCGCAGCGCCTCTTCCCACTTCGGTGTCACCATGCGCGAGTGACCGTGCCGGAACAATCCCATCGCCGCCCCTCGGTGATCGAGCAGCTTCGAAACCGTATCGGGGTGGATCGTCTTGACGTGGTACGTCTCGAGAAACGCGTCCGCCGCGATCTTCCAGTTGCACGGCACGCGCTCACTGCGGTTGGCCATCGCGCGCAACGAGCGGCCTTGAAGCGGCGACCACTCATCCGCGACAGGTCCGAGCCACTCCCGCAGTCCGGGGGCTTCGGGGTCGCGGTTGGTGAAGACCCAGCCCTCGTAGCTTTCGCAACGGACCGACTTGAGCCCGCGCTCACTCTCTTTCAGGTCGGCGAAATCGCGGCGATCGGGGACACCCACGAGCGATCCGTCGAGGTCGTAGGTCCAGCTGTGATACTGGCATTGGAGTCGCCGCGCGGTCCCACAGGCTTCGCGAACCACCGGTGCACCGCGGTGCTGGCAGGTGTTGTAGAACGCGCGCAGCACGTCATCGCGACCGCGGACGATCAGGATCGGAACGCCGCCACGGTCGACGGTCTTGAAGCGCCCTCGCCCCTCGAACTCTTCTTCGCGGCCGGCCAGCAACCACGATTTTGCCCACACGTGCTCCTGCTCCAGGGCGAAGAACGCCGGATCCGTGTAACGCCCGGTCGGAATGGGCGGCAGGCCCGGAAAATCCGGCGGCGGCGCGTCGCGATCGAATTCGTACGCCATCTGCGCGCGGAGATGTGCCGCCCAGGCGCCTTGATCCATGTTGACCTCCGGGCCCAGGTCCCCGGGTGCGCGGGTGGGCCGACTTGTGGGATTCTTGGGCGGCTCGCACCGCGAGTCAACCGAGGGAGATCGAGATGGGACGCCTTGCAGGACGAACCGCGCTGGTAACGGGGGCTGGACTCGGCATCGGCAAGGGAATCGCCCGCCGCTTTGCGCGCGAAGGGGCCAACGTCATGCTCGCCGAGTGGAACGATGAGGCCGGGAAGGCCGCGGCTGAAGAGGTGCGGGCGCTGGGCGTCGAAGCCGAGTTCATCCACTGCGACGTCAGCGAACGCACGGATGTGGAGGGCGCTGTCGCCGCGACGATCGATCGATTCGGCGCCGTGGACATCCTCGTGAACAACGCGTGGAGTGGTCCGCCGATGGGTCGCTTCGAGTGGAAGACGACCGAAGAAATGGAGCGGGCATTCCGGGTCGGGACACTCAGCGTCTTCTGGGCGATGCAGGCGGCTTTCCCTGGCATGAAGAGCCAGGGTTGGGGGCGCGTCATCAACATCTGCTCGCTCAACGGCGTCAACGCGCACATGTACACGCTCCCCTACAACATGGCGAAGGAGGCCGTCCGCGCACTCTCGCGGACGGCGGCACGAGAGTGGGCGCGACACGATGTCCTCGTGAACATGATCTGCCCTGCCGCGATCACCGAGTCATCGAAGGCCGTCTTCGCCAAGCAGCCCGAGATGTTGGAGAGCATCAACGCGACGCATCCGATGGGTCGCATGGGCGACCCTGAAGAAGACATCGGCGGTGCTGCCCTTTTCCTGGCCAGCGACGACTGCCGCTATGTCACGGGAAACACGCTCTTCGTCGATGGCGGATCCCACATCAACGGGGCCGCATGGGCGCCCGACATGCCCGAGGAGATGCCCGCTCGTTAGGCGGCTTCCGGAATCTCTGAGTTCGGCGCCAGCGACTCTTCGTCGATGACTTCGGGACCGATGAAATCTTCGATCGCGTCGGCGAGTGCCTCCGCGTGGGTCACCGGCAGCATGTGGCTGCCTCCCGGATACTCGCGCAGCCTCGCACCCGGGATCTGGGTGGCCAGGTATCGACCGATCCCGACGGGTGCAAGACGATCATCGTCCCCGTGCAAGATCAGCGTCGGCACCTCGCTCTTCGAATACGGATCGTCGTCGTCGAGCCGCATGCCGAACATCTCCCCCTTGTAGGTCTGGAGCGTGTCCCAGTTCTCGAAGTTCTTGACGACGCCAGGGATCCACCAATCGGGCATCGGTCCATCGCTGTAGGCCTGGGCCGACAGGACGCTGATCAAGCCGCGGGACAGCGGCGGGATCATCGCACGCCAGCGCAGGACCGGATCGGAGTAGAGGAAGGAGATGACGGCGTTGGCTTCAGGCGGCTGCGCTTCCGGCCCGTCCGGCCCGCCGGTTCCAACGAGCACCACACGGGCCAGCTGCGCCGGTCGGTCGGCCGCCACGAGGCTCGCGGTTGCCCCGCCGTAGGACCATCCGACCAGCGTCACGTCTTCCAGCCCGAGCTCTTCGATCACGCCAATCACGTCGTTCGCGTTGCGTCGAAGACTGAAATCGCCGTCGGGATTGATGTCGGAGCGGCCATAACCCGAGCGATCCATCGCCAGCACCCGGAAGCCGCGGTCGACGAGTTCTGCCTGCACCACACGCCATTCATACGCGGTTCCGGGGAGGCCGTGCACCAACAGCAATGGCCGCCCGGAACCTTCGTCGAGCACGTTGATGCGGACGCCGCTTGGGAGCGTCACGCGCGTGCCTGCCGCCGGCAGATCGGCCACGGGGTCGACCGGGAAGACGGCGTACCAGATCGGCGGCAACACGATCGCCGCAACCAGCAGCAGCAGGATGCCGAGGAAGAGCTTCTTGATCATTGGATCCACCCTCTTGGATTTTCCGCAACTTCGTTGTCGAACGCGGTCATGTTCTGGAGCAGGCGACCCAGCGTCGCCGGCCTTGTCTGCGAAACGTCATACGACTCGTCAGGGTCCCGTTCCAGGTCGAACAACCACGGTCCCTTCTCGGGCGCGTAGATGATCGGTCCCGACATTCCGGCCGAAACCCGGTGGCGACGATGCGCTTTCCACGGCCCCATGCGAACGCCAAGAAGACTGCTGCCGCTCCAATAGTAGACCGGCCGTGTGTCCGGCGTCGGTGCCCCATCTAGCAGGGTGGCACGAACATCGAGACCGTCGATGATCCGATCTTCCGGCAGCGGCACGCCGGCCAGCGACAGGAGCGTCGGATAGAGATCGAGTGCGGTGACCACGCTGTCACTTCGCTGCTCCGGTGCGATCCGCCCGGGCCAGTGGGCGATGAACGGCACCCGCGGCCCGCCCTCGAAGACCATGTTCTTGCGGCCGCGGACGGCGCCAGCACTCCCTTGATACCATGGGCCGTTGTCGCTGGTGATGATCAGCAGCGTGTCATCCGCGACCCCGAATTTCCGGAGTGCCTCCATCACGGCACCGACGCTGCGGTCCAGGTCCGCGATCACGTCGCCGTAGAGCCCGGCAGAACTGTTCCCATCCTGCTCTGCCGATGCGTAGAGCGGAATATGGGGGAAGTTAGGCGCCATATACAGGAAGAACGGTTCGTCGGCATTCGCAGCGATCCACTGAACCGCCTCCGCCGTGTAGCGGTCGGTCAGCGTGGTCTGGTCGGCCGGCGCCGGCTCGGCGATCTCCTTGTTGCGATACACCGGCAGCGGAACCATGTCGTTCGAGTGGAGCATTCCGTAGTAGTGCTCGAAGCCGAGGTCGTTCGGGAGAGACGGCGAGTGGTCACCCAGGTGCCACTTGCCCACCATGCCCGTTCGATAGCCCGCGAGCCGCAGGGCTTCGGGAAGCAGGATCTCGTCCGCGGGCAGCCGGACCGGGAGCCCCATGATCCGCAGACCGCTGTCGATGATGTGCCCAGTCGGAAAGACGATGTGCGTCAGCCCGGTGCGAGCGGGCCAACGGCCGGTGAGCAACCCAGCACGCGACGGCGTGCAATACGACGCGGCCGCGTAGAAGTGGTCGAGCGCGAGCCCCTCGTCGGCGAGCCGGTCGATCGCCGGGGTTTCGACCGCGGTACTTCCGAATGCGCCCAGGTCCCCGTATCCCAGATCGTCAAAGAAGATCACCACGAAGTTCGGCCGCGGAGCGCTCGCATCGACGCGGGCCGACATCTTCCCCAGCGTCACCAGCTTCTGCTCGAGACGGTCCCGATCCTCTGCCTGGTCGTAGCTGACCAGCTTCAGCCCTGCGTAGAGGGCGCCAAGAATGCCGGCGGCCAGGATGGCCAACACCCCGTAGCCGAGCCAGCGTGCAATTCCCTGAATCAAGATCCCCTCCCCGCCAAGGTCGCGAGCGGCCGATTATACTCGGCTCCCCAGTTCCGGAGGTGGAATGAAACTCGGACTCGCACTGCAATGGGCCAACCCCACGGTCCAGATCCCGATCGACCTCGTCCAACAGGCCGAAGCCCTGGGCTTCGACTCCGTATGGACGGCCGAGATCTATGGCCAGGATGCGATCACGCCTCTCGCGTGGATTGCGGCGCAGACGAAGCGGATCCGGTTGGGCACGGCCGTGATCCAGGCCGCCGCACGAACACCGGCGGCCACGGCTCTCGCCATGTCGACGGTGGACCAACTCGCCGGCGGGGGGCGCGTGATCATCGGAGTCGGACTTTCCGGCCCGCAGATCGTCGAGGGCTGGTACGGAATGCCGTGGGGAAGCCCCAACAAACGGCTGCGCGACTACGTGGAGATCATGCGCAAGGTCCTGAAGCGCGAAGGGCCCGTGACCCACGACGGCCCGGAGATCCAGCTCCCGTACCGCGGCCCCGGGTCGAGCGGACTGGGCAAGCCCCTCAAGAGCGTCCTGCACACGGACCCGGACACGCCGATCTACATCGGTTCCGGCGCCCCCGCGAACATCCGGCTCACCGGCGAGCTCGCCGATGGTTGGCTGCCCATGGGATACAACCCGGAAACGAAGGACACCTTCCTGCCGTGGCTCGAAGCGGGGCTATCGCGCTCGGGGCGAACGATCGCCGACCTGAAGATCCAGGGCGGAGGCACGGTCACGATCACGGACGACATCAAGGCCGCACTCGACGCGCAGAAGCCGTTCATCGGTTACTACGTCGGCGGCATGGGAGCCAAGGACAAGAACTTCCACAAGGAGATGATGGTCCGTCGCGGCTTCCCCGAGGCGGCCGACCGCATCCAGGAACTCTTCCTTGCCGGCCATCGCGATGAAGCGTTCGCTGCCGTGCCCGACGAGTATGTCGACCAGGGCGCGCTACTCGGCCCCAAGGCCCGCATTCGTGAACGCTTCCGGCAATGGCAGGACCTTCCCGGCGTCGATGGCTACACCCTCCACAACGCGACGCCCGAAGTCATGGAATTCATGGCCGACCTGGCCGGAACGAGGGCAACAGCATGACCTCCTACAGCGAAATCGAAGTGGTGTTGTTCGACTTCGGCGGCGTCTTCACCCCCTCGCCCTTCACGGCCGTCGACGCACTCGGTGCCGAGATCGGCGCCCGTCCCGGCCAGCTCCAGACCATCGTGTTCGGGCCCTACCACCAGGACACGGACCACCCGTGGCACCGCCTCGAACGCGGAGAGCTCGCGTTGGTCGATGCGCGCAACGAGATCATGGCGCTCGGCAGGGCCGAGGGCATCGAGGTCGACCCGTTCCAGGTGTTCGCCCGCATGGTGAATGAGGACGGCGCGCGCGACGAGTTGGTCGCGCGAACACACGCTTTACGAGCCGCCGGCTTCCGCACAGGACTCATCACCAACAACGCGAAGGAGTTTCGCGAGGGATGGCGCAAGCTGGTACCCGCCGACGAGCTCTTCGAGGTCATCGTCGATTCCTCCGAAGAGGGCGTCCGAAAACCCGACCCGGAGATCTTCCACCGGACGTTGAAGCGACTCGGCGGCATCGCGCCCGAGCGCGCCCTCTTCCTGGACGATGCTGCGAGCAACCTCGACGCGGCCGAGGCACTCGGCATTCGCGGCGTCCTGGTAACCGAGGATCTGTCTCCGACGCTGGCGCTCCTCGACAACGTGCTTGCGGAGAAACGTTAGGCGTTTCCCGCAGCGGCGTTGCGGCCAGCGATCCGTCCGAAGAACGTCGCATCTCCCAGCGACAGTCCACTCGAGTAGTCCCCGGCGCACACTCCGGCACTCGACCGGCCCGCGGCGTAGAGCCCCGGGATCACGTCGCCCTGGGGTCCGAGCACCCGGGCTTCGACGTCGGTCACCATCCCGCCGAGTGTGAACGCGGCATAGAGGCAGTTTTCGGTCGTGCAGTCGATGGCCCCGAACGGCGCCTTCAGGAGCGGCTGGAGATACTCGGAGCGCTTTCCGAACGCCGGGTCCGTGCCGTCCGCGGCGTGCCGATTGTAGACGGCCATGGTTGCATCGAGACTCCCAGGCGGAAGCGAGAGTTCGCGTTCGAGTTCCTCGAAGCTCTCGCCGACCGCGGCGATTTCCTTGCAGTACGCGGGCTCCTCGAAGATGTCGTCGTCCACGATCAAGAACGCGCGGCCGTCCTCGTGGAACAGGGCGCGTTCGCCGAGACGACCGTAGTAGGTGTCCTCGTTGATGAAGCGCTGACCCCGCCCATTCACCATCACACCGCGCTTCAGACCCCACGGCTGGGTCACCGGGAGTGAGATGGATGCCTTCTCCATATGGAGGGTCGCCGCACCGGCTGCGACGCCCAGGCGGATCCCGGAGCCATCGTCCCCATCACCGGCAACGCGCAGCTTGCAGCGCAGTGCACGGGGAACATACTGCTGCAACATCTCGTCGTTCAGGACGAACCCGCCCGTTGCAATGACGACGCCTCCACGCGCGCGAATCGCAAGCGGCTCGCCAAAGTGCTCGGCCACGACGCCAACGACGACGCCGTCATCATCGAGCACGAGTTCGGTCACCCGGCGATCACCGAGCACCCGAGCCCCCGAGCGTTCGGTCGATGCGCAGAGGTGTTGCATCAACAAAGGCCCCGTCTGATGGGTCTTGGCACCGACGTGGCCCCGTGGCGCAGGCCGCGCAATGTCACAGAACGGCGACGTCGTCTCTGCTCCCGAGTAGACCAGTCCGTCATCGGTCGGCGGCTCACCGCTGATCCCGGGGTAGTAGGTCTCCTTGTACGGGACCCCCTGCGCCTTCACCCACTCGAAGTGCTCGACGCTGCCATCGCAGTACCGGCGGATCTTGGGCTCGTCGGGGACCTCGCCTACCGACGCCATCAGGTACTGGTACATGTCCTCGGGCGAGTCTTCGAACCCGCACGCGGTCTGGAGCGACGTTCCGCCGCCGAGATACAGGACACCCCCGGACAGCGCCGAAGTCCCGCCTCCCCCACTCGCGCGCTCAAGGACGACGACATCGGCGCCCGCGGCACGTGCGTCGATGGCGGCCGCGGCACCAGCAGCACCGAGGCCAATGACACAGACATCCGTCTCGATGTCGAAGCTCGTGATGTCGCGATGCGAACGGATGCCTGCGCGCATGCAGCCCCTGGCGGTGACGGCGTCTAGTAGCCGGGTTGAAACTTGATCCGGCGGCCCGCGGTCCAGCCAGCATCGACGGGATAGTCGGCCCCCGTACACGAGAGACTGTCGTCCGAGGCGAGAAAGAGCACCATGCGTGCGATGTCGCGAACGATCTCGATCCCGGGTCGTTCGCGGTTGTACGGAATCACGTCGTGGGTAAATGCCAGCGTGGTCATGGCGTCGATCCCTTCCGGCATGAACTCCGCGCGCATGCCCGGGCCACCGGCCTCCGGACACACTGCGTTGACGCGGATTCCGTGCTTCCCGAGTTCGAGCGCGGCGACCCGCGTGAGCCCGCGGAGCCCCCACTTGGACGGCGCATAGGCCGACAACCCGTTCTTGGCCGACAGACCGTCCACGGACGAGACGTTCACGATCGAACCGCCGCCGGCTTCGCGCATCCCGTCGGTCACGGCCTTGATGCCCAGGAACGGCCCGAGCTGGTTCACGCGCCAGACAAGCTCGGCATCTGCCGCAGTCGTCTCCTCGATCGCCTTGATCCGGATGATGCCGGCATTGTTCACGAGGATCGTCGGCGAAGCGTAGGCGGCCGCCGTCGTCTCCACGGCGTTTGCCCACGAGCCTTCGTCAGTGACGTCGAGCCGCACGAACGCGGCCGCGTCACCCAACTCCTGTGCCGTGGCGCGTCCTTCGTCCTCGAGCACATCGCCGATCATGACGCGTGCACCCTCGGCCACCATCAGGCGGGCCGTTTCCGCACCCGTACCCCGTGCAGCGCCGGTGACCAGCGCGACCTTGTCGTCGAGTCGTCCCATCTCCCGCGCCTAGAAGAGGACCGTGTCGAGCGCGATAGCGCCCGGACCGGTCAACAGGAACATGAAGCAGATGACGGCCAGATTGATCGTGTACTCGGCACCCGGCGGATCATTCGTAATGAGGTAGCCGGCGCCCTTGTGCCCCATGAAGCCGGCGACCGCCATCGTCCCGATCAGCACGACGCAGGCAGGCCGGGTGAACAGTCCGAGGGCGAGACAGAGGCCACCCGTGATCTCCGACAGCATCGCCATCCGGGCGTTCACGGCGGGCATTGGGACCCCGAGTTCTTCGAGCCAGCCCTGGAAGCCGGCGAGGTTGCCGGACCCCACGAGGCCGAGCTTTCCGAGCCCGTGAACGACGAAGCAGATGCCGATGAATGCACGCACGATGAAGAACGCGAGGTCCGTCAGTCCGTCGGTCGTGCCGGTCAGCCAGGTTCCGAGATCCATGGAGTCCTCCGCAGGGAAACAAGACGGGAAGTGGTACCAGATCCCGGTCGGTGAGGCGCGATCCTATTGCGCCGAGAGCTGTGCGGTTGCGATCGCGTCGGGAAGCGGATCCACCCAGATCGGCGAACTCCAGGCCCGCGGCTCGTGGGGCGCGAGGCAATCGTCCGCGGCGCCGTCGGGTCCGGGACACAGCGACACCTCTTCGCAGCCTCCGTCGGCCCCCTCGCAGCGTAGGTTGGCCCCGTTGATCCCGGGTGCCTCTTCTTCGTACGCCCGCACGTAGTAGACGGACTCGCGCGCGTCGGAAGCGAAGGCCGGGTCGGCGAACGTGACGGCGCACCCCTCTGGACTCGGGTCACACGCGAAGACGCGCCAGGGATCCTGGATGAGCGGCGCGATCTCCTCCTCGGGCGTTGCCTGCGGCGTGACCTTCACTACTTCGATCCGTGTGATGCTTCTCCGACGATCGCCCGGGTGGTAACACTCGCCTTTGCAGATCCGCTCGATCTCGTCGGGCCCCAAGGTCGCCGTCGCATCGTCCGGACACCCGGGAAGCTGGTCGAAGGAGCCGACCGCGCGCGCCTGGAAGATGGGGGGCTGCGACATCGTCACTTCGCTGCCCATGGGCGCGGCCTTGCCGCGAGAGCCCGGCGGGTTCAGCAGGTCGAACCACAGCAACATGCGCGGTCCCGAGGTGCCATAGACCTCGCGCCGCTGCATGCCGTCCCAGATCTGGGCGCGGTCGCGGCCTTCGGAATGCACGGCGATCAAGCCGCCCGTCGTAAAGAAACTGGCCTGCCGCTCGGTCTCGAACAGCGCGAAGCCAGAGAGATCGCTCTCGCTCCGGTCGAACGACACGGAACGCGGCGAGGGTTCGGTGGCAGGCGGGAGCATCGCGCCCGCAAGCGGGCTCCCTTCCAGCTCCTCCAGGTTCAACGACTCCGTCATCCCGCTTCGATGCACTTCCTTGTATCCGGTCCCGGGCCGCGCAAAGTGGTTGTCGCTCGAGGCCATGAAGCCCATGCGGAAGCGCGCGGGAGCATCGTCGTCCTCGTCGAAGTTCCCCAGGGCCAGGATGTACTGGGCCGAACTTGCGGGCCGATAGTTGAACGACGGCTGATCGCAATCGCGACACTGTCCTGAATCGAGCCAATCTTCGGCCGCTGCGCCCGGGACAGTGAGATGACCGGGAAGTCCGGCCGACGCATAGTGGGCACGCGCTTCCGCCGCTCGCTCTTCGCACTCCCCATCGTCTTCGCCTGCCGCTGCACAGCGCTCGCGGATGATCTCGCCCGCCTGCCAGCAGGAAGGCAGGTATCCGGGCGAAGGCTCGGGACACACCGCATTGCCGTCTTCGTCGAAGGTCACGGCTCGGAAGTCTGCATAACGTTCGGAGTCTCCGTGACCCGAGTACACCTCGATGAGGCCCTGCCGCTCGGGGTCGTGCATGTCCCCGACCAACTGCTTGTCCCAACTGGAACCGGGCGGGGAGTACATGCCCCAGGTAGTGCCGTGCGGGATGACGATCGAGTCGTGCCCCCATTCATCGAGCTTGCGGTACAGGTCCGCCGGCGTCGCAGCCAGCTCGATGCAGTCGTCGGGTTGTTCCTTCACATGCACGTCGGGATCGCAGCGCGGCGTCGCCTCGGACTCCCGCAAGAACCGGTTGTAGTCGTGGAAGCGCCCGCCGAGTCCCAATGCCGCGATCCCGCGCATCAAGATCGGCGGGTCGGAAAAGTCGGCTCCCTCTGGACGTAACGCGCCGACGGGCCGGGTCGGAATCCGATCGTCATCGGTATGGGCGAGCACGACGTTCTTGTGGCCGTAGTGATTGTCCGGCGTGGTGCCGACCTGGGTCCACTCCCACCCGAGGAATGCGACCGTGTCGTTGACATCACCGGAAGCCGCATTGCAGGCGCGCACGGAGTCGACGCTCTCGCGCCAGTGCTGCGGAGTGAGATTCTCGGCATGGTCATTCAGGCTGAAAAAGTCGAGGGCCGAGCAGTGCCGGGCGAAGTCGCACGCGTCTGCCGGCGGATGCGCACCCTCGCTAGGCCCGATCGGCAGGCTGAACATGTAGGCGTCGAAACTGAAGGTCGTGTGCACGTGCAGGTCGCCGAAGAGGATCTGCTTGCTGCTCAACGCGCCGACCGCATCGGCCGCCGTGGCTTGCGCCTTCCCGCGTGCCTTCACCAGGACTTCGCTACGGGCACTCGGGTTCGGCTCCCCGGGCGGCTCGTGGTCACCGAAGGCACCTCGACCCGCGGCCTGGCCCAGAAAGAACACCAGTATCAGAAGGGCCAGCAGGCCCAGTCCGAGGTTCCTCACGGCTTCCCCTCCTCAGAGAAATCGACGAGGAGTGAGGCTATCGCATCGCGCCTGAGTGTTGCGCAAGCGCCGTCTCCGCATCGTCCACTTCGGGCGACGCATAGTCGACGAAGATCGGCGAACTCCACGCGCGTGGCTCATGCTCGGCCAGACAGTCGCCGGAGCCGCTGCAGAGGTTCGCTTCCACACAACGTCCGTCGTCATCGAACGTACAGTTGACTCCCGCCCCATTGATCGCCGGCGCCGGCGGTTCATAGGCGCGGACGTAGTAGACGGTGTCGCGATGTTGCCCCGCGAACTCGGGATCGGTGAACGTCACGACGCAGCCGTCCGGCGACTCGTCGCACGGGAACGTTTTCCACGGATCATCGATCAAGTAGCTCATGTCTTCGTCCGGACGTGTCTGCGGCCGGACGCGCACCACCTCGATCCGCGTGATCGGCCTCCGCTGATCGGACGGGTGATAACACTCGCCCTTGCACAGTCGCTCGATCGAATCCGGCGGCAATGCGCCCAGGGTGACGTCGGGGCAACCCGGCAGCTGCTCGAATGAGCCGACTGCCCGCGCCTGGAAGATCGGGGCATCGTCCATTGCCGCCTCACCTCCCATCGGGAGCGCGCCGCCCCGGGAACCCGGCGGATTGAGCAGGTCGAACCACAGCAAGATCCGGGGGCCCGAGGTCCCGTAGACCTCGCGCCGCTTCACCGCGTCCCAGATTGAAGCGCGGTCGCGCCCGTTCGCGTGCGTTGCGATCAAGCCGCCGGTCATGAAGTAGGAGGCCTGACGTTCGCCTTCGAGCAGCTGGAAGCCCATCATGTCCGAGTTGGCCGGATCGAAATCCCGCGGCTCCGCGCTCGGTTCTTCGGCGGGTGCGCGAAGGAAGTCGCGCAGCGGACTCTCCGAGTTGCCGCCGATCGCGCTCGACTCCGTGTTGCCGCGGCGGAAGAGTTCCTTGTATCCCGTTCCCGGTCGTGCGTAGTGGTTGTCGCTCGACGACATGAAGCCCATGCGAAAACGACGGGGGTTCCCTGGGTCCTCGTCGAAGTTTCCGAGGGCCAACAAGTACTGGGCCGAGCCGCCGGGCCGGTAATTGAATGCCGGCTGGTCGCAGTCGCGGCACTGACCCGCGTCGAGCCATTCGGCCGCGTCCTCTCCCATCACGACGAGGTGTCCCGCTGCACCCGCTGCCGCTGCCAGACGCCGCGTCTCGGCAGCACGTGCGGTGCAGATGGCCTCACTTTCACCTTCGTCCAGGCAGCGCTCTTCGATGATCTCGCCCGCACGCCAGCACGAAGGCAGATAGGCTTCCGACGGCTCGGGGCAGTAGGGGTTGCCGTCGTCATCGAACCGGACCGCACGCCACTCGCGATAGGGCTCGGAGTCTCCGTGGCCCGAGTAGACCTCGAGCAGGGTCTGTCGGTCCTCGTCGTGCATGTCGCCCGCGAGCTGCTTCGCCCAGGTCGAGCCCGGCGGCGTATAGAAACCCCAGGTCGTGCCGTGGGGGATCACGATCGAATCCAGGCCCCATTCATCGAGTTTGCGAAACAGGTCGGCCGGCGTTTCCGCCACTTCGAGACAGTCCGCGGGAAGGTCGCGCGTGTTTGCATCAGCATCGCAGCGCGGCGTCTTCTCTCGCTCCGCGAAATAGCCGGCCAGCGTGTGCAGCCGCGAGTCGCCGCCAGCCAGTGCCATCAGGCCTCGCGGAATCACGCCGGGCGGAGACTCCTGGACGGCCAGGGTCTGGCCACCGGCAGCGATCGGCCGCGCCGGGATCTCGTCGTCTGCGAGTCCAGGAAGGACCACGTTCTTGTGGCCGTAGTGGTCGTCCGGCGAAATGCCGACCTGGGTCCACTCCCAACCCAGGAACGACACCAGGTCCGGATTTCCATCGTCGCCTGCGAGTTCGTTGCATTGGCGAATCGACGCGACCGTCTCGGACCACGCCTGGGGCGAGATCCCCTCCGCGTGATCGTTGATCGACCAGAAGTCGAGCGCAGAGCAGTACCGGGCAAAGTCACACGCATCGGCCGGCGGATGCGCCCCTTCCCCACCCATGCTCGGCAGGCTCGTCAGGAAGGCATCGAACGAGATCGTCGTGTGGACGTGGAAGTCGCCGAACAGGATTTGCTTCGGACGCGGGACCCCCACGCCGTCGGCCGCTCTCTCGACCGCGGCCGCGCGCGCTGCAACCACCTCTGCAGGAACTGCGGCGCCGACGATGGTCCCCGGACCATCCTGGGATCCGAACCAGCCGCTGCCTGCGCCGTACACGACACCGAGCGCAACGACGGCGATGGCCAATAACGCGAGCCCCAATCGAACCATGACTTCCCTCCTGCGACGAGCGAAAGGAGGGTACACGCTCGGGTGGTGTCAGCCCGTGACGTCGAGGTCCGCGAGTTCGATTCGGCGGCCCTCGGCAGCCGCGACGTAGGCCGCGTAAAGCACTCTCGTCACATCGACCGCAAGCGCGCCATCCGCCGCGGCTGGGGTGCCGGAAGCGATGGCGTCACGAAAGGCCTGGACCATCGGAAGCTGGCCCGACGTCCAGTCCTCGTCCGGCATCGGAGTCGACCATCCGGCCCCGGAGTCGAGCTTCTCCTGGAGGTAGGCGTCGCCCAGGACCTCGGCGTCCGGAGTGTACGCGCGCACCATGTCGTTGGGACTGAAGCTGCACTTCACGTGACAGTTCGATCCGTAGAGTTCGAGACGGCTCTCCATGCCGCCGAGCACATTGTCGCTCCCCGTGGCGGTCCCGCGCGAGCCGTCCGAGAACCCGACGATTGCGCATCCCCAATTCTCGACGTCGTACCACCCGGTGGCGACCCGCAGATTGGCGCCACCGGCACCTGCGACGCGACTCAGGTCTGCCACTTCTGCCGAGACCGAGACGGGCACGATCGGCGTCCCGCTCCTGCGAAGGCCTTCCGTGCGCTTCAGGTGGAGCATCGCGCCAACCGGGTGTGCCCCGAGACGCAACAGCGCGCCACCACCGGCGTGTTCCCAGCGCTTCGCATAATCAGAGTGGGAGCCACTGTGACACTCCCAGCCACGCATCTCGAGGAGCGCCGCATCGGCTTGCGCAACGAGCTGCGCCGCGCGCACGAAGCCCGGCGCATAGAGCCAGTTCTCGCCATAACAGAGCTGGACCCCGGCCTGCTCGCACACCGCTTGCATGGCGCGCGCATCGGCCACTGCTGCGGCGTACATCGCGCGCCGATCGCGCTGACCGACTTCTGCGGCCGACCGTGATTCGGGCAGATCCTGACCTGTGTAGGCCGCCAGGGGCTTTGTGCAGATCACGTGCTTGCCGGCGCGCGCAGCCGCTTCGGCCAGCGGGCGGTGGAGCCCATTCGGCACGCACAGGTCGACGAGGTCGATCGCATCGCTCGCAAAGAGCGCCTCTGCGTCGTCGTAGACCTCGCCGATTCCGTGGGCCGCCGCAAACGCAGCCGCCCCATTGCGAAGCCTTGAAGCGACGCCCCGGACCTCGGCGCCGCGGACCTGGTGCCAACACCGGAGTCGCGTCCGCGCCAGGAATCCGGTCCCGACGATTCCGATCTGCACGTCCGCCATGGCCCGGAGATACCCGATCTCGCCAGCGGCTGCCGCCTCCGGGTGCACTAGGATGGGGCCGCGCCTTGGAGGACCCCATGATCCAGTTGTACACGTCGACCACCCCGAACGGCCGAAAGATCTCGATTGCTCTCGAAGAACTCGGCCTCGCCTACCAGGTCGAACGCATCGACCTTCAAGCCGAAGAGCAATTCACCGACGCCTTCCTCGCCCTCAACCCCAACCACAAGATTCCGGTCCTTGTCGATGACGGTCAGGCGATCTGGGAGAGCGGCGCGATCCTGCTGCATCTCGGCGAGAAGTACGATTCGGCCGGCACCATCCTGCCCAAGGACCCCACGAAGCGGATGGAGGCGATCCAGTACGCGTTCTTCCAGACCGGAGGCGTGGGCCCGAACCTCGGACGCTTCGGCGCCGCGGTCCGCAAGGAAGGCGACAAGAACCAGGAAATGATCGAGATCTTCGGCGGCGAAATGGATCGTCTGATGGGCGTGCTCGACCGGATCCTGGCAGACGGTGACCGCGACTACCTCTGCGGCGAGTATTCGATCGGCGACATCATGCACTTCCCGTGGCTCCGCATCGCGCAGAACCTCGGGGTCGACTGGATCACCAGTCGCCCTCGCATCGTCGCATGGCTCGATCGGATCGCCGAACGTCCTGCCGTCGAACGCGGCATGGCAGTGCCCGAATAACGAGAGGACGAGATGAGCCTGCGCATCGAGTTCTTCTTCGACTACGGAAGCCCATACTCCTATCTGGCCAACGGGGTACTCCCCGGAATCGCGGAACGTCACGGCGCACAGATCGCGTACCGACCGTTTTTGCTAGGCGGTGTCTTCAAGGCAACCGGAAACCAATCGCCCGCGATGGAACCGATCGAAGCCAAGCGGCGGTACGGTGCGGTCACGATGAAACGTTGGGCCGAACGCTACGGCATCGAGATGGGCGGCAATCCGCACTTCCCGATCAACACGCTCGCACTGATGCGGATGGCGAGCGCAGCGCAGCTTCGCGGCGAGTTCGAGGCCTTCCACGCCGCGGTCTATCCGGCGTTCTGGATCGAAGGGTTGGACCTGGGGGATCCGTCCGTGGTGGCAACGGTTGTTTCCAACGCCGGCCTCGACCCAGAGGCCCTGGCGAACGCGGCTTCCGCAGATGATGCGAAGGCCGCGCTCCGCGCGACCACCGACGAGGCGATCGGCCGAGGCGCATTCGGGGCCCCGACCTGCTTCCTGGGAGACGAGATGTTCTTTGGAGCCGACCACCTGATCTTCCTCGACCGCGCGCTCGAGGATGCCTCGTGAAGACCGCGATTGGCGCCGGAGGAGCCGCCTCCGGCCGCTCCCGCGACTTCGATGCCGTCGCCGACTTCGTCGTCGAGGCCGAGAAGCTGGGCATCGACCAGGTGGGCACCGCCGAAGCCTGGGGCATGGACGCGGTATCGACCGTGGCCTACCTCGCCGCACGCACCGAACGCATTGAACTCGTCACCGGAATCATGCAGATCAGTGCGCGCGCTCCATCGATGACGGCGATGACGGCACTGACCCTGGCCGCACTCTCGAAGGATCGCTTCATCTTGGGCCTCGGCGCCAGCGGCCCCCAGGTCGTGGAAGGCCTGCAAGGCGAGGTCTTCCACAAGCCGATGACGCGAATGCGCGAGGTCATCGAGATCGTGCGGATGGCCTGCCGTGGGGAGAAGCTCGAGTACCAGGGCGAACACTACGTCTTGCCGCGGCCCGGCGGACAAGGCAAGGCGCTGCGCCTTTCGCAGCCGCCCGCCGAAGTTCCGATCTATCTCGCCACGCTGGCTCCGCGCGCGCTCGAACTGACCGGCGCGCTCGCCGACGGATGGCTCGGCACATCGTTCACGCCCGAGTGCCCGGA
>JAJDAQ010000128.1 GCA_029261815.1 Deltaproteobacteria bacterium
GGGTAGGCGGCAAGCGGCCCACTGGCCACGCGCGATACGCAGGCGCTGCCTCCCACGGCGACGCGGGCAAAGCCCGAAGCAACTGCGCGGGACAGTGCTTTCACGCGAGCGTCGTCGAGCGACGGAATCGGGGATCGAGACAGCAGGGGACGCCTCCGGGGTTCGAAAGTGTATCGGCGGATTCCATCTCGAAATGAGTGATTTACCCGTCACTCAAACCCCAGCTGCGCTCGAATGAGACATTTTGTGGCTGCGTTGCATGCATCCTGCTGGCCTGTGACCCCGATCACTCCCGCCTCGGACCCGAATGACCGATAGGCCTTGCATGGACCGGTTCATCCAGGTCCACCGGGAGAGACCCGTGAGTCAGCAACCCAGCATCCTGATCGTCGACGTCGGCAGCGAATCACTCGCAGCGATGGGCCTCCGTCTGTCGCAGATGGGCTATCACGCGCTGCGAGCGAAGACGACCGACCAGGCGCTCGAATCGCTGGCCGACGACCGGTACGAAATCGGTGTCGTCATCCTCCCCGATGATCTTCCGGTCTTCGACCTCGAACGGTCCATGGCCGCCTTCCGTGAACGGGGAGGCGACCGCCCACCGACTCTGGTCGCGAGCGGCAGCCGCCCGAGCGCAGACGATCGGGACCGTCTCCGTCGCACGGGCGTGGAACTCGCATTGTGGAACCCGGTCGACGATCACACCCTGCGCTTCCAGCTGAACGCGGCGCTTGCTCACTCCAGCGCAGGCGGGCTGCCCCCGCGGTCGCGCCGCGCGCAACGCGTCCCTACGAACTGGCCGATCCGCGTGAGAACCGGAGCTCGGGTGAAGCCGGCCAAGATCTATAGCCTCTCGAGCAACGGCGCATACCTGGCCATTGCGGCACCATCGCTCCCGAAGGCCCAGGTCGCCCTGACGGTTCCGCTGCCGACCGAGGATCTGGTGCTTGCCGGCGAAGTCGTGATGACGAACGTGCCTGGCAACCTCACCAAGGGGAACCTTCCGATCGGCATGGCAATTCGTTTCGTCGGCGCAGACGAAGCCCAGCGCGAGGCCCTCGCGGACTACACCGTGGAACGAGCCGCACAACTCCTGCTCTAGCGGTTCCTTCGAAGCAAGCGCCTCTCCTTCGGTGTACCGTTTCGCGCCATGAGCGATGCCATCACCACCGAACGACGCGACGCCGTCACCGTCCTCCGACTCGACGACGGAAAGGCCAACGCGGTCTCCCACGACCTGATCGCCGGGGTCAGCGAGGCACTGGACCAGGCTGCCAAGGACGGCGGCGCCGTAGCCGTCCTGGGTCGACCCGGGCGCTTCTCAGCCGGTTTCGATCTCTCGATCATGAGCCAGGGTCCCGAAGCGGCTCAAGGCCTCGTCGGCGAAGGCGCCGAACTTCTCGTTCGGATGCTTCAATCACCGGTCCCGATTGTTGCCGGCTGCACGGGTCACGCGCTCGCGATGGGCGCCCTGCTCCTGCTCGCGTCCGACTATCGTGTCGGCACCGCTGGGAACTTCAAGCTTGGTCTGAACGAGGTCGCGATCAAGATGGTGCTTCCGCGTTTCGCGGTTCTACTGGCCCAGGACCGCCTGTCGAAGCGCCATCTGCTGCGCTCGGCCAACCACGCCGAGATCTACGATCCCGAAGGCGCCTGCGATGCAGGCTATCTCGACCTTGTCGTCGCACCCGAAGTCCTCGAATCGCGTACGCTCGAAGAAGCCGCGAGACTTGCTGCACTTCCTCGCGGCGCGTTTGCAGGCACCAAGGAATACCTCCGTGGGCCGCTTGCGACCGCCATCACCGCAAGCCTGGGGGAAAGCGGCGAATGGGCGCTGGGCAACTCGTAAGGTCCCGCGTCGTCCTGATCGTTGTCGGACTGACGCTCCTGGCTACGGCCCGCGTATTCGCGGAGCCGGAAAACCCCTGGGCAGCCGATGGCCGGGCCGCCGTCGCGAAGCGTCTGGGCTACGCCGAACCCGCCGGTCCGGCGCGCAACGTCATCCTCTTCGTGGGCGACGGCATGGGTCTGTCCACCGTCACGGCCGCTCGAATCTTCGAGGGACAGGAACGCGGCGGCTCCGGCGAAGAGGGCGCGCTGAGCTTCGAGCAGTTCCCGAGTGTCGGTCTCGTCAAGGTCTACAACACAGACCAACAAGTTCCAGACTCCGCCGGAACCATGACCGCAATCATCAGCGGCGTGAAGACGAAGGCGGGCATGCTCGGCGTCGATGACCGTGTCGTGCCGGGTGATCACCTGAGCGTGGCCGAGAGTCGCGTACCCACGCTCCTCGAACTCGCCGAAGCCCGCGGATTGGGGACCGGGATCGTCACCACGGCTCGATTGACCCATGCCACACCGGCGGCTTGCTATGCGCACGCGCCGAATCGCGACTGGGAAACGGACGCCTCGCTGAGCGATGAAGCCCGCAAGGACGACTTTCCGGACCTCGCACGCCAGCTGATCGAGTTCGATGCCGGTGACGGCATCGACGTCCTCCTCGGTGGTGGGCGCGGACCCTTCATGGGCGCCAACCAACCGGACCCCGAGACACCCGACACCTTCGGCACCCGATGGGACGAGCGCGACCTCACTGCAGAGTGGAAGGCGGCCGCCAAGGGTCGCGGTGTCGCGTTTACGAATGACGAGCTGCAGGCGATGACCGGTCCGGGGATTCGCCAGGTCCTGGGCCTCTTCGAGCCCAGCCACATGAAGTACGAGGCCGACCGCGCCCTCGATGAAGGCGGCGAGCCGAGTCTGCCGCGCATGGTCGAGTTTGCCGTTCGGCACCTCTCGCGAGGGACCGAGGGCTTCGTGCTCGTGGTCGAAGCTGGCCGGATCGACCACGCACACCACGCCAACAATGCGTATCGAGCCCTCGTCGAGACCGTCGAGCTCTCGAAGGCGGTTGAACGGGCCCTGGCGCTCGTCGACCCCGCTGAGACCCTTGTGCTCGTCACGGCCGACCACGGTCACCCGCTCACGATGGCGGGCTACGCCACGCGCGGCAATCCGATCCTTGGATTGGTGCACGCCAATGCGCTCGGCAGTGGGCGACCGCTCGACACCCCATCGAAAGACGGACTCGGTGTTCCCTACGAGACGCTTCGCTATGCGTTGGGCCCGGGCCACCATGCACCCACCGACGTACAGCCCGAGGGCACCAAGACGTTCCCTCACCGGCCGGAGCGGATCGATCCGCCGGCGGGGCGCCGACCCGACCTGACAGACGCCGAGCTGATAGCACCCGACCGACTCCAGCAAGCCGGCGTGCCGCGCTATGCGGGAGCTCATTCGGGCGAGGACGTTGGCATCTGGGCTCAAGGGCCGGGAGCCCGACTCTTCTCCGGTTCCCTCGAGCAGAGTGCCTTGTTCCATGGGATGGTCGAAGCGCTGGGATGGAACGCCGTCCCGGCCGATGATGCGGCCGAAGCCGTCGAACCAGGCACGACCCCCGAGTGAGCGCGCGACGTGCAAAGCGGCTGGATCCCGGTGTCCGCCCTTCCGACGTAGACCTGGCCATACGCGTCGACCCGGAACACGATGATGTCTTCTCCGGACGGGTTCGGATCGAGATCCAACTGGACCGGGCTCGCCAGGTCATCGAGATGCATGCGGCCGAAATCCAGACGAGCCGGGCCCGGCTCACGATCGGCGACAAGGTTCTCAAGGGCCGCATCGAGCGAGATCCCGAGCGAGAGACCATTCGGATCCGCTGGCCGCAGCGGGTCGGCCCAGGCCCCGCCACACTCGAAGTCCAGTTCCGTGGAAGATTGAGACCGGATCTCAAAGGCTTCTATCGAGCCCGCTCCGGACGGCATCGCTATGCGCTGACGCAACTCGCGGCCACCCATGCGCGCCGGATGTTCCCGTGCTTCGACGAACCGGCCATGAAGGCGCGTTTCCGCCTATCGGTGACGACGCGGCGAGCGCTCACGGTGCTCGCGAACCAACCCTGCGAGCGCATCGAGCCTGCCGACCGCGGCTTCGTCACGCACCGTTTCTCGCGAACTCCGCCACTCGCCAGCTATCTCGTTGCGCTCGCCGTCGGACGCTTCGAGGCGTCCAGGACCGTTCGCGTCGGTCAGACACCAGTCCGTGTGTGGCATGTGCCGGGCAAGGGGCACCTGACTGCGTTTGCACTGCAAGCCGCTCGGGCCAGCCTCGCCCGTCTCGAGCACTGGTTCGCGCTCCCGCATCCCTACGAAAAGCTCGACCTGATCGCGGTCCCCGATTTCGAGTTCGGCGCGATGGAGAACGCCGGCGCGGTCTTCTTCCGGGAGACCGCCCTGCTCCTCGACCCGGAGACCGCAAGCGCCAACGAGCGTCGGCGGGTAGCCGAGGTGATCGCCCACGAACTCGCCCACATGTGGTTCGGCAACCTCGTCACCATGGCGTGGTGGGACGACTTGTGGTTGAACGAATCGTTCGCAACCTGGATGGCGTTCCACATCATTCACGATTGGAAGCCTGAGTGGGGGATGTGGCGCGAGTTCCAGGACGGAACCGCCGCTGCGCTCCGCGTGGACTCGCTCTCTGACACGCACCCCGTCTACTGCGAAGTTCTCGACGTCGCGACGGCTACCGAGAACTTCGACGAGATCACCTACGAAAAGGGCGCCGCCATCGTACGCATGATCGAGCGCACACTGGGCGCGTCGTTTCGTCGCGGCGTGAGGCAGTACATCCGCGATCATCGAGAAGGAAACACCGTCGCCGCCGACCTCTGGCGCGCTTTGAGCCACGCTTCGGGACAAGATGTCGCCGCATTGGCCGGCGCGTGGATCGAACTTGCGGGGCATCCCGTCGTCGAACTTCATCGTACGCGCGACGGCGACCGGATCGGCCTGTCGCAACGCCCGTTCCAGGTCAGCCAACGCGCCGGTGCGGTCGCGCCCGATTCCCGTTGGCCGATCCCCTGGAGCGGGCGCGTTCTGGGTGGCCGTCGCCCCGATCGCCAGATCTCAGGATCGCTCTATCAGAAGCGGGCGCGCATCAAGATCCCGCCGTCGCTTCGCGGCCGCCCGATCTATGCCAACGCCGACCAGTGCGGCTTCTTCCGCGCACTTCATTCGCCGGAGGAACTTGCCGAGATCGGCTCTCGCGCCGATTCCCTCTCAGCCATCGAGCGGATGGGCCTCGTCGATGATGCCTGGGCCCTGTCGCAGGCCGGCCTCCTCCCCCTCTCGGCCTATCTCGACCTCATCCCGGACCTTGCGCGCGATGCCGATCCCGCAGTGCTCGGAACCCTCAGTACCGGGATCCACGGCCTCGGTCACGATGTCGGCCCCTCGCTTCCGAGCGAAGCCGCCGAGCAGTGGCGTGCATTCATCCGGGATGGTTTCGGCCCACTTCGGGGGCAGCCCTTCCACGTCAGCCGAAGCAACGACGACGGTCGCGATGCGCGCGCTCATCGGATCGCGATCCTTGGCGGCGTCGCCGAGGACGAGAACGTCCTCGCGGCCGCCGCCGTCGCGGCCCGTGCCTACTGCCGGGACCCTGGCTCCCTGGCCCCGGCGTTCGCCGATGTCGCTGTCGGCCTCGCCGCGCAGACGGGCGACGAAGCGTTATTCGACCGCTTCGAACGACTCCGCCGCAGTGCGCGAACGCCGCAGCTCGCCCGCCGCGCGTTGATGGCCGAGACGCGCTTCCGCGACCCGCTGTTATTCGGCCGCGCGCTGGCGCATTGCCTGGACCCGACACTGCCGAGCGGCGACGTCGCCATCCTTCTGGTTCGCGGGTTTGCCAATCCAGCAGGCGCGGAAGCAACCTGGCAATTCACCAAGAAGAACTGGAAAGCCCTCCAGCGTCGCATGGGCGCAATGCTGGTCACCCGCGTGATCGATGCCACGCCCGCACTCGGCACGAGAGACGCGCGCCGCGATGTCGCACAGTTCTTTCGCCGCCACCCCATTCCGACAGGGGAACGGGCCCTTCGACAGGCGCTCGAACGTTTCGACCTCGCGATCGCCTTTCGGCGGCGCGCAGCGACGGAAATGGCGAACTGGTTGACGGCGCGTCAAGCGTAGGCGCGTTCGATCATCCAGTAGACGCCGAGGGCGCAGACGGCACCAGTTCCCAGCTCGATTCCCCAGCGGTGGATCTGCCCGTCGCGAAAGCGAGAGAGCGCGTAGAGCAGCGGCCAGACGACCGCGACGATGGCGAGCTGCCCGATTTCGACGCCGAGGTTGAAGCCCAGCAATGCCGGCAGGAGGCGGCCCTGCGGCAAGGCGATCTCGGTCAGGACCCCGGCGAAGCCGAAGCCGTGAACCAGCCCGAAACAGAAGGCGATCGCCGCGCGGAGACGCGCCGGCCGTTCGGTCCCCTCGAGCAGGTTGAAATAACAGAATGCGAACAGGGCCAGTCCCGCGAGGGTCAATCCAGGAATCGCTCCCACGCCGGCCCATGCGGCGACTGCCATGGCCGCGAATGCGGCGACCGCGACCGCGGGAATGATTCGCCGCCTTCCAGAGAGCAACCAGCCGTTCTCGGCCGCAACCAGCGCGATCGACAAACCGATCAACGCCTCCACGGCCGCCGCTTCCGGCTGAACCCGACCGACCGCTGCGAGCGCCAAGGTGATGCTATGTGCGATCGTGAAACCGGTGACGATCGTGACGACTTCACGCAGACGGGAAGCCAATAACAGCAAGCCCAGCAAGAAGACCAGGTGGTCATAACCAGTCGCGATGTGTTCGACGCCCACGGCGATGTACGCTGGAATCGAACTGCCGATGGCCGAACCGCCCTCCTCGCCAGGCGCGGAGAGTTCCCAGGTTCGCTCGGTGTTCGACAGCACCCGTTCGGTGATCTTCCCGTCGGGTGCCCGAATCCGCGCGAAGTGGAGATGGCTGGGCGCGACCTCCAGCATCATCTCGCTGCGAATTGCGAGGGCCCCAGTCTCCGGACACGCGACGTCCCATTCGAGGAGCGCGCGATCGCGCGGCGCGGCCAGTGCTCGGATGGGAGACGTTGCCGAGCACACCGTCCCGTCGGCTTCAAGCCGGAGTGCCTGCGGGAGGTAGGCCGCGAGCTCTCCCGGAAGCGCAGGCGGCGAAACGATTCCCCACGGTAGACGCGTCAGTTCCAGCTGCGTGATGCGGAGTCGGATCCGGGCGGTCCGGCCGTCGATCTCCCAGCTCGAGTACGAAGTGCTGCGGGTATGCGCGATGGCCGCATCGCCCACGAGCAGCACGAGAAGCAGCAGTCCGATGGTACTCCGAACGATCACTGGAGTTCCTGGATCACCACGACCTCGGCTTCGTCACGGAGGCCGTCGAGGTAGCCACGAAGCGCGCGATCTCCGGCGCGACGAATCCACTCTGCCCGAATCTGCGGTTCGATCTCATCGAACGGAGGAATGCGCGCGGGGTCGCGAGCGAGAAGGACGAAGACGTGCACCCCGGTTCCTGACCGGACGGGATCGCTGACGGTGCCATCGTCCAACGCCATCACGGCGCGAAGCGCAGTGGGGCCGATGTACTCCCGAAGCTTCGCAGGAGGGAGCATGGCGTCGGGAACCGGCGAGACCTCACGATCACCCATCTCCTCGCGAACGAGCTCAAGGTCCTCGCCAGCGCGAAGCCGTTCGGTCGCGCTCGCCGCGCGTGCACGAACCTGCTGTTCATCGCTCCCGGCGGGAACCCGAAAAAACACCTGCCCAATCCGAATCCGGCCCGGTTGCGTAAAGAACGCCCCTTCTTCGGTGTGGAACTGTCTCAACGTCGCCTCGTCGGGCGTTTCGTCCTCTGCTTCGAGGACCACGGAGCGGATCATGGCCTGGGTGATGTCGGCCCGAACGCGGCGGTCACTCTCGGCCAGGCCAAGTGCTAGGCCGCGCTGGACGAGCAGTTCTTCGTCGATCATCCGATCGAGTACACGGCGGCGCAGCGCCGGAGTGATCGGCTCCCTCGTGTCCGCATCGAGGCCGGCGACCAACCGCTCGTAGCCATCCCGGAAAATCGGTTGGCCATCGACTGATGCGACGGCACCGGTGGGCAGCGAATCCGCTCCCCCAGCACCGGACAAGAGGCCGGCGGCGGCCAAGACGATGCCGACTGCGGCTCCCAGGCCAAGGAGCGTGACGGGTCGAGACGAGGCGGGGCTGGAATCGCTCATGGGGAGAGAACCCTAGGCCCCCCCCCTGGCAGTGGCAACGTACCGATGCGCCATTCTGGAGACTTATCAGGGACCTCGGTCCTGCCGATAAGCCGGGCATGCCCGCCTTCGCGTCGAGCCATAGCGCCCTGATGCTCTCGATGGGCGTCAGTTTGACGCTCACGATCCTACATCTGTGGCGCTCCGGTTCGGGACGTACCGCAGATCGATGGCTCGCTACGTGGGCAGGCCTGTCGCTTTGTTTCGTCGCGGCGCGCTGGGCCGAAGTCACTTCGGTCGTACCCGAGACCGCGACCGAGGCGACCCGCATGATGATCGTCGTCGGCGCCCTGCTCGTCGTCGCTCTCCTCGGGTTCGTTCAATCCATCACCGGGCAATCCTGGCGCTCACCCAGCGTTCGCGTCCTGGCATTCGCCCTGGTTGCCGTCTCGGTGGGGGCGTGGGCCACCGATGCGTTCGTCTCGGACGAAGTCATGCTGATCCCGGACGTATTCGGCGACCCGGTGCCCACCGGCATTTCAACCGACGCCGTCGGCGGTGTCGCGGCGCTGATCGCCTGGATGCTCGGCGTCTGTATTCGCGATGTTTGGCGCTGCCCGATCCTGCCGACTTCGGACAAGGTCATCCTGCTCTCGAGCCTGGGCGCCTATGCGGCCATGGGCATGACAACGATTCTTGTCGGTGTGGGCTCCCACGCGGTTCCGAGCCTCGCCGAGTACGGCCCCATCGTGATGGCGCTCTGCCTCTCCTATCTGGTGACCAAGCAATCCCGAAACGTCGAACTCGAACTCGAGGCGTTGGTGGCCGAGCGGGGCGCGGCGCTCCTGGACAGCGAAGACCGCTACCGAAAGATCTTCGAGGAAGCGCCGCTGGGAATCTGTGTGATCGCAGAAGACGGTCGATTCCTGACCCTCAACCGCCGGCTCATCGAGTGGGTGGGTTCCCCGCCCTTGGAAGCGATCCTGGCCCAGAACGCGTTCGACTCGGCGCCACTCATCGAGGCCGGCCTCTCCGACGCAATTCAGCGCTGCCTCGAACAGCAGTGCCTGATCGTCGATGAGGTCTGTCTTCACCCGGCGTCGGTCAAGGCGCTCGACATGGCCGTCACGCTGTCCCCGATCTCAACGGGGCCGAGCGGCGGGCGGGGCGTGCTGGTGATCGCAGAAGACGTCACGCAGAAGCGCGCGCTCGAGCACAAGCTCATGCAGACCCAGAAAATGGAGTCGGTTGGCGAACTAGCTGCCGGGATCGCGCATGAGATCAACAATCCGATGGCCTACGTACGAACCAACCTCGGCATCCTCGGCGAGGAGTGGGACGTCATCCTGAAGGACGCGGAACTCTCGGCGGAAGCGCGCGAACGATGGGCAGACTTCGCCGCGCTGATCGAGGAATCGCTGGAAGGCGTTGACCGGACGATCGCAATCGCACATGACATGCGAGAGTTCGCCCACGGCGGCACCGAACATCGGCGCTCGGACCTCAACGACATCGCCCAGAAGAGCATCCGCGTCGCGAGCACCCGGCGGGGCAATGTCGAGATCCAGGAACGGCTCGGCGACCCGACTTTCATCACGGGCGCGCCGGGACAGCTACAGCAGGTCTTCGTGAACTTGTTGGTCAACGCGATCCAGGCTCTTGGAGAATCAGGGACGGTGTCGGTGTCGACCCTTCGCGCCGGCCAGGAAGCGCTCCTCATTGTCGAGGACGATGGCCCTGGCATCCCGATGATCGAGCGCGACCGACTCTTCGATCCGTTCTATACGACCAAGGAAGCGGGCGTCGGGACCGGCCTCGGCCTCTACGTTTCGTACCAGATCATCGTGGCCCACGGTGGAACCCTGATCGTCGGCGACAGTCCTCTCGGCGGTGCTCGCTTCGAGGTGCGCCTCCCGGCCGGCGACTGACATCGAACGCAACCGCACGCCGCAACCTCATGCGTCCGGCGGAAGTACGGTCACCGTCGCTTCGCGCATCTCGGCCTGGTCGAGATGAGGCATGCACAGGTATTCGTACCGCCCCGGCTCCGCGAAGGCATGCGAGAAGGTCGCACCGCGCATCATGAAGGGGGAAGACATCGGCGAATGTGTCGGCATGCGCCCTTCCCCGCTGGTGATCGTATGCGCCACCGCATCTTCATTGAGCCATGCCACGGTCTCGCCCGCGCGAATCGTCACATGCTTGGGTTCGAACCGCATCGCGCGGATCTTGACGACCTGATCCACCGCGTCGAGATCTGCGTCGGCGGCTGCGCTCTGGACGACGCGTTTCGCCGCCGGCGCGGGACGGTACCCGCGCGTCGACGGGGCGGCCGCAAGATCGCGGCCGAACAGGAACTCGCGTCCCGCCCCATCCGGCATCAGAACCGAGCAGCCGCGGAGCGGGATTCCAGCGATCACGTCCGAATCTGCGAGATCCACGCAGTTGTCCCGCCCAGTGCCGTCCCACGCGAAGTCTCCGCCGCCCCCATAGCCCTCGACCACACTCGGGTCGGGATCCAGGCCGTTCCCGGACAGGTAGTTGCCGCGAATCTGGTTGCCCTCCGCCAGCGGCTCCTGTTCGGGATCGCGCGCCGCCTCGTCCGCCGCCAGACGAATCAAACCGATCCCGATCGAGCCGTTGTCCTTGACCCGGTTGTTCTCGACCACGGTCCCGTCGGCACCCATGACCAGGATTCCGATGCCGGGCGGTAGTTGGCCCACGATCGCGGCGGGGTCGCCGAAGTTCTCGTGGTTGTTGCGGACCACCCAGTTGCGATGAACGCGGTTGCGTCGGGCCTCCTTCAGCACTTTTCCGGGCAGCACGAAGACCAGGATCCCGGCCGTATTCTCGAAGGCAAGGTTGTCGCGCACCTCGGCATCGTTGGTGTTCTCGATCTCGATCCCGGCGACGTTATGGTGGACCTCGTTGTAGGCCACCAGCGCACGCTCGCTTTCACCAACGTAGATGCCCGCATCCTTGATGCGCGTGATCGTGCAGTGCGTGACCACCACGTTGCGCGACTGCACGGGGTAGACGCCGTAGAGGCCCGTGTCGTCGATCTCAAGATCGGTCAGTGTCACCCCATCCACACCCTGCGTGCTGACCCCGTTCCCCTTGTAATGGCGGATCCCGAAACCACTCATCGTAAAGGGGCTGCCGGAGGCGATCACACCGTCGTTCAACTTGTTGCGGCCGTCCAGAATCGGGCGCTGACTCCCGCGGACCAATCCCCGCAACGTGATGCCGGGCGTATCGACGCTCAGCGCCTCGTGATAGATGCCGGGCTCGACCTCGATGATCGATCCGGGCGGGGCCTCCTCGAGCGCTTCCGCGATCGAGTCTCCCGAGGCCACCCGGATCACGTCTGCCAACGACGGCACCGCGATGGCCAAGAACCAGCAACAACTGAGAACAGACAGGAAACGGATCACGAATCTTCCTCCAGAACGGGATAGCCGGACGGTACCGAGTTCGGAACGCGGGGTCGCTGGCTCTCATCGGTCAGCGCGCCAAGAAAGGCAACCAGATCGGCCGCCTCATCATCGCCAATATCGAAGGCACGAATGTGTTCATGCACACGAGGTGCCGAGAGCCCGCTCGCCCGACCGCCACCCTTCCGATAGAAATCGACGACGTCGTCCAGTGTCGCGAGTGAACCATCATGCATGTAGGGGGCCGTCAGCGCGACGTTCCGCAATCCCGGGACGCCGAAGAAACCCGTCTGCACCGGGTTCCCGCCCGCACCAGCGACTCCGGGATCCATCGACGGCACGCCAATACCGATCGCGAGCGGTGCGTCGAAGGTTGGCAGGCGGTGACACTCGAAGCAGCGCGTATTGAGGGAGCGGAACAGGCTGAGCCCACGGCGCTCCGCCACGGTGAGTGCCCCGCGATCACCCGCTGCATAGCGGTCGAAACGCGACCGCTGGGACACCAACGTGCGTTCGAACGCCGAGATCGCATCGGCAATCCGATCGATCGAGATCGCCTCACCGAAGACCGCCGAGAAACGGTCTTGATAGGCCGGGATCGCTTCGAGCCTCGCCACGAGCCGTTCCGGGTCGGCACCGAGTTCCTCCGTCCGGAAGAGCGGCAGACGTACCTGTGCCTCGAGCGATGCGGCCCTGCGATCCCACATCAGGCGATCCTTGAATGCGACGTTGTAGAGGGTGGGCGTGTTTCGTTCGAGGACCACGCCGTTTCGGCCGCGCGCACGCGGTCGGCCGTCAGCCATCGCGCGGTCGGGGCGGTGGCAATGCGCACACGACAGGGTCCCGTCTGCCGAAAGGACTGGATCGAAGAAGAGCAACCGACCCAGCTCGACGCGGTCGGGGGCCGGGTCGCCGCCTGCGAGCGGCGGAAACGCACGTTGCAAGCCAGTGACCGAAGCCGCGACCAGCACGCACCCGATCATCGCGAGACGCAATGTCCGCCCGATCATTCCTCAATCTCTTCGATCACGAACGGACCTTATCGGTCCCAATCAGGGCCGACCACGCGCTACGCTCGGCGCCTCTGGAGGGCACATGCGCTACCTGCACACGATGGTCCGGGTCACGGACCTCGACGCTTCACTCGATTTCTACTGCAACAAGCTCGGTCTGGAGGAGCAACGACGAGTCGACGTCGAAGCCGGTCGCTTCAGCCTGATCTTCCTCGGCGCTCCCGAGAATCCTGACTCCCAGGTGGAATTGACCCACAACTGGGACCCCGAGCCCTACGACGGGGGCCGGAACTTCGGCCATCTCGCCTATGCCGTGAAGGACATCTACGCGGCGTGCCAGAAGCTCATGGACGGCGGAGTGACCATCAATCGACCGCCGCGCGACGGCCACATGGCATTCGTTCGTTCACCGGACGGCATCTCGGTCGAACTGCTCCAAGACGGGCCGCCGCTGCCGGCGCAGGAGCCGTGGGCTTCGATGGAGAACACGGGCGAGTGGTAGCCGACCCCGCGGCTCAAACGTCGAGCGCAGCCTCTCGGCTCCGCGCGCGAAACCGCTCGAGGATCGAGGCGACATCGACAGGCGTGAGGGGGCGGTAGACGGCTCCGTCTCGGACCCAGACCGGGTCTTCACACTCCCAACGCTCTCGACGAAGTACGCGCTTCAGGATCTTGTTGGTTTCGGTGCTCGGCAGCTTGTCCGAAACCCGCACATAACGCGGGGCCCATTTGGTTCCGAGATCGCTCTGGCGCTTCAGGTACTCGGCGAATTCGATGCCATCGAATTTTGCGCCAGGCTCCAGGATCAGGGCGGCCATGGCCTGGTCGCCGACTTCCTCATCCGGCACCCCGTAGACGGCGGCCAATGAGACATCGGGGTGTCGTGCGATGATTCGCTCTACCGGCGCGGCAGCAAAGTTCTCGCCATCGACCCGCAGCCAGTCGAAGTCGCGGCCCGCAAAGTAGAGGAATCCTTCGCGATCGCGATACCCGAGATCGCCCGTCCAGTACACGCCATCTCGGATCCGGGCCTGGTTCGCATCGGTGTTGTTGTAGTAGCCCTCGAAAGTCGGAGCGCTCTCGCGGTTCGCGATCTCTCCGACGCAGTCGTCGGCATTGAGGAGCCTGCCGTCAGGATCGAAGTTGGCCGGCGGGCATTCCTTTCCGGTCTCCGGATCGAGCACGACCGTTCCGGGGATGCCAATCCCCAGGGCACCCTTGGGCGTTTCCGGCGTTCGCCCGATCGACACGGAGCCCTCGGTCGAACCGTAGGAATCCTGCACGACGCACTGGAAGCGCTTGGCAAACCGCTCGAGGTCGTGCTCGGCGCCTTCGTTTCCGAACGCAATCCTGAGCGAATTCTGCGCGTCGTCCGGTGCCTCCGGTGTCGCGAGGATGTACGTCAACGGCTTTCCGACATAGTTCATGTACGTCACGCCGTAGCGCCGCACATCGGGCAGGAAACCCGATGCCGAAAACTTTCGACGCAGCGCCAGCGTTCCACCAGCTGCGAGCGTCGGCACCCATCCGGCCATGATCTGGTTCGAATGGAACATCGGCATCGATGCGTAAGTCACGTCCTCGGCGGTCAGGCCGTGGCGCTCGACCAGGTTCGTGGCGATCCCGGCGAGTCGTGCCTGGCTACAGATCGCGGCCTTCGGATGCCCCGTCGTTCCCGAGGTGAAGATGAGGAGATAGGGCGCAGCAGCATCGAGCTCGACTTCGGGATCCCGAGCACCGAAAAATGGGCGCAGGGTCTCCGTCCACTGTTCCGAGTCGGCCACGAAGACGCGTTCTCCGACGGCGCCGAGATCGAGGCCGGCCAGATCTGCTTGGTAACGAGACTCTGTCACCAGGACGGCGCAGTCCGTGTGACCGATGTCCCGTTCCAGCTCCGCGCCGCGTCG
The DNA here is from genome assembly GCA_029261815.1 of Deltaproteobacteria bacterium. Classification (GTDB taxonomy): domain Bacteria; phylum Myxococcota_A; class UBA9160; order UBA9160; family UBA6930; genus JAJDAP01. Next base: position 14,452 of record JAJDAQ010000128.1, read on the forward strand.
CGTTGGATTGATGCCCACGATCGTGGCTCCCGCGTAGGCAGCAGCTCCCAACAAGATCGAGAACTCGGGGACGTTGTCGAGCAGGACACCAATATGAAACGGCCCTGCCGCCGGCCGGAGCGATTCGAGCCAAGCCGCGCGGGCGAGCGAGGCCTGGACGTGTTCTCTCCAGGTCATGCGGTCGTCTTCGAACACGATGGCGACGGAATCATCACCCGCGCGGGCGCGGAACAGGGAGCGAACGTCAGGGAGCAAATCTGGGACCTCGAGCGCTAGATCTTCAGGTGAACGTCTGTCGTCCCGTGTAGGAACGTCTGCAGCAGGACATTGGCGCGTCCCGTGGCGAGCGCGGTCGGCGCAAGCCGGGCGAGGAGGGCGCGCGCAGCCGAATGGAACAGGGTGGTTCCCAACATGAAGCGCGGCGGAATCGCCGCCAGGCGTTGGATCGTGTCGATCTCCGGACCCCGTTCCGCCTCGATGAGAGCCGCTGCCGCGTCGACGTCGCCATCGCCGAGAAACGCCGGCACCAGATGATTCGCGGCGACCACCGAATCCCGCATGGCGACATTGAGCCCCTGCCCCCCCACGGGCGACATGGTATGCGCGGCGTCACCAATGACCAGCGATCCAGGACGTGCCCACCCGATTACGCGGTCGGTCACCGAGTCAAGCAGGAAGGGCCGGTCGATCTGGTCGATCGTCTGTTCGAGATGAAGACCCAGAGCCGGGTCCACGTGCATCGCCATGTCGCGCGCCCAGGCTTCTACGCCGCGAGCGCGAAGCTCGCCGTACGTTCCCTTCAGCACGACCCAGGCGAGTTGAACCGCTCGGTCTTCAGCCGCCGTGAACGCGATCAGCAAGTGACCGTTTCCGATATAGATGCCGACCTGCGCGTCGCTCCAGTGTGCGGGGCGCGGGAATTTCGCCCAGACGATGTCCATCGGTGCCCCGAGGTCGCGCACGGGCAGCTCCTGCTTGCGGCGAACGACCGACGATCGGCCGTCGGCCCCAACGACCAACCGCGCGGAGAAGCCGCGGTCGCCGTCTTTGCTTTGCAGACGCGCCCCAACGACTCGCCCGTCCTCGGTCAGGAGGTCCTTGGCTGCGACGCCGCGCAAGAACTGAAAGTTGGGCGAAGTTTCACAGCGCTGAACCAGCGACTCGAGCAGCGCTGGCTGCGACACGCCAAGGGGGGAAGCCTCCGGCGGCAAGTCGAGTGTGGTCTCGAAAAAGCGCTGTGCTCCCCGATACAATTCAAGCTGCTGCGGCCGAACCGTCGGAATCCCGTCGAAGGAGAAACCCGCTTCGCGCAACACCTCCTGGCCACTTGGCATCAGGACTTCGCCGCGAAACTCCCGCGCGAAATCCGCCTGACGCTCGACCAGAACCGTATCGACGCCGCGACTCGCAAGCAGCCACGCCAGCAGCGTACCCGCGGGACCGCCGCCGATGATCAGCACCTGGGTCTCGTTCGATGTACTCATCGCTTCCGCCCTCGCGCGCAGGACGACCGTAGCGCAGGCGCTAGGCCGGAAGTCGGGGCCGAACCATCGCGTCGAAAACTTCGATGGCCTCCCACGCAAACTCGGGCGGGGTGCCGCCGCAGAACGGGTAGAGCAGCAAACTACCGTGGGTTCCCAGGCCCTCCGCGTAGGCCACGCATTCGTCGGGGGTCAGGATCTTGTAGAGACCCTCCGCCTGCAGCTCGGCCAGGTCCGTTGCGCGGCTCTGCATCGCCGACCCCTGCTGCCAGGGAGGCTGCCAGCCTGCGTAGGTCAACGCATCGTGCAGCAAATAGGAACCGATCCGGGACCACTCGCGTTCCGGGTCTTCGGCGACCCAGACCATCTCGCCGGTTCCCGGTGGATAGAGCGCGGGCTCATGCCCGTGTGCCTCACACGCTTCCAGATAGACCGCGTTGATCTCGTTGTCGTTATTCGCTGGCTGGTAGGGCAGATTCAGTCGGGCCGCGCGCCGCGCCGCGGTCTTGCTCTGACCGCCCATCAGCAGCGGCGGAATCGGGTTCGAGTACGGCCCAGGCGTCACGCGGATCGGCCGACCGCGCCACTCGAACGCTTCTCCCTTCCAGGCACGCAGCAAGACTTCCAGGTACTCGTCAAAGATCTTTCCACGCTCGGCGAACGGAATATCGAACATCGCGAACTCTTCTTGTCGGTAACCGATCCCGGCGGTTGTCACGATGCGACCGCGCGAGATGTGGTCAGCGATGACGAGGTCTTCGGCGAGCTTGACCGGGTCGTACATCGGCACGAGCAATGCCGCGATCGAGATCCGCAACCGTTGCGTGCGCGCGGCGATCGCGGTCGCCATCGGAATCGGCGATGCCAGATAGCCGTCGTCGGCGCCGTGATGTTCGCTGACGCTGCAGCCTTGAAAGCCGTGCTCCTCCGCCCATGCGGCCATGTCGAGTGTCGCCGCGACGATTTCGTCGAGCGATGCGGGGGAGGCGCTCGGTGCCCGCACATCGAAGCGGAGCTGAAGTCGGGTCATCCTGGAATCCCCCATGCAAGGCAACCCCTCGCAGGCGTCTCTTGCATTCTCATTCTCCGGTCCATTCCCAGCGCTCCCCGGAGAGCCAAGCCCGCATCGCCTCCGCCGCGAAGGACGAGCACCCGCAAGCCGCGGTCGCCCTCGAGACCGTCGACCAAGCGGTGGATCTCGGAGACCCCGCCAGCCGTCAGCGTATGGGTCGGCGGATTCGCCAACGTGATCGTTGCGATCGCGCCGCTTCGAGTCAGTTCGACGCTCTGTTGGGTCATCCCTGTCCTTCTCGGTTGGGCACGCCGCGCGGGTGCCAGGATCCGGACTATATTCCAGCCCCTTCCGCAATTCCGGCACTCAGGAGAAACGGCTCATGGGCGACCCCAGGCATCCCGTCCCGGCACGAGAGCGCGGCCGAATCGCGCCGGCCAAGTTCGCGCATTGCGTGATCCGCACAAAGCAATTCGACTCCGTCGTGACGTGGTACAAGACCGTGCTCGAAGCTGAGCCCATTTTCGAGAACCCGATGGTCTGCTTCATGACGTACGACGAAGAGCACCACCGCATCGCGGTCGCCAACATTCCGACGCTCGTCGATCGGCCCGACAATGCCGTCGGGCTCGATCACATGGCCTTCACGTACGACGGCCTGGATGACCTGCTCCGCACCTACTGCCGCCTGCGGGACACCGGAATCACGCCCAGCACCTGCATCCACCACGGTCCGACGCTGTCGCTGTATTACCTCGACCCGGATCGAAACCAGGTGGAACTGCAGATCGATGCGTTCGACGAGACCCGCGAGATGATGGAGTGGATCGCCGGCGGACAATTCGCGAGCAACCCGATCGGCGTCCTTTTTGATGTCGAGGATCTCGTCAAGCGTTGGGAATCTGGCGAGCCGGTCGAACAGCTGAAGAAGCCCCTGACCGGGCCCTTCCCCGGGCCGGACGCATTCGCACCGCACTAGCCATCCCAGGCACGTGTGACGTGCCTTCGACACGCTCCCGGGACATCGCGAGTTTTGGGGGAGCGCCACACCGCCGACGCTTGCCAGGTCGCCGTGACGTTCGACGAATCAATCGAGTGGCAGGCAACGCCGGAATCCGGACGGATGCCGAGATGGAGTCGCACTGACGACGGCGCCGGGCGAAGCGCCTAGGCTTCGCTTCGGAGGCGGGATGAACGCGAGAGGGTCGGACGCGATCGGATCGGACGACGAGATCCTCGGGGAACTCGTGCAGTTGGCGCGCGAAGACGGCGCGCGGCAGTTACTTCAGTTCGAGGCGCGCATCTCGGCAGACCAATATCGCGGGCTCTACGCGGCAGTGCGGCACCATGTACCTGCCGGCGCCCACGTACTGGACTGGGGACCCGGAAATGGACACTTCTCGTATTTCCTCCTTCGCGCCGGCTACCGCGCAAGCGCGTTCGGCCTCGACCCGCCCGGCGTCGCCGCTTGGCTCACCGACAACGGCTGGCATTTCGTAGAGGGCACGCCAGACGAGCCGACGCAGCTGCCGTTCGACGATGGTTGTTTCGATGCGGTTTCGTCGATCGGCGTCCTCGAACACGTCCACGAGCGCGGGGGCCGGGACACCGAGAGTCTGGCCGAGCTGGTTCGCGTTCTTCGCGCCGGTGGCACACTGGTCTGCTGTCACCTTCCCAATCAGGGCAGCTGGATCGAGGCGCTCGCCGACCGTATCGGCGGTCACCATCATCACGACGTTCGTTACACGCCGGCGCAGGTCAGGCAACTGTTCACCGATGCCGGCCTCGAGATCCTTGAGCAACGGCGCTACGGGTTCCTGCCGCGAAACGCCTGGGCGCGGGTTCCCGCGTTTCTCGCGGATGCAGCGTGGGTGCGCTGGTGTTGGAACGCCCTCGACGAAGCGCTGGAGCGGGGTTTCGCGCGTTGGACCCAGAACCATCTCGTCATCGCGCGCAAACGCGCGACGGTCAGTCGATGACGGAGAAGCGCTCGACATAGTCGGCGAAGCGATCGAGCACCTTGGCCTCGCTCAGCCCGAAC